>NZ_JBFBBT010000001.1:1258069-1299993 GCF_040682815.1 Amycolatopsis sp. NPDC051102
CCCGCCGCCCACAGCTTATTGGGTCGACGCCTGTGGCGTGTTGTGGTGTGACAATTCAAACCCACCCACCCACCCCACCCCCCACCACGGTGGCGGGTGCTCCCAGATGGTCGCGGACGGCGGCGATCACCTTCTCCGTCTGGGCCCGCAAGGCAGCCAGCCCGGCTTCCTCGTCGGCCGAACCGACGTAACCCGCCGGGTCCGCGCGGACCCCCTGCTTCCACACCGCGGTGAGCCGCTGCGTCGCCGCGATGTCCTCGTCCGGGCGGCCGTCGACCAGGACGAGGTCGGCGCGCAACCCGGAGCGGATCCGGCCGCGGTCGGCCAGCCCGAACGCGTCCGCGGGACGGGCCGTCGCCGCGGTCAGCGCGGCCGCCGGCGCAAGCCCTGCGGCCACGAGGTGTCCCAGCTCGCGATGCAGGGTCGCGCCGTGCACGGTTCCCGGGTTGGGGGCGTCCGTCCCGGCGAGCAGCGGCACGCCGGCGTCGTGCAGCAGCCGGGCGTTGGCCCGCGCGACCGCGAAGTCCGGCAGCTGCGGCGGCAGCCAGCGCTGCGCCTGCCGTTCCAGAACCGTGCGCCACGCCGGACCCAGCCGGGGCACCAGGGCGGGCTCGTCGAGCAGAGAGCCGCCGGGGAAGCCGTCGGCCACCGACAGCGTCGAGATCACCGCCACGCCCGCCGCGGCGATCGCGTCGGCCTGTGGCGGGGACAGGGCGTCGAAGGGCACGTGCGCGAGCACGTCCACCCCGGTGGGCAGCAGGTCCACGGCGGCGCGCGCGGTCGACACGTGCGCCGCGACGACGAGACCCGCCCGGTGCGCCGCCTCGGCCAGTGCGGCGATCGTCGGCACGTCGAGCGATGGCATCGGCATCGGGCCGCCGATGCCGTCGTCGTAGAGCACCTTGAGGTGCGCCGCGCCCTCGGCGACGCGGCCGGCGACGAACCGCTCGGCGTCCTGCGGGCCCGTCACGTACGGGAAGGGCGCGTACATCATGCTCGGGTGCCCGCCCGGCGCCGTCGCTCCGACGCTGGACGAGCGCACGTCGGCGCAGTCCGGCCCGGCGGCGCGGGTCAGGGCCTCCCGGACGGTGTCCGGTTTGCTGAACATGTCGAGCACGGTCGTGACGCCGAACGTCAGCGCCTGCCGGGGCGCCCCGGGCAGCAGGTGCACGTGGGCGTCGATCAGGCCGGGCAGCAGGGTGCCGCCGCGGGCGTCCACGTGCTCGTCGCCGGGGCGGCGCAGCGTGTCGTCGCCGACCGCGTCGATGCACCCGTCCGTGAGCCGGACGGCGGTGTGGTCGGAGAGGCGCTCGCCGTCGAAGACGCGGGCGCCGGTGATGGTGGTGGTCACAGCGACGACGGTAGAAGTTGACATCGTGTGAAGGTCAATTCCAAGGTGAACGGATGCAGTACTCGATCAGCCAGGTCGCGAAGGCGTCCGGCGTGTCGGCGCGGATGCTCCGCCACTACGACGCGATCGGCCTGCTGACGCCGGCGTCCGTGGCGGCGAACGGTTACCGCTGGTACGGCCGGTTCGAGCTGCTGCGCCTGCAGCGCATCCTGCTGCTGCGCCGGCTCGGCCTCGGCCTCGCCGAAATCGGGGCCGTGCTGGGCGAGCAGGTCGACGAGGCGGCCGCGCTGCGCGGGCACCTGGCCCAGCTCGAGGAGGAGCGGCGCCGGCTCGACCGGGTGATCGCCACCGTCGGGGAGACGATCGCCGATCTCGGCGACGCCCGGATCGACGACCCGGACCGGTTCTTCGCCGGCCTGCGCAAGGACGGCGCCGCCATGCGGCAGACCTACCGCGAGACGTTCGGCGAGGGCGCCGCGGAAGCCTTCGACGTCGCCCAGGCCGCCCAGGAGGGGCTCACCGCCGCGGACTACCGGCACGCCGCCGCCCAGAGCGCGGCGCTGTTCCGGCGGCTGGCCGCCGTCATGCGTTCCGGCGCCGCACCGGAGGATCCCGCCGCGCTCGACGCCGTCGCGGAGCACTACCGGTCGGTGAGCCACTTCTGGCAGCCGACGGCCCCGGCCTACACCGCCATGGGCGGGCTCTACGTCACCGATCCCCGGCAGCGGGAGCTGGCCGCGCAGGCCGACCCGGAGCTGCCGGGCTGGCTGGCGCGGGCCATCGAGGCGTACGCCCGGGTGAGGCTCGTCCCACCGCTCGGGAAGGCCTGACCCGGCAGCCCTTACAGTCGGGGTATGCAGACTTGGTCATCGGTCGACGTGCCCCGCATCCCCGGCACCCCCCGCCCGCTGCGGCTCCACGACACGGCCACCGGGCAGATCCGCCCGACCGCGCCCGGCGCCACCGCCCGGATGTACGTCTGCGGCATCACGCCCTACGACGCGACGCATCTGGGGCACGCCGCGACGTACCTCGCCTTCGACCTGGTGAACCGCATCTGGCGGGACAACGGGCACGACGTCCACTACGTGCAGAACGTCACCGACATCGACGAGCCGCTGCTGGAGCGCGCTGCGCGCGACCAGGACGACTGGGTCGTGCTGGGCATGCGCGAGACGGCGTTGTTCCGCGAGGACATGACGGCGCTGCGCGTACTGCCGCCGAAGCAGTTCGTCGGCGCGGTGGAGAGCATCCCGGAGATCGTCGAGGTCATCGCGAAGCTGCTGGCCAACGGCGCCGCGTACCGCGCGGACGACCCGGAGTTCCCGGACGTCTACTTCGACCACACGGCGACCGGCAAGTTCGGCTACGAGTCGAACTACGACGCCGAGACCATGGCGAAGTACTTCGCCGAGCGCGGCGGCGACCCCGACCGCGCCGGCAAACGCCACCCGCTGGACGCGCTGCTGTGGCGGGTGGCCCGCGAGGGCGAACCGTCGTGGGAGTCCGAGCTCGGCGCCGGCCGCCCGGGCTGGCACATCGAGTGCAGCGCGATCGCGGTCAACCGGCTGGGCCTCGGCTTCGACCTCCAGGGCGGTGGTTCGGACCTCATCTTCCCGCACCACGAGTACAGCGCGGCGCACGCCGAAGCCGTCGCCAAGGACGGCCCGTTCGCCCGCCACTACGTGCACGCCGGGATGATCGGCCTCGACGGCGAGAAGATGTCGAAGTCCCGTGGGAACCTGGTGTTCGTCTCGCGGCTGCGCGCCGACCGGGTCGACCCGGGCGCGATCCGGCTCGCGCTGTTCGCCGGCCACTACCGCGAGGACCGCGCCTGGACGGCCGGGCTGCTGACGGACGCCGAAGCCCGCTTGGCGCGCTGGCGCGAGGCCGTCTCCCTGTCCACCGGGCCGGCGGCGGAGGACACGGTCACGCGGCTGCGCGACCACCTGTCCGACGACCTCGACACGCCGAAGGCCCTGGCGGCGGTCGACGCGTGGGCGAACGAGGCCCTGCGCCGCGACGGCACCGACCCGACGGCCCCGGGCGCGATCCGCGACGCCGTCGACGCCCTCCTCGGCATCGAGCTCTGACCCCGTAAGGGGGCACTTTCACGTGAAAGTGCCCCCCTTCCGGGTGTATAACGACCTATACGGCGACCGGGTGGCCTGCGGTCAGTTCCAGGTGGTCGCCTGACCAGTCCCGGCGCAGCCAGCGGTCGTGGGACGCGATGACGACCGCGCCCGGCGCCGGCTCCAGGGCCGCGAACAGTTCTTCCGCCAGGGTCAGCGAAATGTGGTTCGTCGGCTCGTCGAGCAGGAGCACGTCCGGCGGGTCGGCGAGCAGGATCGCCAGCGCCAGCCGCCGCCGCTGACCGACCGAGAGCGCTCCGACCGGCTGCCGGAGGTCGCGCGACGCCAGCAGGCCCAGCCGGCTCAGCGGGGGAGCGTCCTCGCCGAGCGCGTCCCGGTAGACCCGGGCCGCGGTCCGTTCCGGTCCGGCGAACGCGACGTCCTGCTCCAGCAGCCCGACCCGCACGCCGTGTCCGAAGTGGACCGTCCCGGCCGCCGGCGTGAGCCGCCCGGCCAGCACCGACAACAGCGTCGACTTCCCGGCGCCGTTCCCGCCGGTGACGAGCAGCCGGGCCGAACCGCCGACGTCGAGCCGCGGGAGCGACAGCCGTCCCGGCACCTCGAGCGAACGCACCGAGATCGCCGGGCCGTCACCCGTGACGCGGCCGGTGAGCTCGGCCCGGAACCGCAGCGGCGCCGGGGGTTTGCGCACCTGGTCGCGTTCGAGGTGCTCCAGCCGCTGCTCGGCGTCGCGCACCCGCCGCGAGATCGTCTTCTGGACGCGGGCGCCCTTGAAGGCGTGGATGAACTTGTCGTTGTCGCGCGGGCCGCGGCCGTAGGCGACGTTCCGCGCGGTGACGGCGACGGTTTCCCGCAGCTCCTTCAGTTCCTCCTGCTCCTCGGCGTAGCGCTGCTCCCACCGTGCCCGCTCGGCCTTCTTGTGGCCGAGGTAATCGGTGTAGCTGCCGCCGTAGCGGACCGCGCCGCCGGCCTGGCGGTCGGCCGCGGCCGGGTCGAGGTCGACGATGTCGGTGCAGACGGCGTCGAGGAACACGCGGTCGTGCGAGGACAGCACCACGATCCCGGTCAGCTCGGTGAGGTGGCGTTCCAGGAACTCCATCGCGGTGTCGTCGAGGTGGTTGGTCGGCTCGTCGAGCAGGAGCGTCTCCGGCTGCCGGACCAGCAGCGCGGCCAGGCCGAGCCGCGACCGCTGCCCGCCCGACAGCGTGCCGAGCCGCCGGTCCGGTTCGATGCCGCCGAGGCCGAGCCCGTCGCAGACGAGCTTCGCGCGGCGGTCGGCGTCCCACAGGTCGTGGACCTGGGCCCACTCCAGCACGCGGCCGTACTCGTCGAGCACCGCCGGGTCGTCGGGCCGGGCGGCCATCGCCGTGGTCAGCTCGTCGAGCCGGGCCGTGGCGGCGCGGATCTCGGCGAGGGCGTCGTCGAGGACGTCGGCGAAGATGGCGTCCATGGGATGCGGCAGTTCCTGCAGCAGGAACCCGACGTCCGGGCCGCGCAGCACCTCGCCGGAGCGCGGCTCTTCGAGCCCGGCCAGCAGGCGCAGCAGGGTGGACTTGCCGGTGCCGTTCTCGCCGACCAGGCCGAGCCGCTGCCCGGCCGACGCGGTCAGCGAGACGCCGTCGAGGACGACGCGGGTGCCGTAGCCGAAGACGACGTCCTTGGCCTGCAACGGAAAAAGGGGGGACATGGGTGATCACCGGGCCCTGGGGGAAGAAAGCGGAAATCCCGGCCGGGCGTCGTGGCACGCGGGAGCGTCGGCTCGACCGGGTGCCGCCTCAGGCGGGACGGGCGCAGTTCAGTTCCTCATAGTGGAACCAGGCTAACGCAACACCAGTAGAGTTAGTCAATCGGTTATGGCCTGGGTCACATCCGGCAGGTCGGCCGTCGACCGTTCCGCCGCGGCGGTGCCGTCGGTCAGGAACTCGAGCAGCGCGGTCAGCTGACGGCGGTCGAAGCGGGCGAGGCGCTCGCCGACGAACCGGGCCATCGGCGCGTACAGCTCGGCGAGCTCGGCCATCCGGTCGGGCAGCGGCCGGACCACGAGCCGGCGCCGGTCGGCGGGATCGGGGGCGCGCTCGGCGAGGCGGTGGCGTTCCATCCGGTCGAGCAGCCGGGTGAACGCGCCCGTGCTCATCCCGAGCAGCCGCGCGAGCTCGGTCGGGGAGTCGCTGACGCCGCCGTGAAGCAGGTGCAGGCAGTGCAGCTCGGTCGGGGTGACGGCCATCCGCTCGGCGACCGCGGCGTGGAAGAGCGCGGTCGAGCCCACGAAACGGGGGAGGGCCAGGGCGGCGGCGGTGGCGAGTTCGCGCTGGTCGGGCAACGTCCATCCAAGGTCGGGTGCTGGCGCAGTCACTGCTCGGTGCAGTCACTGCCCCGCGAACGATAGCGAAGCCGGTTGACAAACCCGCAGGCGGGACCAACTATGAAAGAGTACTTTCGAAATAGTTCTTTCAGATTGGACGACCGATGGCCGGGCTGCCGCCGCGCAAGCGGATCGAAGACGTCGAGCTGCTGCGCGCGCTGGCCCACCCGCTGCGGTCGGCGCTGCTGAACCACCTGACCGCCGTCGGCCCGCGCACCGCGAGCGAGTGCGCCGAGGCCGTCGGCTCGACGGCGTCCAACTGCAGCTGGCACCTGCGGCAGCTGGCGCAGTACGGCCTGGTCGAGCGGGCCGAAGGCGAGGACGGCCGCGAACGTCCGTGGCGAGCCCGGCAGGTCGGCCTCGAGATGGGCGAGCTGGCTGACGACCCGGCCCACCGGGCCGCCCAGCTGGGCGTGGTGGGCGCGCAGCTGACCCACGAGCAGGAGCTGACCCAGCGGTACCTGGACTCCCTCGACGACCTCGATCCCGCCTGGCGCGCGGCGGCCGGGCTGTCGACGTACGCCCTGCGCGTCACCCCCGCGGAGCTGACGCGGCTGACCGAAGCGATCGACGCGCTGGTCCGGCCGTACATCGGTGCCATCCGGACCGACGCCCCGGCCGGCGCGAGCTCGGTGCACGTCGGCTTGCGGGCCTTCCCACGCATCGAACACTCGGGGAAGGCGGAGGAATGAAGCAGCTGCTGGGGGTGCCGGCGTTCGCGCGGCTGTGGGTGGCCGCGTTCTTCGGCGAGACGGCCGAGTGGATGCTGCAGGTGGCGCTGCCGATCTTCGTCTTCCAGCGCACCGGCTCCGCCGCGACGACGGCACTGAGCATCGTGCTCGGCCTGCTGCCTGCCGTGCTGCTCAGCCCGGTGGCCGGCGTCGTCGCCGACCGGTGGAACCGGCGCGCGGTGCTGTTCGGCGTCTGCTGCGGCCTGGCCGCCGTGGCCCTCCCGCTGCTGGCCGAGCCCGGCGTCACCGTGGTGTACGCGGTGATGGCCGCCCAGGCGGCGCTGGCGTCGGTGTTCGAACCCGCGCGCAACGCGCTCGTGCCGGAGCTCGTCGGCGTCGCGGATGTGACCGCGGCGAACGGCCTGATGAGCGTGAACGGCAGCGTCGCCCGGCTGGCCGGCGGCTGGGCCGGCGGGGCGCTGCTGGGCTTCGGCGGCCTCGCCGACGTCGTCACCGGCTACCTGGCCGTCCTCGCGGTCGCCGCGGGCCTGCTGGCCAAGCCGTTCCGCCGGACGGCCGCCCCGGCGCTCGCGGCCGCGCGGGAACCGGTGGTGCGGGCCTGGCTCGACGGCCTGTGTGAGCTGACAGGTAACCGGCGCTTGCGGCGCACCGGCGTCGCGTTGGTGTGCACGTCGCTGGCGCAGGGCATGTTCCTGGTGCTGTTCGTGGTCTACGTCCTGGACGTGCTCGGCGGCAGCGAAGCCGACGCGGGCCTGCTGCGGGGCGTGCAGGCGCTCGGCGGGCTGGCCGCCGGGTTCGCCCTGGCCACCGTGGCGCGGCGGGTCGCGCCGGCCGCCCTGCTGGGCTGGGGTGCCCTCGCGCTGGGCCTGCTGTCCGCCGTGATCTGGAACCTTTCGCCGGTCACGACGGCGTTGGGGGTGTACGTCGGGTTGTTCGTCGTGGCCGGGGCGCCGGGCGTGGTCGTCGGTGCGGGGGTGCTGTCGGAGATCCAGAGCGTGGTCGCGCCCGAGCGCGCCGGGCGGGTGCTGAGCACGACGTTCGCCGTGGTGGCCAGCTGCTCGACCGCCGGTGCGCTGCTGGCGGGCACGCTGGTGGCGACGACCGGGCCGGCGGTGCTGCGGAACGTCCAGGCCGGCAGCTACGTCCTCGCCGGCGTGCTGATGCTGGCCCGGAAACGCAGGTTTCGCGTAGCTTCCTCGCCCGCGGTGGTTACGGTGGAGGGGTGCCGCACCTCTTCGCCACCAGCGACCTCCACGTGACCCACGAGGGCAACGGCCCGATCCTCGACTCGGTCGTCCCGGAAACCCCCGAAGACTGGCTGCTCGTCGCCGGCGACGTCGCCGAGCTGGCCGAAGCGACCATCGGGACGCTGAAGACCCTGCGCAGCCGGTTCGCGAAGGTCGTCTGGGTGCCGGGCAACCACGAGCTGTGGACGACGAAGAACGACGAGTGCCAGCTGCGGGGCCAGGCCCGGTACGAATACCTCGTGGAGCAGTGCCGCGAGATCGACGTGCTCACCCCCGAGGACGAGTTCCCGGTCTGGCGGCACGGTTCGCGGCCGCTGACGATCGCGCCGCTGTTCCTGCTCTACGACTACAGCTGGCGGACGCCGGACGCCGAGGGCAAGTCCCTGGAGGAGGCCCTGCGGCAGGCCCGCGAGGCCGGGGTGGTCTGCACGGACGAGTACTTCCTGTACCCGGACCCGTACCCGAGCCGCCAGGCGTGGTGCGAGGACCGGCTGAAGCTCAGCACCGAACGCCTCGACGCGATCCCGGCGGACCACGGCACCATCCTGATGTCGCACTGGCCGCTGCACCGGCACCCGACGGCCCCGCTGTACTGGCCGGAGTTCGCGCTGTGGTGCGGCACGACGAAGACCGAGGACTGGCACGTCCGCTACCGCGCGGAGATCGCGGTCTACGGCCACCTGCACATCCCGCGCAGCACCGAGGCCGACGGCGTCCGGTTCGAGGAGGTCTCGCTGGGCTACCCGCGCGAATGGCGGAAGCGGGCGCGGGGCGCGGTGCCGATGCGCCGGCTCCTCTGGCCGTCATGATCCCGCGCGACGCCGTTCCCTGAGCGCGCGCACCCGGCCGCGGCTGGCGCAGGCCGGGGACGGGCACCAGCGACGCCGTCCACCCGGATCGGCGAAGACACCCCGGCAGTCCTGCTCGGGGCAGGCTCGCAGGTCGTGCCGCAGGGGACCGGTGAGCCAGTCCGCGGCCTGGTGCGCCAGCCGGGCGAAGGCGGCGGCCGCGGTCGGCGGGGCGCTCCGGTGCAGCCGGTCGAGCGCGGCCAGGTGCACCGGTTCGGTCCCGAGGAAGGCCGTCAGCGGGCTCACCTGGTCGGCTTTCGGCGGAATTCCGTCGACCGCACCCAGGGCGAGTTCGCGCAGGACCTCGCGGAGCCGGTGGGCTGTGCGCAGGTCGTCGTGCGTGACGGGGGTGAGCGGGGTCAGCTCGACCCGGGCCAGCCAGTCGCGCAGCCGCTCGGTCGTCGGGATCCGTTCGACCGGCTGCGGCCCGAAGTGGCGGCCGCGGGTGGCCAGGAGGTTCAGCCAGGGTGCGCCCATGTCGAGGCGGAAGTCTTCGGACACCTCGCCATCGTAACGGTTGAGGCGTTACACTCGGCCGCGTGACTGGGGAACCCAAGGTCCGCACGGTGCTGGGGGACATCGATCCGGCCGAGCTCGGCGTGACGGACTCGCACGACCACCTGTTCTTCGCCTCGAAGCTGCTGCCTGGCCAGGAGCTGGACGACCCGACCGCCGCCGCCCACGCGCTCCTCGAGTTCAGGACGCGGGGCGGCGCGGCGCTCGTCCAGTGGACGCCGTACGGACTGACCCGGCGGACCCGCGAACTGGCCTGGATCTCGAAGGAGGTCGGGGTGCACGTGGTCGCGGCCACCGGGCTGCACCGCGCTGAGCACTACGCGCCGGTGATCCTGGACCGCGTCGTCGACGGCCTGGTCCAGGAGTTCGTCGCCGACCTGACCGAGGGCACCCAGCCCGCCGACCTGCCCGACGAGCCGCGGACGGGCCCGCGCGCCGGGCTGGTCAAGGTGGCCGGCGCCTTCCACACGATCGATTCGCACGCCCGGCTGACGATGACCGCCGCCGCGGTCGCCCACCAGGAGACCGGCGCCCCGATCGCCGTGCACCTCGAACTCGGCACGGCGGCCCTGGAGACGGTCGACCTGCTCTGCGGCAAGCTCGATGTTTCACCGGAAAAGGTGATCCTCGGGCACGTCAACCGCAACCCGGACCCGCGGCTGCAGCGGGAGATCGCCGAGACCGGCGTGTTCCTCGGCTTCGACGGCCCGTCGCGGGCCAACCACGCCACCGACTGGCGTCTCTTCGACGGCCTCGAAGCGCTCGTCGAGGCCGGGCACGGCGGGCAGCTGCTGCTGGGCGGCGACACCACGACCGCCGCGGCCCGGTTCCAGCCGGGCGCGTCCTACCTGCTCACGACGCTGGCGCCGCGGCTGACGAAACTGCTCGGCGGCGACGTCGTCACGGCCATGCTGGTGGCGAACCCCGCGCGGGCGTTCGCCACCAGCTGGCTGAAGTAGTGCCTCAGCGCAGGCCGAAGCCTTCCTGCCCGCCCCCGCGGCCGCGTCGGCGCAGGTAGCGCTCGAACTCAGCGGCGATCTTGTCGCCGCTGACGTCCTGCTCCGCGACCTCGCTCTGGGCGTCCCCGCGCTCTTCGAGGCTGCGGACGTACTCGCTGATCTCCTCGTCCTCGTCGGCCATCTCGGTGACCGTGCGCTGCCACTCCTCGGACTGCTCCGGCAGCGCACCCAGCGGGATCTCGACGTCGAGGATGTCCTCCAGCTTGTGCAGCAGCGCCAGCGTGGCCTTCGGGGACGGCGGGTGCGACACGTAGTGCGGCACCGCGGCCCAGATCGACACGGCCGGGATGCCCGCCTGGACGCAGTAGTCCTGCAGGATCCCGACGATGCCGGTCGGGCCCTGGTAGTTGTTCAGGTCGAGCCCGTAGAGCGACGCGGTGTCCTTGTCGTACGCCGTTCCGGTGACCGGGACGGGCCGGGTGTGCGCGGTGTCCGCGAGCAGCGCCCCCAGCGTCACCACCGTCGCGACGTCGAGCTGCTTGATGTGGTCCAGCAGCTCGGCGCAGAAGGCGCGCCAGCGCATGTTCGGCTCGGGGCCCTGCACGAGGACGACGTCCCGGTCGAACCCGTCCGGGCGGCACACCGACAGCGTCGTGGTCGGCCAGTCCACCCGGCGAGTGACGCCGTCCACCATCCGGACGGTCGGGCGGCTGACCTGGAAGTCGTAGTAGTCGTCGGGCTCCAGCTCGGCCAGCGGCGTGGCGTCCCAGTTCAGCTGCAGGTGCTCGACCGCCCGGCTGGCCGCGTCACCTGCGTCGTTCCAGCCTTCGAAGGCGACGACCATCAATGGCCGGTTGGGTTCGGGGCGGTCGCCGGGCGGCCGCGGGGTCTCGTCGACGGGCTCACTCACCGGACCAGCCTACGACCACCGGCCTTACGCTGTTCAGCATGTCCGACCGCCTGTCGTCCCCGTTCCTGACCGCGCTGCGATCCCGCGTCCTGGTGGCCGACGGCGCGATGGGCACCGCCCTGCAGGCCCACGACCTGAGCCTGGACGACTTCGCCGGTCTCGAAGGCTGCAACGAGATCCTCAACGTCACCCGGCCCGACGTGGTCCGCTCGGTCCACCGCGGGTACCTGGAGGCGGGCGCCGACGCCGTCGAGACCAACACTTTCGGGGCCAATTTCGCCAACTTCGCCGAGTACGACATCACCGGGCGGATCTTCGAGCTCGCCGAGGCCGGCGCGCGGCTGGCCCGCGAAACGGCCGACGAGTTCGCGACGCCGGACCGGCCCCGGTTCGTGCTCGGCTCGGTCGGCCCGGGCACCAAGCTGCCCACACTCGGTCACGCGCCGTTCGCCACGCTGCGTGACGCCTACCGCGAGCAGGTCCGCGGCCTGCTGGCCGGCGGCGCCGACGCGGTGATCGTCGAGACCACCCAGGACATCCTGCAGACGAAGGCGTCGATCATCGGCGCGAAGCGGGCGATGGCCGCCGAGGGTCGGCGGGTGCCGATCCTCGCTTCGATCACCGTCGAAACGACCGGCACGATGCTGCTCGGCACCGAGGTCGGCGCCGCCTTGGCCGCGCTGGAGCCGCTCGGCATCGACGTCATCGGGCTCAACTGCGCGACCGGGCCGGCCGAGATGAGCGAGCACCTGCGGCAGCTGGCCAAGCACGCCCGGGTGCCGCTGTCGGTGATGCCGAACGCCGGCCTGCCCGAGCTGGGCCCGGACGGCGCGGTCTACCCGCTCGGCCCGGAAGCGCTGGTCGAGGCGCTGACCGGGTTCGTCCGCGAGTTCGGCGTCGGCCTGGTCGGCGGCTGCTGCGGGACGACCGGCGAGCACATCCGGCAGCTCGCCGCCGCCGTCGCGGACACCGCGCCGGTGCCCCGGCGGCCGCGGCCCGAGCCCGGTGTGTCGTCGCTCTACCAGGCGGTGCCGTTCAAGCAGGACGCCAGCGTGCTGATGATCGGCGAGCGGACCAACGCCAACGGCTCGAAGGCGTTCCGCACCGCGATGCTCGAGGGCCGCTGGGACGACTGCGTCGAGATCGCGCGGGAGCAGACCCGCGACGGCGCCCACCTGCTCGACCTGTGCGTCGACTACGTCGGCCGCGACGGCACCGCGGACATGGCCGAGCTCGCCGGGCGCCT
The DNA here is from genome assembly GCF_040682815.1 of Amycolatopsis sp. NPDC051102. Classification (NCBI taxonomy): domain Bacteria; kingdom Bacillati; phylum Actinomycetota; class Actinomycetes; order Pseudonocardiales; family Pseudonocardiaceae; genus Amycolatopsis; species Amycolatopsis sp. NPDC051102. Next base: position 1,270,294 of record NZ_JBFBBT010000001.1, read on the forward strand.
GGCCACGGCCTCGACGCTGCCGATCATGCTCGACTCCACCGAGGTCGCCGTGCTGGAGGCGGGGCTGCAGCGGCTCGGCGGCCGGTGCGCGGTCAACTCCGTCAACTACGAGGACGGCGACGGCCCGGAATCCCGCTTCACCCAGGTCATGGAGCTGGTCAGCGAGTACGGCGCCGCCGTCGTCGCCCTGACCATCGACGAGGAAGGCCAGGCGCGCACCGCGCAGAAGAAGGCCGACATCGCGACCCGGCTCATCGAGGACATCACCGGGAACTGGGGCCTGCGGACCTCCGACGTCATCGTCGACGCCCTCACCTTCACCATCGCCACCGGCCAGGAGGAGTCGCGGCGCGACGGCATCGAAACGATCGAGGCCATCCGCGAGATCAAACGCCGTCACCCCGAGGTCCAGACCACCCTCGGGCTGTCGAACATCTCCTTCGGCCTCAACCCGGCCGCGCGGCAGGTGCTCAACTCCGTGTTCCTGCACGAGTGCGTCCAGGCCGGGCTCGACACCGCGATCGTGCACGCGTCGAAGATCCTCCCGATGGCCCGCATCCCGGACGACCAGCGCGCGATCGCCCTGGACCTCGTCTACGACCGCCGTCGCGAGGGCTACGACCCGCTGCAGGAGCTGATGGCCGTGTTCGAGGGCGTGAGCGCGGCGTCGTCGAAGGCGTCCCGCGCCGAGGAGCTGGCCGCGCTGCCGCTGTTCGAACGCCTCGAACGCCGGATCGTCGACGGCGAGCGCAACGGCCTCACCGCCGACCTCGACGCGGCGCTGCAGCAGCGGCCGGCCCTGGAGATCATCAACGACACGCTGCTGTCCGGGATGAAGACGGTCGGCGAGCTGTTCGGCTCCGGGCAGATGCAGCTGCCGTTCGTGCTGCAGTCGGCGGAGGTGATGAAGGCGGCCGTCGCCCACCTGGAACCGCACATGGAGAAGGGCGACGACTCGGGCAAGGGCCGGATCGTGCTGGCCACCGTGCGCGGCGACGTGCACGACATCGGCAAGAACCTGGTCGACATCATCCTGTCCAACAACGGCTACGACGTGGTCAACCTCGGCATCAAGCAGCCGATCACGACCATCCTCGACGCGGCGTCCGAGCACGGCGCCGACGCGATCGGGATGTCCGGGCTGCTGGTCAAGTCCACGGTGATCATGAAGGAGAACCTCCAGGAGATGAACTCCCGGGGCGTCTCCGCGCGCTGGCCGGTGCTGCTCGGCGGCGCCGCGCTGACCCGGTCCTATGTGGAGAACGACCTCAGCGAGCTGTACCTCGGCGAGGTCCGCTACGCGCGGGACGCCTTCGAGGGGCTGCGGCTGATGGACGCGATCATGGCCGCCAAGCGCGGGGAATCGCCGCTGGTGGACGCCGACGCGGAGCAGAAGCGTCAGGAGCGCAAGGAACGCCGCGAACGCTCGCTGCGGATCGCCGAGGCGCGCAAAGCCCGCAAGGCCGGCGAGGAAGCCCTCGAAGGACCGCCGCCCGCGCGCTCGGACGTCGCCACCGACGTCCCGCTGCCGACGCCGCCGTTCTGGGGTTCGCGGGTGGTCAAGGGCGTCGCGCTCGCCGACTACGCCGCGATGCTCGACGAGCGGGCGACGTTCATGGGGCAGTGGGGGCTCAAGGGCGCCCGCGGCGGGGCCGGGCCGACCTACGACGAACTGGTGGAGTCCGAAGGCCGGCCGCGGCTGCGGTACTGGCTCGACCGGCTGACCGCCGACGGCGTCCTGGCCCACGCGGCCGTCGTCTACGGCTACTTCCCGTGCGTCGCCGAGGGCGACGACCTGGTCGTGCTGACCGAACCGGAACCGGGCGCGCCGGAGCGGGTGCGCTTCACCTTCCCGCGCCAGCGCCGCGACCGGCGGCTCTGCCTGGCCGACTTCTACCGGCCGCGCGAGGCCGGCGAGGTCGACGTCGTGCCGTTCACCATCGTCACCATGGGGCAGCCCATCGCCGACTACGCGAACGAGCTGTTCGCGGCCGACGCCTACCGCGACTACCTCGAGGTGCACGGCCTCGGCGTCCAGCTGACCGAGGCGCTGGCCGAGTACTGGCACTGCCGCATCCGCCAGGAGCTCACCCTGCCCGGCGGTGTGGCGGTCGCCTCAGAGGACCCCGAGGACGTCGAGGACTTCTTCAAGCTCGGCTACCGTGGAGCGAGGTTCTCCCTGGGCTATGGCGCCTGTCCCGACCTCGAAGACCGGGCGAAGATCGTCGCCCTCCTCGAACCGGGCCGGATCGGCGTGAAGCTGTCCGAGGAGTACCAGCTGCACCCCGAGCAGTCGACTGACGCGATCGTCTGCCACCACCCGGAAGCCAAGTACTTCAACACCTGAGGGAGACTCCACTGTGGACGGTATCGACGCCGTGTTGTGGGACATGGACGGCACGCTGGTCGATTCCGAGAAGCTGTGGGACGTCGCCCTCTACGAGACGGCGGAGTTCCTCGGCGGCAAGCTCTCCGAGGAACAGCGGATGACGCTCGTCGGGTCCAACATGGACGACACGTCGGCGTACCTGCTCGAGGTGGTCGGCCTTCCGGTCACTCCCGAGGCGATCGCGTCGACCGGCGAAGAGATCCGCCGTCGCACGGCGGGCCTGTTCGACGACGAGCTGCCGTGGCGCCCCGGCGCCCGCGAAGCGCTGACGGCGGTGCGCGACGCGGGCTTGCGTTCGGCGCTGGTCACCTCCACCGAACGCGAGCTGACCGAGCTGGCGCTGAACACGATCGGCCGGGACTTCTTCGACGTCACCGTGTGCGGCGACGAGGTCGAAGGGCTCAACAAGCCCCTTCCGCGCCCGTACCTCAAGGCGGCCGAGCTGCTCGGCGTCGACCCGGCGCGCTGCGTCGCGGTGGAGGACTCACCGCCGGGCACGGCTTCGGCCGTCGCGGCGGGCTGCACGGTGCTGGTGATCCCGAACGACGTCCCGGTCGAGGCAGGGGAGCGGCGCGTGTTCCGCGACTCCCTGGTGGGCATCGACGTGCCGGCGCTGGCGGCCCTGCTCGGCTGAGACGCCCATGTCGCTTTTCCGCTAGCCCTCGTCGTCGCACTCGGCGATGCTGGGTCCCGTGCATGAAGACTTCGAACGGTGCGTGCGGGCTGTGCAGGCGAAGGACGCCCGGTTCGACGGGTGGTTCTACACGGCGGTCCTGACGACGAAGATCTACTGCCGGCCGAGCTGCCCCGTGGTCCCGCCCAAGCCGCCGAACATGAGCTTTTACCCGAGCGCCGCGGCCGCCCAGCAGGCCGGGTTCCGGGCGTGCAAGCGGTGCCGCCCGGACGCCAGCCCGGGCTCGCCGCTGTGGAACGAGCGCGCCGACCTCGTCGCGCGTGCGATGCGGCTGATCGCCGACGGCATCGTCGACACCGAAGGCGTCCGCGGGCTCGCGGCCCGCCTGGGCTACAGCGTCCGGCAGGTCGAACGCCAGGTCTTCGCCGAACTCGGCGCGGGCCCGCTGGCCCTGGCGCGGGCCCAGCGCGCGCAGACCGCGCGGATTCTGATCGAGACGACCGCCCTGCCGATGACCGAGCTGGCCCTGGCCGCGGGGTTCGGCAGCATCCGGACGTTCAACGACACCGTGCGCGAGGTGTTCGCCCTCTCGCCGACCGAGCTGCGGCAGCGCGCGAAGGGCACGCCCACCGCGGCGCCCGGCGCGCTCGTCCTGCGGCTGCCGTACCGGAAACCGCTGTGCCCGGACAACCTCTTCGGGCACCTGGTGGCGACCGGCGTGCCGGGCGTGGAGGAGTGGCGGGACGGTGCGTACCGCCGGACGCTGCGGCTGCCGCACGGCCACGGCGTCGTTGCGCTGCGCCCGGAGGACGGCCACATCGCCTGCCGGCTCGCTCTCGCCGACCTCCGCGACCTGCCCACCGCGACCAGCCGGTGCCGCCGCCTGCTCGACCTGGACGCCGATCCGGTCGCCGTCGACGACCAGCTCGCCACCGACCCGCTGCTCGCGCCGCTGGTCGCGGCCGCACCCGGCCGCCGCGTCCCGCGCACGGTCGACGGCGCCGAGTTCGCCGTCCGGGCCGTGCTGGGCCAGCAGGTTTCGACGGCGGCCGCGCGGACCCACGCGGCCCGGCTGGTCGTCGCGCACGGCGAACCGGTCGACGACCCCGAAGGCGGCCTGACCCACCTGTTCCCCTCGCCCGAGGCACTCGCCTCCCTCGACCCCGAGACGCTGGCCATGCCCCGCAGCCGGCGTCGCACGCTGCTCGCGCTGGTCGCGGCGCTCACGGACGGCCTCGACCTCGGCGCGGGCAGCGACTGGGACGCGACCCGGGCGGCGCTGACCGCGTTGCCCGGCTTCGGGCCGTGGACGGTCGAGAGCATCGCGATGCGCGCGCTCGGCGACCCCGACGCGTTCCTCCCCACCGACCTCGGCATCAAGTACGCAGCGGAGACCCTCGGCCTCGGCGGCCAAGCCGCCGTCGTCGCCCGGTCCGCCGCGTGGCGCCCCTGGCGCGCCTACGCCACCCAGCACCTGTGGGCCACCGGTGACCACGCGATCAACCGGATGCCCGCGGCGTGAACCCGACAGGAGAAACCATGCGTTCCCACGCCGTCGTCGACAGCCCCTGCGGCCCGCTGACCCTGGTCGCCGAGGGCGACGCGCTCTGCGGCCTCTACATGGTCGACCAGCGCCACCGCCCGCACGAGCTGACCTTCGGCTCGGCGGACCCCGGCGCGGACATCTTCGCCCGCGCCGAAACCGAGCTGAAGGAGTACTTCGCCGGGCAGCGCCGGGAATTCGAAGTGCCGCTGGCGTTCGCCGGCACGCCGTTCCAGCAGCTCGTCTGGGCCGAGCTGCGCAAGATCCCGTACGGCACGACGATCTCCTACGGCCGGCTCGCCGACCGGCTGGGCAAGCCCGCGGCGTCCCGGGCGGTCGGCCTGGCCAACGGCAAGAACCCGATCGGCATCATCGTCCCGTGCCACCGGGTGGTCGGCTCCACCGGCTCGCTCACCGGCTACGGCGGCGGCCTCGAACGCAAGCGGTACCTGCTCGACTTCGAGCAGGGCGCGCTGTTCTGATCCCAGCCCGTGGGAAGCGCCGTCCACGGCCGTGTGAGATGGGCGGCATCCGCGGCGGGGCGGGGCGGCGATCCCGGGCCGGGGATGGAAGGATCGCGGACCGTGAAGACCTTCGATGAGCTGTTCGCGGAGCTTGCCGAGCGCGCGCGTTCCCGTCCCGACGGGTCCGGCACCGTCGTCGCCCTCGACGCCGGGGTGCACGCCCAAGGCAAGAAGGTGCTCGAGGAAGCCGGCGAGGTGTGGATCGCCGCCGAGCACGAGTCGGACGAGCGCCTCGCCGAGGAGATCTCCCAGCTGCTGTACCGGGTGCAGGTGCTGATGCTCGGCCGCGGCCTGTCGACCGAGGACGTCTACCGCTACCTGTGACGGGGTTTCGCCCGGTGCTGGACCGGGCGAGTGATCGAGGAGAAGAGCGAAATGCTGCGTGTTGCCGTGCCGAACAAGGGAGCCCTCGCCGCCGCGGCGACGGAGATGCTCGGCGAGGCGGGCTACCGGAAGCGGCATGAGCAGCGCGACCTGACCGTGCTCGACCCGGTCAACGAGGTCGAGTTCTTCTTCCTGCGCCCCAAGGACATCGCCATCTACGTCGGCTCCGGCGAGCTCGACCTCGGCATCACCGGCCGCGACCTCGCGCTCGACTCCGGCGCGCCGGTCGAGGAGGTCCAAGCGCTCGGCTTCGGCGGCTCGACGTTCCGCTACGCCGCCCCGGCGGGCCGGGACTGGAAGCCGGCGGACCTGCACGGCAAGCGGCTGGCGACGTCGTACCCGCGGCTGGTCCGCGACGACCTCGCCCGCCACGGCGTCGAGGCCGAGGTGATCCGGCTCGACGGCGCGGTCGAGATCTCGATCCAGCTCGGCGTCGCGGACGCGATCGCGGACGTCGTCGAATCCGGGCGCTCGCTGCGGCAGCACAACCTGGTGGCGTTCGGCGACCCGATCTGCGTGTCGGAAGCCGTGCTGCTGCGCCGCCGGGGCAGCGAGGACAGCAAGGCGAAGTCGCAGCTGGCCGCGCGCCTGCGCGGGGTGGTGTTCGCGCAGCAGTACATGATGCTGGACTACGACTGCCCGCGGACGCTGGTGGAGCGCGCGATCGCGATCACGCCGGGCCTGGAGTCGCCGACGGTCGCCCCGCTGGCCGACGAAGACTGGGTCGCGGTGCGCGCGATGGTGTCGCGCAAGAAGGTCAACCTCATCATGGACGAGCTGGCCGAAGTGGGCGCGAAGGCGATCCTGGCGTCGGACATCCGTTCCTGCCGCCTCTGACGCACGCCCGTCGTGAGTGGTGAGGCGGGTTGGAACCCGCCTCACCGCTCACGAGCGGGGACGGTGGGGTTTCTTCGGCAGCAGGTCGTAGAGGCCCTTGCGGGCGCCGTTGTCGTTGACGTTGCGGGCCACCGCCACCTCGGAGATGAAGTCCTCGAAGACGAACTCCTCGTCGGCCGGGACCACCGCGGGTGCCTGGTTCTGCTCCAGGTAGCTGTCCAGGGTCCCGGCGATTTCGCGGAACGACAGCGCCTGCAACGTCTCCGGCGCGTACGTCGTCACCGGGACGCCGTGCGCCGCCGCCTCGTTCATCACCACGCCCAGCGGCAGGTGCGAGAGCATCGGGATGCCGAAGTCGTACATCTCCTGGAGCGCCGCGGCCGCGTAGTGCGAGATCGGCCGCCGGTACAGGCTCGGCACCAGGCCGAACCACGACAGCGGCTGCCGCCCGACGGTCTGCTCGACGTACCGCACCTGGTCGGCCAGCAGCCGCAGCGCGCGGATGCTCGTCTTGTCCGGCTGGACCGGGACCAGGATGCCGTGCGACGCCGCCAGCGCGTTGTTCGTCAGCACGTCCAGCGCGGGCGGGCAGTCGATGACGCAGTGGTCGTAGTTGGCGAACTGGATAACCCGCGCGAGCTGCCAGCCGGGGACGCGGAACGAGTCGAGCCGCCGGATCAGGTCGAACATCCCCGGCGACGTCGGCACGACGTCGAGCGCGCCGCCGCGGCCGAGGTTGCTGCGCGGGTGCGGCACGACGAGTTCCTCGATCGGGCCCTTCCACGTCTTGGCCAGCGCCTTCGCCAGGCTCGGCTGGTCCGCGGGCACCTCGGACAGCCCGAGCATCTCGGTCGTCGCGTGGCCCTGCGGGTCGAGGTCGACCAGGAGCACCCGGCGGCCCTTCTCAGCCAGTGCGGCCGCGGTGCCGACGCTCAGTGAGGTCTTGCCGACCCCGCCTTTCTGGTTGACCACCGAGGTGATCTGCATGCCGGAGCGCTCCTCAAGTCGGTCGTTCCGCGAAGGTTATTGGATGCGGGCCCGTTGTGGGTGGCTATCCGCCCCCGGCCTGTCGCGGCCGGACCATCAGCGCCTGCGCGCCGGTGGCGACCGGGCCGCCGTCGTCGTGCAGGATGCTGGTCGCCGTGCCGATGCCGTGCGTGCCGACCAGCGTCACCGCGTCGAGGCCGATCCACTCGCCCTGCGGCACCCGCCGCAGGTGCACGGTCAGCTCGGAGTTGATGAACCACCACTTCCGCGGGTCGAGGTAGTTCGACACGCCGTTGCCGGAGTCGGCGACGGCGAACAGCCGCTGCAGGCCGCTCGGCTCCTCGCCGTCGACCAGCGGGACGCGCTGGCGGGCCCACACCGCGGCCGGGCCCGGCACGTCCATGCCGCCGCGCACCGCCCGCCACTCCACCGCGTCGAGGTAGCCGCCTTGCCAGCCTTCCGGCCACGAGGATTCTTCGACGCTGCCGGGCCCGGGCAGCAGCGGGCCGGCGTCGGTGCCGATCTCCGCCGTGTCCGACGTCGCGATCCGCCACGCCGACGCCCGCGCCACCACGCGATCGGCGCTCGCCAGCTCGGCTTGGAGGAGTTCGACCGACCGGCCGGGCCGCTCGATCCGGGCCCGCACGGTGAGTTCGGCGACCGGTGCCGGGCCGAGGATCTCCACGGTCACCCGGGCGAGCTCCGCCGGGTGTGTGGTTTCGACGTTTTCGAGAGCGTGGACGAGCAACGCCGACGGCGGGCCGAAGTGCTGGGCGTCCGGGGTCCACGGGCCGGCCGTGTGCGCGGTCGCGGAGAACCGGCCGCCGCCGAGCGGGACGTAGAAGGCGTCGGCCATCAGTCGGCCCGGTCCAGCGGCGTCTCGTCGCCCGCGTCGGGCTCCGGCCAGCCGGGGTACGCCGGTGGCGTGCCGCCGTACTCGGGGCAGTGCGCCTGGTGGTCGCACCAGTTGCACAGCTTGCTCTTGTTGGCCCGGAAGTCGCCGGTCTTGCCCGCCTTGAGGATGGCCTGCCAGATGGCTTCCAGCGTGCGCTCGAAGCGCAGCAGCTCGGCTTCGTCGGGGGTGTAGGCCAGCGACTGGCCGTCGGTCAGGTACATGAGCTTCAGCTGGCGGGGCACGATCCCGCGCAGCCGCCACAGGACCACGGCGTAGAACTTCATCTGGAACATCGCCTTGGCCTCGCCGATCTCGCGCGGGGCGGCGCCGGTCTTGTAGTCGACGACCCGGATCTCGCCGGTCGGCGCGACGTCGAGCCGGTCGATGTAGCCGCGCAGCAGCACACCGGAGCCGAGCTCGATCTCGACGTGCAGCTCGCAGGCCTCGGGTTCGAGCCGCCGCGGGTCCTCCAGCTCGAAGTAGGCGTCCAGCAGCTTTTCCGCCGAGCGCAGCCAGTCCGCGTGGTCGTCGGGCTTTCCGCCGTCGAACAGTTCGGTCCACTCCGGACGGTCCGCGGAGAGGTCCGTCCAGGCCGGGCCGAGCAGCTCCCGCGCCTGCGCCGGGACGCGCTCGGCGGCGGGCAGCGCGAACAGCCGTTCCAGCACCGAGTGGACGAGCGTGCCGCGCAGCTGGGCCTTCGTCGGGACCTCGGGCAGCCGGTCGACCGCGCGGAACCGGTAGAGCAGCGGGCACTGCTTGAAGTCGCTGGCCCGTGACGGCGACAACGCGGGCCGCCGCCGCACCTCGGTCGCGACGGCGGAGGTTGAGGGTTCCGTGGTGACGGTGTCGGCGTCGGGCATGGGCAGAGCGTAACGCCGGGGTACGACAGTTCCGGCGACCGCAACGCCCGCCACCCCTCCCGGCCCGTACCCGAACGGTCGGTTCGCGCACCCGGGTGCGACACCCGGCGACCCCGGATCACCTGCTCCCCACACCCGGGGCTCTAGGCTCTGCGCATGGCCGCGACCAGTGAACAGGGCACCGGGGGTACCCGGCAGGCCGTCCTTTCGGACGGTGGGCTCGTGCTGTTCCGGGTCGCCGGCGTGCCGGTGCTGCTCGCCCCCTCCTGGTGGGTCGGCTCGCTGATCGTCGTCGTGCTGTACACGCCGCTGGTCGGACGGCTGCTGCCGGACGCCTCGACCGGGACCTCCTGGCTGCTGGCCGGCGCGTTCGCGCTGCTGCTGGGGCTGTCGGTGCTCGCCCACGAACTCGGGCACTGCCTGGTCGCGCTGCGGCTGGGGATCCCCGTGCGGCGGGTGCGGCTGTTCCTGCTCGGCGGCCTGTCCGAAGTGGCCCGCACGCCCAAGCGTCCCGGTGACGAGGGCCTGGTCGCCGCGGCCGGGCCCGCGGTGTCGCTGCTGCTCGGCGGGTTCTGCGCCCTGCTGATGTTCGCCGTGCCCGCGGACGGCGCGGTCTGGCTCCTGATCGGCGAGTGCGCGGTGGCGAACCTCGCCGTCGGCGTGTTCAACCTGCTCCCCGGGCTGCCGCTGGACGGCGGCAGGCTGGTCCGTGCCGGTGTGTGGGCGGTCACCGGAATCCGCGCGAAGGGCACGCGGGCCGCGGTCGCCGGCGGCGCCGTCGTGGCCGCCGGTCTGCTCGTCTGGGCGCTGTGGGGCCTGGCGACGGCGAGCCCGGACCGCTGGCTGCGGCTGGGCGTCTGCGTCGTGACGGCGTGGTTCGTGATCCTCGGTGCCCGCTCGGAGCTGGCCGCCGAGGCGCGCCGCACCTGGCCGGAGGGGCTCGTCCTCGGCGAGCTGGTGCGGCCGGTGCTGCAGCTGCCCGCCGAGAGCCCGGTGTCGGACGCGCTGGCGGCGTCGGCCGGCCGGGGTGTCGTGCTGGTCCGCGCCGACGGCGTGGCCGCCGGGCTCCTCGACGAGGGCGCGGCGGAGCGGCTGGCGGGTTCGTCGCCGCACGCGCCCGCCGAACTGGCGGCCGAGCCGATCCGGGCGGAAACCGTCCTGCTGGCGTCGGAGCCGGGCGAAGACGTCATCGAGCGGGTCCGCGAAACCGCCGCGTGGCAGTTCCTCGTCGTCGACGACGAGGGCCGCCCGGCGGGCGTGCTGCGCCGGGACGACCTGCGCGCGGCGATGAACCGCCGCACCCGCTGAGGCCGGGCCCCGGACCGCCTGCGAAGATCTGTCGTCGGCCATTCGGGTCACCGGCCGGATGGGTGACGAGCGGCACAGTACAGGAGGAAGTGTTGTCGGTCAGCGGACCGTTTCGCGCGGGTGATCGGGTGCAGTTGACCGACTCGAAGGGGCGGCACTACACCCTGACGCTGGCCGACGGCGGTGAGTACCACACCCACCGCGGCGCCCTCGCCCACGACGACCTGATCGGCAGGCCCGAAGGTTCCGTGGTGACGTCCGCGGGCGGGTCGACGTACCTCGCGCTGCGCCCGCTCCTGCCGGACTACGTGCTCTCGATGCCCCGCGGCGCGCAGGTGATCTACCCGAAGGACGCGGCGCAGATCGTGATGTGGGGCGACATCTTCCCCGGCGCGCGCGTGCTCGAGGCGGGCGCCGGTTCCGGCGCGCTGACCTGCTCGCTGCTGCGCGCGGTCGGCCCGGCCGGGCACGTGCACTCCTACGAGATCCGCGACGACCACGCCGAACACGCCGAGCGCAACGTGGTCAAGTTCTTCGGCGAGAAGCCGGCCAACTGGTCGCTCACGGTCGCCGACCTGGCCTCGCACGAGGGCGAGGTCGACCGGGTCGTGCTGGACATGCTGGCGCCGTGGGACCAGCTGCCGAACGTGGCGGCCCACCTGGTGCCCGGCGGCGTCCTGACCGTCTACGTCGCGACGGTGACGCAGCTCTCGCGCGTCACGGAGTCACTGCGCGAGCAGCAGTGCTGGACCGAGCCCGAGTCGTGGGAGACGCTGATGCGCCCGTGGCACGTGGTGGGCCTGGCGGTGCGCCCGGACCACCGGATGGTCGCGCACACGGCGTTCCTGCTCACCGCGCGGCGGCTGGCCGACGGCACGGTGTCCCCGCGGGTGTCGCGCCGGCCCAGCAAGGGCAAGGGCTGAGCCGCTAGCCGGGCACGCACCAGCGGCCGTTCTCCTTGTGCAGCGGGAAGGGCGTGTCCTTGGTCCCGCCCGCCGCTTCGACGTGCACCTTCGCCGTCGCGGACTCGCCGCGCAGCTCCGGCGGTCCGGTCAGCTTCGCCGTGACCGGGCCGGCCGCGTCCCACGTCCGCTGGAGGCCCGCCAGGGCCTCGGTGCTCTGCGGGCGGCAGGTGAGCTTGCCGAACGCCGCCGAGTCGTGCCGGGTGATGGCGTCGACGATCGCGCGGGCCAGCACGGCCACCGCCGCCGTGTCGGCCGCGTCCGGGGCGGCCGGTGCCGAGGGGCGGGGCGGCGCCGGCGGGCTCGACGCGGCGGGCGGCGAACCCGACGGCGCGACGAGCACCAGACCCAGCACGACACCCGCGGCGGCCACGCCGAGCAGCACCAGCCCGGCGGTGAGCGCGCGGTTCACCGCCGACGGGTGCTCACGAGCCGTCCGCCTTGACGTTGGACAGGCACCAGAGCCCGGATTCCTTCTGCGCCGACATGGTGCCGACCTTGGTCTTGCTGCCGTCGGTGGCCGAGTAGCGGACCGTGGCCTTGTCGCCGGTCTCCTGCGGGTCGCCGGTCAGCTTGACCGTCACCTTCGGGATCTGGCCGGTCGTGCCCTCGTAGACGCTCCGGCAGATGACGTCGCCGAGCGCCTTCTCGTCACCGGCGTTGTAGGCCGTGATGGTCGAGTCGAAGAGCTCCTGCGAGCTGGCCTTGCCGCCGGGGGCGGGGCCGCCCGCGGGCTTGCTGGTCTTCGACGTCGGGCTGGCCGGCGAACTGGTCTTGGGCTTGGGCGTCGACGCCTTGGGCGCGGACGTCGGCGAGGCGCTGCTGCTGCTCGCGGGCGGGGCGGCGGTCTGGTCGTCCTTGCCGTTGGCCAGGACGAACGCGGTCACGCCGCCGCCGACGAGCACCACGGCGGCCGCCGCGATGCCGACGATCAGGCCGGTCTTTTTCTTCTTGGGCGGGGGAGCATCGCCGAAGCCGCCGCCGTACTGGTCGAAGCCGCTGTAACCCGGCTGCGGCGGCTGGCCCCACTGGTCCTGCTGGCCGTACTGGGGGTGGCCGTGCTGGGGCTGAGGGCCCGTCTGCGGCGGGTAACCGCCCTGGCCGGACTGGTCGTACGGACCCGGCTGGCCGAACTGCTGGGTGCCGCCTTCGTACGGGCCGGGCTGGCCGAACTGCTGCGTGCCGCCGTAGCCGGGCTGCTGCTGGGGTCCGCTCTGGGGGTAACCACCGGGCTGTGGATGACCGTACGGCCCGGGCTGCTGCCCGTAGCCGCCGGGCTGCTGGCCGTAGCCGCCCGGTTGCTGCGGCGGGTAGGTCATGAGTGGTGCCCCCTAGCGTTCCCTCGAAAGCGCCCGGCCGTCGGGGCCGGGTACCGCGTCGCCCGATGCTAGCCACCGGCCCGTCCCGCCGCGCGGTTAGGGCGGAACTGGCCGGAATTGCCCGGATCCCCGGCCGGGGTTGGGCCACCCGTGGGCGGGGTACTCCCGACGTGCTTGCTTCATCCCGGCCCGGCCGGACCCGCGACACACCGGCGCCACGGCACCGAAATGGCCGCTTGCGCTGCGGGAATGTCCGTGCTGGAGGGGGCCGGCAAACCGCGACGCGCCGATCTTGTGATCCGGAAAGGCCTTTTCTTGTCGGTGATCGCCGGTACCGTGGAATGAAAAGCACTCCGAGGAGGTGCCCGATGCATCATGACCTTCCCGGAGGTCGGCGCGAGGAGGCCGACCCTTCAGCAACATCCGGAGCTGGGACGACGGCGGACGAGCAGGCTCGGCAGATCCGTTTTCTCGAGGAAGAAGTGGCGCTGCTGCGCCGCAAACTGACGGACTCGCCACGGCAGAACCGGGTTCTCGAACAGCGGCTCGCCGAGGCCTCGGAAAGGGTGAGCCAGCTCACCGAACGCAACACCAAACTGGTCGAAACCCTGCGCGAAGCGCGAGGACAGCTCCTCGCCCTCCGCGAGGAGGTCGACCGGCTGGCCCAGCCACCGTCCGGGTACGGCGTCTTCGTCGAGGCGTACGAGGACAACACGGTGGACGTCTTCACGGCCGGCCGGAAGATGCGGGTGTCGGTTTCGCCCGCGGTCGAGCTCTCGTCCCTGCGTCGCGGCCAGGCGCTGCGGCTCAACGAGGCGCTCACCGTGGTCGAAGGCGGCGGTTTCGAACGCACCGGTGAGGTGTGTGCCCTGCGCGAGGTGCTCGCCGCGGACGTCGAGGGCGGCAGCCCCCGTGCGCTCGTGGTCGGGCACGCGGACGAAGAGCGGGTGGTCCTGCTCTCCGACCTGCTGGCCGAGCAGCCGCTCAAGCCGGGCGACTCGCTGCTGGTCGACTCCAAGGCCGGCTACGCGTACGAGCGCGTGCCGAAGGCGGAGGTCGAGGACCTGGTGCTGGAGGAGGTGCCCGACGTCCGCTACGAGGACATCGGTGGCCTCACCCGGCAGATCGAGCAGATCAGGGACGCGGTCGAGCTGCCGTTCCTGCACGCCGACCTGTACCAGGAGTACCAGCTGCGGCCGCCCAAGGGTGTCCTGCTCTACGGCCCGCCGGGCTGTGGCAAGACGCTCATCGCCAAGGCGGTGGCGAACTCGCTGGCCAAGAAGGTGGCGGCGGCGCGGGGCGACAACGCGGACGGGAAGTCCTACTTCCTGAACATCAAGGGTCCCGAGCTGCTCAACAAGTTCGTCGGGGAGACCGAGCGGCACATCCGCCTGATCTTCCAGCGGGCGCGGGAGAAGGCTTCCGAGGGCACCCCGGTGATCGTGTTCTTCGACGAGATGGACTCGATCTTCCGGACCCGCGGGTCCGGCGTGTCCTCCGACGTGGAGACCACGATCGTGCCGCAGCTGCTGTCGGAGATCGACGGTGTCGAAGGCCTGGAGAACGTCATCGTCATCGGCGCCTCCAACCGCGAAGACATGATCGACCCGGCGATCCTGCGGCCGGGCCGGCTCGACGTCAAGATCAAGATCGAGCGTCCGGACGCCGAAGGCGCGAAGGACATCTTCTCCAAGTACCTGGCCGAAGGCCTGCCGATCCACGCCGACGACCTCGCCGAGTTCGGCGGGGACCCGAAGGCGACGTTCGACGCGATGATCCAGCACACCGTCGAGCGCATGTACGAGGAGAGCGACGAGAACCGGTTCCTCGAGGTGACCTACGCCAACGGGGACAAGGAAGTCCTGTACTTCCGCGACTTCAACTCGGGCGCGATGATCCAGAACATCGTGGACCGGGCCAAGAAGTCGGCGATCAAGTCGGTGCTGGAGACCAAGCAGCCGGGTCTCCGCGTGCAGCACCTGCTCGACGCGATCGTCGACGAGTTCGCGGAGAACGAGGACCTGCCCAACACCACCAACCCGGACGACTGGGCCCGGATCTCCGGCAAGAAGGGCGAGCGGATCGTCTACATCCGCACGCTCGTCACCGGCAAGAACCAGGACTCGGGGCGGGCGATCGACACCGCCACGAACACCGGTCAGTACCTGTAGGGATCGAACGCGCGATGGGGCGGCTGCTGGTTCAGCCGCCCCATCGGCGTGTCTAGCGGCGGACCAGTTCCGCGTCGACCGGAGTTGAGCGGCGCAGGCGCAACTTTTCGTGCGCGGCGAGGATCCCCGTCACCACCAGCAGTGCCCCGGCCGGCTGGTTCCAGCTCACCGGTTCACCCAGCACCAGCACGCCGAGGAGCACGCCCACCACCGGCGTCAGGTACGTCACCGCCGAGGCGTTGGCCGCACCCCAGGCCGCGATGATGCGGACGTTCCACACGTAGGCCAGGCCCGTGCCGAACACGCCGAGCGCCACCATGCTCGCCACCACCGGCAGGTCCAGGTGCACCGGTGTCGCCGCGATCGCCGGGGCCAGCAGGCCCAGGATCACCGTCGCCGACGCCGTCTGCCCGAACGCGACGACCACCGGGTCCGTCCCGCGGGGTGAGAGGAACCGGCGCACGTAGACGAAACACGCGCCGTAACACGCCGTCGCTCCGAGGCAGGCGAGCTGGGCCGTCAGCTGGTGGCTGACGTCGACGCCGTGCCACACCCCGACGATCGTGAGCACGCCGGCGAACCCCAGCAGCAGGCCGAGCACCCGCGGCGGCGTGAACCGCTCCTCGGGCAGCGCCACGGCCGCCAGCAGCATCGTGACCAGCGGCGTCGTCGCGTTGAAGATGCTCGCCAGCCCGGACGGGATGTACTGTTCCGCCCACGAGAACAGCAGGAACGGCACGACACACAACAGCACCGACACGACCGCGAGGTGGCCCCACAGCACGGGATCGCGGGGGAGTGGCCGCCGCCGCACCACCAGGACCGCCGCGAGCGCCAGCGCGCCCAGCGCCACCCGGGCGAGCGCGACCTGGGCGGGGGAGAGCCCGCCGAGACCGACCTTGATGAACAGGAAACTCGCACCCCACACCACGGCCAGCAGCGCGAACCGCACCGTGACCCCGAAATCCGCCCGTCGCATGGCCGCAGTCAAACCCGAGGCCCGCCCGCGAAGCCAGCGGTTTTCGGACCGGGCGTTGTGTATAACGACCTATACCGTCCGGCGGTAGGCTGCCGGACATGGTGCGGAGCCGGTGGCAGGACGCGGTGCGGTACGTGGCCGGCCGGGTCTCGGGGCCGCCGCTGCCGGAGGACCTGGACGTCACGATCCACTTCCACCCGGAGCGGCTGGTGGGGGAGGTACCGCTGCTGCGGCACTGGCTGACCGACGGGCGCTACCGCTCGCAGTTCGAGACGGGCACCGGCAACGGCGGCCTGACCGCGCACCCCGGCGGGGCCCGGTGGCAGTGGGAGCACCGGATGTTCGGCGGGGTCTACGACGAGCTGCCGCCTTCGGCCCGCCCGAAGTACGGCTCGCTCAACCACCGCCGCCGCCCGGCCGGCGGCTCGGTCCGGTTCGGTTCGGCGCACTTCCGGCTCAAACGGGACGTGCTGCCGCGCACGACGTTCTGCTACCCGGACAGCTTCCACGAGCCGGCCGGCTTCGGCACCGCCACGCGCATGCCGCTGATCCCCCTCGTCGAAGCGGACGCCCCCGACGAGCTCGACGACTACGTCGAGGCCCACGTCCACGGCCCGCTCCGGCTGCCGGACGACGTCGCCGCCCTCGTGCTGGACCCGTCCTTCCGGGGCACCGACGTCGAGGCGGCGGCCGCGGAGTTCCGGTTCCCGGTGTACTGGCACCACGGGTTCCGGCTTTCCGTGACGGCCCTCGCGGAGCACGCGGACTACCGCGGCGAGGACGCCGTGCGGGCCGGCGAAGACATCGCCGAGGACGGGTGGCTGGACGCCCGCGTCATCGGTGATGCCGTCCGCGCCGGCCGGCACGACCCGCAGGTGCTCAAGCGCGTGTGGCACTGCACCGCGCGGTTCGGGTCACCCGGGTAGCAGCGCTTCGGTCAGCCGGCGCCAGTGCGGCATGGCGCTGGTGCCCGGCTCGACGCCGATCACCTGGACGCCCACGTGGTCGGCGCCCGCGTCGAGGTGGCCGCGCAGCTTCGCGGTGATCGTGTCGAGGTCGCCCCAGAACACGAGGTCGTCGACGAGGCGGTCGCTGCCGCGGCCGCCGTCGATGTCGGCTTCGGTGTAGCCGAGCCGCCGGAACTTGGCGACGTTGTACTCCGAGGTGAGGTACATGTGCAGGTGGGCGCGGGCGGTCTCCCGCGCCTTGGCCGGGTCGGTCTCGAACAGCACGGCGTGCTCGACGCCGAGGAACGGTTCCGCGCCGAGGATCTCGCGCGCCTGGGCGGTGTGCTCGGGTGTCACGTGGTAGGTGTGCGCGCCCGCCGCCCGGTCGCGGGCCAGCTCCAGCATCTTCGGGCCGTACGCCGCCAGGATCCGGCGCATCGGTGCGCGCGGGGCGGGGTTGACGTTCTTGTCCACGTCCAGTGCGTCGAGGTAGTCGTTCATCGCCCGGAGCGGTTTCGCGCCGGGCTTCCCGGCGCCGAAGCCGAGGCCCAGCAGGTGGCGGTCCGGGTAGGCGTCGGCCAGCAGCAGGGCCCCGCCGCGGGTCCACTGCGCCTCGCGGGACCAGATCTGCGCGATCCCGTTGACGACGGTGAGGCGTTCGGTGGCCGACAGCAGGAACCCGGCGTGCGTCAGGGCTTCCCGGCCCTCGCTCTCCGGGATCCAGATCGCCGGCCAGCCGAGTTCTTCCAGCTCCTGGACCGAATCCCGGATCAGGCCGGCCGGCTGGTCCTCGAAGTCGAACGTCCAGATCCCGTAGCGGCCCAGCCGCATGTTTTCGATCGTACCCATGAATCGAAGTATCGCAGATTTACGATATGTAGCGCAACGACGGGTGCCGCCGGGGGAGAGGGGCAGGTCAGAGAGTGCGGCCGAACAGCTCGACCAGCTCGGCGATCCGGGCTTCGTCGCGCTTGTAGTGCGTCCACTTGCCGACGCGCGTCGCCCGCACCAGGCCGGCGCGGTGCAGCACCGCCATGTACGCCGAGACGGTCGACTGCGCGAGCCCGAGCTTCTCCTGGATGTGGCTCACGCACACCCCGACCTCGGCCGGATCGGCGATGGCCCGATCCACGGGGAAGTGCCGCTCCGGCTCCCGCAACCAGCCGAGCACCTGCAGCCGCACCGGATTCGCGAGCGCCTTGAACACCTCGAGCAGCTGCTCGACATCCGGCGCGGGTTCGATGTGCGTTGTCATGACCGGATCCAGTATAGGCACGCCGATCCGAGATCCCCGGACTCTCGCGTATAACGACCTATACTGCACGGCGTGAGCGAAGAAACCCCGCGGCCGCGCGCGCCCATCACCGAATCCGACGTCCTCGCCTGGCTGGAGACGACGGCGGCCGCCGTCGAAGCGGGGGAGGTGGGCGCCCAGGAACTCATCGACCTGCTCGGCGAGCTGCGCCGGGCCTCCGCGGCCTGCGCCGACGCGTCGGACTGGCTGCTCCTCGCGGCGCGTGAAGGCGGCGCCAGCCTCCGCCAGATCGCGCCGGTCTTCGGCAAGGGCTACGTCCGCGCCCCGGCCGCGCGCCTCGAGAAGCTCCACCGCCAGGCCCAGAACTCCGATCAGTGGCTGGCCATCCTCCGGCACAAGCAGTCGGCATGAGCGCGGACCGCATCGCGCTGGGGCTGGCGGCGCTGGGCCGGCCCGCGTACATCAACCTGGGCCGGGACGGGGCGCTGCCGCCGGTGCGGGACGTCGATTCGATGCGTGCGGCGACGTTCGCGGTGCTCGACGACGCCTACGCCGCCGGCGTCCGGCACGTCGACGTCGCCCGGTCGTACGGGCGCTCCGAGGAGTTCCTGGCCGGGTGGCTCGCCGAGCGCGGGCACGGCGACGTGGCGATCTCCAGCAAGTGGGGCTACGCCTACGTCGGCCAGTGGCGGCTCGACGCCGAAGTGCACGAGGTGAAGGAGCACTCGGCCGCGCGGTTCGCCGCGCAGTGGGCGGAAACCCTGGCGCTGCTGGGGGATCGGGTCGGCCTGTACCAGGTGCATTCGCTCACTGTGTACAGTCCGCTGTTCACCGACGAGCCGCTGCTCGAAGCCCTGGCCGAGCTGGCCGCGAACGGCGTCGCGGTCGGGTTTTCAACGTCGGGGCCGGCGCAGGCGGCGGCGATCGAGCGGGCGTTCGCGCTGGAAGTGGCCGGGCGCCCGGTGTTCTCCGCGGTGCAGTCGACGTGGAACGTCCTGGAACCGTCGGCGGGGCCGGCGCTCGCCGCGGCGCACGCGGCCGGGAACCGGGTGCTGGTCAAGGAAACCCTGGCCAACGGCAGGCTGGCGGTCGAGGCGCCGGCCGCCGTGCGCGAGCTCGCGGCGGCGCACGGCACCGGCCCGGACGCGGTCGCGGTGGCCGCGGTGCTGGCGAACGGCTGGGTGGACCGGGCGGTGATCGGCCCGGCGAGCCCGGCGCAGCTGGCGGCGAACCTGCGGGCCACGACCCTGCAACTGAGCGCGGCGGAACGGGATTCGCTGGCCGCGCTCGCCGAGGAACCCGAGGTGTACTGGCGACACCGGTCCTCGTTGGAGTGGGACTGAGCGGCTGCACTACCCTTCGCAGGCACGCCACGGACGACAGGAGGCCGGAGCAGGTGCGTCATCGGCAGGCGATCGCGTTGGCCGCGGTCGCGTTGGTCGGCCTCACGGGCTGCGACGGGCCCGACCCGAACAACCTCGAGACGTACTACGACGATCCGGTGCCCACGTCCGCGCCGCCGCCGGTCACGGAAGCCCCGGTGAGCCCGGCAAAGGCGGCCCCGGTCACGCCGCCTCCGGTCGTGCCCGATGCCGGCCGGCTCGCGGAGCAGGCGCTGCTGTCGGACGCCGACGTCGCCGGAGAAGGTGTCCAGCCGGGCTCGGGTGAAGCTTCGGGCTGCCTGGCGGACGGGCCGTCGGCGGCGAGCCGGACCGCGACCTGGCGTTATCCCACCGGGTCGGTGCTGAGCCACCGCGTCGTGGCGTTCCCGGACCGATCGGCCGCCCAGGCCGTCGCGGAAAACGAGTGCCCGGGCAAGCCGGTGACCGTTCCCGGTCAGCCCGGCGTCGAGCGGCAGCAGGCCTGGTGCGAAGGCAAGACCTGCACGGTGTTGCTGGCCAGGGGAAGCCTCGTGTCCGAGCTGACGGTCTCGGCGAGCACGGAGGCCCGTGCGGTGGACGCGGCGAAGCGCCTGCTGCCGGCGATGGCGGCGAAGCTCGCGGCTCAGCCGTAGCGGCGGAACCATTCCTGGACGCCTTCGCGGCCGTCGGGGATGAAGGGCAGTTCCGGGGCGGGGTCCTCGGCCCAGGCCCGGAGGTCTTCGAGCGGGATCCAGCGGCCTTCGGCGATCTCCTCGGCCTGGTGGCGGATCGGGCCGTCCCAGCGGACCTCGAAGGCGAAGTTGTGGCAGCGGTTGCGGCCGTCGTCGTAGACCTTGGTGAACAGCGGGACGGGTTCCACTCCCTGGACACCGAGTTCTTCGGCGAGTTCGCGGCGGGCGCACTCGGCCGGGGTCTCGCCGGCGGCGACCACCCCGCCGGCCCAGCAGTCCCAGGTCGAGGGGAAGACGTCCTTGCCCGGGGTGCGGAGGTGCACGTAGACCGCGGTTCCGTCACCCGAACGGACCAGGACGACGCCGGCGGCGTGCCACAGGCCCTCGGCGCGCACGCGGGCGCGGGTGGTGGTGCCGACGACCGCGCCGGCCTGGTCATAGAGGGCAACGAGTTCGTCACTGCCTGGCATGGGTGCATCGTTCCACTAGGGCGACCCCGTAGGGTGGGGACATGCGGCGGATCATGGGAACCGAAGTCGAGTACGGCATCTCCGTGCCGGGCGACGCGACGGCGAACCCGGTACTCACCTCCACCCAGGTCGTGCTGGCCTACGCGGCGGCGGCCGACATCCCGCGCGCCCGGCGGGCGCGGTGGGACTACGAGGTGGAGTCCCCGCTGCGCGACGCGCGCGGGTTCGACCTGACCGGCCCGGGCGGGCCGGGCCACGACCCGGACGTCGAGGACCTGGGCGCGGCGAACGTCATCCTGACCAACGGGGCGCGGCTGTACGTCGACCACGCGCACCCGGAGTACTCGGCGCCCGAGGTGACGAACGCGCGGGACGCGGTCATCTGGGACAAGGCCGGCGAGCGGGTGATGGAGGAGGCGGCGATGAAGGCCGCTTCCGTGCCGGGCCAGCCGCAGCTGCAGCTGTACAAGAACAACGTCGACGGCAAGGGCGCGAGCTACGGCACGCACGAGAACTACCTGATGGCGCGTTCGACGCCGTTCACCGCGGTGATCGCCGGGCTGACGCCGTTCTTCGTGTCGCGGCAGGTGGTGACCGGCTCCGGCCGGGTCGGGATCGGCCAGCAGAGTGAAGAGGCCGGCTTCCAGCTCTCCCAGCGTGCGGACTACATCGAGGTCGAGGTCGGCCTGGAGACGACGCTGAAGCGCGGGATCATCAACACCCGCGACGAGCCGCACGCGGACGCGGACAAGTACCGCCGGCTGCATGTCATCATCGGCGACGCGAACATGTCGGAGTACTCGACGTACCTCAAGGTCGGGACGACGGCGCTGGTGCTGGACCTGATCGAGTCCGGCATCCGGTTCGACGACCTGAAGCTGGACGAGCCGGTCAAGGCCGTCCACCAGATCAGCCACGACCCGACGCTGAAGACGCAGGTGGCGCTGGCGAACGGGAAGAAGTACACCGGCCTGGACCTGCAGTTCGCCTACCATGAGATCGCGTCGCAGAACCTGGAGCGCACGGGCGCGGACCAGGCGTCGAAGGAGGTCCTGCGGGTCTGGGGCGAGATCCTGGACGCGCTGGCGCGGGACCCGCAGGAGTGCGCGGACCGGCTGGACTGGCCGGCGAAGCTGCGGCTGCTGGAGGGCTACCGGCAGCGCGACAGCCTGGCCTGGGGCGCCCCCCGGCTGCGGCTGGTGGACCTGCAGTACTCGGACGTGCGGCTGGCGAAGGGCCTGTACAACCGCCTGGTGACGCGCGGGTCGATGAAGCGGCTGGTCTCGGAGGAGGAGGTGCTGGCCGCGGTGACGACGCCCCCGTCGGACACGCGGGCCTACTTCCGGGGCCGGGCGCTGGAGAAGTACGCGACCTCGATCGCGGCGGCGTCGTGGGATTCGGTCATCTTCGACGTGGGCAAGGAGTCGCTGGTGCGGATCCCGACCTTGGAGCCGCTGCGGGGGACGAAGGCGCACGTCGGCAAGCTGCTGGACAACGCCGCGACGGCGGAGGAGCTCGTGGAGGCGCTCACCGGTTCGGACTAGGCGGGACGCACCAGCGATCGCGGCGTGACCCCGAATGTCGGGGCCGCTGGGTAGGCTAGGAAACATCAGCCACACCGGGAGGCGAGATGGCCCAGGAAAAGATCGAAAAGCACGGCGGTGGTGACTCCGACGAGGAGTTCGAGGACACCGGCGCGGCGGGTCAGGAGCGGCGCGAGAAGCTCGGCGAGGACGTGGACACCATCCTCGACGAGATCGACGACGTGCTCGAAGAGAACGCCGAGGACTTCGTCCGGGCCTACGTGCAGAAGGGCGGCGAGTAGCCGCTCGGGGCGCTGCGCCCTTGCCGACCAGTTCAGCCGGCGGCCGGGGCTCCGCGTGGTGGTGGCCGTGACGGGCTGCCGCGCGCGGGGCCGCGGCCCGCACAGATGGGATTCTTGAGCACGTATGGACAACACCAGGGGCATCTCGGGTCCCGCGCTGCCCGGGGCGTACTTTTCGTCGGCGACATCGTCGTTTTCGGACTTCCTGCGTGAGCAGGCGCCGGAGTTGCTCCCGCAGCGCCGGGTGGCGGCGAGTGCGGCGGAGCTGGGCGTGCCGCACGGGACGACGATCGTCGCGTGCACCTTCGCGGGCGGGGTGCTGATCGCCGGTGACCGGCGGGCGACGTCGGGAAACCTGATCGCGAGCCGCGACATGGAGAAGGTGCACGTCACCGACGAGTACTCGGCGGTGGGCATCGCGGGCACGGCGGGGCTGGCCGTGGAGATGGTGCGGCTGTACGCGGTGGAGCTGGCCCACTACGAGAAGATCGAGGGCGTTTCGCTGTCGCTGGACGGCAAGACGAACAAGCTGGCCGGGATGGTCAAGGCGAACCTCGAGATGGCGATGGCCGGGCTGGCGGCGATCCCGTTGTTCGTGGGGTACGACCTGGATGCCGAGGACGCGAAGCACGCCGGCCGGATCGTCTCGTACGACGCCGCGGGCGGCCGCTACGAGGAGAACGGCGGCTACGCGTCGATCGGTTCGGGTTCGCTGTTCGCGAAGTCGGCGATGAAGAAGCTGCACGACCCGGACGCCGACGTCGAGGGCGCGATCCGCGCGGCGGTGGAGGCCCTGTACGACGCGGCGGACGACGACACGGCATCGGGCGGCCCGGACCTGGTGCGGCGGATCTTCCCGACGGTCGTGACGATCACCGCGGAGCAGGGCGCCCTGCAGCTGCCGACGGCCGAGGCGGCGGCGGTCGCCGAAGCTGTGGTGGCGGGGCGGATCGAGCGCCACCAGCGGCGGCTCTCCTGACCGCGGGACCTGAACCAGTGAACGATGGAACACCGGAAGACCTGGAGCGCACACCGTGACGATGCCGTTGTATGCCTCTCCCGAGCAGCTGATGCGGGAGCGTTCCGAGCTGGCGCGCAAGGGCATCGCGCGCGGCCGGAGCGTGGTGGTGCTGAAGTACGCGGGTGGCGTGCTGTTCGTGGCGGAGAACCCGTCGGCCACCCTGCACAAGGTCTCCGAGATCTACGACCGGATCGGGTTCGCCGCGGTCGGCCGCTACAGCGAGTTCGAAAACCTGCGCGTGGCGGGCATCCGGCACGCGGACCTGAAGGGCTACCAGTACGACCGGCGTGACGTGAGCGCCCGGGCACTGGCGAACGCGTACGCGGCGACGCTGGGCAGCATCTTCACGGAGCAGCTGAAGCCGTTCGAGGTGGAGATCTGCGTAGCGGAGGTGGCAGCAACCGCGGCGGAGGACCAGCTGTACCGCTTGACGTACGACGGCTCGATCTTCGACGAGCCCCAGTACGTGGTGATGGGCGGCCAGAACGAGAAGATCGCGGCCAAGCTGAAGGAGACGTTCGAGGACGGCCTGGACCTGCAGGCGGCCTTGGGCGTGGCGGTGGCGGCCCTGCGAACGCCGACCCAGCCGGCCCCGGCAACATCATCGGGCTCAACGGCATCGACAAACGCGGCGGCGAACGGCAACGGCGACGCGGACCCGATCAAGCTGGAGGTGGCGGTCCTGGACCGCGACCGCCCACGCAGGTCATTCCGCAGGCTGACGGGCACGGCCCTGGACACCCTGCTGCCAGTCCCGGACCCCCAGGGCGAGGAGCCGGAGGGCAAGCCGGAAGGCGAATGAGGCCCTGACGAGACGGGGGCGCGGCCGACAGGCAGCGCCCCCGTCTTCGTCATCACCCCGGCAGACCCACAACGGCAAGCCACAGGTCAAGCCCCCCAACCCACCGCCCGCCGGCAGGGCACGGTCCGCAAGGCAGGCCTCGAAGAGACGGCCGAACCACCAAGCCGAAACCCTCCGGCCACACCCCCCCTGCCGACCCGATACGCAGCCGCATCAGCGGCCGACAGGCCGTGTCAAGGCACGCTTTCCCGCCTTGACACGGCCTGTCGGCCGTTGAACAATCCGGCGTTCGGGCCGGCGGGGAAACCCCGCCAGAGCCGCTCCAGCCAAGGTCAGTCAGCCCGCCGCGCAACAGCAAGCAGATGAGCACTGACATCAACAAGCCCCGGGTCCCGTTCAGCAATCTCGGCAGCCCGAAGAGCGCCTTCGACCAAACCGTCGAACCGCTCAAGCCCAGCGACATCAAGCGCAGGCCAGCCAGGCCCTTCAACACCGTAAACATCAACATCGGCAAACCCGGCAGAAGCAACCTCGCCCCGAAGCTCGGCAGCGGTATGCCAGTGCGTAGGCACAAACCCGACATGCCCGTCGTAAGCACCGGTCTCAATGACCGTGCGGACCGACGCGACCCGTCCGGCGGTAAGGGTCCCAGCCGCGGCAGTCTCCAGCAGCGAGAGATACCGGCTGATGCCAGCGGCCGCCAGGAGCCCGCCGGGACGCAGAACCCGCCGAGCTTCCGCCAAGGCACAGGCCCGATCAGCAACCTCAACAAGGTGATAGAGCGGCCCAAGAAGCAGAACGACATCGAACGCCGAGTCCGGCGCGCTGAGATGACGGGCGTCCCCCACCTCAGCAGTCACTCCAGGCCGTGCCCCGGCCTGCACGACGTGATCCGCAACCAAGTCGACCAGGTGGACGGAGTGCCCCTCCGCCGCAAGCCAGGCAGCGTGCACACCGGTACCCCCACCAACGTCGAGCACGCGGCCACAAGCAGGCAGAAAGCGCCGAAGCAGCGCCCGGGTCCGGAGGTACTCGAGCCGCCCGTGCGGAGTACGAGCCAGCCGGTCGTTCTCGTCCGGCCCGGTCCCGTAGTGCATCGCGAGGTCCATGCCCCAGGGTCCCGGACGCGGCAACCGGATTTCAGGACGCCGCCGGAGACTCCCGGAACGTCTGGTCGGCGAAGGCCAGCAGGTACGGCAGCGTCGCCCGAGCCGTGTGCCAGGTGTGGTTGAACCCGCGTTCGGCGTGGACCACCGCGTTCTGCCCGCGAGCGTGCAGCGCCCCCGCGATCCGGCGGGCCGTGGTGACGTCCGTGGGAGCGCCGGTGCCGACGGCGAGCATCACCGAGATCGGGGCGCTGAACTTCATCGTCGGCAGGTAGCGGCGGGGCGTGTTGGCGGCGATGGCGGCCTGGTTGCCGCCGAGGATGCCGACCGAGTCGTTGAGGTCGTCGTAGGGCAGGGCGATCACCAGGGTGGCGAACTCGTCGACGTGGTGCAGGCCGATGTTCAGGGCGCCGAAGCCGCCGCCGGACATGCCGCCGAGGGCGCGGTGGGTGCGGTCGGCGAAGGTGCGGTAGCGGTGGTCGACGGCCGGGACGACCGTCTTCGCGAGGTAGGTCTCCAGCTGGGGGCCGCCGGGGACGTCGAGGCACTCCCAGTCGGTGCTGGGGTTGCCCGCGGTCAGGTCGACGCTGACCACGATCATCGGCGCGATGACGTTGGACTGCTGCAGCGCCAGCAGCGTGCCGGGGGCGTCGCCGGAGGTCAGCCAGTCGCGGGGGCCGCCGAAGGGGTAGCCGTGGATGAGGTAGACGACCGGGTAGCGGCGGGCGGGGTCGGCGTCGTAGCCCGGCGGCAGGATCACGTAGTTGCTGCCCGAAGGCACGCCGTGGGCGGGGTCGGGCAGGTCGACGACGTCGATGCGCTGCCCGGCGGCGGCGGTGCCTGCGCCCTTGCCGGCCCGCGGCGCGGAGGCGGAGTCCGACGACGGTTCGGGGGCTTCCTTGCCGTCGTCGAGCAGGTGACCGGCGACGTTGACGACGCCGGGGCCGCGCTGGAGGAGCCGGGCGAGGTCGTCGGGGGTGCGGACGTACCCGACGTAGCTGTTGACCGCGGTGACGGCGGCCAGCAGCAGCAGGACGCCGAAGGTGGCGAACCCCCAGCGCCGGACCCGGCGGCGGTACCACAGCGCGACCACGAGGGCGAGGACGGCGACGGCGGCCGAGGCGAGCCCGAGCCAGATGAGCGGCGACTCGAGCGGGCCGAGGTCGCGGGCGCGCGCGGTGATGTTCCCCGGCAGCACCGGGTCGGTCGCGGCCCGGTGGATGACGCTCGCCAGGCCGTACCCGTCCATGCAACCCCGCTCGTCCCGGCCGCGGGCAGGATCGCCCGCAACTCGGTCGCGAAGGTAGCCGGAACTGCCTGTGTGTTCGTTGAGAGAAGGTAAAGCAACCTCAGCGGCGGTAAAGCGTCAGGGCGCTGGGGCGGGACCGGAACCGGAACCGGTTGCCGAGCGGGCCGACCTCGCCGTCGGTGGCGACGCGGCGGTTGCCGTCGAGCAGCTCGACGTCCAGCTCCGGCAGGTCGAGCTCCTGGTAGACGTGGCTGGCGGCGAGGCTGCGGGTGATCATCGCGAGCAGGAACCGGGCGCGGGAGTAGGGCAGGTCGGCGCGCAGGTAGCGGATGTCGAGCAGGCCGGTGTCGAGCGCCGGGCGCCGGCTGGGTGCGAAGCCCTTGGGCGCGTACGTCCCGTTGCCCACGAACAGCAGCCAGACCTGCGTCCGCTTGCCGTTGAGCCGGACGGTCAGCGGTTTGGCGTGCCGCAGCGTCCTGGCCAGCGCGATTGCGGCCGAGGGCCACTTCGGGTGCTTTTCCTGCAGCTTCTCCCGCAGCCGGACCATCTCCGGGTAGCCGCCGAGGCTGGCGGTGTTGACGAACCAGCGGTGGTCCGCGTCGCCGGCGCCGTCGATCTCGACTTCGCCCAGGTCGACGCGGACGGCGTTGCCGACCTCGGTCGCCGCGTCGGCGTCGGGCATGGAGCTGACGCCGACGTCACGGGCGAAGTGGTTGAGCGTCCCGGCCGGGACCAGGGCCAGCGGCAGGCCGCGTTCGGCGGCGACGGAGGCCACCGCCGCGATGGTGCCGTCGCCGCCTGCGACGGCCAGCGCGCGGATCGTGCCGCGGGCGTCGATCTCGGCTTCGAGCTGGGCGCGCAGGCCCCGGTCGGGGTCCGGGTAGAGGACCGTGGCCTTCGGCCAGGCGAACTTGACGTCCTCGGTGGGGTCCTCGCCCGCCACCCCGGAGTTCGGGTTGACGACGGCGAGCATGTCGTCGCCGTCGACCATTTCGGGCGCGTCCGCGTCGAGGGCGGCGCGGCCCGGGACGTCGTCGTGCAGCGGCCACCAGTGCCGGGTGGCCAGGCCCACGCCGACGCCGATGCCCAGGCCGACACCGACGTCGGAGGGCCAGTGCACTCCCGTGTGGACCCGGGAGTAGGCGACGGCCAGCGCCAGCGGCGCCACCGCGAGCCCGGCCCGCGGCGACTCCATCGCCACCGCCGTGGCGAAGGCCGCCGCGGACGCGGAGTGCCCGGACGGGAACGACGAGGATGTGGGCCGTTTCCGCAGGCGGCGGCGCATCGGCGTCTCCTCCTCGGCCGGGCGCCGGCGCGGGAACAGCGGCTTGCCGACCAGGTTGGCGACGGCGCTGGCGCCGGCGATCGCGACGACCCCGCGCAACGCGGCCCGGCGCGTCTCGCCCGGGCGCGCGGCCAGCAGCGCGGCGACGCCCCACCACAGGCGCGACTTGTTCGCCGATCTGGACAGGGTCATCAGCGCGTCGTCGGCTTTGGTGGCCGGGAGCGAGGCGCTGCGCCGCATCAGCGCGCGATCGGTCCGGCCGACCCGCCGGAAGGCCCGGATGAGCTGATGTGACAAGGAGTCCGCCTTCCACGTGCCGTCAAGAGCTGTGCTCCAATCGTGCCTGATTCGGGGAGATTTCACCGTCTGTGGCGTACTGGGGGCGTGTCGACGCCCGAACGGCGCACCGTCGGAGGGGGTCCAGCGCCTACTCTGGTGGAATGCAGCGGCGGATCTTTGGCATCGAGACCGAGTTCGGGGTCACGTGCACCTTCCACGGTCAGCGCAGGCTCTCGCCCGACGAGGTGGCGCGATACCTGTTCAGGCGGGTCGTGTCGTGGGGACGCTCCTCCAACGTGTTCCTGTCGAACGGCTCGCGGCTCTACCTCGACGTCGGCTCGCACCCCGAGTACGCGACGGCCGAGTGCGACGACCTGGTCCAGCTCGTCACGCACGACAAGGCCGGCGAGCGGATCCTCGAGGACCTGCTGGTCGACGCCGAACGGCGGCTCGCCGACGAGGGCATCGGCGGCGACATCTTCCTGTTCAAGAACAACACCGACTCGGCGGGCAACTCGTACGGCTGTCACGAGAACTACCTGGTGACCCGCGCGGGTGAGTTCTCCCGGATCGCGGACGTGCTGCTCCCGTTCCTGGTGACCCGCCAGCTCATCTGCGGCGCCGGCAAGGTGCTGCAGACGCCGCGGGGCGCGGTCTACTGCCTGTCCCAGCGCGCGGAGCACATCTGGGAGGGCGTCTCGAGCGCCACCACGCGCTCGCGGCCGATCATCAACACCCGCGACGAGCCGCACGCCGACGCCGAGCGCTACCGGCGGCTGCACGTCATCGTGGGCGACTCGAACATGGCCGAGCCGACGACCATGCTCAAGGTCGGCTCGGCGAACCTCGTGCTCGAGATGATCGAGGCCGGCGTCCAGTTCCGCGACTTCACCCTGGACAACCCGATCCGCGCGATCCGCGAGATCAGCCACGACCTCACCGGCCGCCGCCAGGTGCGGCTGGCGGGCGGGCGCGAGGCGTCGGCGCTGGACATCCAGCGCGAGTACCACGCCCGCGCCGTCCAGCACATCAAGGACAACGGCTCGACGGCGGCGAACGAGCGCGTCGTGGAGCTGTGGGGCCGGGCCCTGGACGCGGTCGAGCAGCAGGACTTCGGCAAGATCGACACCGAGATCGACTGGGCGATCAAGCACCGGCTGGTCGAGCGCTACCGGCACAAGCACGACCTGGACCTGTCCAGCCCGCGGATCGCCCAGCTCGACCTGGCCTACCACGACATCCGCCGGGGCCGGGGCATCTTCGACCTGCTGCAGCGCAAGGGCCTGGTCCGCCGGGTCACCGACGACGGCGAGATCGAAGCGGCCAAGGACACCCCGCCCCAGACGACCCGCGCGAAGCTGCGCGGCGACTTCATCGCCGCGGCGCAGGCCGCGGGCCGCGACTTCACGGTCGACTGGGTGCACCTGAAGCTGAACGATCAGGCCCAGCGCACGGTCCTGTGCAAGGACCCGTTCCGCTCGGTCGACGAGCGGGTGGAACGCCTGATCAGCTCGCTCTAGCCCGCCGGCACCGCGGTCGTGGGGGGTTGTGAGGAGGGGTAAAAAGCGAAAAAAAAACACAACCAGGGACAGTGAAAAAAGAAGAACGGTGTGGGG
>NZ_JBFBBT010000001.1:1300003-1430544 GCF_040682815.1 Amycolatopsis sp. NPDC051102
CGTGTCCCGGTGGGGGTGCCCCGCCCTCCCCTCCCGCCCCCCCCCCCGCCCCCGGCGTTGTGTCGTTGTGTGGGGTTTTCACCCCCCCAAACCCCCCCACGACCGGTGGGACGTTACCGACGAAAGTCGTGTGGCGGGTGCGGCAGGATCGCCGCATGCGTGTCGTGCTGCTCGTGGTCGCCCTGCTGGTTTCACTCGCGGTCCCGGCTTCGGCCGGGGAGCACCTGCCGTCGTGGGAGCTGAAGCCGACCGGGGTCACCGCCGAGTTCCGGGGGCTCTCGGCCGTCAGCGCCCGCGTGGCGTGGGTCAGCGGCACGCAGGGGACCGTCCTGCGCACGGTCGACGGCGGCGCGACCTGGCAGCCCGCCGGGCCGCCCGGGACCGAGGCGCTGCAGTTCCGCGACATCGAGGCGTTCGACGCCGACCACGCCGTGGTCCTCTCGATCGGCCCCGGCACCGACTCCCGCGTCTACCGGACCGACGACGGCGGCACGCACTGGCGCCAGACGTTCCAGAACACCGACCCGGCGGCGTTCTACGACTGCCTCGCTTTCTTCGACCCGTGGCGCGGGCTGGCGATGAGCGACCCGGTCGACGGCCGCTTCCGGCTGCAGGCGACGTTCGACGGCGGCCGCAGCTGGCACCAGGTCCCCGACAGCGGCTTCCCGCCCGCGCTGCCCGGCGAGGCCGGCTTCGCGGCCAGCGGCCAGTGCGTCACGACGGCCGGGCCGTTCGATGCGTGGCTGGCCACCGGCGGCGGCGCGACCGCCCGCGTCCTGCACTCCGGCGACAGCGGCCGCCACTGGACGGCGTCGGACACGCCGTTGCCGAGCAGCCCGTCGGCCGGCGTGTTCGCCCTGGCCTTCCGCTCACCGTCGCAGGGGGTGGCGATCGGCGGCGATTTCGCGAACCCGGACGCGCCGGGCCCGGCCGTCGCGCTGACCCGCGACCGCGGCCGCACGTGGCGCACGCCGGCGCAGTACCCGGCCGGCTACCGCTCCGGACTGGCGTGGCGCGGCGGCGCGGTCCTGGCCGTCGGCCCCGGCGGCAGCGACCTCAGCCCCGACGGCGGCCGGCACTGGACCCGGTTCGACACCGGCAGCTTCGACACCGTGGACTGCGCCGGGGCGGCCTGCTGGGCCAGCGGCGTCCAGGGCCGCGTCGCCCGCCTCCGCTAGAGCACCTGGCCGGTCGGCCGGACGAGGATCTCGTTGACGTCGACCGACGGCGGCTGCGACAAGGCGTAGAGCACGGCACGCGCGATGTCGTCGGGGTGCAGGTTCGGCTTCTTGCGCTGCTCGTCGCTGAGGATGTCGGTGTCGGTCATGCCCGGGTTGATCAGGGTGACGCGCACGCCGGTGCCGACGGCCTCTTCCCGGATCGCCCCGGCCATCCCGGTCACGGCCCACTTCGTCACGGAGTACAGGCTCGCGTTGCGGATGTAGCGGCCGGCGACCGACCCGGTGATCAGCAGGTGCCCGGCGGTCTCCCGGAGCGCGGGCAGTGCGGCGCGGGCGGTGTAGGCGGCGCCGAGGACGTTGGTGCGGACCATGGGTTCCCACGCGCGCGGGTCGGGGTCGTCGTCGCCGAAGAAGGAGGTTCCGACCCCGATCCCGGCGTTGGCGAAGGCGGCGTCGAGCCGGCCGAACCGCCGCACGGTCTCGTCGACGGCGGCGGAGATGCCGGGCCAGTCGCCGACATCGGCGCCGAGCGCGAGCGCCCGGTCCGCACCGAGCTCGGCGGCCAGGGGAGTGACGGATTCGGCCTTGCGGGCGACGAGGGCGACCTTGAACCCGGAGGCGGCGGCGAGCCGGGCGGTGGCGGCGCCGAGGCCGCGGGAGGCACCGGTGACGAGGAGAACGCGATCATCCATACCACCACGTTAGAGCGCGGCGCTCGGTCACGGCGCCAGCACGAGGCGGCCGCGCAGGCCGCCGGCGGCCATCCGTTCGTGCGCCACCGCCGCCTCCGCCAAGGGGAGCACTCCGGCCACGCGCAGCGGGAGCGTCCCGTTCGCCGCCAGGCGGGCCAGCTCGGCCAGCCGCTCGCCGTCCGCGCGGATCCACACGCTGCGGACCCGGACCCCGCGCAACGGCAGCGGCGCCGCCCCGGCCGCGAACGCGACGAACTCACCGCCGCCGCGGACCGCGTCCAGGGCGTCCAACCCCAGCAACGCCGTGTCCAGGACCGCGTCCACCCCGCCCGGCACCAGCGCGCGCACCCGGTCGCCGAGCGACGGCCCGCGCGGCACGAACTCGTCCGCCCCGAACCCCCTGACGTCGGCTTCGTCCGCCTCCGAAGCGACCGCCACCACCCGCAGCTTCCGTGCGTGCGCGAGCGCCACGGCGTACCCGCCGACCGCCCCGGCCGCTCCGGTCACCAGCACGCTGCCCGTCGTCTCGACCAAGTCCAGCGCCTGGGCCGCGGTCAGGGCGTTCAACGGCAGGGTCGCCGCTTCGAACGCCGTGACGCCCGCCGGTGCCGGTGCCACCGCGGAGGCGTCCAGCACGATTTGCTCGGCGTAGGCGCCGAGCGGGGTGGCGATCCGGTCGCGCAGGCCGATCACCGCGTCGCCCGCGGCGAACCCGCCGCCCGGCGTCTCGACCGTGCCCGCCACGTCCCAGCCCAGGCCGAGCACCGCTCGCGGCGGGATCACGCCCGCTTCGGTCAGCCACCCGGCCCGGGTCGCGACGTCGACCGGGTTGACCGCGGCCGCCGCCACCCGGATCCGCACCTGACCCGGACCGGGCTCCGGCACCGGCACCTCGACCGGCTCCAGGACTTCCGGGCCACCGAACCGGCGGACCACGATCGCACGCATGGGCTTTCTCCTCTCACGGACCGGAACTTCCCCGCGAACGTATGGGGAGCTACTCTCCGCTGGGAAGTACGCACCCGCAGGTGCCTACCGCAGGAGGAGGTGCGCCCGGTGCCCACGCGCACGGCGGAACAGCGGCGGCAAGCCGAAAAAGCCGCCTACGACGCCTATCTCGCGGCCTGCCCGACCCGGAAGCTGCTCGACGAGATCGCCGGCAAATGGGTCAGCCTGATCCTCGTCGCGCTCGGTGACGGCCCGCAGCGCTACAGCGACCTTTCGCGGCGCATCGCCGGGGTCAGCCAGAAGATGCTCACCCAGACCCTGCGGGTGCTCGAACGGGACGGTCTCGTCCGCCGCGAGGTCACCCCGGCGGTGCCCGTCCGCGTCGACTATTCCCTTACGCCGCTGGGCGAAAGCCTCCGCGCGCTGATGGCCGGGTTCAAGGAGTGGGCGGAGGCCAACTTCGAAGCCGTCGACGCCGCCCGCACCGATTACGACGCGCGTACCCCGGACCTCACGATCGGGCCGGGCGGCGCGGGCTAGGCTCTACCGGGTGTCCACCGCACGCGCCGAACGGCTGGTCAATCTGGTGCTCGCCCTGTTGTCCACCCGGCAGTACCTCACCGCCGAGCGGATCCGCGGCATCGTGCCCGGATACGGCGACGCGGCCAGCGACGACGCCTACTTCCGGATGTTCGAACGCGACAAGACCGAACTGCGCGAACTCGGCATCCCGCTGGAGACCGGCCGCAACTCCGCCTTCGACGCGATCGAGGGCTACCGCATCGCCCGCCGCGACTACGAACTCGGCGAGATCGACCTGGCCCCCGACGAAGCCGCCGCGGTCGCGCTGGCGTCCCGGCTGTGGGACTCCCCGGAGCTGACCGGCCAGGCCCAGGGCGCGCTCGTGAAGCTGCGCGCCGCCGGCCTGGAGGTCGACGACCAGGCGCCCACCGTGGTCGAGCCGCGGGTGCGCGCCGAACCGGCGTTCGGGCCGCTGCTGGCCGCGGTGCAGAACGGCCAGGCCGTCCGGTTCGAGTACCGCCGCAGCGGTTCCCCGGAGCGGATCATGCGGACGCTCGAACCCTGGGGCGTGGTCTCGTGGCGCGCCCGCTGGTACGTCGTCGGGCACGACCGCGACCGCGGCGCCACCCGCTGCTTCCGGCTCTCCCGCGTCACCGGCCAGGTCCGCCCGGTCGGCAAGCCCGGCGAGGTCCGGCGGCCCGACGGCGTCAACCTCCTCAAGCTCGTCACGGCCACCGGCGGCAGCGAACCCGCCCCGGTCACCACCGCCCGGGTCTGGGTCGCCGACGGCCACGCGGCCGGGGTGCGCCGCCGCGGCACGGTGGTCGGCCGGTCCGTCGTCGACGGCGAAGAGGGCGATCTCGTGGAGATCGGCCTGCTCTACCCGGAGTCGGCCGCCGACTGGATCGCCGCCCAGGGCCCGGACGTCGTCGTGCTCGAACCCGACGTGCTGGCCAAGAGCGTCCAGGACCGGCTGGAAGCCGTCGTCGCCCGGCAGGGGAGCGTGCTGTGAGCGGGTCCACCGACCGGATGCCGAGGCTGCTCGCGCTCGTGCCGTACCTGCTGGCGCGCCCGGGCGTCCGCATCGACGACGCCGCGCAGGACTTCGACGTCACGCCGAAGCAGCTGCGCAAGGACCTCGAGCTGCTGTGGATGTGCGGGCTGCCGGGCTACGGGCCGGGCGACCTGATCGACCTGTCCTTCGAGGGCGACACGATCGTCGTCACCCACGACGCCGGGATGAGCCGCCCGCTGCGGCTCACCGGCGGCGAGGCGACCGCGCTGCTGGTGGCCCTGCGGGCGCTGGCCGAGACGCCGGGAGTGGTCGACGGCGACGCCGTCCGCCGGTCCATCGCCAAGATCGAGGCCGCCGCCGGGCAGGCCCAGCCGGCCGGCGTGGTCGTCGGCGGGGGAGTGCGCGAAGGCGAGAAGACCGCGCGCACCCGCGAGGAGGTCGCCCGCGCCCTGCAGGACGGGCGGGCGCTGCGGATCCGCTACTACACCGCGTCGAAGGACCAGATCACCGAGCGCACGGTCGACCCGATGCGGCTGCTGATCGTCCAGGCGGTCGGCTACCTCGAAGCCTGGTGCCGGCGCGCCGAGGGCGTCCGGCTGTTCCGGCTCGACCGCATCGACGAGCTGACGATCCTCGGCGAGCCGTCCCGGCCGCCCGCGCACGCCCACCCCACCGACATCTCCGAGGGTGTCTTTCGCGAACGTCCCGACCAGCGGGAGGCCGTCCTGGTCCTCGACCCGGACGCACGCTGGGTAGCCGAGTACTACCCGTGCGAGGAGCTCGACGAGCTCGACGGCGGCCGCCTGCGGATCCGGATGCGCTACGCCGACCAGTCCTGGATGGTGCGCCTCGTGCTGGGTCTGGGCGGGGAAGCGCTGGTGGAGAGCCCGGCCGACCTCGCGGCGGACGTCGGTCGCCGCGCCGCCCGCGCCGTGGCCCGAGCCCGTCACCTTCCGTCAACCTGCGACCACTAGGCTGACGACGTGCCGTACCTGCCCACGATCGCGCTCGCCGCGCTCGGCCTGCTGCTGCTCCTCGCTTTGCTGGTGCGGACCGTCAAGGTCTTGCGTGGTTTCCGGCAGACCGCAAGCATGGTGGCTACGAACACCCAGGACCGGGCCGGGTTGCTCCGCGCCCGGACGGCAGCGCTGCGCGTCGCGTTCGAGCAGCGCCGCCGGAAACCGGAAAACCAGTAACATCCCTACCAGACGCAGATAGGAGGCCATCTTGTTCGCCAACGGATTGCAAGGATGGCATTTGATCATCTTGGTGCTGCTCGTCGTGCTGCTGTTCGGGGCCAAGCGGCTTCCCGATGCGGCGCGGTCGATCGGCAAGTCCATGAAGATCTTCAAGGCCGAGACCAAGGACCTCGCGGGCGACAAGACCGCCTCGCACGAGGACGCCGAGCCCGTCGAGACCAGGCAGATCCCGGCGACGCCCGCCCCGGCCGCCACGACCGACCAGCAGGTCGCCGACCTGCAGCGGCAGCTCGACGAGCTCAAGAAGCAGCAGGCCGCCGACCAGCCGCAGAAGAACGCCAGCTGACGCGCCTGAAGCCACACCCGGTCCCTGGTCCACGGAGCGCGCCCAGCCGGCGCGCTCCGGCGGACTCCGACGAGAACGGAACAACCCGTGGCGGAATCCGCCTCCGGAAACGGTGACAGCCGCCGGTCGAAGCGGCGCAGGCGCAGCCGTCGCGCCAACCCCGACGGCACGATGACGCTCATCGAGCACATCTACGAGTTCCGCCGCCGTCTCGGCTTCGCGATGCTCGCGGTCGTGCTCGGCGGGATCATCGGGTTCTTCTGGTTCAGCACCAAGGTGGGCGTGATCCCGTCGCTCGGCGAGATCATCAAGGACCCGTACTGCGCCATCCCGCCGGACCGGCGGCTCAACGGCGCCCAGGGCTGCCAGCTGCTGCAGACCGTGCCGTTCGAGGCCTTCATGATCCAGCTGAAGGTCGGCCTCGCCGCCGGCGCGGTGCTGTTCTCGCCGGTGTGGCTCTACCAGATCTGGGCCTTCATCGCTCCCGGCCTGTACTCGAAGGAGCGCAAGTACGCGCTGACGTTCGTCGGGTTCGCGTCGGTGCTGTTCGCCTCGGGCGCGGTGCTCGCCTACATCCTGTTCCCGCACGCGCTGCAGCTGCTCATGGGCTTCGGCCAGGGCGAGTTCATCACCGCGCTGACGGCGGACAAGTACATCTCGTTCATGCTGTCGCTGCTGATCATCTTCGGGATCAGCTTCGAGCTGCCACTGCTGGTGGTCATGCTCAACCGCGTCGGCGTGGTGAAGTACGCGCAGCTGAAGAAGTGGCGCCGCGGCATCGTGTTCGCCCTGTTCGTCTTCGCCGCCTTCGCCACCCCCGGGTCCGACCCGTTCTCGATGCTCGGCCTGGCCGGCGCGCTGACGGTGCTGTTCGAAGTCGCCGTGCAGCTCGCCCGGATCCACGACCGCCGCAAGGACCGCGAACGCCACGACGAGGGCTGGGACCAACTCGCCGACGACGAAGCGGCGCCGTTCGACTACACGCCGAGCACGATCGACGACGAGCCGTCCACGCCGACCGCGTCCGGTGGCCGGTCGAGCACCGACGACGTCACGTAGTGGGGATCCACGCCGCGCTCGCCGTGCACCCGGCCTCGGGGCACGGCGCGGCCGCGCGGATCGCCGACACGGTCGCCGCGCGGCTGCGCACGGCCGTCGACCGGCTCGACGTGCTCGTCGCCAACTCCGTTGAGGAGTCCCGGCAGCTGATGCGCAGCTCCCACGCCGCCGGGCTCGACGTCCTGATCGTCCTCGGCGGCGACGGCGCCGCCCACCAGGGCGTCCAGTTCTGCGCGAACAACGACGTCGCCCTCGGGCTCGTCCCGGCCGGCACCGGCAACGACTTCGCCCGCGCCCTCGGCGTCCCCGGCGAGCCCCTGCCGGCGGTCGACGCACTGGTGGCGGCCCTGCGCTCGGGCGCCCGCCGCCGGATCGACCTCGGCCGCATCGGCCCCACCACCTGGTTCGCGACGGTGCTGTGCACCGGCTTCGACGCCAGCGTCAACGAACGCGCCAACCGGATGCGCTGGCCGTCCGGGCCACGCCGCTACGACCTCGCGATCCTCGCCGAGCTCGCCGCGTTCCGGCCCCGCCCCGTCGTCGTCGACACCGGCACCGAACGCCTCGAGCTCGACGCGACCCTCGTCGCGGTCGGCAACACCCGCTTCTACGGCGGCGGCGTCCCGATCTGCCCGACGGCCGACCCCGAAGACGGCGTCTTCGACGTCACGATCATCGGCCACGCCACCCGCCGCGGCCTGGTCCGGATGCTCCCCGGCCTGCGGACCGGCAACCACGTCACCCACTCCGCCGTCCGCACCCTGCGTGCCCGCTCGGTCA
Source organism: Amycolatopsis sp. NPDC051102 (assembly GCF_040682815.1). NCBI lineage: Bacteria > Bacillati > Actinomycetota > Actinomycetes > Pseudonocardiales > Pseudonocardiaceae > Amycolatopsis > Amycolatopsis sp. NPDC051102. The sequence continues at coordinate 1,307,746 of NZ_JBFBBT010000001.1, forward strand.
CCCTGGCCGGCAACACCTGGCCCGCCTACGCCGACGGCGAGCCGCAGGGGACCGTGCCGGTGACCGTCAGCTGCGTCCCGGGCGCGCTGAGCGTGCTGGCCTAACGGTCGTAGCCGCCCGCGCGCGCCACCAGCTGGCGGAAGTGCGCCGGCGTCAGCAGCCGTCCCGCGTCCGCGAAGTACACGCCGCCGCAGCGGTGGCAGAACCAGCCCTGCTCCCACACCTGCTGCGCCGCCGGCACCCCGCGCCGCTGCCTCCGGTGCGCCCGCAGCCGTCGCACGTACAGCCAGACCAGCACCCCGGCCGTCCCGTACACGCACACCGACGGCAGCGAGATCACCGCGATGCCCAGCGCCTTCGCCGCCAACCCGCCGGGCGGAGGGTCGCCGATCGCCGAGAACGGCAGCAACAGGAAACAGCTCCCGGCCAGCGCCAGCACGATCGCCGCCGCGAGCAGGCCACCATCGCGGCGCGGGGGAGGGAAGGGGTCCAGCGACCGGGCGACCGCGGTCACGGAAACCCCGCTGACCTGCGTGTTCGTCGTGACGAACCCGTCGCCGGCCGGCACGGTGACCGCGGGGCCCTGGCCGCGGAAGAACGAATGCCCGCCGCGGTACACCGCGGGCACGTGCTGCACCTGATCCAGCAACCCGCAGCTCGGACACCGTTCGGTCATGCCCGCTCCGACGCGGCCCACGCCCTGCCGGTTCCGCCCAGCAAAGTGTATAACGCCCTATACGTCGGGGCAGTTTTCAAGATCAACAGCTGACAGCTGACAAAACAAAGCAGCAACGACGGGGAGCACCACGCCGTTCGTCACGCGGCGTGCGGACTGCCGGGGGGATGTGGAACCCTGACGAGGTGGCCAATAGCCCTTCTCCGTCCCCGGCCGAGGCCTATGCGGCCTCCGCGCGCCGCGGGAAGTACCCCCAGCTGACGCGCTTCGCCGCCGAGGCGTCCTTCGAGTTCGACGAGTTCCAGATCCGCGGGTGCCAGGCCCTCGAGGGCGGTCACGGTGTGCTGGTCTGCGCGCCCACCGGGGCGGGCAAGACCGTGGTCGGTGAGTTCGCGGTGCACCTGGCGCTGGCCGAGGGCCGAAAGTGCTTCTACACGACGCCCATCAAGGCGCTGTCGAACCAGAAGTACGCCGATTTGGTGGCCCGGTACGGGACCGACGCCGTCGGCCTGCTGACGGGGGACACCTCGATCAACGGCAATGCGCAGGTGGTCGTGATGACCACCGAGGTGCTGCGGAACATGCTCTACGCCGGTTCGTCCACGATCACCGACCTCGGGTACGTGGTGATGGACGAGGTGCACTACCTGGCCGACCGGTTCCGGGGTGCGGTGTGGGAAGAGGTGATCCTGCACCTGCCCGAGCACGTGCGGGTGGTGGGGCTGTCGGCGACGGTGAGCAACGCCGAGGAGTTCGGCGAGTGGCTGGTGGAGGTCCGGGGCGACACCACGGTCGTGGTGGACGAGCACCGGCCGGTGCCGCTGTGGCAGCACATGCTGGTGGGGAACCGGCTGCTGGACCTGTTCGCCGGGGAGGACGTGCACGCGCCCGGTGCGGAGCTGCGGATCAACCCGACGTTGCTGCGGCGCACGGAGGAGATCGGCCGTCAGTACGCGCCGGCGGGCTTCCGCAGTCCGCGGGGCCGCCGGGGTGCGCCGCCGCGGATGCCGCGGTTCCGGCCGCCGTCTCGGGTGGACGTGGTGGAGCAGCTGGACCGGGCGGGGTTGCTGCCGGCGATCGTGTTCATCTTCTCGCGCGCGGGGTGTGACGCTGCGGTGACGCAGTGCGTGCGGTCGGGGTTGCGGTTGAACGGGCCCGGCGAGGTCGACGAGATCCGGCGGGTCATCGAGGAGCGGACGGCGGATCTGCCCGAGGGTGATCTCGGGGTGCTGGGGTACTGGGAGTGGCGGGAGGCGCTGGAGCGCGGGATCGCCGGACACCACGCGGGGTTGCTGCCGGCGTTCAAGGAGACGGTCGAGGAGCTGTTCGTCCGTGGCCTGGTGAAGGTGGTCTTCGCGACCGAGACGCTGGCGCTGGGGATCAACATGCCGGCGCGGACGGTCGTGCTCGAGCGGCTGGTGAAGTACAACGGCGAAGCGCACGTCGATCTGACGCCGGGGGAGTACACCCAGCTCACCGGCCGGGCCGGGCGGCGGGGCATCGACGTGGAGGGGCACGCCGTCGTCGCGTGGCAGCCGGGCGTGGATCCGAAGCAGGTCGCGGGGCTGGCTTCGACGCGGACCTATCCGCTGCGGTCGTCGTTCCGGCCGGGGTACAACATGGCGGTCAACCTGGTGGCGCAGGTCGGGGCGGCCGAGGCGCGCGAGCTGCTGGAGCAGTCGTTCGCGCAGTTCCAGGCCGACCGGTCGGTGGTGGGCACCGCGCGCCGGATCGAGCGGAACAAGGAAGCGCTGAAGGGCTACACGGCCGCGGTGACCGGCGACTTCGAGGAGATGCTCGAGTACGTCGAGCTGCGCGCGAAGATTTCGGCGCGGGAGAAGGCGTTGTCGCGGCAGAACACGGCCGTGCGGCGGGCCGGGACCGCGGAGTCGCTGGAGAAGCTGCGCAAGGGTGACGTCATCGCGGTGCCGGCCGGGCGGCGGGCGGGGCTGGCGGTGGTGGTCGATCCGGGCCTGGACCCGATCCGGGAGCCGCGGCCGGTGGTGGTGACCGAGGACCGGTGGTCGGGGCCGTTGTCGGTGGCGGACTTCCCGGCGCCGGTGGAGGCGCTGGGGCGGATCAAGCTGCCCAAGCACATCGAGCTGCGGTCGCCGCGCACGCGCCGGGACATCGCTTCGACGCTGCGCAACGCCGGGATTTCGCTGCCGGGCCGGCAGAAGAGGCGGTCGGGGGCGAACGAGGACGGCGAGCTGGCCGTGTTGCAGCGGGCGCTGCGGGCGCATCCGTGCCACGGGCTGGCCGAGCGCGAGGCGAACCTGCGCTGGGTCGAGCGGTACCAGCGACTGGCCGAGGAAACGAAGCAGCTGGAGCGCAAGGTGGCGGCGACGACGCATTCGCTGGCGCGGGCGTTCGACCGGATCTTGGCTCTGCTGGGTGAGCGCGGTTATCTCGGGCCGGAGTCGGCCGGGGACGGCGAGGACCGCGTCACCGAGCACGGCCGGCGGTTGACGCGGTTGTACAGCGAGTCGGATCTGCTGGCGGCGGAGTGCATCCGGCACGGCGTGTGGCGTGGCCTGAACCCGGCGGAGCTGGCGGCGGTGGTGTCGACGCTGGTGTTCGAGGCGCGCCGGGACACCGCGGGTGAGCCGCGGTTGCCGGGTGGTGCGGTGCCGGAGGCGTGGCAGGAGACGGCGCGGTTGTGGGTGGAGCTGACCGAGGACGAGCGGCGGCACCGGCTGGACCGGACGCGGGAGCCGGACGCGGGGTTCGCGTGGCCGGTGTACCGCTGGGCGCGGGGTGAGTCGCTGGAGAAGGTGCTGACCGCGGCGGAGGCGAACGGGCAGGAGTTGTCGGCGGGTGACTTCGTGCGCTGGTCGCGGCAGGTGATCGATCTGCTGGACCAGATCCGGGACGTGCTGGGCAAGGCGGACCCGGTGGGAGCGGCGGCGGCCGACGCGGTGAAGGCGCTGCGTCGTGGGGTGGTGGCCGCGGGTGCGGCGTGAACTCGGTGTCAGCAATCCGGCCAAAAGCAGGCCGCCCTTGCACGGCGAGTGACGGTCGCCGCGAAGTCATTCGGCCGTGGCTGTGGTCGGGTTGCTGACGATCGGCGCAGCAGCCCAGGTGGGACGGTGGGCGTGGACAGGTGTGCTCGGCTCCGACCTGTGGTTGGATCGCCTGCGACACCGTGTGTGCGCGGCTTGCCGGTGTTTCGGGGTGGACTGATGAGCGAAGCAGGCGGAGGCAGACGATGAGCACGCCGTATGGCGGCAACGACCCACAGCAGCCCCAGTACGGGCAGCAGCCGGGCGGCGCGTACCCGCCGAGCGGTTCGCAGGAGCAACCGCAGTGGGGGCAGCAGCCGCAGCAGCCTCCCTACGACCCGAACCAGCAGCAGTGGGGCCAGCCGCAGCAACCCCAGCAACCGCAGCAGTGGGGGCAGCAGCCGGGTGGGTACACCCCGCCGCAGCAGCCGCAGTGGGGACAGCAGCCGCCGCCGTACGGGCAGCAGCCCGGTGGCGGGTATCCGCAGAGCGGGCCGCAGGCGCAGCCGCAGTACGGGCAGCAGCCGGGTGGGGCGTATCCGCAGAGCGGGCCCCAGGCCCAGCCGCAGTACGGGCAGCAGCAGCCCGGTCAGTACGACTACGGCCAGCAGCAGTTCCCCGGGGCGGGTGCGCCGGAGGGGGAGAAGCCGGCGAAGTCGAAGAAGGGGCTGCTGATCGGGGTGATCGCCGCGGTGGCGGTGGTGGCCGTGGTGTTGTTCACCGCGTTCGTCACGCCGGGGTTCCTGAAGACGCAGGTCTTCAACAACACGCAGATGCAGGCCGACGTGCAGAAGCTGCTGACCGAGACGTACAAGATCGACGGCGTCACCGGTGTCACCTGTCCGGCCGAGCAGAAGGTGGCGGACGGGGCGAAGTTCGAGTGCACGGCGACGATCGCCGGCAAGCCGCAGCAGGTGCCGATCACGGTGAAGGGCGACGGCGGCAACTACGAGGTTTCGCCGCCCGTTTCGAAGTAGGGTGCTTCGCCGGCCCGGCCACCGTGGTTTGCGGTGGCCGGGCTTCGGTGTCTCCGGAGATGATCCGGGGATGAGCGAGTTCGAGATCCGGACGCTGGATGCCGGGGAACACCGGGCGGCGAGTGACCTGTTCCGAGAGACGGTGCACTTCCCGCCGGCCGATGACGCGGAGTGGGCGCTCGCGGCCCGATACTACCAGCCGGGTGCGGCGCTGGGTGCGTTCGATCCGGAGCTGATCGGGACGGCGCGGTTCTTCGACGCGCAGTTGTCGGTGCCCGGCGGTGCCCGGTTGCCGATGGCGGGTGTCACGTCGGTGGGGGTGCGGGCCGACCGGACGCGCCGCGGGGTGCTGCGGGCGTTGATGACGGCGCAGCTGGAGGAGTTCGCCGCGCGCGGGGTGGTGTTCGCGAACCTGCTGGCGTCGGAGGCGCCGATCTACGGCCGGTTCGGCTACGGCCTGGCGACGCGCTACCGCGCCTACAGCGTCGATCGGCACCGGGCGCGGCTGCGGCCGGATGCTCCGGCGGGCGGTGCGGTCGAGTTGCTGGACCTCGACCGGGCGCTGGAGGTCTGTCCCGGCGTGTACGAGGTTCTGGAGTTCCGGCCGGGGATGATGACCCGGCCGGAGGTGCTGTGGCGGTTGTACGAGATGCAGCTGCGGCGGCACGCCTCGCCGGTGAAGGCGGTGGTGCACCACGGTCCCGGCGGGCCGGACGGGTTCGCCGTCTACCACGTCGACGGGCTGCGGGTTCACCCGTGGACGAAGAACCTCGAGGTGGTGGACCTGTTCGCGGGCTCGGCGGCGGCGTACACCGGGTTGTGGCGGTTCCTGCTGGGGATCGACCTGGTGGACCGGATCGTCGCCGCGTCGCGGCCGCTGGACGATCCGGTCGAGCTGCTGCTCGAAGACCACCGCCGGGGGAACGTCGACCGGATCGGGGACGAGCACTGGCTCCGGCTCGTCGACGTCCCGGCGGCGTTGGGCGCCCGGGAGTACGGGGCCGCCGCCCCGGTGGTGCTGGAGGTGTACGACCCGCTGCTGCCGGGCAACAGCGGCGGCTACCGCGTGTCGCCCGACGGTGCCGAGCGCACGGACCGGCCGGCCGGGCTGCGGCTGGACGTCACGACCCTGGCCATGGTGTACCTGGGGACGTGGCGGCCGTCGGCGCTGGCCGGCGCGGGGCGGATCGAGGTCCGTGACCCGGCGGCACCCGCGGCGGCGGACCTGCTGTTCGGCACGCGCGTGGCGGCCTGGAGCGGGAGCCACTTCTGAGCGGGGAAATCGGGTGCCGGGAGCGGCGGCGGGCGGCAGGATCGGGAGGATGACCGCCTTCGACGTCCGCCCGATCACCGATGACGAGCGGCGCAGCACGTTCGACCTGCTGCGCCGGGCCCTGCACAGTCCGCGTGTCACCGACGACCTGTGGGCCCGGGTGGGGGATTCCTGGCCCGCTGTGCACAAGTTCGGTGTGTTCGAGGGCGGGAGCCCGATCGGGATCGTCAGCGCCTTCGACACCGAGATCGCCGTTCCGGGTGGGCGGACGGTGCCGGTCGCCGCGGTGGAAGGCGTGGGTGTCCGGGCCGACCGGACGCGTCGCGGGGTGCTCAGCGCGATGATGGCCGCTCAGCTGGCGGACTTCGCCGCGCGCGGGGTGCCGCTGGCGGTCCTGCACGCCAGCGAACCGACGATCTACGGGCGGTTCGGCTACGGCTCGGCCGCGCTCGGCAAGGCCCTGCGGGTGACGCGGCCGGCGGCCCGGCTCCACGAGCGCGTCGCGACCGGGGGTGAGGTCCGGCTGCTCACGCCCGAGTCGGCGGTGCAGGAGATTTCCGCGTTGTACCGGCGGATCGGGCTGCACCGGCCGGGCATGATCGGGCGGCCGGAGCGGTGGTGGGCGATCGCGCACGACCGGCTCGTGGCCCCGGACAGCGAGCACCTCGTCGCCGTCCACAGTGGACCGGACGGCGACGACGGGTTCGTCGTGTACGCCACGATCAGCCGCCGCTCGCTCGACTCGCCGGACCACGGCGCAGTGCTGGACGTCCACGACCTGCACGCCGCCGATCCGGCCGCGCGGGCGGCGCTGTGGCGGTTCCTGCTGTCGGTGGACCTGGTGTCGGAGGTGCACGCGCGCCACCGCCCGGTCGACGAGCCGCTGGCCCTGCTGCTGACCGACCACCGGCACGCGGCCACGACCGCGGTCGAGGACGACCTGTGGCTGCGGCCGGTCGACGTCGCCGCGGCGCTGGCCGCCCGCACCTACCGCGCGGCCGCTCCGGTGGTGGTCGCGGTGACCGACCGGCTGCTGCCGGCCAACACCGGCCACTACGAAGTGGGCCCGGACGGCGCCCGGCGCACCGACGCCGCGGCGGACCTGGCCCTCGACGTCGACACGCTCGGGATGCTGTACCTCGGCCAGTGGAGCGCGACCGGGCTGGCGGAGGCGGGCCGGCTCGAAGTCCGTGACGCGGCTGCGGTGGCGCGGGCGGACGAGCTGTTCACCACGGTGGCGGCGCCGTGGTGCGGCACGCACTTCTAGACGCCGGGCAGGGCCTTGAGGAGCCGCTCGACGGAGTTGCCGAGGTTCCACCGCTCGGCGAGTTCGGCTACCCGCGCCGGGTCGGCCGGCGTGGCGGGGACGGTGTCGGGCCGCGACTGTTCCACCGGCGCGTCGACCGCCACCCGGACCACGGTCGGGGCGACGGCGAGGTAGTCGGCGGCGTCCTTGAGCCGCAGCCGGGTCTTGAGCGGGACCGCGGAGTCGCCGGATTCGGCGGCGGCCAGGAGGGCCTCCAGTGACCCGAACTGCGTGATGAGCTTGGCCGCGGTCTTTTCGCCGATGCCGGCCACGCCGGGCAGCCCGTCGGAGGGGTCGCCGCGCAGGGCGGCCATGTCCGCGTAGGCGGGCCCGGCGGTGTCGCGGGGCAGGCTGTAGCGCTCGGCGATCTCGGCCGGGCCCAGCACCTCGGCCTTGGCCCACCCCTTGCCGACGTAGATCACCGACGCGGGCGACGGCTCGGTCCGCACCAGCTGGAACAGGTCCCGGTCGCCGGTGATGACCTCGACCGGATCGCGCTTCTCGCGGGTGGCCAGCGCGCCGATGACGTCGTCGGCCTCGTAACCGGCGGCCTCGGCGGTGGCGAACCCGAACGCTTCGAGCAGGTCGAGGATGATCGGCACCTGCGGGGTGAGCGTGTCGGGCACGACTTCGACGTCGGGGCCGCTGCCGGTCTCCTCGGCGACGCGGTGCGCCTTGTAGCTGGGCAGCAGATCGGTGCGGAACTTCGGCCGCCAGTCGGCGTCCAGGCAGCAGACGAGCCGCGCGGGCCGCCGGTCGGTGAGGATCCGCGCGATCGTGTCGGCGAACCCGCGCACGGCGTTCACCTGCGTCCCGTCCGCGGCGCGCATGGAGTCGGGCAGGGCGAAGAAGGAGCGGAAGTACAGGCTCGCGGAGTCGAGCAGGGCAAGGGATCCGGTCACCCGCACAGCCTGCCACGCCCGGCACCGGGGGAGGTGACACGACGCACCCGGACAGTCGGTTCGCGCACCCAGGCGGGCCCGTCCTGGCCGCTCGACCCGCGCCGCTCGGCTCCGGCCGGGCGGGGGCGTCACCCGGCCCGGCATGTCGTGGCACCGGGCGCAGCCGGTGCCGTGGGCGCCCCACTAGGCTCGGCTTCATGTCGCGCCGATCCCTCCACACGCCTGCCCCCGATGCCGCTTCCCTTCGTGCCCGGCTGGACCGGGCCCGTGCCGCCGCGGCCGCCGCGAGCACCGATGCGCTGCTGATCGCGCCCGGCTCCGATCTGCGGTACCTGCTCGGGCAGGCCGGTGGGTCGTTCGAGCGGCTGACCACCCTCGTCGTCCCGGCCGAGGGCACACCCGCGCTGGTCGTGCCGAAGCTGGAGGCGCCCGGGTACGCCGACGTGCCCGTCGACGAGCTCGGCGTCGAACTGCTCACCTGGGTCGACGGCGACGACCCCTACAAGCTGGTCGCCGACCGGCTCGGCAAGCCGGGGCGGGTCGCCGTCAGCGACTTCACCCCGGCGCTGCACGTGCTGGCGCTGCGCGCCGCGCTCGGGACCGCCGAGCAGACCCTGGCCGGGCCGGTCGTGCGGGAACTGCGGATGCGCAAGGACGCCGCGGAGATCGCGTCGCTGCGGGAGGCCGGTGCGGCGATCGACCGGGTGCACGCCCGGGTGCACGAATGGCTGCGGCCCGGCCGCACCGAGGCCGAGGTCGGCGCCGACATCGCCGCGGCCATCGTCGAAGAGGGGCACGTGCAGGCCGACTTCGTGATCGTCGGGTCCGGCCCGAACGGGGCCAGCCCGCACCACGACGTCTCCGAGCGCGTCATCGAGAAGGGTGACGTCGTGGTCGTCGACATCGGCGGGCCGCTGCCGGCCGGCTACAACTCCGACTCCACCCGCACCTACGCCGTCGGCACGCCCCGCGACGCCGACGTCGCCGAGACCTACGCGGTGCTGCAGCGGGCGCAGGCCGCCGCCGTCGCGGCGGTCAAGCCGGGCGTGACCGCCGAGGCCGTCGACTCCGCCGCGCGGGAGGTCATCGCCGACGCCGGGTTCGGGGAGTACTTCATCCACCGCACCGGGCACGGCATCGGCCTGGACGTGCACGAGGAGCCCTACATCATCGCCGGGAACGCGCTGCCGCTGGAGCCGGGCATGGCCTTCAGCGTCGAGCCGGGCATCTACCAGCCGGGCCGGTGGGGCGCCCGGATCGAGGACATCGTGATCGTCACCGCCGAGGGTGCCGAGTCCGTCAACAACCAGCCGCACGAGCTCGTCGTGCTGGACGCATGACGCCCGGCGGCCTGGAGCCGCTGGACCAGTCGATCGTCCAGGAGCTCGCGGCGGACGGGCGGCGCAGCTTCACCGACCTCGCCGAGCGGGTCGGGCTGTCGGTGTCGGCGGTGCACCAGCGGGTGCGCCGCCTCGAGCAGCGCGGGGTCATCCTCGGCTACACCGCGCGGCTCGACGGCGAGCAGATCGGCCTGCCGCTGACGGCGCTGATCTCGCTCACGCCGAACGACCCGGCGGCGCCGGACGACTACCCGCAGCGGATCCAGCACATCAAGGAGATCGAGTCGTGCTACTCGGTCGCCGGCGACGAGTCCTACATCCTGCTGGTGCGCGTCCAGTCGCCGCTGGCGCTGGAGGACCTGCTGCGCCGGATCCGGGAGGCCGCGAAGGTGTCCACTCGCACGACGGTGGTGCTCTCTACGCCGTTCGAGGGACGTTCGCCGACGTTCTGACCCGGCGGACCGCCCGGTGACCGGGGCACTGGTACGGTAAAAGGTATGGCAACACGTAAGGTGACTCTTTCGCTGGACAGCGGGGCTCTGGAATTCGCCGAACGCGCCGCGAAAGCCCACGGAATCTCGGTGTCGTCCTGGCTGTCGAAGGCAGCCAGGCGGGAGGCGGTCCGCACGGGCTACACCCCGCAGAAGCCGGAACCGGCCGTCGCGGAATCGGACGAGGCCGAACGCCGTGCGGCGGAAAAGGATCTGCGTGCGCAGGGGTGAAGTCTGGACGTACCATCCCCCGACCGAACCGGCCCGGCAGCGCACGGTGGTGCTGCTGTCCTCGGACGGGGTGAACGAGTCCGAGCGGCCCTGGCTGCTCGGCACCGAACTGCTCGACCGCGACCCGATGGACATCCTCGGCGTGGCGATCGACGCCCGTTACTGGGTGTCGACGCTCAACCTGACCCGCCTGTACCGCCCGTGGTTCGACGAGCGGATCGCGGAGATCGACCAGGACGTCCAGGAGCGCATCGACATCGCCCTGCGGGCCGCCCTCGACCTCTGAAGCCCGCGGCCCAGACCGCGAAGGCGACGACGGCGAACGCCGCCCCGAGCACACTGGACCCGGCCCACCCGGCGACGGCGAACACGGCCGTCGTGGTGGTGGCGCCGAACGCGGAACCGAGCGCGTAGAAGATCATGTAGCCGCCGATGGCGCTGCTCGTGCGGTCCGGGTACGCCGTGGCCAGCAGGTGCTGGTTGCTCACGTGCACCGCCTGCACGGCGAAGTCGAGCACGACCACCCCGGCCGCGGCGAGCCACAGCGACCACGGCGCCTGCGCGGTGGCCAGCCACGACACGGTCAGCAGCGCAAGACCACCGCCGGTGACGGCCCGCGCGAACCCCGCGTCGGCCCAGCGTCCCGCGCGGGTGGCGCCGAGCGCGCCGACCAGCCCGGCGAGCCCGAACAACCCGGTCTGGGCCGGGCTCAGCCGCCAGGGCGCGGCCGAGAGCGGCAACGCCAGGCCGCTCCACAGCGTGCCGAACGAGGCGAACAGGAAGAACGCGATCACCCCGCGCGAGACGAACAAGCGCTCGCGGAACAGGCCGCCCAGGGACGTCAGCACATCCCGGTAGGAGGAGCCGCCGGGGCGCGGGTCGGGTGGGAGCGTCCGGAGCACCAGGGCCGCCAGCGTCACCAGCAGCCCGGCGAGGACGACGTACACGCTGCGCCAGCCCCATACCGTGGCCAGAGCGCCAGCCGCGACGCGCGCCCCGAGGATGCCGGCGACGACCCCGGAGGTCACCACGCCGAGCGTGCGGCCGCGGTCGCCGGGCGCGGCGAGGGCCGCGGCGTAGGCGACCGTCGTCTGCACGACGACCGCGAACAGGCCCGCGACGGCCACTCCGGCCAGCAGCATCCACGTCCGGGACGCGGCCGCGGCGAGGACCGCGCCGGCCGCCGTCAGCAGCAGGTGCCCGGCGATGAGCCGGCGACGGTCCACGAGGTCGCCCCACGGGACGAGCAGCGCCAGGCCCGCGAGGTAGCCGAGCTGGCCGGCCGCGACGATCCACCCCAGCTGCGCCTCGGGCACACCCAGCTCGGCGCCGATCTCGGCCAGCACGGGCTGGGCGGCGTAGATGCCGGCCACGGCCACCGCGCACACCGCGGCGAGCATTGCTGTCCGGTTCATGGCACCCCCATCAGTAGCAGATTGCAACTGATTCGACGGTACGGCAGAATGGTTTCAAACAGCAACTCTTCTGGAGGCGCGGTGCCCGAGACCTGGACCGACCCGGCGTGCCCGGTGGCGCGCACCCTCGACCTCGTCGGGGACCGGTGGAGCCTGCTCATCGTCCGCGACGCGATGGACGGCGCCCGGGCGTTCACCGACTTCCAGCAGCGCACCGGCATCGCCCGCAACATCCTCACCGACCGGCTCCGCCGCCTGGTCGACCGCGGCATTCTCGACCGCCAGGCCGCCCCCTCGGGCCGGCGGCCGGTCTACACGCTCACCCCCGCCGGGCGCGACCTGTTCACGGTCGTCGTCGCCCTGCGGCAGTGGGGCGAACGCCACGCCTTCGCCCCCGGCGAGGCCCACTCGGTCCTCGTCGATGAACAGGGCGTCCCGCTGCCGCGGCTGACACCGCTCGGCACGTCAGGCACCCCTGTCGGTCCGGACACGACCACGGTGCGCAAGGCCGGCTGACGTAACCGACCTTCGGGGTCAGCGGGCGATGACCTCCGGGGCCGCGTGGAGCTTGCCGTCCGCGCCGGCCAGGCAGGAGGCGTTGCCGTCCTTGGCCGCGATGAACTCCGTCAGGCAGTTGGCGATCGCCGTGTGGCCGGCGGTGTTGGGGTGGAACGACTCCTGCAGCGCGTGGCCGGCGCGCTCGGCCTGGCCGAGGTCGGCCAGCTGCAGCGTCAGCCGGGTGAACCACTCCGTCGCCGGGTTCGCGCCGCCGCTGCACGCCTCGTGCTTGACCCCCGCCTTGGCCAGGTCCAGGAACCGCGCGCCGGTCTGCTGGGCCGCGGCCTTCAGGCCCGAGGACAGCACGCCGATGCCGGTCTGGGCGATCCAGCGCAGGTCTTCGGTGCGGAACGGGCAGCCGTTGAGGCTGCGCAGGTCTTCCGGCAGGTCCGGGCCGATCGGTGCCGCGTAGGACTGCAGGATCAGCTGGTAGTCCGCCGGGACGTACCCGGCGGCGGCCAGCACCTTCTTCACGTCCGACACCGCGGTGGCCACCTTCGGCACCATCGCGTCCACTTTGGACTGCCAGGTCTGCTTCAACGCGTCGCTGCACGACGGGCCGCCGGGGTTGAACCACGCCTTGAAGCACTCGGTGACCTGGTTGGAGAACTTCGGCTCGTCGTTGGCGCCCACCGCGATCACCACCGCGGCCACCCGGTGGTCCTTCACCAGCGTCGCCAGCTGCTGCGCCTGCGAACCTTCGGTCCACTGCTTGACGTCGCCGAGCGCGACCTGCTCGGCGGGCGCGCCGGAACAGCCGAGGTTCACGTGCGCGGTGACACCCGGCACGGCGATCTTCTCGACGAACGCGTTGGGGGAGCGGTGGCACCAGTTGCCGCCCTGGCCGTTGGTGGCGGCAGTGTACTGCCCGGCGCCTTCCCCGGACACGGTGCTGTCACCGAGCGCGACGACGGTGAGCGGGCCGGTGCCGGGTGGCCCCGGCCGCGGCTGCGGTTGCCCCGGCCGGCTTTCGGAGCCGAAAAAGACGAAGAACCCGGCCAGCAGGGCCACACACGCGAGGACGAGGGCTCCCCAGTACCACCGAAGGCGTCGCATCGCCCCCGATTCTACGGACCGGGTGATCGACTCCCGCTCCGGATACCGTGCGTCACGAAAGCCAGGTCCGCACCAGCCGGACGAGCGACTCCGCCAGCGTCGCCGCGTCGATCGCCCGGTCGCGCCGCCAGTGCCGGACCTGCTCGGCCGCCAGTGCCGCGAGCAGGACGTCCGCGGCGATCTCGGCGCCGGCCGCGCCGCCGGACTCGAGCAGGTGCCGGCAGTGCTGCCGCCACAGCGTGTGGGCGCCGGTCCGGAACCGGGCGCCGGTCGTGGCGGTCTCCGAGAGCAGGACGAGGTCCAGCTGCCGGTCCAGGAAGTCCAGGTAGGCCTCGACGAACGCGCCGAGCCGGTCCCCGGGCGCCGCGCCCGGGCCCAGCGGCGGCGGGCCGGTGAGGATCCGCTCCTGCAGTTCGCGTTCCCGCTGGTCGAGCAGGGCCATGGCGAGGCCGCCCTTGTCGCCGAACCGGCGGTAGAGCGTGCCCTTGCCGACGCCGGCGGCGCCCGCGACGTCGTCCATGGTGACCGCGTCGACCCCGCGTTCGGCGAAGAGCGCTTCGGCGGCTTCCAGGACGCGGATCCGGTTGCGGGCCGCGTCCGCCCGCTCGCGGACGGGCGCGCCGAGGACCGGCAGCTCGGCCGGCGTTGACGAAGCGGACTGCGGTCCGCTACGGTTGGAGGACATAAGCGGACTCTAGTCCGATTCTCTGTCCGGCGGAAGCCGACACCCTTCGAGGAGCTTCGAGATGCCTGATCTGCTGCACATTTCTGCCTCCCCACGTGGGGAGGAGTCCCGGTCGCTGCGCCTGGCAGCTACTTTCCTGGACACCTACCGCAGCCAGCACCCGGACGCCGACGTCGACGAATGGGATCTCTGGGACGGCTCCCTGCCCGCCTTCGGCCCGGCTGCCGCCCGCGCCAAGATGACGGTCTTCGGCGGCGGCACCCCGCAGGGCGAGGAGGCCGAAGCCTGGACGGCGGCGCAGGCCGCGTTCGCCCGCTTCGACGCCGCCGACCGGATCCTGTTCAGCGTCCCGATGTGGAACTCCGGCGTGCCGTACGTGCTCAAGCAGTTCGTCGACGTCGTCTCCCAGCCGGGCTGGATCTTCGGCGTCGACCCGGTCGCCGGCTACCGGCACCTCCTGCAGGGCCGCGGCAAGCGCGCCGCGGTCATCTACACCAGCGCGGTGTGGGGCCCCGGCCTCGGCCCGGAGTTCGGCGCGGACTTCCAGGCGCCGTTCTTCACCGGCTGGCTGAACTGGACCGGCATCGAGGACGTCACCGAGATCCGCTGCCACCCCACCCTGACCGGCGACGCCGAAGAGACCGGCCGCGTCGCCGCCGAAGCCGCCCGCGACATCGCCAAGACGTTCTGAAAGGACCACCCATGACCGACACCATCGACCGCGACGCCGTCCGCGCCGGCCTCGCCGCCGGCGACCTCGTCCTCGTCGACGCGCTCCCGGAGACCTACTACACGACCCGGCACCTGCCCGGCGCGATCAACCTCGTCGCCGACGACGTCCCGGCCAAGGCCGCGGACCTCCTGCCGGACAAGGCCGCCGCGATCGTCACCTACTGCTCCAACCCCGCCTGCGCCAACAGCGGCCAGGTCGCCGCGCAGCTGGAACGGCTGGGCTACACCAACGTCCGCAAGTACGCCGCGGGCATCGAAGACTGGGTGGAGCACGGGCTGCCGACCGAAAGCGGTCAGCCCGCCTGAGTCAGGTCCGTGGCCGCCGCCAGCCCGGCCGCGACGCCCGCGATCGCCGGCACCGCCGGGTTGTCGTTGCCCGGCAACCACACCAGCTCCGTGCGGGCGACATCGCCGTCCAGCGGCACGAACACCACGCCCGTGCGGCGGAGGCTGTGCGACGAGCGGGCCAGCCGGGTCACCCCCACCCCCGCCGCGACCAGGCCCAGCAGGCCCTGCACGGTCGTGGCCCGCTGCACCACCCGCGGGGTGAAGCCGGCGGCGGCGAAATCGGCGTCGTAGCTGCGGTGCCACGGCTCCCAGCTGGTGCGCGGGGTCAGCACCCACGGTTCGCCGGCCAGGTCGGCCAGCTTCAGCGACGCCCGCCCGGCCAGCGGGTGCTCCGCGGGCAGCACCGCGCACACCTCTTCGGTCAGCAACGTCCGGGACACCAGGTCCTCGACCAGCGGCGGCCGGGTGAACGCCAGGTCGAACCGGCCCTCGCGCAGGCCGGCGACGAGCTCGGCGATCGACGCCTCGGCCGTCGTGACCGTGAGGTCGGGGAACCGCTCCCGCACCGCGCGGACCACCGGCGGCAGCAGGTAGTTCGCCGTCGTGGCGAGGAAGACGAGCCGGACGTCGCCGATCTCGCCGCGCACCGCCCGCCCGAGCGTCGCCACGGCTTCGTCGGCGCGGGCCAGGACCGCGCGGGCCTCGGGCAGGAACAGCCGTCCCACAGCGGTCAGCCGGGCCCCGCGCGGGTCCCGTTCGAACAACCGCGCGCCCAAGACGCGCTCCAGCACGGTGATCTGCTGCGACAGCGACTGCTGCGCGATGTGCAGCCCGGCGGCGGCACGCGTGAAGCTCGTTTCGTCGGCGACGGCGACGAAGTAGCGAAGCTGCCGCAGCTCGGGGGTCACAGGCTCAGACTGTAGCGGCGGCAGGACATCGGTGTTGGCCCGCCGGCGGTGATCGTCTCCAGGATGGAAGGGAGGAAACCACCGGGAGGACACGGAAATGACGAACACCGACGGCCGCGTGTGGCTGATCACCGGCTGCTCCGCCGGCTTCGGCCGGGAGATCGCGCTGGCCGCGCTCGCCGCGGGCGACCGCGTGCTGGCCACCGCCCGCCGGCCGGAAACCCTGGCCGGGCTCCGGGACCGCGGCGGCGACCGGATCCGCACCGCGGCCCTGGACGTCACCGACACCGGGCAGATCGACGCCGCGGTGAAGACCGCGCTCGAGGAGTTCGGCCGGATCGACGTCGTGGTCAACAACGCCGGCAACGGCTCGGTCGGCGCGGTCGAAGAACTCACCATGGACGAACTGCGCGCCCTGATGGAGGTCATGTTCTTCGGCGCGGTCGCGGTCACCAAGGCCGTGCTGCCGCACCTGCGGGCCCAGGGCAGCGGCACGGTCGTGCAGATCAGCTCGATGGGCGGCCAGTTGTCCATGCCGGGCTTCGGCGCCTACTGCGCGACGAAGTTCGCCCTGGAAGGCATCTCCGAGGCACTCGCCGCCGAGGTGGCGCCGTTCGGGGTGAAGGTGCTGATCGTCGAGCCCGGCGCGTTCCGCACCGAGTTCGGCGGCGGCCGGATGCACCGCTCCCGCACGATCGAGGCCTACGCGGTGTCGACCGGCGGCACGCGCGAAGCGGTCGAGAACATGGACGGCACCCAGTCCGGCGACCCGGCCAAGGCGGCCGCGGCGATCGTCCGCGCGGTCGGCAGCGACGACGCTCCGCTGCGGCTCGCGCTGGGCGCGGACGCCGTCGAAGCGATCCGCGCCCACCACGAGGCCGTCGCGGCGGACCTGGCCGCCTGGGAAGAGGCCAGCCGGGCCACCGCGCTGGACTAAGTCTCAGGACTGCGGGTCCTGCAGCACGCCGAGGACGTTGCCGTCGGGGTCGGTGAAGGTCGCCACCAGGCGCCCGTTGCCGACGTCCTTCGGCTCGTCCTTGACCTTCCCGCCCGCCGCGGTCACCTCGGCGAGCTTCGCCTCGATGTCGGTGACGTGCCAGTACGTCACCGGCCCGGTCATGCCCTGCTGCGCGCCGTTGGGCACCAGCCCGATGTGCTGGCCCTCGGCGTCGTAGCCGACGTAGTAGGGCGCGTCGGCCTGCGGCTCGGTGCCCAGCAGGGCGGTGTAGACGGCCTTGGCCGCGGCCAGGTCGGTGACGGGGTGCAGGACGGTCTTGATCCCCTGGGTGCTCATCTTCGGTGCTCCTGAAGTCGTGGTCTGCGGTACGCCGGCAACGCTATGCCCGGCCCGCTGACCAGCGCTTCTCGATTCCTGATCGGTTGGCTCCGGTCAGTCGAGCAGCGCCGTGAGCACCCCGTCGAGCAGCCGGACCCGGCGGTCGGCGATGCGGTGGACCTCTTCGTCGTGGGTCGCCACGATCACCGCCGCGCCCTCCGAAGCGCAGCGGCGCAGCAGCCGCAGCACCCGCGGGGTCGAACCGGCGTCCAGGTGAGCGGTCGGCTCGTCGGTCAGCAGGACCCGTGGCCGGCCGGCGACCGCGCGGGCCAGCGCCACCCGCTGCTGCTGGCCGAACGACACCTCCAGGGGGTAGCGGTCGCCCAGCTCGCCGATGCCCAGCTCGGTCAGCAGCTCGGTGACCCGCCCGGCGATCGCCGGCGCCGAGGGGCGCGGCACGTCCGAGCGCAGGCGCAGCGGCAGGGCGACGTTCTCCGCGATCGTCAGCTCGTTGGCCAGCCCGAGCGCCTGCGGCAGCACCGCGCACGTGTGCCACGACGGCGCGCCGCTGATCGGCACGCCGTCCAGCAGCACACAGCCGGAGTCGGGGGAGTCGAACCCGCACAGCAGCGCCAGCAGCGCGCTCTTGCCCGACCCCGACCGGCCCGACACCGTCACCAGCTCACCGGCGCCGACGCGCAGCTCCAGCCCGCGCAGCACCTCGATGTCCCCGCTGGGGTGGGCGAAACTGCGGCGCAGCCCGACGGCTTCCACCAGTGTCATGGCAGCGGCTCCCGTTCTTCGATGCCGTCGAGGGCGCCCTTGTGCAGCCGGGCCACCCGCGCGCCGAGGTCGATGAGGCGTTCGTCGTGCGAGGCGACCAGCACCGCGAAGTCCTGGTCCACCAGGTACCGCAGGGTGTCCAGCACCAGGTCGGCCGACGCCTCGTCCAGCTGCGACGTCGGCTCGTCGGCCAGGATCACCGTCGAACGCGCGGCCAGCACGCACCCGAACGCCAGCCGCTGCTGCTGCCCGCCCGACAGCGCCGAGATCTTCCAGCCGCCGGTGCCGTGCAGGCCCAGCTGCCCGAGGATGTCCTCGGCGTTGCACTCGACGCCGGCGGCCTCGGCCGCGGCGTGCAGGTTCTCCGCCACGGTCAGGTAGCCCAGCAGGTTGTCGGCCGGATTCTGGAACACCAGCCCCAGGTGGTGCCGCCGCAACGCCCGCCGCTCCCGGTGCTTGAGCTTGCGGACGTCGGCGCCCTGGAACGTCAGCGTGCCGCGCGCGGGCTGCTCGAACAGCCCCAGCACCCGCAGCAGCGTCGACTTCCCCGACCCCGACGGCCCGGCGAGCACGGTCATCCCGCGCGCGGGCACGTCGAGGCTGACGTCGTCGACCCCGGTGACGACCCCGGCCGGGGTCTGGTAGTCCACGCCGATGCCGCGCAGGGAAAAGATCGGTTTCTCAGGCACGGATCAGCTCCGCGGTCCGGGCGGTGCGCACCGAGCGCACCGCGATCCAGCCGGCCAGCGCGACCACCGCCACGCCGACCAGCACGACGGTCAGCACGAACGGCAGCGGATCGGGCAGTTCCGAGCGTGGCGCGAGGAACGTCGCCGGGTCGAACCGCGGCACCGACAACCCCGCCACCGACACCCCGCACGCGACCCCGACGACGATCGCCAGCCCGCTCAGCGCACCCAGCTCCATCAGGTGACTGGCCAGCAGCGTCCGCGGTCGCATGCCCATCCGCAGCACCAGCGCCCCGGCCAGCGCGTTCTGCCGCCGCCGGACCTCGACCGCCACCAGCAGCGCCAGGATCGCCACCACCCCGAGCACCGCACCCAGCAGCGCCACGAACGTGAACGTCCACGACACCACGAAGAACGGCAGACCGTCCAAAGCGGACTCGCGGCTGATCCGGTTCGGGATGAACACCCCCGCCGCGCGCAATGCGGCGGTCGCGTCCGCCATCGGGGACGTCGTCAGCACGCTCCACTTCGGAATGCCGTCCAGCTGCGCGCGGCCGAGCACCGTGCGCGAGACGACGTAACCGGGGGAGGTGCCGATCATCGGGAACACCGGCAGATCACCGGCGACGACCGCGTCGGGCAGCCCATCGGGGAGCTTGCTGTCCTGTTTGGCGGTGTGCCCGACCCGGATCACCGGCGTGCCCCGCGGGTCCGGCTGGGAGATCTTCCGCAGCAGCCCGGCCAGGTCGCCGGTGGGGACGCGGTCCACCGCCGCGCCGCGGGCGAACGTCGCCGGGTCGACCACCAGCACCACGCTGCCGGTCCCGGTCAGCTCGCCGACCACCGTGCTGGTCCCGGCCAGCGACGCGGGCATCGCCACGTCACCCATGCCGATCGGGCTGTCGGTGTCGAGGCGGGCGTTGCTGCCGACGAAGATCGCCGACTTGGTGTCCAGGGCCTCCTCCTGGCCGTCGGCGATACCGATGCCGGTGGCCAGCGTCCCGATCGCCAGGGTGCCGATGACCAGCACCCCGGTCACCGGGGCGCGGGCGCCGGCCAGCCGCCGGATCGCCAGCTGCAGCGCCGGGCGCGACCAGAACCGGGCCCGGTGCGAGGCGTGCAGCGCCAGCCACGCCAGCCGCGCGGTCAGCAGGCCGACGGTCAGCACCACGAACACCGGGTAGGTCAGCGCCAGCGGATCCACCTGCGGCAGCGGGTTGCCCAGCCGCGACGTCGTGCCGTAGTGCGCCAGCCGCGTCCACCCCAGCCACGCCATCCCCGCCGTCGCCAGCTCCCACGGGAAGTACCCCAGCAGCCGCACCCGCCGCGCGCCGCGGCGCACCCGGCCCAGCTCGAACTCCCGGTGCGCCCGCACCGCCACGACCAGCGCCAGCAACGCCAGCGACACCACCAGCGTCCCCGCCGCGACCCCGGCGGCGCGCAGCACGGCCCCCGGATCGGGCGCGCCCGGTGGCCCGTACACCCCGAGCAGCAGCCGCGCCGCGACCGCACCGGCCGCGCCGCCGAGCAGGATCGGCAGGCCCAGCTCCGCCACGGCGAGGCCGCCGAGCGCCGCCGGGCCGCTGCCGCGCGCGGACAGCAGCCGCAGCTGGGCGTGGCGCCGCTGGTACCACTGCAGCGCGACCGTGCCGAGGCCGGCGCAGCCGACCAGGACGCTGATCAGCGCCAGCGGCAGGATCGAGACGAACACGTTGTCCTGCGCCTGGCGGGCGATCTGCACCGAGCGCTCGAACGTCGGGACGTCGGCGGCCACCAGCGCACCGCGCCCCTGGGCGGTCAGGTCGGCGCGGACGTCGGCGACGAGGTCGCGGCTGCGCTGCAGCAGGTCCTCCGCGGCGCTGAGGGTGGCCGGCGGCGGCTCGTAGAACGAGATGTGGAAGTACTGCATCGTCGGCAGGCCGATCGCGGTGATCGCGTCGTCGAAGGTCTTGCGGTCGGTGGCGAACACGATCGAGTCGATCGGGTCGTCGACCAGCCGGTCGATCACCGCGCCGGACTGCTGGGAGCACCACCACCGCGGCGGCGGGTCGAGCAGGTCGCGGTAGATCCCGGTGACCGGCGACAGCGCGGCGCCCGCGATGCTCGGCTTCGCCCCGACCCCGATGTGCTCGGCGTCGGCCACGACGTTGCCCAGCCACAAACCCGGCGCGCGCGTGCCCTGCTGCAGCGTCAGGTTGTCCAGGCCGGCCTGGTCGCGGTAGGCGAGGCGGATCTTGTAGTGCGGGTCGCCGTTGAACTCGGTGCCGCGCAGCACGGTGGTGTACTGGCTGACCACCGGCGTGCCGAACCCGTGCGCGGCGGCGTGCCGCTGGACCGCGCCGGTCAGCACCGGGATGTCCTGGACCTTGATGTTGCCCTTGCCGAACATCGGGCCGTAGCTGTCGGGGCAGGTGATCCCGGTCTGGTAGCTCACGGCCGCGCCGCCGGCGGCGGACGCCTGCAGGACCGCGGCCGTGCCGAGGAAGCAGGCCAGCAGTGAGGTCACGGCCGCCACGACGAGGGTCAGCGGGCTGGAGAGGGCGGCCTTCGGGGCCGCCCGCCACGGCTTGGTCACTCTGCGTTGTCCAATCTTCCCCCACATCACCCGCATGGCCGCAGACGCTACCGGCAGACCGGAACAGTTGGAACGTTTTTGTCACGATCGTTGCTCACTTTGTGTGTTCGCCCCCGGTTTCGCGCCCGACCAACCGGCACCGCCATCCGGCCGGTTTAGTGGTCTAGACCTTGACGAGCAGATTGGTCTGATCCAATCCTGGGGTGGTCCCGCCGTGCACCGCCGCCGCACGGCTTCCCCGCCCGGCACTGGAGCGCAGATGCGTCGACGCAGACCGTTCGCCCGAATGTCCGTTTTCCTGGCCCTGACCGCCGTTTCGGCCGGCACCCTGGTCGCCGCGGCCGGCACCGCCCAGGCCGCCACCCCGCTGCCCAGCCACGTCTTCGCGCCCTACTTCGAAGCCTGGACCGGCGAAAGCCCGGCCGCGCTGGCGCAGCAGTCCGGGGCCAAGCACCTCACCATGGCGTTCATCCAGGCCGCCACCAAGGGCTCGTGCACCGTCTACTGGAACGGCGACACCGGCATGCCGATCGCCAACAGCACCTTCGGCGCCGACATCGCCACGATCCGCTCCCGCGGCGGCGACGTCATCCCCTCCTTCGGCGGCTACACCGCCGACAACACCGGCACCGAGATCGCCGACAGCTGCACCAACGTCGACTCCATCGCCGCGGCCTACGAATCGGTGATCACCACCTACGACGTCCCCCGGCTCGACATGGACATCGAGGACAACTCGCTGACCAACTCCGCCGGGATCGACCGCCGCAACAAGGCCATCAAGAAGGTCGAGGACTGGGCCGCCGCCTCCGGTCGCTCCCTGCAGATCTCCTACACGCTGCCCACGACCACCCAGGGGCTCGCCGACAGCGGCCTCGCCGTGCTGCGCAACGCCGTCTCCAACGGCACCCGCGTCGACGTGGTCAACCTGATGACCTTCGACTATTACGACAACGCCGCCCACCAGATGGCCACCGACACCCAGACCGCCGCGAGCGGCCTGGTCTCCCAGCTCGGCTCCCTCTACCCGGGCAAGACCCAGGCGCAGCTGTGGGCCATGGTCGGGGTCACCGAGATGATCGGCGTCGACGACTTCGGCCCCGCCGAGACGTTCACCACGTCCGACGCCAACACCGTCTACAACTGGGCCGTCGCCAAGGGCATCAACACCCTGTCGTTCTGGGCGCTGCAGCGCGACAACGGCAGCTGCCCCGGTGGCGCCGCCGCGGACAACTGCTCCGGCATCGCCCAGGACACCTGGTTCTTCAGCCACGCCTTCGAACCCTTCACCGGCGGCACCTCCGTGCCCGGCAACGACTTCTCCCTCGCGGCGAACCCCGCGTCGGCCTCGGTCGACCCGGGCGGCTCGGCCACGGCCATGGTCAGCACCGCGGTCACGTCCGGGTCCGCCCAGCAGGTGACGCTCTCGGTCACCGGCGCCCCCGCCGGCGTCACCGCGTCCGTCAGCCCGGGCTCGGTGACCGCGGGCGGCAGCGCCACGCTGTCGGTCAGCACCACCGCGGCCGCCGTCCCCGGCGTCTACCCCCTCACCGTCACCGGCGCCGCGGCCTCCGGCAGCCACAGCGCCACCTTCACCCTCACCGTCAAGGGCACCCCGCCCGCGGGCGGGGTCGTCAACGGCGGCTTCGAAAGCGGCGCGCTGAGCCCGTGGAGCGCCCCCGGCGACGCGGTCGTCGCCTCCCCGGCGCACTCGGGCACCCACGCGCTGCAGGTCACGCCCACCGCGTCGGCCACCGGCGAAGCCGCGCAAAACGTGACGCTCGCGCCGAACCACTCCTACACCCTCACCGCGTGGGTGCAGGGCAGCTATGCCTACGTCGGCGTCCGCGGCGGTGCCACCGCCAGCGCGTGGACCTCCGGCAGCGGCTGGACGAAGCTGTCGGTGCCCTTCACCACCGGCGCCTCGGGCGCGGTGACGGTGTACGTCCACGGCTGGTACGGCCAAAGTGCCGTCTACGCCGACGATTTCGCCATCGGCTGACCCGGCGGCGCACGCTTTCGGCGGCGGCCCGGTTGGGCAAGACGGAGGTTGGCCGGGCCGCCGCGGGCGGAAAGACTGCGCGGGGAAGATCTTCCGCCCCCGCGAGGAGGAACCGATGCCGCACATCCCGCTCGACCCGCAGCTGCCCGGGATCCGGTCGCTGATGGCCTTCCGGCCCGAGACCGCCGTCCCGCTCAACCACCTGGCGCAGACCCTCCTGCGCGGCCCGAGCAGTCTCACGGTCGGCGAGCGCGAGCTGATCGCGGCGGTGGTGTCCAACGGCAACGAGTGCCGCTTCTGCCACGGCAGCCACGCCGCCGCCGCGGCCGAGACCCTCGACGGCGGCCGCGCGGTGGTCGACGCGGCCTGCGCCGGCGTCGACGACGCGCCGGTGGGGGAGAAGCTCAAGGCCCTGCTGCGGATCGCGCTCGCGGTCCGCGAAACCGGCCGCGCCGTGACGCCCGAGCTGATCGCGGCCGCCCGCGCGGAAGGCGCGACCGACGTCGAACTGCACGACACGGTCCTGATCGCCGCGGCGTTCTGCATGTACAACCGCTACGTCGACGGCCTCGCCACGGTGGCTCCGGAGGACCCGGCCGCCTACGACCAGATCGGGAAGGTGCTGGCCGCCGAAGGCTACGGCCGCTGACCGCTCCTGCGCCGCACGGACGGAACGCCTACTGCAGCACCGCGATCGGCAGGATGACCAGCTCACCGCGGTCGGCCCGCCACGCCTGGCTCTTGCCGAGGCACCGCGCGTTGAACGGGCCCTCCGGTACCTCCTTGCGGCGCAGGTGGCCGTCGTGGCAGGCCACCCGCACCCGGGCGTCGTGCGCGCCGATCCGCGCGTGCAGCACGACTTCGTCGCCGGACTCCTCGGCGACGGTGAACCGGCCCTGCACCACGACGTACCCGTCGTGCACTTCGGACAGCAGCGGTGACCGCGTCCGGCGCCACGCCCGGTCGCCCTGCACCACCCCGGCCGGCAGGTCGGCGTGCACGACGCCGTGCTGGTCCTCCAGCGACTTCAGCGCCAGGCCCAGCAGCGTGTTCGCGGTGACGTGCACGTCGTAGCTCGTCTCCGTCTCGTGCCCGCGGTTGGCGCCGTGGCCGAGCTTGAACCACTGGCTGGTGAACCCGAACGAGCCGTCGGTGTTGCGCTTGACGAACTCCCGGACGGTCTTCTCCGCGATGTCGCCGTAGCCGCCCTGCTGGCAGATCTCGATCACCCGGGGCTCGTCCAGGTAGAACGGCAGGCCGGGCAGGATCACCGGGCTGCTGCGGCGCAGCAGCCCGGTCACCAGCACCACCAGCGTCAGCACCGCGGCCAGCGCGGTCACCACCCAGAGCCAGCCCCACCAGCCCAGCACCGACCACAGCATCGCCCTATCGGCATCCACGAAGCTCCTTCACCGCCTCTGTCAACGAATCCGCGTTGCCGTCGACGACCCGGCCGCCGGTCGCGGCGGCGACCCGGGCCAGCTCGGCCTGGTTGGCCTCGCCGAATCCGATCGCGTACGTCGGTCCGGCGTCGTGCCGTCCGGCAAGGAACGCGTCCAGGCCCGGGCCGGCGTTGTTCTCGCCGTCGGTCATCAGCACGATCGCCGCCCCCGGCCGCGCGACCCGGTACGCCCGCTCGAGCGCGGCCCAGATCGCCGTGCGCGGCCGCAGGTCCGCCGACGCCACCACCGCCTGCAGCCCGTCGGCGTCCTCGCGGCGCGACACCGTGACCGTGCGCTCCTCCAGCACCTCGCCGGCGAACCGGAGGATCGTCACGCTCTCGCCGACGGAGAACCGGTCGAAGCCGTTCAGCGCGGCGAACGCCCGGCGCAGGGCCGCCACCCGCGGGCCGGCCATGGACAGCGAGTAGTCCAGCACGAAGATCACCTGCCGCGCGGTGCCCGCGCGGTCGTAGGCCTGCAGCAGCCGGTCGAGGACCTCCTGGCGGTCCGGGAAGTACAGCGGGTTCCCGATCGGCGCCGCGAGCGGGCCCGTGCGCGGCACCGCCGGATCGGCCGGGCGCCGGAACGTCCGGTCCATGATCGCCCGCTGCGCCGGCGGCGCACGCAGCCACTGCACGACCTTGTCGTAGGCGGCCCGTTTGGCCGGGTCCAGCAGGATCAGCGGGTAGTCCGCCAGCACGATCCCGTCCCGCGGGTAGACGACGCTGAGGGGTTCCCGTAACCGGCCGGACGCGTTGAGCGCCAGGACCGTGGCCTCCGGCGCGACGAGGCCGCCGGTGTCGTCTTGGCGGCGCACGTACTCCCCGGCGACGTCGGGCGCGCCGAACGCCCGGCCCGCGAGAAAGCCCTGGATCCGGTCGCACCGGACGTCCTCCGGGCGCAGCGCGGCGCCGGTTCCGGCCGCCGCGGTGGCCACGCCGACCAGGGCGGCCAGCCCGCTGCCGGAGACGTGCGGATCCGCCATGCCGTAGCGCAGCTCGCCGCCGGCGGCCCGGTCGGCGATGTCCGCCCACGTCGGCTGCGCGCCCAGCTTCGCCGCCTCGGCCGCCTTCACGCCGAGCACCAGCGGCGACAGCATGATCGACGTCGCCGTCCCCGCCCCGGCGCCGCGCAGCCGCAGGAACCGGGCGGTCGGCAGCCAGGCGAGGTCGTGGTCCGCGGGCGCCGCCAGCGTGTCCCGGTAGTCCATGACCAGCTCGACCCCGGTGTCGCGGCGCAGATCCGCCAGCACCGGACCCAGGTCGGCGAGTTCGCCCGCGGCCAGCACGGTCAGCTTCTGTTCGGCCGGCCCACTGGGGCTGCACGCGGCGAGCAGGAGGAGCAGCACCAGCGCCGCCCTCACCACCGGCAGTCCCCGAGCTCGTCGATCAGCCGCCGGAACTGGGCGTCCTTCGGCAGCCAGCCCTCGGTGTCGGTGGTCGCGGTCGCCGGCTCCGGGATGTGCCGCTGCGCCAGGTACCCGGCGAAGCCGAACTGGGCGGTGTCGGCCGAGTACACGTGGAAGCCCAGCTCCACGGCGCGGCGCCGCAACCCGGGGTCGGACATCAGCAGCGCCCCGATGGCGTCGCCCTCCGGGCTGAACGAGATCAGGTCCGGCGCGGTCTCGTGCTGGGCGCTGGGGTACACCAGCACCCGGTCGGTGTCGAGGCCGAGGCCGTTGTCGAGGCGCCGGTTCTGGTAGGTGAGGTACTGGTGCTCGTAGATCACCGCCACCGTCGCGAAACTGCGGCCCTCCGGCACGAAGAACTTCGGCGCCATGTCGTCGTTGTGCTGGCCCTCGGCGTCCAGCACCGGCTTGATCCCGCGGGCCTGCTCGGTCGCTTCGGCTTCCGTGGCCGCCGGGTGCCCGTACTGTGCGAAGGCGACCAGACCGGCGTACGCCGCGCCCGAGTAGCTGCGGCACGGGTCGGGGGACTGGACGAGCAGCCGGTTCGCGCTGAGCCGCGGGTCGTAGTCCTGCCAGCGCTTCCCGCCGGTGACGAGCGTCAGCAGCTTGTCCATGTCGACGCTGTAGTACAGCGGCTTGTCCCCGGGGTATTGGGGCCGGGCCACCTGCGCGGTCACGAGCGCCTGCGCGTAGTCGCGGAAGGTGGCGAGCACGAGCGGGGTGAAGAACGGCCGGTACCCGGCCGCGTGCTTGCCCCGGCGGCGGTCGTAGACGCGCTTGCCCGCGGCCTGCCCGGAGGGGAACACGAACTGGTAGCTGTCGAGGTCGGCGGCCTCGGCCAGCTCGAACGACCCGGCCGGGGTGACCTGCACCTGGTAGCCGTGGCTCAGCAGGATCCGCTTGACCTGCTCGTCGGCGAAGAAGTCCCGCTTGGACGCGATCATCGCCCGCACCACGGTGATGTGCTGCAGCGGCCCGGTGACGTGCCCGGCGAAGAGCAACGCGACGAACCCGAGCACGAACACCCCGGCCGGCGGCACGAACCAGGACAGGAAGCGCCGTCGCGTGTCGACGACGCGGAACTTCGGTTCCTCCACCCCGGCCCCCTCGGATTCGTCCCGGGACATCTAACGAGAGGGTGCCGGGCACCGGCCACGGCATCGGCCCGAATCAGACCGAACGGACGAGCGGTGGTGGCTGTCCGTGCACGCGGAAGCGGTTTGGAAGCCGGGTCGGCCACAATACGGGGGAACGCGAAGGAGCTTGACCATGAAACGTGCTGTAGCTGCCGCTCTGCTCACCGCGGCCGCGCTCGCCGTGCTCGCCCCCGCGGCGTCCGCGGCGAGCGGTCCGCCGAGCGACCCGTCGCCGGTCGGCGGGGTGGGAAGCGGTCCCTACATCGGCGACGTGCCGAAACCCGGCCCTGGGGGCCAGTGATCTAAGGCACCACCACGACACGGCCCGGGCGGTCCCACGCCCGGGCCGCGTCGTGCAGCGGAACCCGTTCGTAGCCCGCGGTCAGCTCACCCGCCGTCGCGAACTCGACCACCTTGAGGAGCGCTTCGCGGCGCTCGTCGGCGGTGAGCTCGTTGTTCGTATAGCCGAGGATCCGCAACGACCGGCTGCGCAGCAACGCCGAGGGGACCGCGAACTCCTCACCACCCGCGCTGCCGAGGTTGACCAGCCGTCCACCCGGGCGCAGGGTCCGCAGCGCCGCCGCGGCCGGGACGCCGCACACCGGGTCCAGCACGAGGTCGACCGGCCCGGCCGCGTCGCCCAGCCGCCGGGCCAGCGTCTCGACGTCGTCGCCGTCGAACCGCACGACGGCGTCGGCGCCGAACCCCTCGGCCCGCTCCAGCGCGGCGGCCGACCGCGCGCACGCCACGACCCGTCCGGCGCCGGCCAGCCGGGCCAGTTGCACGGCCGACTGCCCGACCACACCACCGGCGCCGAGCACCAGCACGGTCTCGCCGTCGGCCAGCTTTCCCGTGCCGGTCAGGCAGCGCCACGCCGCGACCGCCGACAGCCCGAGCGCCACGACGAGGGTGGGATCGGCGCCCTCCGGCAGCGCGACCACATCGGCGGACGCGGCCACGGCGTACTCGGCCATGCTCCCGTCCCCGGGCCGCATGCCCGCCGCCGTCGCGAACCAGACCGGTGTCCCCGCCAGCTCGCCCACCCCCTGCACCCCCGGCACGTACGGCGTCGCGGGGACGCCGAAGTAGGACATGCCGGACGCGCAGAGCAGGTCCAGCGGGGTGATCGGCGCCGCGGTGACCCGCACGGCGACCTGACCGGGCCCCGGCTCGGGTTCCGCCCGCTCGGTCACCACCGGCGGCTGCCCGGCGATGCGGATCTCAGCCGCGCGCACCGGCGGTCAGACCGGCTGCAGGACGAAGTCGTACCGCGCCTCGAGCCACGGCTCGGCCGACTCGCCGCCGTCCGGCGTCGGCCCCGGCTCGCGGGGCTCGAACGCGACGACCAGCTCCTGCTTCGTGCCGAACACGACGTCGCTGTCGAGGTACTGCGCGCCCTCCTGGAACAGGTGGGTGATCAGCGGCTCGTACCCGGCCGCGTTGATCAGGAAGTGCACATGGGCGGGCCGGAAGTGGCTGATGTCGGTCCCGCTGATCAGCTCGCCCACGGGGCCGTCCATCGGGATCGAGTAACCCTTCGGCGCGATGGTCCGCAGGCAGTAGGACCCGTCGTCGCGGGTGGCGTACTTCGCCCGCAGCCGGGCCTCGTCGATGTCGGGGATCTGCGACTCGTACGCGCCTTCCTCGTCGGCCTGCCACACGTCGAGGATCGCGCCGGTGACGGGGGAGCCGTCGAGGTCGCGGACCGCGCCGGTGATGTAGAGCGGCGTGCCGGGCAGGCCGTCGGACATGTCGCCGCCGAACTCCTTTTCCGGCGATCCCTCGATGTGGAAGGGGCCCAGCACGGTCGCCGGGGTCGCCTTCGGGTCGAAAGCGTGGTTCATCTGCACCACCAGCATGCTCAGGCCGAGCACGTCGGAGGCGAGGATGAACTCCTCCCGCTTCTCGTTGCTGATCTGGCCGGTTTCGGTGAGCCACCGCATGGCGGCCATCCACTCGGTCTCGCTCAGCCGCACCTCGCGGGCGAAGGCGTGCAGGTGGCGCACGAGCGCGGCCAGCACCTCGGCCGTCCGCGGATCGTGCGCGCTCGCCCAGCGCCGGGCGGCGAGCTCGGTGATGTTGTCCTCGGTGACCAGCTGCATCGGCGTTCCTCTCAGGCGTGCGGATCCGGCGGGACCGACCGGTTGTTCAGGTCGACCGACAGGAAGATGTCGTTGGCGACCGGGTGGCGCAGCTCCTCGGCGAGCTGCCCGATCAGCCCGGCCGTCCTGGCCAGCAGCGCGAACCCGCGCAGCAGCTCCAGCGGCAGCCCGAGGTCGGCGAGCGCGGCACCGCAGACGCCGGCGCCGTTGAGCGGCAGGGTTTTGCCCAGCACCCGCGGGTGGACCCGGCCGATCGCGGCGAACAGTTCCAGGTGCGGGCCGCGCAGGCCCTCTTCGCCGGCGATCGCGAACAGCCGCCGCGTGCGCGGGTCGCCGTCCTTGTGCACGTGGTGCCCGAGCCCGGGGATGAACTTCTTGGCCGCCCGGCGCTTTTCGACGGTTTCGAGCGCGAGCGCGTCCCAGCCCTCGTCGCCGTCGGGCAGGGTGTCCACTTCGGACAGGACGTCGTGCAGGAACCGGCCGCAGTCCTCGGTGACGCCGAGGAAGCGCGACCCGCCGCCCAGCAGGCCGGCCGCCAGCGCGCCCTGGACCGAGTCCGGCGCGGACAGGTAGGTCAGCCGCGTCACGATCGCGGTCGGCGTGAAGCCGTGGTCGGCCAGCGCGGCGAGCACCGCTTCGAAGACCCGGGTTTCTCCTGGTGACGGACGGCGCTGCGTCGCCAGCCAGAAGGCGAGTTCGCCGAACCCGACCGTGCCCATGACGTCCTCGGCCAGGTCGTGACCGAGCAGGGTGATCTTGTCCTTTGTGGACGCACCGAGGGCGGTTTCGTAGACCGCGTCACTCATCGGCGGCCTCCGTCAGCCACGCCCGCAGCTCGGCGCCGTGCTCGTCGAGCTCCGGCGGCGGCAGCCGGTAGCCCGCCGGCGTCGCGGAGAACCGGATGGGGTGGCGGGTCGTCGGGACCGCGCGGTCGCCCTCGCCGACCTCGACGACCGGGTCCAGCCCGAAGCGCTCGGCCATCGCGAACCCGCCGTCGATCGTGTTGATCGGTCCACACGGGACACCGACCTTCGTCAGCGCGTCGAACCACTCCACCGCCCCGCGGCGGGCGAGCCGCTCGACGAGGATCGGCCGGAGCTCCTCGCGGTTCTTCGTGCGGTCGGCGTTGCGGGCGAACCGCGGGTCGTCCGGGATCCCGGGCAGGTCGAGCACCTCGCACAGCCGGCGGAACTGCCCGTCGTTGGCCGCCGCGACGATCAGGTCGTTATCGGCCGTCGGCAGCGGCTCGTAGGGGAAGACGCTGGGGTGGGCGTTGCCCATCCGGTAGGGCACCACGCCACCGGCGGCGTAGGCCGAGCTGTGGTTGACCAGCCCGGTCAGCGCCGAGGACAGCAGGTTGACCTCGACGTGCTGGCCCTCGCCGGCGGTGTCGCGGTGGCGCAGCGCGGCCAGGATGCCGATCACGGCGTGGTTGCCCGCCATGACGTCGAACACCGAGATCCCGGCCCGGTACGGCGGGCCGTCCGGATCGCCGGTCAGGCTCATCAGGCCCGAAATCGCCTGCACCATCAGATCGTAACCGGGGACGTGCGCGCCTTCACCGGCACCGAAACCGCTGATCGAGGCGTAGACGCACCCCGGGTTGGCCCGGCTGACCGCCGTGTAGTCCAGTCCGTACTTGGCCAGGCCACCCGGCTTGAAGTTCTCGATCAGCACGTCCGCGCGAGCCGCCAGCTCCCGGGCGACGGCGGCGTCCGCCTCGTCGCGCAAGTCCAGGGCGATGGACCGCTTCCCGCGGTTGACGCCGAGGTAGTAAGTCGAGACGTCCCCGCGCACCGGCGGCATCCACGTGCGCGTCTCGTCGCCCTGCGGGCCCTCCACCTTGACGACGTCGGCGCCCATGTCCGCGAGCAGCATCGTGGCGTACGGGCCGGCCAGCACCCGCGAGAAGTCCGCGACCAGCAGCCCGGACAGCGGACCGGTGGGTGGTTCCACGCAACGCCTCCACTCATGTCCGCCTGTCGGACTAGTGTCCGCAGTTTGCTCCCGAGTGTCGCCGAGGTCAAGGCGCCGCGGGGACGGTGACGTGGGGGACGCTGTCCAGCCGCGCGAAGTCGGCGCTGATCTCCCCGGCGGTCTGCAACAGCAGCGGCAGGTGGTGCTCGAGCAGCTTGCCGACGGGCGTCTCGGCGGCGTGGCAGTTGACGTTGACCCCGGCGATCACCCGCCCGGACCCGTCGCGCAGCGGCGCCGCCACCGACCGGATGCCCAGCGCGAGCTGCTCGTCGGTGAGCGCCCAGCCGCGGGCCCGCACCTCGCGCAGCTCGGCGTCGCGCTCGGCGCGATCCGGCTGCCAGCGCGGCACCAGCCCCGACCGGGTCGGCTGCGCCAGCACCGCCTCCAGCTCCGCCGGCGGCAAGGCGGCCAGCTGGACCTTGCCCAGTGACGTCGGCAGGGCGGGGAACCGGGTGCCGATCTGCACGCTCAGGCCCACGATCTTCGGCACGGCCACCCGGGCGACGTAGACGATGTCCGACCCGTCGAGCTGGGCGATCGAACACGACTCGTTCGTGCGGGCGACCAGGCGCTCCAGGTGCGGCCGGGCCACGTCCCACAGGCCCATCGAGCGCACGTAGGCGACGCCGAGGTCGAGCACGCGCGGGGTCAGCGCGTAGCCGCGCCCGTCGGTGCGGACGTAGCCGAGCTCCTCGAGGGTGAGCAGGATCCGGCGGGCGGTCGGGCGGGCCAGGCCGGTCGCGGTGGCCACCTCGGCGAGCGTCATCTCCGGCCGGTGCGGCCCGAACGCCGTGATCACCTCGAGCCCGCGCGCCAGCGCTTCGATGAAATCGGGACCGGTGCCCTCGCGTGGCATGCGCCACCTCCCTCTTCGCTGACCGCAGCGTAGCGGCGGGGATTGACACCGGCGCGGCGCTCGGCAAAGGTGACTGCGTCCAGTGATTGTCCGTAGAGCGGACGAGTGTACGGAGGCAGCGATGACGCAGTCCACCGACGGTCCGGTCGTCCTGCGCGGCGGCACGGTGCTGACCCTCGACGACGCCCGCCGCGTCCTGCCCGGCGAAGACGTCCTCGTCGAAGGCGACCGGATCACCGCGATCGGACCCGCGCTGGACGTCCCGCCCGGCACGACCGAGATCGACGCCGCCGGCGGCATCGTGCTGCCCGGCATGATCGACACCCACCGCCACCTGTGGCAGACCGCCATGCGCGGCTACGGCGCCGACTGGACGCTGACCCAGTACTTCGTCTGGTACTACCTCGAGTGGGGCAAGGTGTTCCGCCCCGAAGACATCTACGCCGGCAACCTGCTCGGCGCGCTGGAGGCCCTGGAAGCCGGCGTCACCACGACCGTCGACTGGTCCCACGGCCTGCAGACGACCCAGCACGCCGACGCCGCCGCCGACGCCCTGCAGGCGGTGCCCGGCCGGTTCGTGCTGGCCTACGGCAACATCCAGGACTCGCCGGCGAACTGGACCGGGACGCCGGAGTTCCGCGACTTCGTCTCCCGCCGCATCACCGGCGACGACCTGCTCGGCTTCCAGCTCGCCTTCGACGTCACCGGCGACCCGGCGTTCCCCGAGAAGCCCGCGTTCGAAGTGGCCCGCGAGCTCGGCGTCCCGGTGACCACGCACGCCGGCGTCTGGGGCGCCACCGGCGACGACAGCATCCGGCTGATGCACGACCACGGGTTCATGACCCCGGAGACGATCTACGTCCACGGCGCGTCGCTGTCGGCGGACTCCTACCACCGGATCGCCGCCACCGGCGGGTCGGTGTCGGTCTCGACCGAGAGCGAGCAGAGCGCCGGTCAGGGCTACCCGCCCACCTGGGCGCTGCGCAAGTACGGCATCCCGGTGTCGCTGTCGATGGACACCTCGGTGTGGTGGAGCGGCGACCTGTTCTCGGCGATGCGCGCCACGCTCGGCGCCGACCGGTCCCGCGAGCACCTGGAGGCCCACGCCGAGGGCGAGACGGTGACGCACGCGGCCCTGCGGGCGGAACAGGTGGTGGAGTGGGCCACCCGCGGTGGCGCCGCGGCCCTCGGCCGTTCGGACCTGGGCAGTCTCGAGGTCGGCAAGAAGGCCGACGTCGTGCTGCTGAAGAACGACGACTCCCCGGTGTCGTTCCCGCTGCTGCACCCCTACGGCCACGTCGCCTTCCAGGCTCAGCGCGGCGACGTCCACACCGTGCTGGTCAACGGCCGGGTGGTCAAGCGCGACGGCAAGCTGGTCGGCGTCGACCTGCCCGCGGTCCGGCGGCGCGTCGAGCAGACCGTGGAGCACCTGCGCGCGCAGCTGGGGAAGGAGGCGTGGCGGCAGGGGATGAACCCGGACGTCCCGGAGACGAAGATCCTGGACAACCCGTACACCTACACCGACTACCAGAGCGACAGCACCCACGGCGGCTGAGCTACCGTTGCCGTCCGTGGCCCAGGTTTTCGTGCAGCCCGCCTACGGCACCGCGGACGCCCGCCGGTACGGCGCCGAGTCCCTCGAGCGGACCGTCGCCTTCCGCGAGTTCGCCGGCCTGCTCGACCCCGCCGACCTCGCCCGCCTGAACACCCTGCACCCGGGCGGCCGGGCGCGGTTCTGGGGTGCCAAGGACAAGTACGACCGCCGGATGGACACCGTCTCCACCGGCGACGTCGTGCTGTTCACCGGCCGCAAGCACGTCCAGGCCGCCGCGGAGGTCGGGCACGGGTTCCGGAACCCGGACTTCGCGCGCCGCCTGTGGCGGCCGGACCCGGGCAAGTGCGTGTTCAGCAACGTCTACAGCCTGCGGCGCTACCGGCGGGTCGAGCTGCCCTACGAAGCGATCTGGGCGCTGCCCGGGTTCAACCCCGGCGACAACTTCATGGGCCTGCGGTTCCTCGACGAGGCCAAGTCGGCCGCGGTGCGGCAGCTGCTGGCCACCACGAGCTGAGCGAGCCGGGCCCGCGGAGTGCGGACCCGGCTCGCTCAGCTCCGGCTTCGACCTGGACGTCAGCCCTGGTCGTAGTCGTAGTCGTCGTCCGCGTCGTGGTAGGCCCACGCGTGGTTGCTGTCCGAGGCGTCGGCCTCCGCGGTCACCGAGTGCGCCGCGGCACCGTCGATGCCCGCCGCGGTGTACCACGAGTGGTGACCCGCGTAGTCCGGCACGGCCACCGAGTGCGCACCCTCGGACGAAGCGCCGTACGGACCGGCCGTCAGCTTCTCCGCGTCGTAGGTGGCGTAGTGCTCACCCGCGTGGCTCCAGACGTGCCCCGTGGTCGCACCGTCGATACCGGCCGAGTGCATCTCGGCACCGTAGCTGGCGTGGTCGTAGTCGTCACCGTCGTACGCCGGGTGGCTGTGGACGACCGGCGCCTCCTCGACCGGGTCGGGGTGGCTCACGACGTGGTGGGTCGCGGGGTAGCTGTCGTGGTGGTGGTAGTCATCCCCCTCGTAGTCGCAGCCGCAGTTGTCGTTGTCGTGGCCGTACCAGCCGTCGTTGTCGTTGTCGCCGTACCAGCTGCCGTGCGAGGCGTGGTGCCACGGCTGGTTCCAGTCGTGGTAGTCGCCGGATTCCTCGCTGCTCGTGACGGCGGCGCCGCCGACGCCGGCCATGGTGGATTCCTGGCCGGACCAGTGGTGGCCCCACCAGGTGCCGCCTTCGTCGGTGTCGGTCGTGCCCGCACCACCGATGCCGGCCCAGGCACCGGAGCTCTCGGCGCTCCACGAGTCGTTCGGCCAGCCGAGCGGATGAGCGGTCGCCGGGCCGGCGATGACGAGGGAAAGCGGCAGTGCGAAAGCGCCGGCGACAGCCAGTCGTCGCAATGTGGACATGATTTCTCGGGGTTCCCTTCCTGAGTGCGACGCCGGTTTGAATCGGGGGTCCGGACGTCGGGGCAGAAGTTCTGTCCGGTATGGACGCTACCGGCCCGAGTAGGGCTTTGACCTGCGCAGATACCCGATCGGTGTGCGAGAACCGCCGAGTGGAGGACAGATCCGGAAGGGGGTCGGACAAGCCTAGGCCGCCCGCGCCGGGATGGCCGGGATGAATGGCAGGAAATCACTCGCTCAGGTAGTGCTCTGTTTAACCCGAAGAATCGTGAACCCGGCCGCGGCGCCGGTGCGGGTGCTCTCGCCCGGGGTGACAGTGGGTGACGTCGTCCGCCGGCCGGCGGTGTCCCCGCTCCGGCAGACGGCGGCACGGGCTGGTTCGCCGGGGCCGGCCGCCGGCGGGGAAATCCGGCCGGGAACCCCGGCCCGGCCACGATAACAGAACCGTCCACCCATTGTTCCCACGGTATTCACGGTCGTGGAGTAATCACTGAATTGTTCGTGACTTGGTACACCCGAAAGCCGGAGAATCGACACGATCGGCCCAAAGCATTCTGCGAAGAAGTTGCGTAGGTTCACGGCATGTTGCACCTGAGGTCGATTCTTGCCGCCGTTCTGCTGGCCGCGTTCCTCGTCCCGCCCGGTCCGGCCGCGGCCGACGACGCGGTGACACCCGGACCGGTGTGCGACCACCAGCCGGTGGCCGACACCGCGGCGCCCGCGGGCGCCGTCACCGTCGACGCGGCGGTGCCCGGCGACCTCTACCGCAAATCCCAGGATTCGCCCCCGGGCACGACGTTCTGGCTGCCGCCGGGCACGCACCTGCTGGCCGCGGACCCGTTCGGGCAGGTCATCCCCAAGGACGGCGACGTCTACCTCGGCGCACCGGGTGCGGTGCTCGACGGGCAGGGCATCAACCGGGCCGCCTTCACCCAGCAGGCGAAGGACGTCGTCATCCGCGGGCTCACCATCCAGAACTTCGTCGCCCCGCAGGACCAGGGCGTGGTGAACCACGATTCCGGCGAGCACTGGATCATCGAAAACACCACCGTGCAGAACAACAAAGGCGCGGGAATCATGGCCGGCGCCCGGCAGGAGGTGCGGCACAGCTGCCTGCGCAACAACGGGCAATACGGCATGAACGCCTACCGTTCGGACAACGCGATCACCGCGCTGATCGTCGAGGGCAACGAAATCTCGGGCAACAACACCGACGACTGGGAAACGCGCAGCCCCGGCTGCGGGTGCAGCGGCGGGGTCAAGTTCTGGGTGGTCGACAAGGCCGACGTCCGCGGCAACTGGATCCACCACAACCACGGCGCCGGGCTCTGGGCCGACACCGACAACAACGACTTCCTGATCGAGAACAACCTCATCGAGGACAACGACGCCGAGGCGCTGTTCTACGAGATCAGCTACAACCTGGTGTTCCGCGACAACGTCCTGCGCCGCAACAGCCTGGTCGCGGGCAAGCGCCGCGCCGACCGCGGCGACAACTTCCCGGTCGCGAGCGTCTACCTGTCCGAGTCGGGCGGCGAGCCCCGGGTGCCGGCCCGCACGCACCTGATCGACATCTACGACAACACCTTCGAGGACAACTGGTCCGGCATCACCGCCTGGGAGAACGCCGACCGGTTCTGCAACAGCCCGGCCAACACCTCGATCAACACCTGCACCAAGCTGGTCACCGACCGCACGCAGTGCTCGTCCCCGGGCATCGATTCCGCGCCCCTGTACGACGACTGCCGCTGGAAGACCCAGCTGGTCGAGGTCCACGACAACACGTTCCGCTTCGACCCGGACCACGCGGGCTGCACGAACGGGGTCTGCGGCAAGATGGCCCTGCTGTCCAACTACGGAACGTACCCGTCCTGGTCCCCGTACAAGGGCACGCTCGTCCAGGACGCGATCACCCGCGACCAGGGCAACTACTGGTTCAGCAACTCCTACTACGGCCCGTGGAAGTTCGTCGCGGGGGACACGTCCCGGATCCTGACCGCGGACCAGTGGCAGTCGAGCCCCTGGTACCAGGACAACTGCGCCTCCTTCGACGACGTGATGCCGCGCTGCTGATCACGCCGTTTCCCGGACAAAAGATTGACACCGCGGGGGTGTCGCCGGACCATTTCGAAATCGCGCTACTCTGCTCTCCTCCGTCGGAAGAGGAGCACGCTGAGTGGAGTCCACGGAATCCGGCGACCCCGCCGCAGCCGAACACGTGACGATCACCAACACCGCCGAGAACGTTCGCGGCAGATTCGTCCAGGTCGGCCACCTCTACCAGGTGACCGTGCCGGACGAGCCGATGCTGGAACGCTTGCTCGACGCCATCGACGAGCGTCGGCGAGCCACCGGCATCGTCCGGCGCAAGAGCCTGCCGTCTTCGTTGCCGTGGACGCAGCGAGCCGCGTGCCTGGGACGTGACCGTGAACTGGCGGAACTGCGCGAGCAGCTCGCCGCCGGGCGGCACGTGCTGGTCGGCGGCCCCGCCGGCATCGGCAAGACCCTGTTTCTGCTCTACGCAGGCGGCGAAGCGGTGCTTTCCGCCGGCACCGTCCCCGGCTGCGAAGGGGTGCTGCGGCGGGTGCTCGCCCCCGGCACGACCCCCGACGACGTGCTGCACGACCTGGCGCTGGAGTGCTACGACGCCGAACCGGCGGCCGCGCGGCGCCTGCTCGGCCGCGTCCGAGCTCTCGTGGTCCTGGACGGGGTCGAGTGGCCGGCCGGGGAACTCCGTCAACTGCTCGACGCGATGCCGGGCAGCGTGTTCGTCATCGCTTCCCGGCGCACCGATTACGCCCCGGTGATCAAAACGCTGCCATTGGCCGGGCTGACTTTGGCCGACGGGCTCGAACTGTGGGAAAACGAGCTCGGAACCCCCCTTTCGGCTGCAGAAAAACGTCGAGCGTGGCGCATCCACGACACTTTCGACGGCAACCCGGGCAGGCTGGCGCAATTCGCGGCCGCGTTGCGTACCGCCGGGGTGCAGGGAATCGCGCCCGACGTGGCCGACCCGGACGCGTACGCCATGATCGTCGACCGCGCGCTCGCCAAGCTCGGCGAGCCCGCGGTGACGACGCTGAAGGAACTCCTGGTCTTCCCCGATGCCTCCTGGGGAAGGGACCTGCTGGCGGCCGGCGGCCTGCGCAAGCTCGAAGAGGCAGGCTTGGTCGAGCACGATTCGGGCCGCTACCGGGTGCGCCCGCACGTCCCGGAGGCGGTGGCACCGGCCGAACCGTGGCCGCTGTTCGCCCGGATCACCGCCTGGGCCGGCGAACAAGCCGGGGCGGGGCAGATCGCGGCGGAACTGGGCGTCCTC
Source organism: Amycolatopsis sp. NPDC051102 (assembly GCF_040682815.1). Taxonomy (NCBI): domain Bacteria; kingdom Bacillati; phylum Actinomycetota; class Actinomycetes; order Pseudonocardiales; family Pseudonocardiaceae; genus Amycolatopsis; species Amycolatopsis sp. NPDC051102. The sequence continues at coordinate 1,346,098 of NZ_JBFBBT010000001.1, forward strand.
GAACGCACCCTGCGCCGGCTGCTGGCGCACGACCGGCCGTGGGACGCCCTGGTGCTCGCGCGGATCGTGTCGGTGAAACTCCTGCCGACGCCGTGGTGGAGCCGTGGCGACGAGGTACTCGGGCTCGGCCTCCGCGCGGCCCGGCGCGCCCGTTCCCGCACCGACATCGCCTACTTCACCTACGCGCTGGCCACCCGCCGGGCCGACACCGAGCGGGTGGCGGAGGCGGCCGAGCTCCTCACGGCGCTGATCGACTCCGCCAGGGAACACGGCGACCGGCGGCTCGCCGACCGGGCCGGCGCGCAGCGCGACGGGCTGCTCGCCCGGGCGCCCGGAGCGCTCGGCCGGGGTGCGGAATCCGTCTCCCAGCTGATGCTGCGGGTTCCGTTCCTCGACACCGCGGCGTTCAGGCTGGCGCAGGAGCACCCGGGCGTGCTGCGCAAGGCCGTCGCCGCGATCCTGCTCCTCGCCGGCGGGTTGTTCGGGCTACCCGCGTCCGCCGGCCCGGCCGTTCGGGCCGGTAGCGCGCCGAGTTCGTTGTCCGCGCTCGCGGCGCCGAAGATTCCCCCGCAGACGAGCGCGCCACCGGCAGCCGGGGCCTCGCCGAGCGCGGCGGCCTCGCCGCCGCCCGCGCCGCCGCCGGCCGTTTCGTCGCCCGATCCGGCGGCCCGGCCGTCGCGGCCGCCCGGTTCCGGCCCCGGTGATCCGCTCGGCGGTTCCGCTGATGGCGCGACGGTCCCGGACCACCCCGCCACCGCGGCCACCGCTGCTCCCGACCTGACCGGGAAGTGGCAGATCATTTTCTCCAAGAAGCGCGTCTACGGTAATCCTTGGAGCGATCCGGACACGGGCACGATCACGTTGCACCGGCTCGACCAGAGCCGGTGCGCCGGCTCTGAGCCCTGTTACGGCGGTCAGTGGACCATCAACGGCCTGCCGGGAAGCAGCAACTTCGTCGCGGTGGCCGCCCCGGGCCCGACGCGCCTCTCCGCCACCGACTCCGATTCCGACGGCAACCAGTCCTATCACGGAGAGCTCGTCTCGGCCGATCCCCAGCTCCGGTACGAAGGCGAGTGGAGCGATGATCACGGCCTCGCCGCCGACTTCGTCTTCACCCGCCTGAGCTGACCCTGCCCGTACGGGCAGCCGGGCGTACCCGAAGGTTTGCCGCTGCGCGGCTGGCCGGGCCGGCTGCTCGCGATCATCGTGGGAGGACCGCCAGTGCTAGGAGGTCCGCCGGTGATCCACGAGGTCGACGAGGCGCTTCGGCGGCTGGTGAAGGACGAAGCGCTGCGCGGCAGCGAGGTCGAGGTCGCCTTCGACGCGCCGACCAAGGACTGGGCGGCCCGGCGCAACGCGCCGACTGTCAACATCTACCTCTACGACGTGCGCGAGGACATGCGCCGCCGGTCGCGGGGGCTGCTCAACGAGTACGACCAGCGCGGCGAGGTCGCCGCGCGGCACCTGCCGCCCAAGCACGTCAAGCTGTCCTACCTGGTCACCGCGTGGACCCAGCGGCCGGAAGACGAGCACCGCGTGCTGTCGGACCTGCTGCTCGGCCTGCTGCGCTACGAAGCCGTGCCGGCCGAGGTGCTCACCGGGTCGCTGGCCGAAACCGGGCTGCCGGTGCCGATGACCGTCGCGCTGCCACCGCCGGAGGACCGCGCGTTCGCCGACGTGTGGACCGCGCTCGGCGGCGAGCTCAAGCCGTCGCTGGACGTCGTCGTCTCCGCGCCGATCCACACCGGGCGCGTCTACCCGGCCGGGCCGCCGGCGAAGGAGGGCCTCAAGCTCGACACCGGCGACGGCGAGCTCGTCGGGCACCGGGTGTCCGAAACCGGGGCCGTCGGCGGGCAGCGCCGGGTCGCCATGGCGCGGACCCACCGGAACCCCCGGTGAGCCTGGAGTACCTGTTCGGCCGGCTGGCGCGGCTCGAACAGCGGATCCGCGACGCGGTCGACGTCCGGCGCGCGGCCGACCCGAACCCCGACGACCCGTTCCGCGGCCTGTACCTGTCGAACGAGACGATCGACGCGCTGCTGGAGGGCCACCGCGAGCCGTTCGCGCCGTTCACCGACTCCGTCCCGGACGGCAGGCTGCGCCCGCTCGCCGACCGCGCGGACCTCACCGGGGTCGACGTCGAACTGCTGCTGGTCGCGCTCGCCCCCGACCTCGACAGCCGGTTCGAGCAGTTCTACGGCTACCTCAACGACGACGTGACCCGCCGCCGCGCGACCGCCGGGCTGGCGCTGCGCCTGTGCGGAATCGCCGAAGCCTCGGCCACCGGACGCGCCCGGCTCGACGCCGGCTCCCCGCTGATCAGCTGCGGCCTGCTCACCGTGGGCGACGACGAACGGCCGTTCCTCTCGCGCACGCTGCGCGTCCCCGACCGCGTGGTGAACCACCTGCTCGGCGACGACCGGCTCGCGCCCGAACTCGCCGGCTGCGCGCACCTGGGCACCGAGCTCGTCGAAGTCCCGGGCCGCGACCGGCTCGCCCGCGCGATCGAGGGCCGCGTCGGGCTGGTCTACCTGAAGGAACACCCCGGTGGCGGGGCCGAGGACCTCGGTGTCGGCGCGCTGGCCGCGGCCGGGCGCCCGGCGCTGGTGGTCGACGCGGCGCGCTGGCAGGCCGGCCCCGGCCACGGCGAGCTGACGGCGTCGCTGCGGCGCGAGGCGTTGCTGCGCGGCGCCGGGATCGTGCTGGGCCCGGTGGAGGACCCGCGGCTGGACGAGCTGGCGCACCCGGCGATCCCGCTGGTGGTGCACGGCACCGGCACCTGGGACCCGCGGTGGAGCGGCACGCCGCCGCTGCAGCTCGACGCGCTGCCGCTGTCGGGTGCGGATCGCGCGCAACTGTGGCGCAGCAGCCTGGACGGCCGGCTCGCCCCGGACGTCGACCCGGGGGAGGCGACCGCGCACTTCGTGCTCGGGCCGGGGCAGATCGCCCGCGCGGCGAAGGCCGCGTCGGTGACCGCGCTGGCCGACGACGGCCTGGTCCGGACGTCCCACGTCCGGGCGGGCGCGCGCAGCCAGAACGCCGCCGGCCTGCAACGGCTGGCGAGGCGGATCGAGCCGGCGGTCGGCTGGCCCGACCTGGTGCTCCCGGCCGGCGTGCTGTCCCTTTTGGACGAACTGGCGGCCAGGGCGCGCTACCGCGACCAGGTGCTCGACGAGTGGCGGATGCGCCCCGGCGGCGGGCGCGGCCGCGGCGTGACCGGGCTGTTCGCGGGGGACTCGGGGACGGGCAAGACGATGTCCGCCGAGGTCATCGCCGCTTCGCTGGGGCTGGACCTGTACACGGTGAACCTGGCGACGGTGGTCGACAAGTACGTCGGCGAGACGGAGAAGAACCTGGAACGGATCTTCACCGAAGCCGCCGGCGTCAACGGCGTCCTGCTGTTCGACGAGGCGGACGCGATCTTCGGCAAGCGGTCGGAGGTCCGCGACGCGCACGACCGGTACGCCAACATCGAAAGCGCGTACCTGCTGCAGCGGATGGAGACGTTCGACGGCATCGCGGTGCTGGCGACCAACCTGCGGGCCAACCTGGACGAGGCGTTCACCCGGCGGCTGGACGTGATCGTGGACTTCCCGCTGCCGGACGTCGAACTCCGCCACCGCCTGTGGGACCGCTGCCTGGGCGCGCGGCTGCCGCGCAGCGCGGACCTGGACCTGCCGTTCCTGGCCGAGGCCTTCGAACTGGCCGGCGGCCACATCCGCTCGGCCGCGGTCACCGGCGCGTACCTGGCGGCCGAGGCGGGGCGCCCGGTGTCGATGAGCGACCTGGTCGGCGCGGTGGCCCGGGAGTACCGCAAGCTGGGCCGGCTGTGCCTCGACCGCGAGTTCGGCCCGTACCTGGCGATGGTGACCGACGGCTGAGCTGCCCCTTCGGGCAGCGTTCGCTGCCCGTCCGGCCGCGCCCGTCAGTCTGGTGCGCGGCGCGCCGACGCGGCAAGCTGGGACGGCGGCGGAGGGAGCGGACATGCGCGGGCACGGCCACGAAAACGACCTCGAACCGACCCTGCGGCCACGCGGCGACCGGCCCGAGCGGGACGACACGGACCTGCTGGGCCGAGCGGCCGCGGCGGGCCGCACCGACGTCCTGGGCCCGGCGGGCATGCTGGGCCTGCAACGCGCGGTGGGCAACGCGGGAACGGGCGCCCTGATCGAGGAGGAGCGCTCCCCGGTCCACGACGTCGTCGGCTCGGGCGGCGGCGCACCGCTGGACGCCGCAACGCGGACGGACATGGAGTCCCGCTTCGGTCACGACTTCGGCGACGTCCGGGTTCACACCGATGGGGCTGCGCATGATTCGGCCAAGTCGGTGAATGCCCAGGCTTACACGGTGGGTTCGAACATCGTGTTCCAGCGGGACAAGTACGACCCTTCGTCCGAGGGCGGGAAGCACATGCTGGCGCACGAGCTGACGCACGTGGTGCAGCAGCGGAGCGGGCCGGTGGAGGGGACCGACGCCGGTGGTGGGGTGAAGGTTTCCGATCCTTCGGACCGCTTCGAGCGCGAGGCGGTCGCGAACGCGGACCGGCTGATGTCGGCGCCTGCGCCGGTGGCGGCTGCCGGTGTGCAGCGGTGCGAGGACGGCGGGCACGCTTCGGACGACTCGGCGGCCGTTCAGCGGGAGGAAGCTCCGGTGGCCGAAGAGGGCGAAGAGGAGAAGATGGCGCAGACCTTCGTGCAGCGCGAGGAAGAGGGCGAAGAAGAGGGTTAGGTGCCGTCCGGCCCCTTGAACCCGGGCTCGACGTTCCAGATCCCGGTGCCGCTTTCGGCCGCACCGTTGGACTTGTTGCAGGTTCCGCACATGCCGTGCAGGTTGTCGAGCTGGTTGAAGAACGCAGTACGGGTGACTTGGTCCGACTTCCGGCCGGTCCCGTTCCAGTGCTGGATGACGCTCGGGTTCCGGTGGTCGAGGTTGATCGCCGTGTTGCCGATGCCGGCCACCAGGTGGGGCGAATCGTAGTCCTTCCCCGGGCAGATGTAGGACGAACTCATCGTGTAGACCGGGTCCTTCTGCCACTTGGCGGCTTCCTTGAACTTCAGGCTCATCAGCCGGCTGAGTTCGCGCCCACGCTTCGCTTCCGCCGCGCCGTTGAAGCCGCCGTAGAACGTCGGGCGGAACTTTCCGTCCCGCCGGTACTCCGAACGGATTTCGCCGCCCAGCACGTAGGTCGATTCCTTGAGGAGGTCGAGGTCGATCTCGTGGCCGATCGCCTGGAGCGTGGCCGCGATCAGCTGCCGCTGCTGCCAGATCTCGGCCTCCGCGTGCTGGATTTCCTCCTTCGCGCTCGTGGCGAGGGCGTTGTTCAGCTTGGTCTCGTGGGCGACGACCGTGCCCCGCATGGCGGAGAGCTGGCCGGCGACGGCGGGTTTGCTCTTCACGACGTCGTGCGCGAGCGCCCGGTCGATCTTGTCGATCAGCGGGTCGGCGTGACTGGCCATCATCAGGGTCGGGCGGCCGCCGCGGTCTTCGAGATAGATCGAGTGGCTGTTGCCCATCATGCTGACGGGTGTCTTGGCCTTCAGTCTCCGGAGCAGCGCGTCCTTGAGGCCCTTCGCCCCTTCGGCGACCGCGGTACCCCCGCGCTTGAGCTTCGACCAGACCTTTTTCCCCGCCTTGACGATCGTCCCCACAACGGAGTCGATGACCTTGCCCACCGGGGCCTGGACCTTCTCCAGGATCGACTTGATCTTCTCCGAGATCCCGCCCAGCCCGAGCAGGCTCGCCAGGAACCCCAGCACCATCGGCAGCGCCTTCGCCAGCGTCCGCTCGATCAGCCCCGCCACCGCTCCGGCTCCGCCGCGGGCGATCGACTCCACCGAGTCCAGTACCGAGTCCACGAACTCCTTGATCTGGGCCGCCTTGTCCACGAAGAACATCACGATGTCGTAGATCGCCTTGCAGGCCTTGATGAACGCCGCCGCCGGGTTGAGCATCGAGATGATCCACGTGATGCCCGCCTTGACGATCTTCTCGATCACGAAGTCCTTGATCTGGCCGAGCACCATCTCCTTCAGGTCGCCCAGCTTCGAGACCACCCACCGCCACAGGCCCGGGACGCCCTCGGTGATCAGGATCCGGACCACGTCGAGAGTCTGCTCCAGCTTGGCCAGCACCGGCTCCGGGATGAACCGGAGGATCCGCGCGCGCACGCTCGCCCACGTCAGGCCCAGGATCGACAGCACCATCTTCAGGATTCCCCTGGCGTCCAGCGCCTCCGGGATCTCGATGCCCGCGCTCGCCAGGTTGCCCAGCAGCCAGCCCTTCAGCCCGTCCTTGAGGTGCTGGACGATGTTCGCGCCGAAGTTCAGCACGCCCGTTTTCACCGCGTTGACCAGGTTGCCGAGGAACTCGATCGGCTTGGCGATGATCAGCTCGACCGCGTTCGCCGCCCGGGACAGCACGCCCAGCAGCATGTCCTTCAGCTTCAGGATCGTCTCGATCGCGCCGCCGACCGCCTCCTTCGCCTTGCTCCACAGGCCCTTGTTCTCCGCCTGCAGCGACTTGATCTCCTCGTCGACGGCGTTGCGGGCCTCGGTGTACTTCTGCGCCAGGTCCTCGACCAGCGACTCCTGCTTCTCGTCGACCGACTTCTCCAGGTCGTCGAACTGGCTGCCGAACTCCGTGGCCGCCTCGCCCGCGATCTTGCGCAACGCCGGCGACTGGGACGCCACCTTCTGCTGCACCCGCGTGCGGCCGTCCGCGATGAGCTGTTTCGCCTCGCCGAGCTTCTGGCCGACAAAGTCCGCGATGTCGCCGATGACGCCCTGCATCTTCCCCTCGTAGACCTTCTTGGCCTCGAGGAACAGGTTGTTCGCCTCGGCCGGCAGGTCGGCGAAGAGGTCGTACGCCCAGCGCGCCGCGCCGGTGATCCCGTCGTAACGCTCGTCCTTGTAGCGCTTCATCCGGGCCTGGTGGTCGGCCGTGAACGCCGCCTTGGCCTGCGCCTCGCCCGCCTCGAACCGCTTGGCCACCTCGGCGTCGAGCGCGCCAAGGACGCCTTCGACCTTCGCCTTGGTCTCGTCGAAGATCGCCTTGATCTCGCCGGTGATCCGCGCCCGGTCCTGCTCGTCCTTCGTCTTCGTCGCCGACTTCTTCGCCTGGCCGTGCTGGGCCGACGACGACCGCGCGCCCGTCATGCCCGCCATCGCGGCCTGCCCGGACGCCTGGGCCGCGCCGGTCACGGCGGCGAGCGCGCCGGCCTCGGACTCGCGGACCGCGGCGGGCGCCGAGGCCGTGTGCTGCTCGCCCTCCTGCTTCGCCGCCAGCGCGCCGGTGAACGCCGGCTCGTTGGACTGGGCCAGCTGCTGGTCCGTCACGCCCGCGGAGGCCATCGCCGAGTGCGTCTCGCACTGGTCGGCGCGCAGGTCGGTCTGCTCGGGCGGGGCCTTGTCCGGCGTCGCCTTGCGCGGGTCCGGTGGGGTCAGCGCGGGGGCCGGGGGCGCCTCCGGCAACGGCGTCACCGGCTTGTCCACCGCCCGGCTCGGATCCGGTGGCTCCTTCGTCCGGTCGGTGACGTCCTTGGCCGAGGCGTCCTTGCCGCTGGTGACCTTGCCCAGCACCTCGGCCCTGACCTGGTCGGCCTTGCCGGAGCCGGCGAACTTGTCGGCCTCGTCGAGGTTCTTCGGCGCCTGCTTGGCGATCGCGGCGTTCACCGCGGCGATGAACCCCGCCTTGTCGAACCCGGCCGGCTTCGCCGCCGCCATCTTGTCCGCCTGGGCCGCCTTGGCCTGCGCGTCCTTGTCGTCGGCGGGCGCGACCGCCGCGTCCTGAGCCTGCTTGACCTCCGCGCCGGCCGGCGGATGCGCCTTCGCCGACCGGGCCTGGGCGCCGACGTCCTTTTTCAGCGACTGGAACTTCGGGTCGGCCGCCGGGGTGACCCTGGGCGGCGCGACCGGGGGAGCGGGGCAACCCTGCCGCTGCAACGTGACCAGTTCCGTCACCGCCGCGTTGCCCGCGGCCGCTTGCAGGCGCAGCAACGCCGGCGGGGCCGTCCGGCGCACGGGCCGGGCCGTCCGCGCCGGTGGCGTGGACGGCTCCCGTGACGCCTGGTCCCGCCCGGTCGGCATGGGTTTCACTTTCGGCCCTCGCGGGGCGGTTGCCAACGACCGGAAGGGCGGGCAGCGCTGCCCGGACGGGCAGTTGCCTTTTAGGGCAGAGATCGGTTCCCGCGGGCCTAGCCGCACGGTCGTTCCGCGGAGAACGCGCCGGCAGCAGCATCGCCGGGGACAAGACTTGTGCGTCGACAAGGGAGGCACGCATGCCCACCTATCTCACGCCGGGGGTGTACGTCGAGGAGATCGAGGCGGGCGCACGGCCGATCGAGGGCGTGGGCACCGCGGTCGCCGCCTTCGTCGGCTTCGCGGCGGACGGTCCCTTCAACACCCCGACGCTGGTGTCCAACTGGGGCCAGTTCACCCAGACCTTCGGCGACTTCCTCGAGGGCTGCTACCTGGCCCAGTCGGTCTACGGCTACTTCCTCAACGGCGGCGCCAACTGCTACGTCGTCCGCATCGGCGGCCCGCGCGCCCACGACAACGGCGCCGCGCCGAAGCAGATCTCCGCACGCCAGGCCGTGCTCGGCGGCTACCGGTTCGTCGCGAAGGAGCTGCCCGAGGGCAAGCAGGCCGGCGAGATCACCGTCGAGGTCGCCGAGCCGTCCGGGGACAACCCGGCCGACGACCGGTTCACCGTGCTCGTCAAGCAGGACGGCAAGGTCGTCGAAACGCACAACGTGACGACCAAGCGCACCAAGGAGAACGTCGTCACCGCGGTGCGGGAGAAGTCCAGCTTCGTCACCGTCGAGGAGCTCGCCTCCGGCGGCGCGGTCACCAAGCCCGACAAGGGTGCCGCGGTGCTCACCGAACCGCCGCAGGCGCCGCCGGTGCCGCGCCGGGTCGCGGCCGACGACTACGTCGGCGACGTCGCCGACCGCACCGGCTTCGGCGGCCTGGAGGCGATCGACGAGATCACCATGGTCGCGGCGCCGGACCTGATGGCCGCCTACCAGCGCGAGCTGCTCGACCTCGACGGCGTCAAGGCGGTGCAGCTGGCGATGATCGCCCACTGCGAGCTGATGGGCAACCGGATGGCGATCATCGACCCGCCGCCGTCGCTCAACCCGCAGGAGGTCCGCAACTGGCGCCAGGACGCGGCCGGCTACGACTCGAAGTACGCGGCGCTCTACTACCCGTGGGTCCAGGTGCTCGACCCCGCCACGGGCACCAACACGTTCATCCCGCCGAGCGGCCACATGGCCGGGGTGTGGGCCCGCACCGACGCCACCCGCGGCGTCCACAAGGCACCGGCCAACGAGGTCGTCCGCGGCGCGCTCGCCCTCGAGACCCACCTGACCAAGGCCGAGCAGGAACTGCTCAACCCGATCGGCATCAACTGCGTGCGGTCGTTCTCGGGCAAGGGCATCCGGGTCTGGGGCGCGCGGACGCTCTCGAGCGACGCGGCGTGGCGCTACCTCAACGTCCGGCGGCTGTTCAACTACCTCGAGGAGTCGATCCTCGTCGGCACGCAGTGGGTCGTGTTCGAGCCCAACGACGACGCGCTGTGGGCGCGGATCCGGCGCACGATCAGCGCGTTCCTGGTCATGGAGTGGCGCAAGGGCGCGCTGTTCGGGCTCACACCGGACGAGGCGTTCTTCGTCAAGTGCGACCGGGAGACCAACCCGGCCGAGGGCATCGACCTCGGCCAGGTGATCTGCGAAGTGGGCATCGCCCCGGTGAAACCGGCGGAGTTCGTGATCTTCCGGCTGGCCCAGATGTCCGGCGGCACCAGCCTCGTCAACGAGTGAGTGAAGGGACTCCACAGACATGGCACTTCCCGATCTTGACAAGGCGGTAGGCCACTCCTTCGGGCTCGAGATCGACGGCGTCCAGATCAAGCAGATCTCCGAGGTCTCCGGCCTCAAGATGGAGCAGGACGTCATCGAGCTCAAGCAGAACACCGTCGACGGCAAGTACGTCATCAAGAAGCTGCCCGGCCGCCCCAAGGCCGGCGAGGTCACGCTGACCCGCGGCCTGACCGACGACAACAGCTTCGAGAAGTGGGTCAAGGACGCCCACTTCGGCAAGATGGCCGCCGCGCGCAAGGGCGGCGCCATCATCGTCTACGACTACGAAGGCACCGCGCTCAAGCGCTACAAGCTGACCAACGCGTGGCCGAAGAGCCTGGAGATCGGCTCGCTCAAGGCCGGCGACACCAGCGTCCTCACCGAGAAGCTCGTGATCACCTACGAGCAGATGGAAGTCGAGTGAGCCGATGCGCAGGGTGATGGCGCCGGCCCCGGCCGAGGAGGCCCCCTCGCCGGTGGGCGAGCCCCAGCCGGACCGGCCGAAGCTGAGAACGGAGTTCGCCTTCGAGCTCCCGCGCGGGTACGTCGACGACGAGGGCAAGGTGCACCACTCCGGGGTGATGCGCCTGGCCACCGCCCGCGACGAGCTGATCCCGCTGCGGGACGACCGCGTGCGCGAGAACTCGGCGTTCCTGACGGTGGTGCTGCTGGCCCGGGTCGTCACCCGGATCGGTGACATCACCGACGTCCACGCCGGGGTCATCGAGAACCTGTTCGCTTCGGACCTGGCGTTCCTGCAGGACATGTACCGCCGGATCAACAGCGAAGGGCACACCCGGGCGGGCGTGGCGTGCCCCGAGTGCGGCCACAGCTTCGTCGTCGACGTCGCCGGCGGCCGCCTGGGGGAATCGTGACGTACGCGGCCGACCGGCTGCACGAGGAAGTCGCGTACGTCGCCTACCACCTGCACTGGTCCCTCGACGACATCCTCGACCTCGAACACCCCGACCGGTTGACCTACGTCGCCGAGATCGCCCGGATCAACACCCGGATGAGCCAGGGACGGTGACGCTGCCATGTGGTTTCGCAGGAAGGAAGCGGGCCCGGCACCCGCGCCTGCGCCCGCCGCGCTGCCGGTGGCGCGGGCGGAGTGGCGGACCGTGCCGCCGATCCGGCCCGTCCTCGCCGAGCACCCGCTGGTGAACCCGGTGCAGCGGTTCAGTTCGTCGCTGACGTCCTGGCAGAGCCCGGCTTACCTGGAGCCGCTCGGGCACCGGGTCGGTCCGGAGGAGCCGGCCGGTGTCATCGGCGGTGTGGCCCGGCCGCGGGCCGTCGAGACGCCTCCGCCGGCGATGCCGGTGCTGCAGCGCACGACCCGGAAGCGGATCGGGGCGGGGCGGTTGTGGGGCGCTTCGGTGCAGCGTGCGGCTTCGGCGGAAGGTGCGGATTCGTCGGAGACCGCTGGGTTGTCGGAGGACGCTGAACCGGCGGAAGTCGCAGGGCCCTTGGAGGTCGCCGTGCCGCCGTCGTCGACGGCTGGGCGGCCGGAGGGGGCTGCGCTGGTTGGGGCCGCTGCGCCGCCGACGGTTGCGGTTCCGCCGGAGGATGCCGCGTTGGGTGGAGCGGCTGTGACCTCGGCGGCTGCGGTTCCGCCGGAGAGCGCTGCGTTGGTTGGGACCGCCGCGCCGTCTGAGGCTGCGGTTCCGTCGGTGGGTTCTGTGCCGGCGGAGGGCGTTGTGTCGCGGGCGGCCGCGGTCCCGTCGGAGGCGGCTGCGCCGCTGGGGCCCCTTTTCGCGCCTGAACGCGCGGCGCCATCGGAAGCTGCGGTTTCGCCGGAGGCTGCGGCTGCTGCTTCTGTGCAGAGGGCGGTGGTGCCGGGGGGTGCGGTGCCGACGGTCCGGGTGGCGTCCGCCGAGCCTGCGCCTTCGCTGGTGCTGCCGGTTGTCAGGTCCAGCGAGGCCGTGCGGCCGCTGACCTCGGCCAGTGCCACGGTCGTCCCGCCGATGCGGACGGTCCAGGCGATCGCCGAGGAGGCCCCGGCCGAGCTGGCTGCGCCCGAACCCGTGTTGCCGCTCCAGGCCCCGGAGCCGGCGGCTGCCGAAGCCGCGCGTCCGGTGCTGCCGGTCGTCCAGCGGACCGAGCCGGCGGCGCCACGGCGGCTGGGACTCGGCGCGCCGATCCTGCCCGAACCGGCGCCCCGCCCGGTGCCGGCTTCCGTACCGGCACTGCCGGTGGCGCAACGGGTTGAGGATGCCTTGCCGCCGCCGGGACGGTCGTCGCCGGTGAACACGTTCCATCCGCTCGAGACGGTGGGAACCACGGAGCCGCCCGGGACACCGGGCGGCTCGACGAGCGTTTCCCCGCCGCCGGCCTTGCCGGTGGCCCGAGCCGTCGACGAGCCACCGGAGCTTCCGGTGACCCAGGTGGGGGACGAGCCCACTCCGCCGGTGACCAGCACCGAGGCGCCGACTCTTGCCGTGGCCCCGAGGGCGCAGGAGCCGGCCCTTCCGGTGAGCCGGGCCGTCGAAACCCCGGCGCTGCCAGTGGCGCAAACCGCGCACGAGCCCGCTCTTCCGCTGACTCAGGCGGCACAGAAGTCGCCCCTTCCGGTGAACCGGGCGATCGAGAGTCCGGCGCCGACGCTTCCTCTTCCGACGAGCAGCGCGACCGAGGCTCCCACCCTTGCGGTGGTTCGCGGGGTGCAGGAACCCGTCGAGACCCCGGTGGGGCGGAATGCGCCGGAGGCCGCACTTCCGGTCAGCCGAGCTGTCGAGACGCCGGTGCTTCCGATGGCCCCATCAGCGAAGGAATTTGCGCTGGTCGAAGCTTCCGCGCCTTCGGCCGCACGAGCGCCTGAGCTGCCGGTGAGCCGGGCCATCGAGACCTCGGCACTTCCGCTGACGCAAACGGTCCGAGAGCCGCCCCGCCCGGTCACCCGGACGCTGGACGCACCAGCTCTTCCGGTGAGCCGGGCGATCGAAGCACCGTCGGTCGAGCGATCCGCCCTCCCGGTGAGCCGAGCGATCGAAACCGCGGCACTCCCGTCGGCAGCGGCCGTCGCCCCGGTGATTCGATCGGCGCAGCGGCCCACGCTCACTGTCGCCCGAGCGGAACAGGCGCCAACCTCACCCACGATCGGGACATCCGCGCTTTCGCTGGCAAGAACGGTGGAGGAAACGTCCCTTCCCGTTGCCCGCGCGGCGGAAACCCCGGCCCCGCCGCCACCGCTCCCGGTGGCGCGAACCCTCGATGCCGCACCGCTCCCACGAACCGTTCCGGATCCGATGCCCCTCCCCGAAAGAGCCGCACCTCTGCCGGTCGCGCGCATCCCCGACCCCCCAGCCGCCGCCGGCCCACCGCCAGCGCCGCCGCCGGTCCAGCGGACCACCGAGGCCCCCGTCACCCCGGTTGTCGTGGCACCACCGGCGGACGCCCCCACCGTCCAACGAGACCCCGCCCCCGCCGCCGCGCCGCCGGAGCCCGACGAACTCGTCAGGCAGCTCTTCGACCCGCTGCTGCGGCGGCTCAAGACCGAACTCCGTCTCGACCGTGAGCGCCGCGGTGCGCTCACCGATCGCCCGCACTGAAGGAGATGCCGATGCCGGACACCGAAGAGGCCGTCGCCGTCTGTTATGTCGTCAAGCTGGACGACAAGAACCTCGGGAACCTCGGCGCCTTCTCCAGCTGTGACGGGCTCGGCTGCGAATTCGTCATGGAACAGCGGGAAGAGGGCGGCAACAACGGGATGGTCTGGCAGCTGCCGACCCGGATCAAGTACTCGAACATCAAGCTCTCGCGGCCCGTCACCGCGGCCAGCTCGCAGATCACCAAGTGGTTCGCCAGCCTGGCGAGCGGGATCGAACGCAAGACCGCCACCATCGAGGCCCGCACCCTCGAAGGCACCGTCATCGCCAGCTGGGCCCTCGAAGGCGTCGTCCCGGTGCGCTGGAGCGGCCCGCAGCTCTCGCCCGACTCGCCCAAGGTCGCCACCGAGACCCTCGAACTGGCCCACCACGGCTTCCTCAGCCCGGCGAAGAAGGGCTAGCCATGGCCTCCTCACCCGTCACCTTCACCTCGGCCGGCTCCGCGCCCCCGGCCGCCTACGGCTCCGGCGAACCGGCGCCGAACAACCTGCAGCGCGCCCTGCTGGAGGTCCGGAAACCCCCGCAGTCCGGTGGCACCGGGCAGCCGCCCGGCGACAAGCTCTTCGACATCAAGTTCCAGTTCAACCCCAAGGAACTGTCGCTGAGCAAGAACGCCAAGTGGGGCCGCGACGCGCAGCCGAACGCCAAGAAGAGCGCGCCGCCGCAGTTCAAGGGCTCCGATCCGGCCAAGCTCGCGCTGGAGATGTTCCTCGACGCCACCGACAAGATGGACGACGCCGTCGTCAAGAAGGTCGAGCAGCTGTTCACCTGCTGCGTGGCCACCGAGGACAGCCGCAACAGCCGGAAACCGTCGCCGCCGTGGGTGATCTTCAAGTGGGGCGGCATGACCGGCTTCCCCGCCTACGTCTCGTCCGTCACCGCCAAGTACACGCTGTTCACCCCGTCGGGGACGCCGGTGCGCGCGGTCTGCACGGTGAACCTCGAGGAGATCTCGGGCGAGCTCGGTGGCCAGAACCCGACGTCCGGCGCGCTCGCCGCCCGCGACACCCACGTGATCGTCGCCGGGGACTCGCTCGCGTCGGTGGCGTTCCGCGCCTACGGCGACGCCGGGAAGTGGCGCGAGATCGCCGACGCCAACGACATCGACGACCCGATGCGGCTGCGGCCCGGCACCCGGCTCCTGGTGCCCGCGCTGGAGGAGCTCGATGGCTAACGAGACCTTCACGAACACCCTCATGGTCGAGGTCGAGGGCACCCCGCTGCCCGACGACGTCAAGGTGATGCTCAGCTACGCCTACGTCGACGACAGCCGGAACCTGCCGGACACCTTCGTGCTCCGCTTCCGCGACCCCGGGTACGTCGTGCTGGAGAAGGGCAAGTTCAAGGTCGGGGCGAAGATCAAGCTGAAGGTGCAGACCTCCGACCCCGAAGCCCCGCAGGACCTGCTCTCCGGCGAGGTCACCGCGGTCGCGATCGACCTGGACCGGCACGGCACGTTCACCGAGGTCCGCGGGTACGACCACGCGCACCGGCTGTTCCGCGGCCGCCGGGTCGCCGCGTACCCGAACATGACGGTCGCGGACGTCGTGCACAAGGTGGCGCAGCGCGCGAAGATCCCGGCGGGGAAGATCGACGACGTCAAGGGCTTCGGCGGGCGCCCGAACACCCAGCTCAGCCAGGACAACGTCAGCGACTGGGAGTTCCTGACGCGGCTGGCCGACGCGGTGGGCGCGCAGATCGCCGTCCGCGACGGGAAGCTGAACTTCGAACTCCCGGAGAAGCCGTCCGGCGCGCCCTCCACCACCACGAAGGCGACCGCCGACCCGCTCGTCCTCGAGGCGCACGGGACGCTGGTCAGCCTGCGCGCCAGCGTCACCGCGGCCGAGCAGGTCCCCGAGGTGCGGGCCACCGGCTGGGACTACGAGAACAAGCAGGCGATCACCGCCACCGCGACCCCCAAGAACGCGGGCACGGACGTGCCGGGGGTGGACCCGATCGAGCTCGCCGGGAAGTTCGCGAGCCCGCCGTTCCTCGACGCCGCCTCGCCCCGGCGGGCCCAGGGCGAGGCCGACGCGACCGCGAAGGCACTCGCCGCCAAGCTCGGCAGCGCCTGCACCGAACTCGACGGCGTCGCGAAGGGCAACCCGAAGCTGCGCGCCGGCACCGCCGTCACGCTCACCGGCGTCGGCCAGCCCTTCGCGGGGAAGTACACGCTGACCAGCACGCGGCACCTGTTCAACGCCGAGGTCGGCTACACCACCGAGTTCACCGTCTCCGGCCGCCAGGAACGCTCGCTCTACGGCCTGGTCGCCGGCGGCGCGCACGGCTCGTCGTGGCCCGGGCTCGTCCCGGCACAGGTCAGCGACCTCAAGGACCCGGCGAAGCTCGGCCGCGTCAAGCTCACGTTCCCGTGGCTGGACAAGGAGTTCACCAGCACCTGGGCCCGCACGGTCCAGCCCGGCGCCGGCAAGGACCGGGGCGCGGTCGTGCTGCCCGAGGTCGGCGACGAGGTCCTTGTCGGCTTCGAGCACGGCGACTTCGAGGCGCCCTACGTGCTCGGCGGGCTCTACAACGGCAAGGACACCGCGCCGAAGTTCACCAAGCCCGCCGTCGACGCCAACAGCGGGGAGGTCACCCTCCGGGGCTTCGTTTCGCGGAAGGGCCACAAGCTGGAGTTCGCCGAGGACGACGGGATCATCCTGTCCTCGGGCGACGCGAAGTTCGTGGTCAAGATCGACCAGAAGAACCAGGTCATCGAGGTGACCAGCGGGAAGAGCGTCACGGTCAAGGCGCAGAACGGCGTCAGCATCGACGCCGGCGCCGGGCCGCTGGAGCTCAAGGGCCGGAAGGTCACCGTGAAGGCCCAGGCCGAAGCCAGCGTCGAGGCGGGCGCGCAGCTGAAGCTGAACGGGACGGCCGGGGTGAAGGTCGAAGGCGCCACCGTTTCGGTCGCCGGGCAGGGCCAGACGGAGCTGACCGCGAGCGGTGTCGTCACCGTGCGCGGCAGCGTGGTCAAGATCAACTGACGGGGGAGTGCGCATGCCACCAGCCGCGAGGGTCGGCGATCCGACCGGGCACCCGGGCGTCATCGCCGGGCCCGGCGTGCCGACCGTGCTGATCGGCGGCATGCCCGCCGCCAACGTCGGCACGCTGCACACCTGCTCGTTCCCGCCGCCCGCGGTGCACCCGCCGACGCCGATCGCGCCGCCGGGCTGCCCGACGGTGCTGATCGGCGGCATGCCGGCGGCCCGGATGGGCGACCTGGCCGCCTGCGGCGCGCCGATCGTCATGGGCTGCCCGACCGTCCTGATCGGAGGCTGACGTGTCTGTGCCGATGAAAGACTTCCTCGGCAGGGGACTGGCGTTCCCGGTGCACACCGACGCGACCGGCTCGATCGCACTGGTCGGCGGCGAGCGCGAGATCGTCGAGAGCATCCGGCTGATCCTGGCGACCGCGCCGGGCGAACGCCCGATGCGGCCCGAGTTCGGCTGCGCGGTGCACGACCTCGTGTTCGCGCCCGCCGACGCCGCGACCGCCGGGCAGATCGCCTACGAGGTCCGGACGTCGCTCGAGCGCTGGGAGCCGCGGATCACCCTCGACGACGTCGTGGTCAGCTTCGCCGAGGCCGACCGGGGGACCCTGCTGATCGACATCCGGTACACCCTGCGCGGCACCAACGACCCGCGCAACCTCGTCTTCCCGTTCTACGTCATCCCGCCCCACGAGCCCGCCGCGGACGGTGCGTGATGTCGCTGCCCAAGCCGAACCTCGACGACCGCACCTTCCAGGACCTGGTCGACGAAGCCAAGTTCCTCGTCCAGCGCAACTGTCCGGAGTGGACGGACCACAACGTCTCCGACCCCGGCGTCACGCTGATCGAGACGTTCGCGCAGATGGTCGACCAGCTGCTCTACCGGCTCAACCGGGTGCCCGACCTGCACTACCTGCGCTTCCTCGACCTGATCGGGGTGCGGCTGTTCCCGCCGGCCGCGGCGCACGCCGACGTGACGTTCTGGCTCTCGGCCGCCAGGGACGTGCCGGTGGTCGTCTCGGCGGGCAAGCAGGTCGCCAGCGTCCGCAACGAGGTCGAGGACCCGGTGGTGTTCACCGTCGAGCGCACGCTGACGATCGTGCCGTGCTCGCTGGCGCACCTGGTCACCAGCACGGCCGACACCGGCCTGCCGCCGGTCGACCGCACCGACGAGCTGCTGGTCGGTGGCGGTCCGGCAGCTTTCGGCGAGACACCCGCGCCGGGCGACGCGGTCTGCTTCGGGCTGTCGGACGCCGTGCCCGGCTGCGCGGTGCTGCTGCGGATGAACTGCGACGTCGAAGGCCAGGGCGTCGACCCGCGCGACCCGCCGTGGTTGTGGGAGGCGTGGGACGGCACCGGCTGGGCGGCGTGCGAGGTCGACCGGGACAGCACCGGCGCGTTCAACCGGGCCGGGGACATCGTGGTGCACGTCCCGCCCGGGCACACCGCGTCGGTGCTGGCCCGCCGCCGGGCCGGCTGGCTGCGGTGCCGCCTGGTCGAGGCCAAGCCGAACCAGCCGTTCTACCAGCGTCCGCCGCGGCTGCACACCGTCGAGGCCTCGACGATCGGCGGCACGGCGGGCGCGGTGCACGCCGAGGTGATCCGCAACGAGATCGTCGGCACCTCGGACGGCACGCCCGGCCAGCGGTTCCCGCTCGGGCGTCCGCCGGTGGTCGCCGGCGACGGCGAGCTCGTCGTCGAGGTCTCCGGGCCGGACGGCTGGCAGCAGTGGACCGAAGTCCGGTCGTTCGCCGACTCCGGGCCGGACGACCGGCACGTCATGCTCGACCGGGTCGGCGGGGAGATCGCGTTCGGCCCGGCGGTGCGCCAGCCCGAGGGCGACCTCCGGTACTACGGCGCGTTCCCGGCCAAGTCCGCCGCGATCCGCGTGCCCGAATACCGCTCCGGCGGCGGGCGGCGCGGCAACGTCGCCCGCGAGGTCCTCGAGGTGCAGCGGGACCCGATCCCGTTCGTCAGCAGCGTGGTCAACCGGCGGCCGGCGATCGGCGGGGTGGACGGCGAGTCGGTGCAGGACGCCCAGGTGCGCGGTCCGTTGCTGCTGCGCACCCGCGACCGCGCGGTGACGGCCGAGGACTACGAACAGCTCGCGCGCGAAGCGGCACCGGAAGCCGCCCGCGTCCGCTGCATCCCGGCGCACGGCCCGGACGGCCGGGAGACCGGCGCGATCCGCGTCCTGGTCGTGCCCGCGGTGCCGGACACCGGCGAGCTGGCCTTCGCGACCCTGATGCTCGACCCGGGCATGCGCGGCCGGATCGAGCGGTCCCTCGACGAACGGCGCTGCGTCGGCGCGCTGGTGTCCGTGGAACCGCCGTTCTACCAGGGCGTCACGGTGGTCGCGCGGCTGCGCGCCCGCCGCCGGACGACGGCGGGCACCCTCGGGGCACGGGCGACCCAGGCGCTGTACGACTACTTCAACCCGCTCAGCGGCGGCCCCGACGGCGAAGGCTGGCCGTTCGGGCGCCCGGTGCAGTCGGGCGAGGTGTTCGCGGTGCTGCAACGGCTCCCTGGCGTCGAGCTGGTGGAGGACGTGCGCCTGTTCGCGGCGAACCCGATCACCCGCGAACGCGGCGACCAGGTGGATCGGCTCGACCTGCCGTCGAACGCGCTCGCGTTCTCCTTCGGGCACCAGGTCCGGGTGCGGGAGGCCGGCGCATGAGGGCGGCTATTCGCGGGCTGCCGAGCGGCGCTGGACCCCGTCCAGCTGCCCGTGTTGACCTTCCAATCACGCGTGATTCCTCTCCGATCACGCGAGATGCCTCTGCCGCGCAGGTGGTTCGCGAGCGGAACTCCGTATCTCGTGTGATTGAGCGCGTATCTCGCGTGATTGGAAGGTCATCACGCGTGATTGGAAGGTCAACACGCGGGTTCGGGCAGGGGGCGGGCGCATGAGGGCGGGCATCCCGGGGCTGCCGAGCCCGCACCCGATCGGCGAGCAGCTGCCCGCGGTCTACGCCGAGGACCGGTTCGTGCAGAGCTTCACCGGCGCGCTCGACGAGGTTCTCGCTCCCGTTCTGTCCACACTGGACAACTTTGCCGGTTACCTGGACCCGCGGCTGGCGCCCGAGGACTTCGTCGGCCGGCTGGCGCACTGGGTCGCGCTGGGCGTCGACGAGAGCTGGAGCCCGGCGCAGCTGCGGCAGCTGGTGACGAGCTCGGTCGAGCTGCACCGGTGGCGCGGGACGCAGCGCGGGCTCGCCGAGTACGTGCGGCTGCTGACCGGGGGTGCGGTGGAGGTGACCGACAGCGGCGGGGTGGTCGAGTCGCCGCAGCCCGGCGCGCCGCTGCCGGACCCGGGGCCGCCCTGGGTGCAGGTGCGCGTGCGGGTGCCCGACCCGGCGCGGGTCGACGTGCGGCGGCTGACGGCGACGGTCGTGGACGCGGTACCCGCCCACGTGCGGGTCGCGGTGGAAGTCCTGGAGGGCTAGCGGATGGTCATCTACACCGAGTGCGGGCACCAGGGGCCCGCCGACGTCGAATTCTGCGGCGAATGCGGCCGCTACCTGAAGTGGGACGACGACGGCCCCGTCGCGGTCCGGTCGCAGCCGGTGGTGCAGCAGCAGGTCGTGCAGCCCGCCGAGCCGGTCGCGCCGGTCCGGCAGCCGGTGCAGCAGACGGTCGAGGACCAGGTGCTCAACCCCGGCGACCTGATCTGCGGCCGGTGCGGCAAGGGCAACGCGCCCACCCGGAACTTCTGCAGCCGCTGCGGCGCCTCGCTGGCCGAGTCCGAGACCGTCAAGACGTCGTGGTGGCGCCGGCTGTTCGGCCGGAAGCCGAAGCAGCACCGGGCGGGGGAGCGGCCGGGCAAGGACGGCGTCCGCCGCCGGACCGGCCGGGCCCGGGGCGCGCGCCGGGCCGTCGGCAAGGTCATCCGCCGGGCCATCGCGGTGTTCCTGGTGCTCTCCGCGCTGGTCTACGCGTTGTACCAGCCGTTCCGCGGGGCGATCAACTCCGCGGCGACCGGGCTGTGGAGCCAGGTCACCGGCATCTTCGAGGCCAAGCTGAACCCGGTCCACCCGGTGAAGGTGACCGCGACCGCGCAGACCACCGGGCACGCGGCCCCCCTGGTCACCGACAACGCCAAGAACACCTTCTGGGCCGCCCCGGCCGACCGGGAACAGGCACTGGTGTTCACCTTCGACCACCCGGCGGACCTGCGGAAGGCGATCGTCTACTCCGGCGACGCCGCGAACTTCCAGGCCGAGCACCGGCCGCAGAAGCTGCACCTGGTGTTCTCCACCGGCAAGACCTACGACATGGCGCTGGCCGACACGCCGGACGCCCAGGAAGTCCCGATCGAGAACAGCGACGGCGCGACCAGCGTCGAGCTGCACGTCGTCGGGCTGCACCGCTCGCTCAACGGCACGGACGTCGCGATCTCCGAGATCGAGCTGTTCGAGGCCGGCTGAGCCGCGGAAACCTTTGGGGAGGAACGGCCATGCGCGCGAACCGAGCGGTGGCGGGTGTCGCGGTCGTCGCGCTGCTCGGCGGCTGGGCGCTCACCGGAGCGCAGGCACCGACCGAGGCGCAGGCGCCCGCACCGGGGCCAGCGCCCTACCGCGTCGGGTACGTCAGCGAAGCGACCACCGACCTGTACCAGGCGTCCGGGAAGGGCGCCCAGCCGGCGTTGCCGGAGGGGGTGGCGAGCGTCGACTCCGACGCGTCCGCCGGCACCGATGGCATCGTCTGGGTGAGCCACCGCGCCGCGGCCCCCGGCGGCGCCGAACGTGACGGCGAACTCTGGTACCTGCGCGACGGCGCCCGCAGCCCGGTGCGGCTGACCGACGACGACACCGCCGACGTCCACCCGGCGCTGGCACCGGACGGCCGGACGGTCGCTTTCGCCTCGGACCGCACCGGCAGCCGGCACCTGTTCGTCATCGGCGTGGACGGCCGCGGCCTGCGCCAGGTGACGGCCGGCCCCGCCGCCGACGACTCGCCGAGCTGGTCGCCCGACGGCACCCGGCTCGCGTTCAGCAGCACCCGCGACGACCCGGCCGGGGACGTCTACACCGTCCCGGCCGCCGGCGGCACGCCGGTGCGGCTGACCGCCGACCCCGCCGCCGACACCCAGCCGGCGTGGGGACCGGGCCGGATCGCCTTCACCACCACGCGGTTCCACCCGGCCGGCGACGTGGTCCTGATGGCCGACACCGGCGGCGCGGTCACCCGCGCGGTACTCGATCCCGGCGACTCGGCCGAGCCCGCCTGGTCCGCGGACGGCACGCGGCTGGCGTTCACCACCCACGCGCAGGACCCGCTCGGCGACGTCGAGGAGATCGCCGGCGGCAAGGTCTCGGTCGTGTCGGCGCTGTCCGGCACCGGCGAATCCGAGCCGACCTACCGCACGGGCGGGCAGCCGGTGTTCACCGAGCTGCGCTCGGGCGGCACCACCGACATCTGGAGCGCCGACGCGACCGGCGGCGACCGCCACGACCTCACGAACCGCCCGGACGCCGACGAGTCCGATCCCGCCTTCTCCGCCGACGGCTCCCAGCTGGCCTACACCCAGACCGGCACCGGCGAATTCCCGGACAACGAGATCATCGTGGCGAACGCCGACGGCAGCGGGCCCCGGCCGCTGACCGGCCCGGTGGAGGGGACCAAGGGCGAGCAGCACCCCGCGTGGTCGCCGGACGCGACGATGATCGCGTTCACCCGGTCGGCCATCCGCAGCGAAAGCCGCGTCGACACCGTGCGGATCGCGCGCGTCGCCGACGGCCGGATCCTCGGCGAGATCCCGATCCCGCCGTACCTGCGGGCTCGTGACTCGCAGCCGGTGTGGTCCGCCGACGGCACGAAGATCACGCTGACCCGGGCGGCCGCCCGCACCGCGCCGCCGGGACCGTCCAGAGTGGACCCGTCGGTGGTGGACATGCCGGTCGGGCAGGGCTCGTCGGGCTCGGTCCCCAAGACGGTGGAGACCGACCGGGTCCCGCCGGACCCGGACATCGTGCTGCTCATGGACCAGACGGGCTCGATGGACAAGGTCATCGGCGAAGTCAAGACGAACCTCGGCCACGTCATCGACGAGGTGCTGAAGGTGCAGCCGTCGGCGCACTTCGCCGTCGCCGCGTACGGCGACCTCGTGGACGACCACCCGAAGAACGGCCCGCCGCCGAACCCGCCGCGGTCGTTCTACGTGCAGCAGCCGCTCACCCCGGTCGAGAACACCGGCCAGCGGCAGCTGCTCACCGACGCCTTCGGCCGGATCACCGCCACCGGCGGCGACGACACCGCCGAAGACTGGTACGTCGCCCTGCAGAAGCTCGCGACCGGCGCGGTCACCTTCCGCGACACCGGCAACCGGATCGTCGTCCTCGTCGGCGACGCCGCCAGCCACGAGTCGCCGGCGGACGACAAGCGCGGCGTGTTCCCGACCACCGATGCGGTCGTCCACGCGCTGACGGACGCGAAGATCCGGGTGGTCGCGGTGCCCGCGGTGACCAGCACCGGCGGCGGTGACGGATCGGGGGAAAGCTTCGAGGCGGACACGGACGCGGCCCTCGACGGGCGTGGCCAGGCCACCGCGGTCACGAAGGGCACCGACGGCGTCCTGACCGAAAGCACCGACGCCGGCCAGATCAGCGACGCGATCATCCGCGGGATCACCGAACTCAAGGTGAAGGTGCAGCCGGTACCGTACTGCGACACGGGCCTGACGATGACCTTCAGCCCCGAAGGGACGCAGCAGGTCCCCGGCGGGAAGAAGGCGGACTTCGTCGAAACCGCCACGGTTTCCCCGTCCGCGCCGATCGGTTCGCTCCTGCACTGCCAGGTCGAATTCCGCCTGGACGGCGAACCCACCGCGCGGCCCGGCTACACCGAGAACATCACCGTGCGGGTCAAGGACCCGCGGCTGCCGCTGATCACGGTGCACGACAAGACCGTGACCGGCACCGCGCCGACGGTGATCGACTACCCCGCGACCGCGATCGACGCCGACCGGGAAACCCCGATCACGCCGTTCTGCACGCCGTCGTCCGGCAGCCTGTTCCCGGTCGGCGCCACCACCGTGACGTGCACGGCGACCGGGCGCAACGGCACCGCCACCGAGACCGCGGTGATGGCGGTCGACCCCGGCGGGGAGTTCCGCCAGGAGCTGTGGCAGGTCTCGCTGACCCCGGGGCCGGACAGCGTCGTCGCGGGGACCCAGCGGAACCTGTCGCCGTCGTTCGGGCCGCCGTGCGGGACCGGACGGCAGGGCTCGGCCGACGTCTCACCGGACGGCACCACGCTCGTGTTCCAGAACGACCACCGGCAGATCTGCGTGGCGCCCGCCGACGGCGGGCCGGCGCGGGTCCTGGTGCCGGACGGCGGCTCCGTCGACGACCCGGCCTGGGCGCCGGACGGCACCCTGATCGCGTTCGACGGCGCCCCCGGCGAGTCCCAGCCGGCCATCCTGGTCGTGCCGGCCGCCGGCGGCGCACCCGCGCCGCTGATCCGCGGGCCCGGCGGCGCGGCGGAACCGGCGTTCCAGCGGATCGCGGACGTCGCCGTGGCCGCCACCGCCGTCCCGGCCACGATCCCGTTCGGCGGCCTGACGACGTTCGAGTTCGTCGTCACCAACCACGGGATCGCCGCCTCACCGGGAGTCGGGCTGTTCGTCCGGCTGACGGCGGGCCTGCAGGCGCAGGCCCCGGTCACGACCAAGGGCACCTGCACCGCGGACCTCGTCTGCGTCCTGGGCACACTGGCGCCGGGCGAAACCGCGCGGGTGCGGTTCAGCGCCGCCGGCCTGGTCGCCGGAACGCAGGCCGCGACGGGCACGCTCACCACGGCCGGCCAGGACGCCGACGCACGCGACAACACCGCCACGGCGGTCGTCAAGGTCGCCGAGAAGCCGGTGCCGCCGGTCACGCCGGGGTCGCTGTCGGTGGGGATGGCGGTGTCCGCGGTACCGCTGTTCACCGGCGGCGACGACGTCGGGCTGACGTTCCTGGTCCACAACGGTTCCGGGGCCCCGATGCCGGACGTCCGGCTGGTCACCCAGCTGCCGCCGCAGCTGCCGGCGACCTCGGTGGCTCCGGGGTGCACACCCGGCGGCGGCAGCTGCGCGCTCGGCACGTTGACGCCCGGCCAGACGGTCGAGGTCCGGATCGCGCTGGCGGCCAAGGCGGCCGTCGACGCACCGGTGTCCGGCACGGTCAGCACGAGCGGCCCGGACACCGATCCACGCGACAACACGGCGAGCGCCCGGGTCGTGGTCCGCCAGCCGGTGGTAACGGTGGACCCGGCGGTCGGCCCACTCGGCTTCGTGCCGCGCGTGACGGGCACCGGCTTCCCGCCGGGCTCGACGGTCCGGCTGGCCTGGTCCGAGGGCATTTCGGCGACGCCGGGGCTGGTCACGGTGGGCGTGGACGGGAACTTCCAGGCGCAGTTCCTGCTGTTCCACCACGACCTGATCGGGCCGCGCACGCTGTCGGTGACGTCGGTGGGCGGGCCGAAGTTCGCGACGGTGCAGTCGAACCCGATCCTGGTGGTCCTGCGGACGGAGCAACCCCCGTTCATCAGCCGAGGCTGACGGCAGGGGTTCCGGGGTCGTGAGTGTTCAGGCGGGTCAGAACGCGCCTGAACACTCACGACCAGCTGCGGCAGACCGCTTGCCGGCGCATCGACCGCTGCCCGTACGGGCAATCACGGGCGCACGACCGCACACCCGTCCGCTGGTGCCGCAACCGGAGCCGGGCGCGGAGACTTCCGGGCATGGGAGCTACGGCGACGCTGTCCGACGCCGGCCTGGTCGCGGAACCGGGTCAGGAAACGAGCTGCTCGGTGACCGTCCGGAACGCCGGGCAGGTCGTCGACCAGTTCGCGATCGACGTCGTGGGCGACGCGAGTGGCTGGGCCACCGCGGAACCGGCGACGATCAACCTGTTGCCCGGGGAAACCGGGACGGTCACCGTCCGGTTCGCGCCGCCGCGGTCCTCCGACGTGCCCGCCGGGACCATCCCGTTCGGCGTCCGGGTGTTCTCCAGCGAGGACCCCGCCGGGTCGGTGGTCGAAGAGGGCACCGTCGAGCTCGGGGCCTTCACCGAGGTGACCGCCGAGCTCGTCCCGGGCAAGGTGGAAGCCGCGTCCAAGGCGGACTTCGAGGTCGCTGTCGACAACCGGGGCAACCGGCCGGTGGCGGTGGAGCTGAGCCCGCTGGACCCCGAGGACGAGCTGGACTTCCGGCTCGAACGCGACCGGGCCGAGCTCGCGCCGGGGACCGCCGCGTTCATCCGGATGCGCACCCGGCCGCGGAAGCGCTTCCTGCGCGGGCAGTCCGTCCGGCACCGCTTCCAGGTGTTCGTCACCGCCGAAGGGGCCGAGCCCCTCAAGACCGAAGGCACCATGGTGCAGCGGCAGCTGCTGCCCAAGTGGCTGCTGCCCGCCCTCGCCGCGCTGCTCGTCCTCCTGCTCGCCCTGGTGACGCTGTGGTTCACCGTCCTGCGGCCCGCCGTGAAGTCGGCCGCCCGGGAGGCGGCCGCGGAACAGAACCAGCAGATCGTGAAGGCCGCGCAGGACGCCGGCGCCGGAGCGGACCAGGCGAAGAAGAACGCCGACCAGGCCAAGCAGAACTCCGAGCAGGCGATGAAGGCCGTCGGCCTGACCCCGCCGGGCGACAACCCCGCCCCCGGCGCCGGTCCGGGGGCCACCCCGAGCCGCGCCGCGAACGCCGCCGACGGGACACCGACGGACTTCCGGGTGGCCGCCGACGCGAACATCGACTCGAACGTCAACCGGTTCGCCGAATTCCCCTACACCTTGCCCGACCCGAACAAGACACTCGTGATCACCGACCTCGTGCTGCAGAACCCGCGTGGTGACGCCGGAACCCTGCGCCTGCTGCGGGATTCCAACGGCACCAAGAGCGTGCTGCTGGAGGTCGGCCTGGCGAACTTCCGCGACCTCGACCACCACTGGCTGCAGGCGTGGCGGTTCCAGCCGGGGGAGAAGATCGTGCTCGCGGTCAGCTGCCAGAACCCGGGGGACAAGGGCCACTGCACGCCGTCGGTCTCCTTCTCCGGCCGCGTCGAGTGAACCGGGCTAGATCAGCCCTTCGCGCATGGCGAACGCCACCGCGTGGGCGCGGTTGCGGAGCTGGAAGCGGTTGGTGATGTCGTGCAGGATCGACTTCACCGTCCGCTCGGAGTAGCTCAGCTGGTCGGCGATCTCCTTGGTCTCGAAGCCGTCGGCGACCAGCTTCAGCACCCGGGTCTCCCGCTGGGACATCCCGGCGAGGTCCCAGCCGTTCGGGTGCAGCACGTCCCGCTGCAGCCGGGAAACCCGGGACAGCAGGCGGCCGAGCAGGTCGGGCGGCAGCGCCCCTTCGCCGACGGCCGCGGCCTTGACGAGCCGCACCAGGGTGTCGGGGGTGGCGTCGGCCCGGCGGATGATCGCCGACACGCCGGTCCCCACGACGTCGAGCAGCTCCGAGTCCTCCACCTCCCCGGCGACCAGGACGATGCCCGCGTGGTTGGCGCACTGCAGGCTGCGCAGCAGCTGCCGCGCCTCCTCGTTGAGCCGCTCCACGATGACCAGCACGACGGCCGGCTCACCGGGGTCGCCATCGGCCAGCCGGATTTCGGGGCGTGACCGCAACGCGGCGGTGACACCCGCATGGGTGATGGTGTCGGTGGCGTGCAGCAGCACCGGTACCTGGTCGGTGATCATCGGCGAAGCCCTCCCTCGAACGACGTCGGTTCCCCCGCTTCCAAGGATCGTGCCTGCGGGTGGCCGCCGAACAGGGACAAGGAGTCCCGACCTGTCCCGCTTTCCTTACTCCGATCGGGCAATGCCGGCCTCCCGGGCCTTCGCGATGGCCTGGGTGCGGTCGGTGACCCGGAGCTTGCGGAAGATGTGGGACACGTGGTTGCGCACGGTCTTCTGGCTCAGCACCAGTTCCTCGGCGATCGACGCGTTGCCCATGCCCCGCGCGACCAGCCGCAGGATCTCCTTCTCCCGCAGCGTGAGCCGTGGGAACGACTCGTCGCGCGGGATCGCCGTGCCGAGCAGGGACAGCACCCGGGTGGCGATCGCCGGGCTGAAGATGGCCTCGCCGTCGCCGATCACCCGGACCGCGCGGATGATCTGCTCGTTGCGCGCGCCCTTGAGCAGGTAGCCGCGGGCGCCGGCGCGCATGGCGGCGAACACCGCGGCCTCGTTCTCGAACATGGTCAGCATGAGCACGCCGGTGTGCGGGTTCGCGGTGACGATCCGCCGCGTCGCCTCGACGCCGTCGAGGTCCGGGAGGTTCAGGTCCATCAGCACGACGTCGGGTTCCAGCCGGCCCGCGTCGGCGACCGCGGTCAAGCCGTCGGCCGCTTCGCCGGCGACCTCCATGCCGTCGGTGGCGTCGAGCATCGCGCAGAGCGCGGCCCGGAAGACGGGGTGGTCGTCCACCACGAGGACGCGCAGGGTGCCGAACACGCTCACCCTCCCGCGCCGATCGGGAGCCAGGCGGCGATCCGCGTGCCGCCGGAGGAAACCGGCTCCACCCGGCAGCCGCCGCCGAGGTCGCCGGCGCGTTCCCGCATCGACCGCAGCCCGCTCCCGCCCACCGCGGGCAGCACTTCGCCGTCCGTGCCCACGCCGTCGTCGACGATCTCGACGTGCAGGTCGCCGTCGAGGGGCCACAGGTGCACCGTGCACCGCCGGGCCCCGGAGTGGCGGGCCACGTTCACCAGCGCCTCGCGGATGATCCGGTACGCGGTGATCTCCACCTCCGCCGACAGCGCCGGCAGCTCGCCGCGCACCTCGACCTCGACCCGCAGCGGGCCGTGTTCGGCGGGCACCCGGTCGGTGAGCGTGGTGGCGTACCGGCGCACGGCCAGGACGAGCCCGGCGTCGTCGAGCGCCGGCGGCCGCGCGTCGGCCACGATCCGCCGCAGGTCGGTGATCGCGCTGTAGAGCTCATCCTCGAGCCGGGCCAGGAGGCGCTCGGTGGCCGCCCGGTCGCGGGCGATCAGGTCGCGGGCCGCCCGCAGCCCGAGCACCGCGGCGGTGAGCGTCGGCCCCACGCCGTCGTGCAGGTCGGTGAGCACCCGTTTGAGCCGGTCTTCGTACCCGGCAGGACGAACGATGTCGGCGACGACGAATGTCCGGCGCATCTTCTCCCCGTCCCCACAAATGGTCTGGACCCCCGGGCCGCATCCCGGGAACCAGCTCTCGTGCGGGTAGCCCAGCCGGCTGCTCCGTTTCGCGTAGCGGGATGGTCACCCGCTGTACTAGTCGGTTCGCCCGGCCCCGGCGTTTCATCCCGGACCCCCGGTTTCGGTAACGGTCCGGTTTCGATGCGAATACCCGCGTAACAGAGTGCGTCCGGATGGAGACCTCGTCCGCCTGGTGGCGGCGGGCCGTCAAAAACGATTCATGAACTGCGCGGCAAACCGGTCGGATTCCGACAAAGCCCGGGTGCTGCACGTTCGCGGCGTCGCAGGGCGGACGGAGCAGCGCGGCGCCGACGGGCGGCCGAACGTGAGCGCCGCCGGGTGGGTGCCGGGTCTTGTGAACACGGAGTTCCCGCTGCTCCAAGGCATGCCGCGCGCCGGCCGCCGCGGGGCAGGGGTGCGTCGGGGCTGGAAAGCCTGCCCGCCCGGGCGTTGACGCCGTCGCGGCCGCCTTGGTAATCGGGTGCACCGCGCCATAGCCCGGTCGTGCTCCCTCGTTGCTCTCAGTGGACCAATTGACGCCGGTAAGTTTCACGTTTCTTTCCCGGCGTGCAGACGGAAAAGAATCATGAATGTTCCGGGTGTCCGGTTGTCTTGACGCCACTTCGGGAGCACGGAACACTGTGTGACGGCCCCGAAGTGCCGCTGCTTTCCCGGGGTTGTCGGATCGCCGATCATGGGGGATCGGAAGTCGTTCGCAGTTCAGTGCCGTTTCACCGGCGTACCCGTTTTCGCGATACCGGCTTTGTCGTGCATTCAATCGGAGGAGGAAAGATGGGAATCCGCGCATTTCGGTTGAAAACATTCCTGGCTTCGGCCGGGCTGGTGGCCGGCGCCGTGCTCGTCGCCGCACCGGCCGCGTCCGCCGCGCCGGCCGACGGCGTCGTGCAGTCGCCGCAGGCCGACCGGTCCGCCCAGGGGCAGGCGGAGAAGTTCTGGACGCCGGAGCGGCTGCGCGGCGCCAGACCCGTCGCCCAGGACGTGCCGAAGGTCGCGGCCCAGACCCGGTCGGCCTCGCCGGTGCTGACCCCGGGCGGTGACCAGTTCGGCAACGCGCAGCTGGCGCGGCCGTACACCTCGGACTTCAACACCCGGGTGACCGGGAAGATCTTCTTCGTCAACCCCCGGGACGGCCTGACCTACGTCTGCTCCGGCTCGGTGATCAACTCCAGCGGCAAGAGCGTGGTCGCCACCGCGGCGCACTGCGTGTTCCAGGGCGCGGCCGGGCAGTCGGTCTGGAGCCAGAACCTCATCTTCATCCCCTCCTACGACAACAACAGCCGCCCGCTGGGCACGTGGAGCGCGGCGACGTTCTGGATCCCGACGACCTACTTCAACCACGGCAACGACGGCGTCACGCACGAAGACGACGTGGCGTCCGTGGCGATCGCCGCGCAGGGGACGTCCAAGATCACCAACGTGGTCGGCGGCCTCGGCTGGGTGCCGAACAACTCCGGCACGATCAACGGCTGGGACACCCACGGCTACCCGCAGGAGATGTACGGCGGCCAGAACCAGCTGCACTGCATCGGCAACGGCCGGGACGCCGGTGGCTTCAACGGCGACACCTACCTGTTCACCAACAACTGCGTCGCGTTCGGCGGCTGGAGCGGCGGCCCGGTGATCAACGGCAGCAACCAGCTGCTTGCGGTCACCTCCGGCAGCGACCGGTCCACCAACACGTTCTACGCGCGCGCCGCGTCGAACACGTGGGTGGCGGTGCTCAACGCGGCACAGGCGGCCGGTTTCTGACCACCTTCCGTCCCCTTGCGCCCGCCGGAGACGACCTCCGGCGGGCGCGCCGATTTCCTTCCCTTTTCGAGATCAATTTTCCGTTGCGACACCCGGGTGATTCGCGAATCCCGGCGACCGAACCGCCTGCCCGCGGCGTAACGTACCGCGCTGTCGAATGCGCCGGCGACAAACTGGGGAATTGCGGGTCGGCAACGGGAAGCGAGCTCGGCGGAGGGTTCCTGCATGCGTGGCAAACAGAAGGCGATGAGCGGCGTCGTGGTGGCCGCGCTGGTCGTGATTTCGCCGCCCGCCGCGGCAAAACCGGACGCGACACCCGTGGTGTCCGATTCCGCCGGGAAAACGGTCACCTTGATCACCGGCGACCGCGTGCGGGTGCTGCCGGATTCCCCCGGGGGCACCGCTGTCGTCGTGGAACCGGGGCCCGGCCGTGAGCGGGTCGGTTTCGCCCGCGAAACCCGCACCGGCGCGAAAGGCGGGGACGTCACCGTGGTGCCGTCGGACGCGCTGCCGCTGGTGGCGTCCGGCAAGCTGGACCCCCGGCTGTTCGACGTTTCCGAGCTGCTGCGGCAGCACCTCGCCGGCTCCGCGGCGGCCCTTCCGCTGATCGTGACCCACCCGGCCGCCGCGGCCGCCCCGCAGCCGCCCGCTGCCACGGCCGTCCGCGACCTGCCCAGCGTGCACGGCACCGCCCTGCACCAGGACCGGCGCCGCGGCACGGAGTTCTGGACCTGGCTCACCGCCGGGACCGGCTCGTCGCTGCGCGCCGGGATCGGCCAGGTGTGGCTGGACGGCCTGGCCGAGCCCGCCCTCGACGTCAGCGTCCCGCAGATCGGCGGCCCGGTCGCCTGGCAGGCGGGCTACACGGGCCGCGGCGTGACGGTCGGGCTGCTCGACACCGGTGTCAAGGCCGATCACCCGGACCTGGCCGGCAAGGTCCTGGAGGCGAAGGACTTCACCGGCACCCGGCCGGACGCGAGCGACGACCTCGGGCACGGCACGCACGTCGCCGGCATCATCGCGGGCACGGGCGCGGCCTCCGGCGGGCGCTACCGCGGCGTGGCGCCGGACGCCCGGCTGATCAGCGGCAAGGTCTGCGTCGCCTACGGCTGCCCCGAGTCCGCGGTGATCGCCGGTATGGAGTGGATCGCGCCGAAGGTGCGCGTGGTGAACCTCAGCCTGGGCGGCGACGCGACCGACGGCACGGATCCGGTGTCCCAGGCGGTGAACGCGCTCACCGGCCAGTACGGCACGCTGTTCGTCGCCCCGGCGGGCAACGACCGTTCGAACGGCCTGCCCGAACCCGGCCCGGTGGTCGCGCCCGCGGCGGCGGACGCGGCCCTCGCGGTCGGCAGCGTGTCCGCCGAGGACACCACCAGCGCGTTCTCCAACCGCGGTTTCCGGCTGGGCGACCACGCGGTCAAGCCCGACATCGCCGCGCCGGGGGAGGACATCGTGTCGGCCAGGGCGGCGGGCACCCGCGACGGCGACACCGCTCCGGTCGACGACAGCTACGCGAGGCTGTCCGGCACGTCGATGGCGGCCCCGCACGTCGCCGGCTCGGCGGCGCTGCTGGTGCAGCAGCACCCGGACTGGGCCGCCGGCCGGCTCAAGTCCGCGCTGACGAGCACCGCCAAGCCCACCGCCGGCGTCGCCGAGCAGGGCGCCGGCCGGGTCGACGTCGGCCGCGCGGTGACGCAGCAGGTCACCGCCACCACCGGCAGCCTCGGCTACGGCTTCTTCGCCTGGCCCCGCACCCAGGCCGTCACGAAGACCGTGACCTACCGCAACGACGGCGACGCGGCCGTCACCCTGGCCCTGGCCACTACCGCCACCGGACCGGACGGCGCGCCGGCTCCGGCGCAGCTGTTCACGCCGGCGGTGTCGTCGGTGGTCGTGGCCGCCCACAGCAGCGCCGACGTCGGGGTGACCCTCCGGACGGGCGCGGGCGGCGCCGGGCAGTACGGCGGCCGGCTGACCGCCACCGCGCCCGGGATCACCGTGCAGACCGCGCTGGGCGCCGTCCTCGAGGGCGAGAGCTACCGCGTGTCGGTCCGGATGATCGGCCGGGACGGGGGATTCACCGCCGGGGTCGCCACGCTGGTCGACACCGAAACCGGCGCGGCCTTCGGCGTCCGCCCGTTCGGCGCGGACGGCACGGCCGTGGTGCGCGTGCCCAAGGGCCGGTACGACCTCAACGCGTTCGACGTGTCCGGCGACCCGACGGGCCAGACCCGGCCGGCCGCGGTGACGGCGTTCTCGCGACCGGGCCAGCCGGTGACCGGCGACGTCTCGATCACCCTGGACGCCCGCGCAGGCAAACCGGTGCGCGTGGTGGTCGACCGCCCGGACGCGCGGCTGCAGGCCGGCGAGCTCGGCCTGATTTCCGGGAACCCCGCCGGCACGCGCACCAGCACGCTGGCCTGGACCGTCCAGCCGGGCAACGAGCTCTACGCGGCCGGCTCCGGCCAGCAGGTCACCGACCACACCTACGCGCTGTACTTCCGGGCCACGCTGGCCGCCCGGCCGCCCGGGGTGGACCCCGACGGCTACGTCTACCAGCTGGCGCTGCTCGAACGCGGCCGCGTGCCGGCCGACCCGGTGTTCCGGGTGCGCGACCGCGACCTCGCGGTGGTCGACGCGCGCTACCACACGCAGGGCAAACCGGCGCAGAGCCTGCGCCTGGACGACGTCACCTTCGGCTTCCCGGGTGCCGACAGCGGGACCTACCAGATCGTGGCGCAGGCGCTGCCGAGCCGGCGCACCGAGTACTACACACCCGGGCTGCAGTGGCAGCACGTCGTGGCGGTGTACCCGGACCCGCTGACCGACGCGGAGAACAACTACTCCTACCGGACCTACCGGGCCGGGCCGCAGCACGCGGGCTGGAACCGGGCCCCGGTCGGCCCCGCCTTCGGTGCCCCGCAGGACGGCTGGGGCGTGCTCCGCGCCGGGAACCAGCTGGTGTACGCGATCCCGCTGGTGTCGGGCAGCGACCCGCAGCAGTACACCTCGCCGCCGGGCGGCCTCACCGGCACGGCCACCCTCTCGCGCGACGGGGTTCCGCTCGGCACCACGGGCAACCCGGCCATCGGGGCGTTCACCATCCCGGACGGCGCAGGCACCTACACGCTGCACTCGACCGGGACGCGCAGCGTGCCGTGGTCGGTGGTGGGCACGCAGGTGGACGTCGCGTGGACGTTCCGCGAACCGGGCCTGGCGGCGCCGGCGGTCCCGTTGCCGCTGCTGGTCGTGCGGGCCGAGGGCGCGGTCGACGACCAGAGCCGGGCCCCGGCGGGCCGGCCGTTCGTGCTCGCGCTGACCGCGCAGCGCCAGCCGGGGGCGGGCGTGTTGCGGCTGGCGGACCTGCGGGTCGAGACGTCCGCCGACGACGGCATGACGTGGACGCCGGCGCCGACCGCCCGCATCGGCAACGGCGGCCTCGCCGTCGTGCACAACCCCGCGGGCGAAGGATTCGTGTCGCTGCGGATCACCGCCCGCGACACGGACGGCAACGCGCTCACCCAGACGGTGATCAGGGCGTACCAGACCACGCCGTGACGGCGATCGCGGCGAGCGGGACGAGGAAGGCGGCCCCGGTCAGGAACTTCAGTTCCCGGCCGTGGGCCCGCCATTCGCCGTCCCAGCCGTTTTCGCCGTCGTAGCGCAGGTTCGCCGTGGTCATCAGCGCGCGGCCGATCCCGAATCCGGCGCCCGCGCACAGCGCGGCGGGCACGGACGCGGTGAGGGCCACGGCGACCGCGGCCACGTACGGCAGCCCGCTGGGCAGGTAGGTGCGTGCCCCGGTGCCCATCTCGAGCCCGAACTGCAGCGGACCGAGGTGCCGGCCGAGCCGGAACACGGTTTCCGGGACCAGCCGCCGGTTCTCCGGCAGCCGGAACGACCACACCCCCGTTTCCCGCAGCAGCACCGCACCCAGCACCGCGGCGACCAGCGTCCAGCGGACGAAGACCGGAAGCGGGGCGCGCAGCAGGGAACCGGCCACGATCAGGACGATCGCGGTCAGGGCGCCGCCGCCGAGGAGTCCCGCGCAGAACGCCAGTACCGGAGTGCCTCGCCAGACCGGCGAGCTCAGCACGAAGGCCGAGTTCCGGCTTCAACTGGAGCCGCTGGTGGCGAACCCGGCCGCCGCGCACATCACCAGCCACGCGCTGGGCAGCAGCCAGGCCGGCTGCGTGAAGACGAGCGTGCTCGCCACCGCGGCGGCGAGCACGAGGGCGGCGGCGATGGTGAGCGGGTGCCACCGGCGCCGCGCAGGTGCGTGCGTCAAAGGGCGGCCCGGCAGATGGTCAGGTACGTCTGGCCGGTGTACCCGCCGCCCCAGAAGGTGGAGAAGCCGTCCGAGCAGCGGTAGACCTTCTGGTCCGGGGTCGTCCACCGCCACGCGTTCTTGCCGACGAACTGGCCGCACGTGTTGGACACCGGCTGGTGGTCGACCTGGATGCCGTTCTCGTTCCAGGTGCCGTACTTGTGCCAGCCCGCGTCGCAGTAGGTGCTGCCCCGCCAGAAGCCGCCGAAGCAGGCGGCGTAGCTGCTGACGTAGGTGCCGCTGGTGTCGGACAGCTCGGCGTAGCCGGTGGGGTAGGCGTCACGGCAGTCGTTGCGGTCGTAGCCGGGCATGCCGTACGGGCTGTACTCGGCGTTCGCCCGCCGGGTGCGGGACAGCCCGGTCCAGTCCAGTGCCGTCGCCCCGATCGTCAACGCTCCGAGCGCCACCGCGCGCAGGAACGCCCGCCGGGTGCCGCCGCCCTTCAGCTTCCGGCCCGCGCGGGTGTCCGCGGCGCCGGCCGCGGGCCGGTCATGGTCGGGAATGCACGCCAACACCAGGGTCACCGGAATCGCCTCCTGCCTTCGGGCCGGCCCAGCCGGCCAGGGTGGTGTCCACTTCGGTGGCCCGCACGGGCAGCACCACCCGGCGGACCTGGCCGGTTCCGTCGAGCTGCATCAGCACCGGCGGCGAGAGGTGCGAGACCGAACGCCACGCTTCGCCGTCGCTGACCACCGGCAGCCCGTGGGCGAGGTCCGTCCACGTGGCGGCCGGCTCGTGGGTCAGCAGCGTCGCGTCCGCCCCGAGCCGGGCCAGCCGCTCGACGACGGTCAGGCACAGCGGGCAGCCGGAGTCGACCGCGGCGACGATCCCGCCGGCGAAGCGGGGGCCGAGAGTCAGCTCCGGGGGCGCGGCGGCGAACCCGTCCGTGGTGCGGGACACCATCCCGCGCAGCAGCCGGACTTCGCGCAGCACGGCCGCCAGGCCGAAGAACAGCAGGATGATCGCCGCCCAGGTGAGGACGGAGAACGCGAGCGACGGGGTCATCCCCGGTCCCAGGCGACGGCGATTTCGTCGAGCCAGTCGAGCCGGTCCTGGTCGGTCTTCACCGGGGTGTCCGCGAGGTGCACCTCGGCCACGCCCGCCGGGCAGCCGAGGATGAACGAGCGCCCGGAACCCGCCGCGTACCCGGCTTTCCAGACTTCGCCGTGTTTCGTCGGCGCGCCCGCGTGGCGGGGGAGCAGGGCCGCGGCGTGCCGCGGGGCGGGGATGGACAGCGAGCCGTGGTGGCGCACCACGACGACGAGGTGTTCGTTCGCCGAGTCCAGCAGCGTCGCCGCGCGGGGAACGACGGTCATGCCGCCGACGTGGTCTTCGATCCGCAGCGAGCCGAACAGCGCCAGCACGCGGTCGCGGCGCGGGGCCGGCCCGGCGTACACGGTCATCAGCTCGTGGTAGGTCCCGATCAGGGTGGCCAGCGACGTCTGCCCGTCGTCGGCCTCGGCGACGACGACCTCCCGGCCGTGCACGACCAGCCGGTCCCGGGTCCGCGCCGGGGCGACGTGGGTGCAGGCGAAGTCGTGGTAGCCGCGCGGCCCGATCTGGAAGCCGGTGCCGAACGAGCCGCCGACGAAGCGGACGCCCGCCACGACGTGCGAAACGGGTTCGGCGGCGGGCAGGTCCACGGTGACCCGGTCACCGCCCGGCGCCACCAACCGCAACCGTTGTGTCGCCATGAGACCTCCGTTTCCGGGAATCCGCCCGGTGAGACTAGCCGACGGATTCGGCGGTCGCCACGATCGTTTCGGAACGGTTTCCGGATTGGTCCGATCGGGGACGGTACTTTTGTCGGCGAATACATTGGGTCCATGAACGTTTTCTGGCCGGCCGGAATGACCGCCCTGACGGCGACGGGGGCGATTCTTCTGATCACGGCCGGGGTGGCCCACGCGCTGCGGCCCGCGCAGCACCGGGCGGTCCTGCGCACCCATCGCCTCTTCCCGACGAAGTGGTCGCCGGTCGTGGCGGCGACGACCACCGGCGCGGAGCTCCTGGTCGGCTCCGGTGTGCTGTTCGTGCTGTCCACGGCATCGGCAAACCATGAGTGGCCGGCCGCCGCGCAGGCCGCGCTCTACAGCGCTTTCGCCGCCTATGCGGCGGTGCTGCGGACCCGCCGGGCGGGGGTGCCGTGTGGGTGTTTCGGCGCGGAAAAGGTGTCGTGGGCGGTGGTGGCCAGGGCGGTGGTCCTCGCCGCGGGAAGTGCCGGATACGGGACGAACGGCGCGGTTCCGGATCGCTGGTCGTGCGTGGCGGCCGGGGTGGTTCTCGCAATGGCGAACCACCTGCTCCCGGCCTGGCGCGGAATCGCCGGAGGAAAACCCGGGCGCCGGGGTTGATTATTTTCTTCCCGCCATTCCGTGTCCGGCCCGTACGCTCCGGTGACGGCTCGGCCGCGCCTGCGCACACTGCCCCTCCGGTATCGAAGAAGCCGTGCTACCAGCGAGGGAGGCCGGCAATGGCCAGAGGAACCGACCTGCATCCCTACTACCAACGGGGACTGCGCTGGGATCAGGTCAACGACATCGCGTTCGCGTGGGTGAAGGTGTCCGACGGCGGCGCGCCGTACACGATCACCCGCGGCGGCGTGACCTACCGGCCGGACACGCATGTGGCCGGCGCGAGATCGCGGGACATCCCGGTCGGCGGCTACCACTACGCGCAGCTCAAACCGGGTCCGGAGGCCCAGGCCGACGTCCTGCTGGGGCAGGTCGCGCGGCTCGGGGCGACCGGCGTGGCCCCGATGCTGGACCTGGAAAGCCCGTTCACCCCGAACGGTTTCGCCCGTGACTTCGCGATCGCGTTCTGCCGGCACGTCGCGGCCGCCGGCCTGCGGCCTGCGGTCTACATGAGCGCGTCGTTCGCCGCAGCGCTGCGGCCGGACCAGTGGGACGTGCCGGACCTGGTGATCGTGATCGCCCGCTACGGCGCCCGGCCGCAGGCGGCAGGACCGGCCCGCTACCCCGGCCGCTACGACGTGCACCAGTACACCAGCAGCGGCACCCTGCCCGGCTCGGCGGCCGCGGTCGACTTCGACGAGTCCTACACCAGCAACCACCTCACCACGGAGGCCGACATGCCGTTCACACCCGAAGACTTCCGCGCCATGATGTGGGGGAACGTCTTCGACGCGGGCGGGA
Source organism: Amycolatopsis sp. NPDC051102 (assembly GCF_040682815.1). Taxonomy (NCBI): domain Bacteria; kingdom Bacillati; phylum Actinomycetota; class Actinomycetes; order Pseudonocardiales; family Pseudonocardiaceae; genus Amycolatopsis; species Amycolatopsis sp. NPDC051102. The sequence continues at coordinate 1,383,965 of NZ_JBFBBT010000001.1, forward strand.
ACCGCAACTACGCCCAGTTCATCAAGGACATGGACGCCAAGCTCGGCGCGCTCGGCGCCGCGCTGGACTCGGTGACCAAGCTGATCACCGACTCGGCCACCCACCCGGTCGACGCCGACCAGCTCGCCGTCGCGCTCGAGGGCAAGCTCGTCGCCGAACTCGTGCCGGCGGTGACCCAGGCCGTCACCCAGGCGGCCGGCGCCGAGACCGCCGACGAGGTGCGCCAGATGCTGGTCGAACGCCTGGTGGCCAAGGTTTAGCCGCGGTCCGGCAAGCCTGTCTTGCCGGACCGTTCCGGGCTCGTGAGCGCGTGGGCCGGTCTCACCCGGCCGCGGCGCTCGCGAGCCCCTTCGGCAGGAGCTCCGTCAGAGTGTCCGACGGCGCCAGGCCGAGTTCGTCGGCCAGTGCGCGGCGGCAGACGTCGTACTGGCCCAGTGCCGCGCCGCGGTTGCCCGCCGCCAGGTGGGCCTTGATCAGCACGCTGTGCGCGCTTTCCCGCAGCGGCTCGGCGCGGACGGCGGCCAGTCCCGCCGCGACCGCCTCGCCGTGCCGCCCGGCCGTGGTCAGGCGGGCGGTCATCGCCTCCAGCGCGTGCAGCCGCAGCTGGTGGTACTGCTCCTGCTCGATCAGCACCCACTCGCTTTCCGACCACTCCGGCAGCAGGTCCGCCGACAGGTCGGCGCGGGTCCGCGTGGTGAGGATGTCGTCGCACGGGCACGCCGGGTCCAGCAGCCGGTGTGCGCGCTCGACCGCGTCGTGCACGTCGACCACGACGTCGGCGGCGATCGCGATCTCCTGCACGGACGCGTCGATCACCGGGTGGCCGGTCCGCGTCGCCCGCCACAGCGACGACCGGAGGTTCGCGTTCGCGCGCGGCACGGTCGTGTCCGGCCACAGCGAGCCGGCCACGTACGCGCGGCTGCGCGGAATGTTCTGCAGCGCCAGGAACGCGAGCAGCCGCTGCGCACTCAGGCAAATCGACACCCTGGACTCGCCTACGGTCAGGGCGAAACTGTGCAGCAGACGTAACGTGATGATGGACGAGGTCATCGATCCCCCCGGACGATGTGATCCATTGCGACGCGATGCCGCCATTCTACGAGCAATTCCAAGATCGTGTTACGGAATTGCGGTGGCGCCGGCGTCACCGCGGCGTCGCCGGTCCGTCACGCGCCCGGCCCGAGCAATTCGTCCAGCCACGCCTGTACCACCGAGCGCACATCGTCGACCTCGCTCAACACCAGTGGCGGGGCCTGATCCGGCCCGATCGTGCGGAACACGCGCGCGCGGAAATTGTCCCGCCGCCCGCTTTCCAGCCAGACGCGGAGGATCAGGATGCCGTTGCGCTCCGAGGGGACCTCCACGCTGTGAAGAATGCCGGAACACTGTCACACCGGCGTTGCCGCCGCGTGTGTCCCGCCGTCAACCGGAGTCGGAAAACGCGGCGGTGACGCCCTCGTGACGGCGGAATCGCGAACGCGCCACGGCGGCACGGGCATCCTTTCGACCACACCGGGGAAGTGTGCGCAGCGGGGGAGGAATGGCATGGGCGACTTCGGCGTCATCGCCGACGTCTCGACCACGATCGTGACCGCGTTGACGACGGCACTGCGCGGTCTCGGCGGAGAGCAGCCACCCATCGCCGTGCTGCACGACCTGTCCGAGCCGGTCACCCCGCCGCCGCCGATGCTCACGGTCTTCCTGTACGAAATCGCCGAGGACCCGGCGTCGCGCAACCGGCCGCCGGTGCGGTCGCTGCCCCCGGAGCCGCCGGTGACGCGCAAGCCGCCGATGGCGTTGCTGCTGCGGTACCTCATCACGCCGTGGGGCGGCGACCAGCCGACCCAGCACCGCATGCTCGGCCGCGCGCTGCAGGTCTTCTACGACGACGCCATCCTCGACGGGCCACAGCTTTCGGGCAGCCTCGCCGGCACGACCGACGCGCTGCACCTCAGCCTGACCGCGCTCACGCTCGACCAGAAGTCCTGGGTCTGGTACGCGATCCAGAAGCCCTACCGGCTTTCGCTGAACTACGAGGTCCGCGTGGTCAACCTCGACGTCGCGACCGAACTGGCGGTCCGGCCCGTGCGCAGCCGGGTGATCGAGGGGGCGACGGCCTCGTGAGCCTGCTGCCCTTCGAGCGCAACACGCTCGCCAGCCCGGCCTGGTTCGTGCCGTACGACGACTTCGCGCGCAAAGTCCGCGGCACCGGCGTTTCCGTTCTGCTGGACCGGTTCGCCGACGGTGTCTGGGTGCCGCAGGACACCGCCGCCGTCCGCACGCCGAGCGCCGCGATCGCCTACCCCGGCCTCGGCGCCCGCGCGGCGACCGGCCTGCGCCACCGCGCCCGGTTCGAGGCCGCCGGGTACCGGCCGCTGTACCCGGCCGACGGCGAGCCCTTCGACGCCACCACCGTCGGCGTCGAGTTCTCGGCGGCACCGGAAAACACGCCGGAACCACGGCTCGTCCGGCTCCTGCCGTCGGCCGAGTTCCCGTACCCGCCCGGCGTGCGCACGGTGCACGGCGTGGTCGTCGACGCGGCGACCCGCAGCCCCGTGGCGAACGCGCTGGTCGAGGCGCGCGGCCGGACGAGCGTCGACCTGGTCCCGTGGCAGGAGCGGACGCTGACCGGCGAGCTGGGCGCGTTCCGGCTGGCGTTGCGCTGGGACGGCGAACCGGGCGAGGGGAACACCGAGGTCTTCCGGCTGGAAGCCACCGAACGGCCGGGCCGGACCGGGTCGCTGGAGGTCCGGCTGCCCGCCGGCGCCGCGACCCGCCACGTCATCGAGATCCGCGAGCAGTGAGGGAAGAAGTGAGGAGCCAGCCATGCCCGACTACCTGAGCCCGGGGGTCTTCGTCGAGGAGATCGACGCGGGGCCGCGGCCGATCGCGGGGGTGAGCACCAGCACGGCGGGCATGGCCGGGGTCACCGTGCGCGGTCCGGCCACCGGAAAGCCCCGGCTGGTGACGAACTTCCTGGAGTACCAGCGCACCTTCGGCGGCTTCCTGCCGGAACCCGAGGCCGCCGTGCGCGACGCGTGGGCGGACAACCCCGCCGAGGGCGGCCGCTGGTGGCTGTTCCCGTTGGCGGTCAAGGGGTTCTTCGACAACGGCGGCGAGCGCCTGTACGTCAAGCGCGTCGTGAGCCGGACCGCCGCGGCCGCGTCGGGCCGGCTGGGCCACGGCCTGGTCAGCCCGATCGTCGCCGACGCCGCGAGCGGCGCGACCAGCCTCCAGCTCGGTCACCTGCTCGGGTTCACCGGGCAGGGCCAGCAGGTGGCGTTCTTCCGCGGGGACGACGACCAGCCGCTCGGCACCGCCACCGTCACCGCCTACGACTTCGCCGCCCGGCGGGTCGAGCTCGACCCGCCGCTGTCGGCCGCCGTCCGGTCCGCCCGCGGCGACTACGTCCAGGTCGGTGAGCGCAGTGCCGAGGAGTCGCTGGAGTTCACCGCGGTCAGCCCCGGTGCCTGGGGCAGCGGCGTGCAGGTCCGGATCCAGCCGGTGGTGGGCGCGGCTCTGCCGGTGCTCCCGGACCCGGCCGAGGGTGCCCTGTTCGTCACCCGGCTGACCGCCGACGCGGCCGCCGACAGCCCGACGGCCGACGTCGCCGAGGCGGCCGGGCTGGAACCGGGGGAGATCTGGGTGCAGATCGGCGCCGGCCGCTTCCGCGCCCAGGCGGGCCAGCCGTCGAACGGCAAGGTCACGCTCACCTTCGCGGACGCCACGGCCCACCCCGCCTGGCGGACCGGGCTGGGCGTCCGACGCGTGCGGCGGGCCAACCCGGCGGCCGGCCCCACCGTGCGGATCGGCGGCGCGAGCCGGCTGTACCCCGGCGCGGTCGTGCAGTTCGACGACGGGCGGCAGCTGAGCGTCCGGCACGTCGAAGCCGTCCGCGACGACGTCGTCACCTTCGACGGAACCGTCCCGGACCTGTTCGAGACCGACCGGATCGCGCTGGTCGAAGCCCAGGTGGACACGCGGTTCACCGATCCGGGCGGCACGACGGCGACCGAGACGTTCGGCAACCTCCGGCTCGGCGGCGACGAGCCGGGCGTCGCTTCGGCGCTCGCCCGTTCGCAGCTGGTGACCGCGGCCGCGTTGCCCGGGCTGTCCACCGACCCGGCGAAGTTCCCGCTGCCCGCCAAGGGTTCCTGGCTCGACCTGGCCGGCGGCGACGACGCGCTGGGCTCGCTGAGCGTGGCCGACTTCGTCGGCGTGGACGGCGGCAGCGGCGCGCGAACCGGGATCGTCGCGCTGGAGGACATCGACGAGGTGTCGGTGTGCGCGGTGCCCGGCGTGTGGGCCGGGACGGTCGGGTCCGCGCTGATCACGCACTGCGAGACGCTCAAGGACCGGTTCGCCGTGCTCGATCCGCAGGACGGGCTGGACATCGAAGGCATCCAGGCCTTCCGCGAGCCGTTCGACACCAGGGACGCGGCGCTGTACTACCCGTGGCTGGTCACCACCGACCCCGCGACCGGCCGGGACGTCCAGGTACCGCCGTCCGGTCACATCGCCGGGATCTATGCCCGCGTCGACGCCGAACGCGGGGTGCACAAGGCGCCGGCGAACGTCGTCGTCCGCGGCATCAAGCTCACCGACGGCCTCGCCGCCGACATCACCAAGCGGCACCAGGACCTGCTGAACCCCCGCGGGATCAACGCGCTGCGGTTCTTCCCCGGCCTCGGCCAGCGGGTCTGGGGTGCCCGCACGCTGTCTTCGGACAGCTCGTGGAAGTACGTCAACGTCCGGCGGCTGTTCCTGTTCCTCGAGGAGTCGATCGACAAGGGCACGCGGTGGGTCGTGTTCGAGCCGAACGACGAAGCGCTGTGGGCGCTCGTGCGGCAGACCGTGTCGAACTTCCTGACCACGGTTTGGCGCAGCGGCGCGCTGGCGGGCACGACGGCCGCCGAAGCGTTCTTCGTCGCCTGTGACCGCACCACGATGACCGACGACGACCTGGCCAACGGCCGGCTCGTCTGCGTCATCGGCGTCGCGCCGGTCTTCCCGGCCGAGTTCGTGATCTTCCGGATCCAGCAGAAGGCCCGCGAGACCCAGCTCGCCTGACATCGGAGAGGAGGGCGGTCATGCCGCCCGTGACCAGGGACGATCCCTATGCGTCCTACAACTTCCAGGTGATCGTCACCAACGTCAGCGACGACGGGGTGGCGGTGAGCGGGTCGTTCACCGAGGCGAGCGGGCTGGAACTGGAGATCCCGCCGATCGAGTACCGCACCGGCGCCGAGGACGGCACCGTGCGCAAGATCCCCGGGCTGAAGAAGTTCACCAACATCACGCTCAAGCGCGGCATCACCGGGCACGTCGGGTTCTGGAACTGGGTGGTGGAGGCGCTCAACGGCAAGGTCCGCCGCACCTCCGGCACGATCATCCTGCTGGACGAGAACCGGCAGGAGGCCATGCGGTGGAACTTCGACCGCGGCTGGCCGACCAAGTACACCGGCCCGACGCTGAGCGCGACCAAGAACGAGATCGCGATGGAAACCCTCGTGCTGGCCGTGGAAAAGCTCGAGATCGACGCCTGATCATGACTGCCGAAGCCCTGCCGGGCGTGTCACTGACCTTCGCCGGCCGCGAGCCGGCCGAGGAACCGCTGCGCACCGACGTGGCGGTCTTCGCCGGCCGGACCCGCCGCGGGCCGGTGCTCACCCCGGTCCGCGTGGAGAGCCGGAACGACGTCGTGGCCTCCTTCGGCGCACCCGACGCCGGCAGCGCGACGCCGGACGCCCTGCGTGGCTTCTTCGAGAACGGCGGCCGGACGGCGTGGGTGGTGCGCGTGGCCGGCCCCGGCGACCCGGCGAGTGCACTGTGGACGGTGGGGGACATCGCGGGCTTCGCGCACCGGCAGTACCGGGTGACCGCCACGAGCCCGGGTGCCTGGGCCAACGGCGGCCGGGTGCGGATCCGCTTCCGGGCCAGCACGGTCGCCGGCCCGCCGACGGTGACCGTGCGGATCGACGTCCCGGGCGAGCCGCCCGAGACGTTCACCGGGCAGCCCCCGGAGGTGACCGGCCTCGTCGGGGCGTCCCGCCTGATCGGGCTGGTCCCGGACGGCCCGGAGCCGTCGGGTGCGCCTGGGCCGCTGTCGATGACGTGGGACCTCGGCCTGACCGGCGGCACCGACGTCGCGCCCGGGCGGGCCGAGTACGCCGCGGCCGTCGCCGTGCAGGCCGACCTGCCGGAGCCGGCCCTGGTGGCGTTGCCCGACCTCGGCGCGGACCTCGGCGGCGGTGCGCACACCGACACCGTCCGGGACCTGCTGGCCGCCGCGGCGGCGTCGCTGGACCGCCTGGTCGTGCTGGACGTCCCGCCCGGGGTGTCCGCTGTGGACGAAGTGCTGTCCTGGGTGGACGGCCTGGCCGGCGACCCGGCCCTGCTGGGCAACGCGGCCGTCTACCACCCGGCCCTGCGCCTGCCCGAGGGGCGGACGGTCCCGGCGTCGGGGCACGTGCTGGGCGTCGTCGCGCGGCTCGACGCCGAGCGCGGGGCACACCACACGCCGGCCAACGCGGTGCTCCTCGACGCGGTCGACCTGGCCACGGAATACCCCGAGCCGCAACAGGTCCGGCTCTTCGACGCCGGCGTCGACCTCCTGCGCTGCACCCGCGGCCGCGGGCTGGTGGTCTGGGGCGGGCGGACCCTCACCCCGGACCACCGGTACGTGGCCCACCGGCGGCTGCTGCACCTGCTCGTCCGCGCGACCCGGCGGGTCGCGACCCCGCTGGTGTTCGACGTCGCCTCGGCCGAGCTGCGGCTCACCCTGGTGCGGTCGCTGACGTCGGTGCTGCTGGCGGCGTTCCGCGCCGGCGCGCTCGCCGGCGCCCGGCCCGAGCAGGCGTTCCAGGTGGTCTGCGACGACACGCTCAACCCGCCCGGGCAGGACCCCGCCCTGGTGGTGTGCGAAATCGGCGTCGCACCCGCCGTCCCGATGGAGTTCGTCCGGCTGCGCCTCGTGCTCGGCCAGGACCGCAGCCTGGAGGTGATCGAGGCGTGACGTCCGCCGAGCCCCTGCCGAAGTACCGGTTCGTGGTCACCCTCGACCCCGGGGACGCCTACCTGCCGCCCGCCCAGGCGGTCCTGCTGCCGCTGGTGGCGGCCGGGGCGTTCCAGGAGATCACCGGGCTGGGCGCGCAGCTGGAAGTGACCAGCTACGCCGAGGGCGGCCGCAACGACACCACCCACCAGCTGCCGGTGCGGCACAAGTGGAACCCGATCACGCTCAAGCGCGGCGTCGTCCGCGATCCGGGGCTGTGGTCGTGGTACCAGGCCGGGCTGGCGGACTCGCTGGGCGCGCGGCGCGACGGCGCGGTGATCCTGCTCGGCCCGGACGGCTCGCCCGGCGCGGCGTGGGCGTTCCACGGCGGTCTCGCTTCGAAGTGGAGCGGGCCGGACCTGCACGCCGAACAGAACGCGGTGGCGATCGAGTCGCTGGAAATCGCGCACGAAGGTCTGACGAAGGTGCTGGGGAGCTGACGTGGCGAACGTGATCATCCACAACCTCGAGGTCCGGCTGCACGTCGAAGGCGACGACGGCGCCGTGTTCACCAAGCTGTTCAACCGCCACATCCAGGCGTGGTCCCGGCTGTACGAGGACGAGTGCGCCCGCGTCCGGCACGCCGAAAGCGAACGCCGGATCGGCGACGGGGAGGACCGGTGAGCACCACCCCCGTGTCGTTCGCGCGCACCGGCGCGGCGCAGGCCCGGCTGGAGATCGTCCGGCCGGTGATCGCCGACGAGCGCGCGCGGCGGATCCCGCTGCGGTTCAACCCCACCGACTACAAGCTCAGCAAGGCCAACACCTTCGCCGAGATCACCATCCCCGGCCTCGACACACCGCCGCTGCAGTACGTCCGCGGCGGCTCGGAGACCCTGGCCGTGCAGGCGCTGGTCGACACGTCGGACACGCTGGAGAACGTCCGCACGGTCTACGTCGACGCCGTGCGCAACCTGCTGCGGCCGGATTCGCGCGAGCACGCGCCACCGGTGGTCCGGTTCGTGTGGGACGAGTCGGTGTTCACCGGCGTGCTGGAGAAGCTCGACGTCACCTACCAGCTGTTCCGCCCGGACGGCGTGCCGCTGCGCGCCCAGCTGGACCTCTCGCTCAAGGAGTTCCGGCCGGCCGCGGTGCAGGTCGCCGAGTCGCCCCGGTCGTCGCCGACGGTGGAGAAGAGCTACGTCGTGCGGCGCGGGGACACCCTGCCCAGCATCGCCAACGCCGTCTACCGCCGGCCGGACGCGTGGCGGGAACTCGCGCGCGCCAATGGCATCACCGACCCCCGGGACCTGCGCCCGGGCCGGGTGCTGACCGTGCCCCGGCTGGCGTGAGGAGGCCGCGGTGACCACCCCCGAAATCGCGTCGCCGGACCGGTACGCGCCGGAGTTCGACGTCGACATCGAAGGCCTGCAGCTCGATCCGACGACGAAGAACGACATCATCGACGTCAAGGTGCACCGCGACCTCGACGAGATGTCCGGCTTCGACCTGACGCTCAACAACTGGGACGACGCGAACCTGAAGTTCAAGCACAGCGATTCCGCGCAGTTCCGGCTCGGCGGCCGGGTCGCGGTCCGGCTCGGCTACGCCGACCGGCTGCTGACCGTCGCGACCGGCACGATCAGCACGCTGGCCCCGAAGTTCTCCGACAGCGCCTCGCCGACGGTCGCCGTCAGCGGCGTCGACGGGATGATGCGGCTCAAGGACCGCAAACCGGCCGAGAACGAGGTCAAGATCTACCGGAACCTGCCCGACTGGCAGATCGCCGAGCAGATCGCCGCCCGCAACCACTTGCGCATCGTGGTGACGCAGGAGGGCCCGGCCCACGACATCGTGGTGCAGAAGAACCAGGACGACGCGAGCTTCCTGGTGGAACGCGCCAAGCGGCTCGACTTCGACTGCTACCTCCTCCCGGACCCGGCCACCGGTGAAGACACGCTGTACTTCGTCAAACCGACCGACGGCCGCGACGGCGGCGCGATCACCGTGTTCCGCCTGGCCTATGCACCCGGCCTGACCACCGCGCCGGCCGGCCTGCCCGACGGCCTGATCCCGAACCTGCTCGACTTCACACCGACCCTGACGGTGTCCAAACAGGTCGGCAAACTCACCGTCCGCGGCTGGGACCCCCGCACCAAACAGCCGATCGCGTTCACCGCCACCGCGGAGAACCTGCCGGCCGGGCAGAACGACGCCGACGGCCAGAGCGGCCCGGAAGTCGCCGACAGCACCCTCGGCGGCCGGCAGGACGTCCTGGTCGACGCGCCCGTCACCAGCGACGAGGAAGCCCGCGAACTGGCGATCAGCCTGCTGCGCGAACGAGCCTACGAGTTCATCACCGCGACCGGACGCGTCGCCGGGCTCCCCGAGCTGCAACCCGGCGACAACCTCGAGATCTACGGCCTCGGCCGGCGGTTCTCCGGCCCGTACTTCGTCAAACGCGTCGAACACACCCTGGACTCCAACGGCTTCTTCACCCAGTTCACCGCCCGGCGCATCCACCAAGGAGACACGCGATGACGACGCGGACGGCCCCCCGGGCCCGCACCACCGACCGCCGCTTCTACGGCGTCGTGGAGGCCATCGTCGAGGAGAACGAAGGCGACGACGAAGGCCGCGTGAAAGTGCGCTTCCCGTGGTTCGACGACACCACGATCACCGACTGGTGCCGCATCACCCAGCTCTACGCAGGCAACGGCTACGGCTCGGTGTTCACCCCCGAGAAAGGCGACGAAGTACTCGTCGCCTTCATCCACGGCGACATGCGATTCCCGATCGTCCTGGGTGGACTGTATAACGGCGTAGACAGGCCGTCGACATCGCGAACCAGTGGCCGCGATCAGAAGCTCATCCGCACTCGCCACGGGCACGAAATACTCCTCGACGACAAGACCGAAAAGGCCGCGGTACGGGTGAAGTCGGCCGCGGGACACGTAGTGGAGCTGGACGACGCGGGCAACGCCGTCCGGATCACCGCGGCCGACGGCGGGAGCGTGACGGTGTCCGCTTCCGGCTCGGTGACGCTGACGGCGCAGCAGGTGACCATCGACGCGCCGCGGATCGAGCTCGGCGGGGGCGCCGAGCCGCTGGTGCTGGGGAACGCGCTGCTGGCGGCGTTCAACGCGCACACGCACCCGACGGCCGCCGGGCCGACTGGTCCGCCGGCGCCGCTGACGCCGGCGGTCCTGTCGAAGAAGGCGAGCACGTCGTGAGCGAGGACTTCCTGGGCACGGGGTGGCCGTTCCCGCTGCTGCCGGACGAGGCGGGGCGCCTCGGGTACGCCGAGGGTGAGCGGAGCATCGACGCGTGCCTGCGTGCGCTGCTGCTGACCAATGTGGGTGAGCGTGTGATGCGGCCGGGGTTCGGTACGCGCGTGCAGGAGTCGGTGTTCGCGCCGGGCAGTGTGCAGAGCCTGCGGGATCTGGAGGATTCGGTGGCCGGTGCGATCCGGGATTTCGAGCCGCGGGTGGAGCTCGACGAGGTGCGTGCGGAGGCGGCGGAGTCGCGGGTGACGGTGTCGGTGACCTACCGTGTCCGGCACAGCAACACGAAGGCGAACCTGGTTTTTCCGTTCTACTTGGGTTTGGCCGGGGGGACGTCGTGACGTTGCCCGCGCCGAAGCTGGACGATTTGACCTGGGCGGATCTGATGGCGGCGATCCGGCGGCGGATCCCGGCCGAGTCGGATGGCCGGTGGACCCTGCATGCGCCGGCTGATCCCGGTGTCACGTTGCTGGAGTTGTTCGCGTACCTGCTGGAGCAGCGGTTGTTCTGGCTGGACCAGGTGCCCGATGCGCTGGTGGTGGCCGTTCTGCGGTTGCTGGGTCTGGAGCCGCCGCGTCCGGCGCGGCCGGCGGTGACGGTGTTGCGGGTGGGGCCGGCGGCTCGGCCGGGGCTGGTGGTGCCGAAGGGTACGGCGTTTTGGCGTGATCCGGCCGGGGCGGTGCGGTTCACGCTCGATGACGACGTCGCGGTGTTCCCGGCGGACGGGGTCGTGGGTGTGTGGACCGATCGTGACCGGACGGCGGATCTGGTCGCCGGTCGTGGTGTTCCGTTGTTCGCCGCGGATGGCAGGCCGGCGTCGGTGCGGTTCACGTTGCCGCTGACCGGCTCGCATCCGGCGTCCGGGTGGTTGTCGTTGTTGTTCGAAGTGGACAGTCCGGTGCCGCCGTCGTGGTCGTCGCGGGCGGTGGACGTCGGTGCGCCGGCGGTGCTGAGGTGGTCGGCGTTGGGGGAGGGCAGCGAGCCGCGGCCGTTCGCGGAGGTGGTGGACGGAACGGGTGGGTTCCGCCGGTCCGGTGTGGTGCGGCTGCGTCCGCCGGCGGGCTGGACGTCCGGTGAGCGGGGGGTGCTGGTGTCGACGGAGGCGGCGACGTTTGCCGCGCCGCCGCGTTTGGTGCAGGTCGCGGTGAACGTCTCGGCCGCGCGTCACTTGGAGCACCGGACGGGGGATGTCGCCGGTCAGACGGAGGCGTGGCTGAAGCTTCCCGGTCAGCGGCTGGTGTTGCCCGATGCTGCGGACCGCCTGCTCGACGCGGTCGTGCACCTGGCCGGTGAGGAGTGGACGGCGGTGCCGGACTTCACGTTCGGTGCGTCGGCCGACCGGACGTTCGTGTTGTCGCGGAGCGAGGGTGCGTGCGTGTTCGGCGACGGTCTCACCGGGCGTATCCCGCGGCCGTCGGACGCGGTCCGGGTGGAGTACGCGGTCGGGGGTGGCCGGGCCGGGAACGGCGGTGTCACCGCCAACTGGGTGAGCGAGTCCGGTCTGACGGCGGCCAATCCGGTGCAGGCGGCGGAGGGCGCGGACCCGGAGACCGTCGCCGAGGCGCGTGGGCGCGCGGCCAGTGCGCTCGGTGAGGTGACGCGTGCGGTGACCGCCGCGGATTTCGTGACGCTGGCTCGGACGACGGCGGGGGTCGCGGTCGCGCGGGCGTACGCGGCGCTGGGTGCTCATCCCGGGTATCCGTGTTCGCGGGTGCCGGGTGCGGTGACCGTCCACATCGTCCCGTCGGCCACGACTGATGTCGTTGCACCGCAACCGGATCCGGCGATGATCTGTGCGGTTGCCGCCCGGCTGGAGCGGGCGCGGCTGCTGGCCACGGAGGTGTTCGTCCGCGGTCCGGTCTACCGGGATGTCGGCCTGCGGGTGGATCTGTCCGGTGCGCCTGCCGACCGTGCGCGGGTGTCCACTGTGGTCACGGCGGCGCTGCGCGGGTACCTCGGCGACGACTGGCCGTTCGGCGGGGCGTTGCGGCCGTCGGCGCTGGTCCGGGCCGCTCAGGCGGCGCTCGGGGACCTCGCCGATGTTACCGGGGTGGCAATCGGCCTGGGCGGGGCGGATCCGGTGGAGGACTGCCGTGAGGTGCCGTTGCGGCCGGGGGAGTTGCCGGTGTTGCGGTCGTTGCGGACGCGGGTGGTGGCCGTGACCGAGCCGGGGGAGGGGTTGGTGTGAGCGCCGTCTGGTGGGAGCGTGACTCGACGGGTGAGGCGCGGCTGCGCGATGGCCGGCCGGAGCTCGTCGATGCGACGCGTGAAGCGGTGCGGTCCGGTGTCCGCGGCCGGATCGCCGGCTACACGCCGGACTGGACCAACCCGGATCGTCAGGACGCCGGGGTGGCGCTGGTCCGGTTGTTCGGCACGCAGGCCGAGCCGGTGCTGGACCGCGTCAACCGGTTACCGGAGAAGATCCTGGCCGAGGAGCTGGCGACGGCCGGGGTCCGGCGGCGGCCCGCGGGCGCGGCGGCCGCGTTGCTGGAGTTCACGGTCAATCCGCCCGGTGGAGCGTCGGTGCTGGTCCCGGCCGGGACGCAGGCCGGCGCGCCCGGCCGGATCGTTTACGAGACCGACGAGGACCTGTATGCGACTCCGGCGACGCTCGGGGCGATCGCGGTCGAGGAGGCCGGGACGCTGGCGCAGCTGCCGCTGGGGCCGTCCGGGCCGGGTCGGGCGTTCGCGCCGTTCGGCCGCGTGTCGGAGCCCGGTAACGGCTTGTGGCTCGGGCTGGCCGGTGCCGCGAGCCCGTACCCGGCGCTGTCGCTGGGGTTCGTGGTCGATCCCGGGCCGCCGTCGCCGGCGGTGTCCGGCTCGGTGCCGCGGCCGCCGGTGCTGCGCTGGGAGGTCTTGGACGGCGGCGGGTTGGTCCCGGCCGAGTTGGTCCGCGACGGGACGGGCGGCTTGCGCGTGAGCGGGACGGTCGAGCTGCGCGTGCCGCGCGCCTGGGTGCCGGGCAGCCCGCCCGGCTTCCGGCCCGGCCCGCAGTTGCGCTGGTTGCGGGTGCAGGCGGACGTGCCCGGTCCGGTGCTGGTGTCGGGGCTGCGGCTGAACACCGTCGCCGCGACGGCCGCGCGGACCATCCGGGACGAACCGCTGCAGCCGGTCCGTGACCCGGCGGGCGGGCGGCGGATGAAGCTCAGCCAGGTGCCGATCCTGGCGGGCTCGGTCGTCATCGAGGTGGACGACGATCCCGGCGGTGACGTCTTCGGTACGACCCGCGGGGTGAGCAAGCGCTGGCAGGAGGTCGAGAGCCTGGCCGGGTTCGGTGCGGACGACCGCGTGTTCGTCGTGGACCACGAGACCGGTGAGGTCGCCTTCGGCGACGGCAGCACCGGCGCGGCCGTGCCGCCGGGTTTCCGCAACGTCCGCGCGGTGAGCTACCGCGTCGGCGGCGGTCAGGCCGGTGCGGTGCGGGCCGGTGCGGTCACCAGCTTGCTGACCGCGCTGCCGTTCGTCACCGGCGTCACCAACCCGTTCCCGGCCACCGGCGGGACGGACGCCGAGCCGGACACCGACGTCGTCCGCCGGGGTGCGGGTGAGCTCCGGGCGCGCGGCCGGGCGGTCGCGCCCGCCGACTACGGCCTGCTGGCCCTGCGTGCACCGGGTGCGTCCGTGGCGCGGGCCCAGGGCGTCCCCGGCCTGCACCCGGGCTTCCCCGGCCGTCCGATTCCGGGAGTCGTGGGGGTGCTGGTCGTGCCACCCGACGGGAGCGCGCCGACCGAGGCGACGCTGCGGGCGGTGTCGGACTTCCTCGCGCGTGAGGTCACCCCGGCCGGGGTGACGGTGGTGGCCGCGCCGGCTTCGTTCGCGGAGGTGGTCGTCGAGGCGTGGGTGTCGCTGGATCCGGGTCAGGACCGGGCGGCGGTGCTGACGCGCGCGGGGGACGCCGTCACCGCGTACCTGGATCCGGTGGTCGGCGGTGAAACCGGCGCGGGCTGGCCGTTCGGCGGTGCGGTCCGGCAGACGCCGCTGGTCCGCCGGCTGCTCGCGGTCGAGGGCGTGCTGGCCGTCTCGCGGCTTTCGCTGACCGTCGACGGGCTGCGGCTGCCGCCGTGTGCCGACGCCCCGATCCCGGCGAACGCCCTGGTCCGGCCCGGGCGGCCGGTGTTGATCCCGGTCGAAGGAGGCCGGCCATGAGCTGCGGTCCCTCACCGGCGACCTTCCGCCTCCTCGACGCTTACACCGGCTGGGACGAGGTCGACGTCGACGGCGTTGCCGGGCTCACCGACCCGGCCGGGCTGCGCCTGGCCCACGCCGGTGCGTCGCCCGAGGGTCCGACGCGCGCGCAGCTGCTGCCGTGGTTCCCGGATCCCCGGCTGGCACCCGCGTGCCGGCCCGGTGGGTGGTACCTGGTCGACGAGGACCTGCTCCGCCGTGACGGCTGCGGTGGCACGTTCGAGCTCGAGGACCGGCTGCACGCCCCGGTCGCCGTGGCGGCGCGCGGGCACCGCGTCGCCGTGGTGGACTCCGGCCGGGTGCTGGTCTGGCGCCGCGAGGGCGAGCAGCTCGCCGGGGTGATCCGGCTGCCCGGCGCCCGCCTGGCCGCGCTGGTGCCCGGCGACGAAGTCCTCGTCACCCGCGAAGGCCGGCCAGACCTGTGGCGGTTCACCGCGGACGGCCACCCGCGCGGCGTCCTGCGCACCGGCGTCGAGGGCACGATCATCGGCCTGCGCTCCGGGCCCGGCGGCACGCTCTGGCTGCTGACCGACGACCTCACGATCCACCGCCGCGACCGGCACGGTCCATTCCGGACGTCCACCGTGGACGAACTGCGGCAGGTGCCGCCGAGCACCCTCGTCGAGGCCGGCGACGACGGGTTCTGCCTGCGGGAACAGGACTGCGACGACGTCGTCACCTCGTGCTACGACTGGCACGGCAAGCCGCAACCGGGTCGTCCGGTGACCGACGGCCCGTTCGCCACGGCCGGGACGCTGACCACGAGCCTGATCGACAGCGGGATCTCGCGGTGCCGCTGGCACCGGGTGCGCGTCGAGGCGGACCTGCCGGCCGGGACCGCGGTGGCCGTGCAGCTCGTCGTGTCCGAGGACGGCCACTACACCGCCACCGACTGGCAGACCGCGCCCGCCGGCACCACCGACTTCCTCGTCGACCAGCCACCCGGGCGCCACCTCACGCTCCGGCTCCGGCTCTCCGGCGACGGCACCGCGACCCCGGTCGTCCGCCGCGTCCGGCTCGACTTCCCGCGCGCCACCAGCGCGGACCTGCTGCCCCCGGCGTTCCGGCAGGACCCGGCGGCCGACGACTTCACCGAGCGGTTCCTCTCGCTGTTCGACGCCACCCTGGCCGAGCTGGACGAGGTCATCGAGCGGTACCCGGCGTTGCTGGACGCGGCCGGGGTGCCGGATCGCGTGCTGCCGTGGCTGGCCGGGCTGGTGGGGCTGTCGTTCGAGGCGGGCTGGAACGCGCCGACCCGGCGGGCGCTGCTCGCCGCCGCGCCCGAGCTGTACCGGCGGCGCGGCACGCCGTGGGCGCTCGGCAAGGCGGTCGAGATCGTGTCCGGGGTACCGCCGGTGATCGGCGAACTGCCCGCGGAACGGAACTGGGCACGGGTCGGCGCCAGCAGCCTCGGCTCGGTCCGGCTGGCCGGACGGTCGTCGGCGCGGTTCCGGCTCGGCACCTCGGCCCTCGGCGCGGCACCGCTGCGGGCGTTCGGCCACCCCGGCGACGATCCGCTGACCGCCCACGCCCACCGGTACCGCGTGCTGCTGCCCACGGGGACGGCCGACGACGACGCGATCCGGCGGCTCGTCGCCCGCCAGGCACCCGCGCACACGGCCGGTTCGGTGCGGAGCGGGCGGCGCGGGTTCGTAGTCGGCACGCGGTCCACGGTCGGGGTGGACAGCGCGTTCGTGCCGGCGCCGCGAGCCGTGCTGGGCCGGTTCCGGCTGAACCGGGGCGGGGTGCTCAGACCGGGCCCGCGCGGGCCTCGCGAAGGCGTGGGCGCCGGGGTGGTTTCCGCCGTCGGCGTGCACACACAGATGTCCTGAGAAGGCAGGGGAGATGACGGAGACACAGGAAACCACGGGGTTCGACGCCCCGCCGCTGCGCCGGTTGCGGTACTTCCACGGCCAGATGCTCAGCGCGCGGGACTTCCAGCGGGAGCAGGATTACTTCCGCGACAAGCTGAAGCTGCGGCTGCGCTGCCTGCTCGGCTACGGCGTCGTGTGCGGCCTGCACGTGGAACCCGCGCACGACGACGAGCACGCGGCCGGCGAGCCCGAGGCGGAGCACCACCACCGCGCGAAGGTCCGGATCACCCCGGGCCTGGCCGTGGACTGCGAGGGCAACGAGGTCGTCGTGCGCGGCGGCTGCGCGGTCGACCTCTGGAAGGCGCTGCCGCCGGAGGAACGCGACACGGCCACGGTCTGGGTCGGCGTCCGGTACGCGGAGCGGCCGGTCGAGCCGAGCCGCGCGGTGTTCGACGACGGCTGCGCCGACACCCCGGACTGCGAGTTCACCCGCACCGAGGAGTGTTTCGCCGTGCGCGTGACCGGGTGCGAGCCGCCGGCGGACGACCGCTGCGACACCTGCTGCGAGCCGTGCGCGCACCGGACGCTGTGGCTGGCGGAGATCACCGGCGTCGACTTCGGCGAGCCGGTGGCCCCGGAGCGGATCCGCCAGGACGTCCGGCGCCCGTTCGGGCGGCACGTGCCCACGGTCATCACCGGCGTCAACTGGATCCACGGGCACACCTACGGCGTCGACGAGGCCAAGAAGCTGCTCGGCACCCAGGACGAGGCGGCCGGGCTGGTCGTCCGGTTCTCCGACGACGTCCGCGTCGACTCGCTGCAGCCCGGGGTCGTGCAGGTCCAGGTGATCGAAGGCGGCGCCGGCCGCAACGCCGACACCTGGTACATGGGCGGGAAGTTCACCGCGCCGGACGGCTCGGCCGGCGAGTTCACCCGGGAGTTCCGCTACCGGCAGACCACGCGGGAGACGCTGCAGGACGGCGACCAGGTGGTGATCACCGTCCGCGCCGCGTTCCTGCTCGACCGCTGCTGCCGCCCGGTCGACGGCACGAACGTCGGCGGCCGCGTGCCGCTGATCGGAGCCGAGGACACCCCCGGCGGCGGCTGCGCGCGGCCCCCGTCCGGGATCGGGCCGTGGACCTCCGGCACCGGCGCGGGCGGCGACGTCTTCGAGAGCTGGTTCTTCGTGAAGGAAGGCTGATCATGCGCACAGACTGCGGCTGCGGCTGCGGGGGGACCTCGGCCCGGCCGTCCGCCTTCGTGCGGCCCCGCTTCTTCGCGGGCCAGTTGCTCACCGAGGACGACCTCGGGCTGCTGGTGACGTACCTGACGGGCAAGAACCGGCTGCACAACCGGACGCTGTCCGGGCCCGGCGTGGTGTGCGGCCTCGAGGTGAGCTGCGACCCGTGCGGCGGCGGCACGGTCGTCGTGCGGCCCGGGCACGCGCTGGACTGTGCGGGCAACGACATCGTGCTGACCTGCCCGGAGCAGGTCGACGTCGACGCGCTCGTGCGCGAGCTGCGGGTCAGCGGGCTCGGCGTCGACTGCGGCACCGGCTGCGACGACGACCGCTCCTACGGGCTGTTCGTGCGGTACGAGGAGCTCCCGGTCGAACCGGTGGCGCCGTTGGCGGCCGAGGAGCCGTGCCCGTCGCCCGCCTGCGTGCCGTCGCGGGTCCGGGAGGGGTTCCGGTTCGTCGTCAAGGGCGGCGACGCCGACGACCACCGGCACAACCCGCGCACGCGGCTGCTGGCGACTCTCGGCGACCCGGACCGGTTCGAGGCAGTGCGTGTCCTGGCCGAGCGGCTCGGGCGATACCTCGACCCGCTGTCGATCGCGGTGACCGCGTCCGGGCGGACGTTCCGGTTCGACGCCACCGACGCCGGGCGCTTCGGCGACGGGGTGGCCTGGCTGACCGAGAACGGTTCCGGCGAAGGGGCACCGGAACCGCCGCTGGCCCGCACGATGACCGAACAGGTCCGCGCGGTGGCGAGCGCGATCGCCCGGTTCGACACCTACGACGCCGCCGAGCAGGCCCAGCTGGTCAAGGATTTCGCCGTCCTGGACGGCGTTCCCGCGGCCCGCGACGCGCTGGCGGCCGCGTGCGGGCGGCTGGCCGCGGCGGACGCTTCGGTGGTGTGGCCGGACGCGGTGCACCGCGCGATCGCCGTCGCGGTGGTCACCGAAACCCGGGCCCGGGTCGTGCAGCCGGACCCGGAAGCGCCCGCGCAGAACCGCCTGCTGGCGCAGGGCACCCCGGTCGACGACGCGCTGCAAGCCGCGTTCCGCGCCGACCTCGACCGGATCCGCGACTGGCTGCTCGGCCGGCTCGACCAGTCCACCGGCGGCGACTGCGGCCTGCGCGCCGACGTCGCCGGCACCGCCCTGCCGGTGCTGCTCCCGCCGCCGGCACCCGGCAGCACCGACCGGGTTCCGCTGGTCGACCTGCAGCAGATCCAGGAGGCCGCGGCCCGCCTGACCGTGGCGTTCCGGCGGTTCGTGACCGACGCGGGCTGCGCGACGCTGAACCCGCCGTGCCCGGACTGCGCCGGCACCGACGTCCTGCTCGCCCACGTCGAGCTGGCCGGCTGCGACGTCGTGCGGGTCTGCTCGGCGACGCGGGAGCAGGTCCTGCCCGGCGGCTCGGCGTACGGCGAGTGGCTGCCGAAGCTGTACCGGCTGCGGGAGCTGGCCGAACGCCTGTGCTGCCAAGCGGTTCCGGGGTACCGGACGCCGGAGCTGCCGCCGGACGGCCCGGTGCCCCGCCGGTACGTCGAAGAGCTGCTCGAGGCGTGGCCCCGCACCGGCGACCTGGACCAGCTGCTGGAACTGGTGTTCACGCCCGCACCCGGCGAGACGCCGCCGAAGGTGCTGCACGAACAGGTCCGCACCACGCCGAGCGAGGTGACCGACAGCCTGCAGGAGCTGGCCGTGCTGCGGACCCGGGTGACCGACCTGGCCGCCACGGTCGAAGGGCTGCGGGCCCAGCTGGGTTCGGCGCAGGAGCAGGTGTCCGCCGTCGCCGAGCGGGTGCCGGAGCCCCCAGCGGAACCGGCTGAACCGGACAGCGAACCGGAGAAGCCGAAGCGGCCGCGGACCACCCGGGCCCGGAAGCCGGCGGCCGGGGAGACGCCGTGACCGGCCCGCTGCGCCCCGCGTTCGGGGAGGGCCAGGTCCTGGCTGCGGCGGACCTGTCGGCGACCGTCGAGCACGCCCGCACCACCGCCGCCCGCCACGCGCGCTACCTGCACGAATGGGGAATCGCCGAGGGGCTGGCGCTGGTCACCGCCCCGCGCACGGACCCGGTGTCGGGCGCGCGGTTCATCGAGGTCACCGTGTCCGCCGGGCTGGCGGTCGACGGGACCGGGCGCGAAGTGGTCGTCCCGCAGCCGGTCGTGCTGCGCGAAGCCGACTTCGAGGCGGTCAACGGCGCCGCGCCCACCACCGACCCGTACCCGGTGTTCCTCGCCGCCGTCGACCGCGACCCCGGCGACCCCGCACGCCCGGATTCCTGCGGCGGCTCGGCCGTGCGCACGCGCGTCGAGGAGTCGTACCAGATCCTGTTCGGCCGGCTGGGCGACGAGCGGCTCGTCGCCGGGCAGCAGCCGCCCGCGGCCGGCGCGGCGTCGGCCGATCCGCCGGTGCGCTGGCTGGTCCTGCTCGGGTACGTCCGGTGGACCGACGGGCACTTCACCGGCGTCACCACGTCCGCGCGCCGGGTGGGACTGCGGTACGCGGGCGTGCGCGCCGGCGTCGTGGCCGCACGGTCGGGCACCCTGACCCTGCGGACGTCGGCGGACGAGGGCAAACCGGCGGTGGTGCTGTCCGGGGAGGACCCGCCCAGCCTGGTCTTCGGCCTGTACCAGGGCAACGGCGGGGTCGACCCGCTGCTGACCGTCGCCGCCAACGGGAACCTGTCGATCAAAGGCAGCTTCGCCGGGCGGATGCCGGTGGGCAGCGTGCTGGTGACGTCCGGGACCGCCACCGACGGGATGCTGCTGCCGCTGCCCGCCGGCGTCACCGCCCAGGAGGTCGCCGACGGCCGCGCGGTGCTGCACGTCCAGCTCACCCCGCGGATCCCGCCGGTGACCGGGATGCAGCTGCACAGCGCGGCCGAGGCCGGGGTGGACGCCGACCGGCGGGTGCGCTGCCGGATCCGGACCTACGACCTGCAGACCGCGCCGCCGGAGATCGCCGAACGCCCCGGGGCGGTCGACTTCCTGGTGCTGGCCGCGGTCGCGGCGACGAACGGAGGCGACTGATGAGCCTGTCCGTGGTGTACGCGGCGGACACCGGGCACGTCCTGGGCGCGCTGGCGCTGACCGGCGGCGGCGCACCCGCCGACGTCACCGCGCTGGCCGGCACCGGCCTGCCCCTGCGCGTCACCGCCAAGCTCGGCGGAACGGCGCTGAACCTGCCGGTGGCCGGGCGGCGGCTCGGCGCGGCGTCGGTCGACGACGAGCCGGGGGCGTTCACCGACCCGCTGTCCTTCGGCGTCGAGCTGACCACAGCCGGGCAGCCGAAACCGGCACTGGCGCAGCTCGCGCCCTGGCCCGTCACCGACCCGGTGACGCTGACGACGTCCAGCCTCTCGGTCACCCTGCCGGCGCCGGTCACCCGGGACACGCCGGTGCTCGTGCTGGTCTCGGGCGACGCCGAGCCGTCGGTGACCAGCGGCCAGCTGCAGGCCGGGCAGCAGCAAGTGGGCGTCCAGGTGCGGCTGCGCAACGGCGACGAACACGGCGTGCTCGTCCTCATCGCCGGGCTCACCGGGCTGCTGGCGGCGAAGGTGGTGGCGGACGCGTGAGCGCACCCACCGCGCCGGAGGTGACCGTGCGGCAGTGCCGCGTCACCCTCGTGCGGCAGGGCGGGTGGAGCTGGGGCCCCGATCCCGAGGGCCTGGTCCGCCACCTCCTCGCCCGGCTGCCGGACCTGCTCGCCGCGGAGTACTCCGCGCAGCTGGCCGCGGCCGGCCCGGACGTCGAGATCACCGCGCCGGTGACCCTCGTGGTGCGGGCCGGGACGATGTCGGCGGTGCGCGCTTCGCCGGTCACTGCGGGCTCGCCGGTTTCCGTCGCGGCCGACCGGGATCCGGTGCCGGCCGAGGAGCCGGTCGCGGGGGACAGCCGTGCGGAACCGCAGTCGATCGCCGGGTTCTTCGCCGAACTGGCCGAGCGCGGCGAACTGGAACCGCTGCTCGCGTTGCTGCCGGAAGCGTCCCGGCGGCACTACGTGCGGGCCGCGCTCGACGACGTCCGCACCGATCCCGGCGTGCTGCCGGCCGCGGTCGTCGACCGGCTGCGCGCCGAACTGCCGGACCCGGCCGAGCCCGCCGGGACCGCCGCCGAGTCCACTGTGGACGTCCCGGCGATCCGGCCGGACACCGAGGTGGAGGTCGCGTCGGCGCTGCCGTTCCTGCTGGCCGGCCCGCTGGCGCGGGTCGGCTACCTCGACGCACTCGAAGCGGTCCTGGCCGAGGACGCGCCGCTGTTCGCCGCGGCCCTGGCGTACAAGGTGCTCGGCCCGGTGGGGCGCGGCTGGCGGCGCTCCGAACCGGACCGGCGGACCGCCGCCGCGTTCGCCGGGCTGTCCGCCGTGCCCGACGACGGGCTGGCCGCGTTCGCCCGGCGCGCCCAGCCCGCACTGGGCGTGCTCGACGGCGTCCTCGCGCTTTCCCTGTGCCGCGGGCACGACCCCGGCGTGCCGCTGCTGCTCGCCGGCGCCGCCGGCGGGCTGGTGCTGGTGGACGCGCAGGGCCTGTTCCCGATCGCCTGGCCCGGCGCACCGGAGGAGCTGCTGCCGCACTGGGAGGCGTGCGGGCGGCCGCCGGTGCTGGTCTGCGACAGCCCGCTGCCCCGCCGCTGCCTCGCGGACCTGGCGTCGGCCGGAGTCCCGCTGATCACCGACGTCCGGCCGCTGCGCGGCGACCCGCTGTCCCGGCTGCCCTGGCGCACGCCCCTCTGGACGGCCGGCAGGATCGGCCTCCCGCTCGCGGCGGACTTCCCGGCCCACGCCGCGAGGCTGACGTCGTTCGTCCGCGCCCTGGTCCTGGAACGCCGGGCCGTCCCGCTCGCCGCCGCGCCCGATCTCGAACGCAGCGTCACGCTCGCGGCGTCGCTGGGCCTGGGCATGATCGCCTGGCAGCTGTGGCACGACCGGGAATCCCCGGAGCCGGGGCTGGCGCTGAGCCGCTTCGGTGACCTGGACGCTTCGGTACGGTTCGACGCGCATGCGGTGCGCGTGCGCGTCCCGCTGGGCCGCCGGCACGCGGACCTGCTGCGCGCCGGGCTGCTCGGCGACGTGCCCCGGGTGCCCTGGCTCGGCGGCCGAACCCTGACGTTCGCGGGCGGGTGAGGATGGACGCGGCGATCGAGCACCTGCGGATCCGCCTGGCCGGCGTGCACCGGGACCTGCGCGCGGCCGTCGACCGGCAGGCCGCGCTGGCCGCCCGGCTGACCCGGCCCGACCTCACCCCCTACTGCGTGACCGACGAACAGGTCGGCGTGCTGCTAGACCAGGTCGGATCCATCGCCGATTCGATGGCCGCGCCCGGGGACGGCGTGCCGCCGGAACCCGGCGCCGAGCGGGACCTGCGGCGCGCGGCGGCCGCGGCCGGGCGCACGCTGCCCCTCGACGCGCTGGCGACCCGGTTCGGGCTCTCCCGCACCGACCAGGACGCGCTCCTGCTGGTCGCGGCCCCCGAACTCGACCCCGGCTACGGCCGCATCTACGCCTACATCGTCGACAACCTGAACCGGCGCCTGCCCAGCGTGGAGCTGCTGGTCGCCGTCGGCGCCGGTCCGCGGCTCGCGCGCCGGCGCGCCCTCGGCCCGGCAGGTCCGTTGCGGCGCTTCGGCCTGCTGCGCGCGTCCGGGGAAGCGCCGCTGGAACTGGACCAGGAACTGGTGCTCGGGCCGGGCGTGTTCGAATTCCTGCTGGGCTGGGGCGGCGACGTCGGCCTGCTCGGCCACGACCCCGGCGAGGTCGCCGCGCCGCGGGTCGTCCTGCCCGTGCTGTCGTCGGACGCCCTGGCGCGGCTGGGGCGGGCCCTGGGCGCGGGCGACGTCGACCTGGCCGGGCTGTGGTTCCCGCCGCCCGCCGGCCCGCCCGACGGGCAGCTCGACGCGGTCCGGGCCCTGGCGCAGGCGGCCGGGAAACCGCTGCGGCGCCTGACTTCCCGCATCGAGGACGACCTGCGCGTCGCGGCCGCGGTGGACGCCGTGCTGTGGATCCCGGTCGACGACCTCCCCGACGAGGCGCTGGTGGCCGTGCTGGTGCGGTCCCGGGTCCCGGTGTGCCTGACCGGGCTGAAGCCATGGCGCCCGGCGAACCTGCTGGCGGCACGCTCCTACGGCGAGCTCACCATCCCGCCGCCGGACTTCCGGGACCGGCGGGCGATGTGGTCGGCGGCGCTGCCCGGGCTGACCGGACCCCTGCTGGAGGACCTCGCCGGGCGGTACCGGATGAGCGGCGGCGAACTGCGCGCGGTCGCCTCCGTCGCCGGCGCCGGAGCACGCCTCGCCGGCAACGGCCAACCGGTCGCCGACCACGTCGAACCCGCGATCGCCACCGTCACCCGCGGGCGTTCCGGCGGCGCCGTCCAGGCGATCCTGCCCCGGCGCGGACTCGACGACCTGGTCCTGCCCGGCCCGCACCTCAACCAGATCCTGGAGATCGCCTCGGCGTTCCGCGCCTGGCCGCGGATCGCCGAGACCTGGGGATTCGCCCGCCGCTCGGCCCACGGCGGCGTCAAGGCGCTGTTCACCGGCGAACCCGGAACCGGCAAGACGATGTCGGCCGAGATCGTCACCGCGATGCTCGGGCTCGAACTGCTGAAGGTCGACCTCGCCCAAGTCGTCTCGAAGTGGGTGGGGGAGACCGAGAAGAACATGGAGACCGCCTTCCGGCGCGCCGAGGAGAGCCACGCGGTGCTGCTGTTCGACGAAGCCGACGCCCTGTTCGGCAAACGCGGCGAAGTCCGCCACGGCACCGACCGGTACGCGAACCTCGAAGTCGGCTACCTGCTCCAGCGGCTCGAAGCCAGCGACGGCCTGATCATCCTGACCAGCAACCTGAAGGAGAACATCGACCCGGCGTTCACCCGCCGCTTCCACTTCGTGGTGCACTTCCCGCGCCCCGGCACCGCCGAACGCCGCCGGCTGTGGCGCCTGGCCTTCCCGCCCGAAGCGCCCCTGGCCCCCGACGTCGACTTCGACGTCCTCGCCCGCCTGGACATGACCGGCGCGAGCATCGCGGCGGCGGCCCGCACCGCCGCCTTGGCCGCCGCCGACGCCACAGCCGCGTCGATCGGCATGCGCCATGCCGTCCGCGGGGTGGCCCGCCAGTTCCACCGCGAAGCCCGCCTGCTGCGCCCGGCCGAACTCGGCCCGTTCGCGCACCTGCTGGATCCGGAGGCGCCATGACCGAACTGCTCCCACCGCAGCACCCGCCCGCGCCGCCGGTCACCGCCCAGGAACTGCGGGTGGCGGCCGCCGCCGAACGCGGTCACACGCCGCTGGTCCTGGTCCCCGCCGTGGTCGGCAACGCCCAGACGGCCAAGACCATGGCGTCGAAGACCGGGCACGTCGATTCCGCCATCGCGGCCGGCCAGGACCGCGCCGGCAACGCCGCCGTGGCCGGCGCCGCGATGCGCATGATCCCGATGGCGCTCCCGAAGGCCGAGACCCACCCCGGCCGGTGACCTACCCGATGGCCGCCACCCGGCGGACCGAGCCGTTCGCCACGACCGCGATCCGCCGGTCACCCGGCAGGTCCAGGAACGGACAGCCGTCGGCACCTTCGCGCAGCGACGCCGATTCGTCGCCCGGCTCGATCCACCGCAGCTTCCCCGACTCCAGCCAGCCGGCCAGGTCGAAGTCACAGTCGGTGACACCGGTCTCGGCGGTGGCCCAGCCGCGGCGCTTGCCGGGCACGTAGACCGGGTAGTCGTTGGTGCCCCACAGGTTGACCAGCGGAACCCCGGGCCTCGGCCCGAAGTAGCTGATCGTCCAGCCCGTGTGCCGGCCGACCGGAACCTCCCCGAGCACCGCGCGGACACCGGGCGCAGCCAGGATCCGCGGCACCACGAACGGCACCCCCGGCCCCGGCACGGCCCTGAAGGGCGTGTCCTCCACCGGATCGGCGAGGCGCATCGCGCCCGTCATCGCCAGCCAGGCCGGCGGCACCGAAGAAGGCAGCCGGCGGATCGTGGCGTCGTAGGCCCAGAAGTTCCCGTCCAGCCCGTAGGTGTCGATCGGCCACGACAGCGCTTCACCCGTTTCCGGGCACCGGGCGACGGTCACCGCCGGCAGCATCCCGCGGTACCAGTGGCTGATCTCGTCGATGCGGTCCCACAGCGGGAACGCTTCTTCCTCCCGGCCGGCTCGGCGGAGCTCGAACGCCCGCGCCCGCAGCCGGTTGGCTTCCGCGGTCAGCCGGGTCCGCTCGAGGGCGGGATCTTCGGTCATCGCGGATCAGCTTCCCTCGCCGCTCAACGGGGTTTCGGCGTAGACGAACCGTACCGGCTGGCCCGGAGCGAACCGGACCAGGCCCTCGCCGCCGCGCCGGTGCTGCTGGACGAGTTTCTTCTTCATTTCCTTGTCTTCCTCGGTTTCCGGCTCCCAACGCACCACGGCGCCGTGCATCACGCCGATCTTCCGGTCGATCAGCGCCTGGATGAATGCGTCGTACTCGTCCTCCGACATGTAACTGCCGTCGGCGTTGCGGAGGTCGTACAGGTCGTGGTCGCCGGCAATCGGGTGCCGGGTGCCGTGCTCGTCGTAGCCGAACACGACGTAGCCGGCCACGTCGAACCGGCCGGGCCCGCGCCGGCGGCCCTTCCGGAGCTCCCGCATCTTGGCTCCGTACTTCCGCCGTTCGTCCACCCGGTGGTCGCGCCGCTTTTCGGCCGCCTCGAGCCGCTCGCCGACCAGGTTCGGGCGGGGCAGCGGAGGCTCGTCCACGAAAAAACCGACCAGCCCCCGGTTCGCCGGTTTGATCGACTTCGGCGGCTGCCCGAGCAGGATGTCCTCCTCGTTGATCGTCTTGGCCTTGATGTCCACCGGCTTGTACAGGGCCCCCTTCGTCTCCAGGTGCCGCACGGAAGCCGGGTTGGTCGGCCGCACGTCGATGACCAGCTCTTTCAGGTCCGCGTAACGCTGGAACGAAGTTTGGTTCGCCGTCAGGATGCCGTAGTCGGCCCGGATTTCCTCCCGGGTCAGCGGCGTGTTCTCGCGCGGGCTTTCCTTCGACGGGTTGACGACCGCGACGAAGTGGACCACGTTCTCGGTGCCCTTGACCCCGTCGACGACGATGTCCAGCCGGGCCAGCCGATGCCGTCGGCGGATCCCGGGCAGCTTCCGCTTGATCTGCCGCACCGTCAGGCCGGCGCGCACCAGCTGCCGGGCGTCCCGCAGCCCCGCGGCCAGGAGCCGGTCGAAATCCTCGCTCCGCGGTTTCGCGGCCTTCTTCGGTTTCGCGCGCCGCCGCTTGCCCCACAGGCGTTTGACCAGACCGACGATCTTGTCGATCACCCAGTCGATCGCCTTCCCGACCGGTTTCGCCAGCGCCTGCACGATCTTCTTGACCTTGTCCGCGATGCCGCCGACGCCGAGGATCGAGGCCAGCAGCCCGAGCAGCACGGGGATCGACTTCGCCAGCGCCCGTTCGACCAGCCCGGCCACCCCGCCGACAGCGCCGCGCGCGATGGCGATGACGGCGTCGAGCACCGCGTTGACGAACTCGAAGATCTGCCGGGCGCGGGTGACGACGAACTTGACGATGTCGATGATCAGCTTGACCGCGCGGATGAATGCCGACGCCGGGTTGAACAGCGAGATGATCCAGGTGATGCCCGCGACGACGATGGTCGGCGTGACGTACTCGATCACCTTGTCGAGCAGCGTCTTGCGCAGGTCGCCGACCCGCTCCCGCAGGTCGTCCCACATGCCTGCCACCCCGCGGCGGCGCACCTCGGCCACCAGCGGCACGGCCGACTCCGCCGCCGCGACCGCCTGTTCGGGGACGCGCCGGACGATCCGGACGCGGATCGCCTGCCAGGTCAGGCCGAGCAGACCGGCCAGCAGCGTCAGGACGCCCCGCGTGTCGAACTTGTCCGGCAGCTGCAACCCGGCCTCGGTGGCCTTGCCCAGCAGCCAGCTCATGATGCCCTGCTGCAGGTGCGTGCCGATGTTGCGCAGGAACTGCCGCAGCCCGGCGCCGACGCCGGTGACGAGGTTGCGCAGGAACCCGATCGGGTCGCCGAGGATCAGCAACACCGCCTGCGCGGCCTTGGCCAGCACGGACAGCAGCAGGTCCTTGAGCTCCATGATGGTCTTGATGACGCCCTTGACCGCGTCGACGGCCTTGTCGACCAGCCCCTTGTTCTTCTCCTTCTCCTCGGCGATTTCGTCGTCGACGGCCTTGAGCGCGTCGGTGTACTTGGTGGCCAGGGTGTCGACGAGCTCGGTGCCCTTCTCGTCGACGGACTCGCTGAGCTCGTCGAACTTGCCGGCAAAGTCGGCGGCGGCCTGCCTGCCGATGTTCTGCAGGTCGGCGGGGAGCTTCCGGACCGCGGCCTGCAGTTCGGCGCGGCCCTGGGCGATGCGCTGCTTGGCGCGGCCCAGTTCGGTGCCGATGGTGTCGGCGACGTCGGAGATGACCTGCCGCATCCGCTGCAGGTAGTGGTCGCGGGCGGTGTCGAAGATCCGGTTCGCCTCGTCCGGGAGCCCGGCGAACTGGTCCTTGACCCAGCGCAGCTTGCCGATCGGGCCGGAGTACCGTCGGTCCTTGTACTCGTCCATCTTCTGCCGGTGTTCCGCGGTGAACGCATCGCGGGCGTCCTTCTCCTCGCGGGTGAACTGGTCGTCGACCTTCTTGTCGAGCCCGTCCAGGATGTGCTGGACGTCGTTCTGCATCGTGTCGAAGACGCCCTGCAGGAGCGCGGTGACCTCGGCGCGTTTGTCCTCGTCCCGGCCTTTCGTGCCCGCCTTGCCCGCGGTGACCTGCTGCCCGGCGCGGACGCGGCGGGCACCCATGGCCGCCATCGCGGCGGTGCCGAGCCGGTGGGCCTGCGCGGTCGACGCCTGCAGGGTCCGGCCCTCGCTCGCCCGCATCCGCCCGGGCGCGGCTTCCGAGTCGCGCCCGGCGGTCTTCTTGTCGTCGAGAGCGCTGGTGAACGCCGGTTCGTTGGACTTCTTCAGCTGCGGCTCGGTGACGTGCGCGTCGGCCATCTGCCGGTCGACCTTCGCGGGCCCGGCGGACAGATCGGTCGCCGACGGCGGCAGTTTGTCCGGAACGGCGTCGGCGGCGTTCGGCGCGGCGGGCGTCCCCGGCGGCCGGTCCGCCGCCATCGGAACGACCTTCTTCACCACCGCGGCGGACGTGTCGGGCGGCGCCGCCGTGGTCGCCGCGATTTCGGCGGACGAGTCGGCTTTCCCGCCGTCGACGCGGCCCTGGAGGTCCGCCTTGATCTCCGCCGGCTTGCCGGACTCGGCGAACTTGTCGGCTTCGTCGAGGTTCTTGGGTGCCTGTCGGCGATGGCCTTCTCGACGGCCCGGATGAAGGCGGCCTTGTCGAACTCCTTCGGCTTGGCGTCGTTCATCTTCTCGGCGTTGGCGGTCTTGCCCTGCGCCTCTTCGTCATCCTTGGGCGCCCGAGCGGCGTCCTGCGCCGCCCCGGCCTCGGTTTTCGGCGGCGGATGCGACGCGGCGAGCGTGCGTTTCTTGTGCTGGACGTCCTTCTTGAGCGCGGCGAACTTCGGATCCGAGCCGGGCCCCCTGGCCGGTTTGTCCTTGGCCGTCTTCTCCGCGGCCACGGCGCTGTTGCCCACGAGGTCCTGCCCGGCGGCCGGCGGGAGGGCGACCCGTTTGGCCAGCAAGGCGGACACGGCGGCGTTCGACACCGGCGCGGGCCCCCGGGCCGCCGGTGCTTTCCTGGCGGGAACCGGAGCCTCGGGCGCCGTCGTGACCGCGGGCTGCGGCGCGAGAACCTTGAGAGGCGGCGCCATCGCCGCAGCATGCCAGCCCGGGGATGACCGCAGCGTCACGACGGCGTCATCAGGACGTGGCCCGGCGGACTAGACTTCCCGCCGGACAGCGGGAGGGTGGATGAAGGCCGATCGAGGGGGCGAGACGCACAACGTCGTCCGGGATTCGGTCGTGTTCGGCTCGATCGTGCAGGCCCGGGACGTCGGCGGCGTGTCGGAGACACCGGACGGGTGGGCGGCCCGCGTCTTCGGCTCCAGCCTGTGGGAACACGTCGGTCAGGAGGCGGACTTCTACCGCGGCCGGGTGTGCGCCGCGGCCGCGCACCTGGAGAACGTGGTCACGGCGCTGCTGCCGCGGCTGGCGGACGACCCGTGGCTGGAGCCCGGCTTCCCGACGCGGTTCCTCGAGCGCATCGAGTGGCTCTGGAACGAACCGGCACCGGAACTGTGCGCGTCCGAGGCGGCGTTGCTCACGCTGCTCCCGTTCCTCCGGCAGGCGAACCTCGTCCGGCTGGCCGTCGAGCACGCGGACCTGAACCCGGCCCAACTGGGCCGCGACGCCGGCGACACGGCGGGGGCCCGATCGTTCGAGGCGTTCCTCGACGGGCACGACGTCCTGGTCCACCGCGCCGGCCTGCGGCCCGCGGCCGTGCCACCGACCGGCTGGTGGCTGTTCCACCGCTGGCTGGCGCGGCACGGGTCGTTCGTGGACGCCGGCCGGGTCGGCCAGCTGCTTCGCGACATCGGGGCCCCGGTGGCGGAGCTGGGGGAGACGTTCGCGGTAGGCCGGGTGTGCGCGCTGCTGGAGGGCCAGCGGCTGGGCTTGGACGTCTGCCACCCGGAGTTCCTCGGCGCGTTGCCGTCGGACGACCACGTCCGGGCGCCGGGCCGCCAGCGCGTGCGTGGCCAGCGCCTGGCGCTGACGCTCGCGCTGGCCGCCACCCTGGCGATCGAAGCGACGGCCCTGCCCGACGTCGTGGGCGAGCACCTGGGCATCCCGGTCCCGGTCGACCCGGCCACGGTGGTGTCCTGCCTGGACGAGGCGGTGTGGGGCGGCTCGCACGACCTCCCGGTGCTGCGGGCCCGCTGCCCCCACGAAGCGGTGGTGGAGGGCCTGCGCGAGCACACGGCGAACGCGGACGAGCTCCTGCACGGAGTACGCAGGCTGGTGCACGAACGCATCACCCAGCCGATGCCGGAGCTGCCGACCCGCCTGTCGGCGAACGGCGTCGAGCCCGAGTCGGGCACGTTCGACGGCTGGGCCCGGTTCCGCCTCGACCAGCACCGGATGCGTGACCTGCTGATGGGGGTGCAGCTGTACAAGGACCCGGACCTGGCGGTCCGCGAGCTGTACCAGAACGCGCTCGACGCCTGCCGCTACCGAGCAGCGCGGACGGAGTACCTCGACCGCACCCAGCCGGCGGCGTATTCGTATACGGGCGCGATCTCGTTCGTGCAGGGTGTCGAGGACGGACGGGCGTACCTGGAGTGCCGGGACAACGGGATCGGGATGGGGGAGAGCGAGTTAAGGGGAGTCTTTTCCAACGCGGGCGGACGGTTTCCCGGGCAGGCGGAGTTCCGGCACGAGCGGGCGGCTTGGGAGGAGCTTGATCCGCCGATCCCGTTCTATCCGAACAGCCGGTTCGGGATCGGGGTGTTCAGTTACTTCATGCTGGCCGACGAGATCCGGGTGACGACGTGCCGGATGGGGCTCGACGGGGTTCCTGGCCCGCTGCTCGAGGTCGGGATCCATGGGCCGGCGCATCTGTTTCGGATCGTGCGGGTCGCGAAGCGGGGAGAGGAGCCGGGGACGACCGTTCGGCTCTACCTCCGGGGTGAAAAGTCATGGTCCTGTGTGAAGGTCTTGCGGAGGCTGCTCGCGGTTGCGGAGTTCGAGACCGTCGCGAAGTGCGGCAAACAGGCGGTCACCTGGCGCCCCGGGAAGCTCCGGCTCCGTTCGGCCGTTGCGGGCGAGCGTTTCGGTTTGGAAGCGTCCGGCAAGGTCGTCGAGTGGCAGGGTGCGCCGGAGGGTTGCCAGGTCTTCTGGTGCGGGCGCGGAGGAGCGCTGCTCGTCGACGGCCTGATCGTGCACCCATCACAGCGGCGGGGAGTGTGTGCCGGTCCGGGCGTGACGCTGCACGGGGTCGTGGTCAACCTCTCCGGCTCACGCGCACCCGCGCGGCTTTCGGTGGACCGGACCGAAGTGATCGACGACGTGTCCGAGCTCCTCGAGAGGCTCTTGGCAGCGGCGGCCGCTGAGCTGGCGGGGTCGGAAGGCGCCTTGCCGAACTACACGTGGATTTGCGAAGTTGCGGCTTGGAGCCCGATCATCGCCGACATCCTCACGCAGGCGTGTATCGGTGCGGACCGGAACCTTCGTCTCGGTGGCCGATGGATCGAGGTCGCGCGCGTGGGCTGCTTGCCCACGGACCTCCATCTCCTGTGGATGGCGGGAATCGGCGTCAAGAACGCAGTTCAGTCCGAGGAGGTCAAGGTCATCGGCCGGATACCCGACCACATCCTGCTGTGGAGGCTGCTGGCGCATCGGCCGAATCCCACCCTCGACGAGCTGACCGAATTCTGTCCCGAACTGGCGACCTTCGACGATCTCCGGCCGGCCATGCCATCGGATCAGGTTGTGTTGGCGAAATTGGCCGATAGTTCGTCGAGATACATTTGGCGAGGTGAGCGCGATCCGATCGACTCGGTGGTCGACGATGTGGCTGCCGTGTTGGGTTGGACGTCTCGCGAAGCGAATGCGCGAGCTGTCGAGTTCTATGCAGAGCCCGAGTCGCGGCGTGATGCTCTCTTCGAGATGGGTGAGCTCACCCCAGCTTGGCACCGTTGCGAATCTTTGGAGGATATGCAGGCTCCATCTGGTCCGATCTCGTATCGGAGCATATTTGTCCGGGCGCAGCAACTGTCCCTGCATGTCAACGAGGTTTTAGGGCGCCTGCGTGAGCTCGGATTGGACGTGCGCCTTCATGTGCCTGACAAGCTGACCACCCCGGAAGAAAAGCTGTTCCGAACTCCGAGGTTCTGGTCGTTCAGGACCGATGAGCCCATGCCCTTTGCCTATGTTCTCGTGGCGGCCAACCGCCTTCGCATGCCCCTGTCCGAGATGGAAACACTTGTTCGCTCGTATGGACTGGATATCTCGTGTTCCGGGTTGCCGCAGGGTCTGACGTTCGACGATGCACTGGGTCTGCTGGGAGGCTGGCATGACCTCGATAGCGTACATCTGGAACGGGAAATGCCTTCGAAGCTGCACGTGTTGATCGAAATGGCTCGCGAAAGGGACATTTCGGTAACGCAGCTGGTCGAATGGAGACGAGCCCTGGGCATCCAGAACCCCGACCTCGTCGACATCCTCCGCACCGCCCTGGCTCGGGTCCCACGCTCACCCCGGTGAGACTTCCTCGGCCGTCCACGACGCCAGAATCCGCAACCCCTCGTGCGAAGCCGACCCCGGCTCCGCAGTCAGCACCATCAACCGCTGCCCGCTACCATCCGGGCTTTCCCACATGTCACAGTCCAACGCCAGCTCACCGACCACCGGGTGCCGATACCGCTTCACCCCGTAACTCGCACTGGTCACGTGATGAGCCGCCCACCAACCGCGGAACTCCGGATAGTGCACCGCCAGCTCGCCGACCAGGTCCGCCAGCTCCGGCGCGTCCGGGTCCTGCGCCGCCTCCAGGTGCAGCGCCGCCACCGCCGTCCGGGCCGCTTCCTCCCAGGAAACGTGCAACTCGCGCATCGAGGAATCGGCGAAGAGCAGGTACACGTAATTCCGCCGGTTCGCCGGGTACCGGGCGAAGTCCGTGAACAACGCCGCCGCGGCGTCGTTCCACGCCACCACGTCCAGCCGCCGGCCCAGCACCATCGCAGGCGTCTCGCCCAGCTGGTCCAACAGCCGCTTCATCGCCGGACGCAGCTTCTCGCCCGGCCGGCGTCGCGGGCGGCGGAACGGCTTGGCCGCCAGCTCGTACACGTACGACTGCTGGTCGTCACTGAGCCGCAGCGCCCGGGCGAGGGTGGCCAGGACCGACGCCGACGCCTGCACGCGCCCCTGCTCCAGCCGCGTCAGGTAGTCCACACTGATCGCCGCCAGCTGGGCGACCTCCTCGCGACGCAGCCCCGCGACGCGGCGCCGGGTGTCCGGCAGGCCGACGTCGTGCGGGCTCAGCTGGGCGCGGCGTGCCTTGAGGAAGTCGCCGAGTTCCTTCGGCCGGCCGGTGGGCTCCATACCGCCGATTGTCCCTCGTGGACGAGGGCCGTGGGTGGGCAGGATCCTTCCCCCGAACGCCGCTTCCCGGGCGAAGACCTGTCTCTTACGCCCACGGCAACCGGGCCCGAAGGTGGAGGCATGACCGAGAACGTGAGTTTCCCCAGCGCCGGCGTCGACATCGCCGGTCACCTGTACCTGCCCGCCCACGACGGCCCGCACCCGGCCGTCGTCGTCGGCCACCCGGCCGGCGGTGTCAAAGAGCAGGCCGCCGGCCTCTACGCCCGCCGCCTGGCCGAGCGGGGGTTCGTCACCCTCGCCTTCGACGCCGCCTACCAGGGGGAGAGCGGCGGCCTGCCGCGCGGCCTCGAGGACCCGGGGCAGCGCGTCGAGGACCTCAAGGCCGCCGTGTCGTTCCTGACGACGCGGCCCGAGGTCGACGCCGGCCGCATCGGTGCCCTCGGCATCTGCGCCTCCGGTGGCTACGTGCTCCCCGCCGCCGCCACCGACCACCGGATCCGGGCGGTCGCGACGGTCAGCGCCGCCGACATCGGCCGGATGTTCCGCGAGGGCGCCGACGGCACCCAGGACCCCGCCGTCGTCCAGGGCATGCTGGACGCCGCGGCCGCGGCCCGCACCGCGGAAGCGCGCGGCGAGAAGATGACGTCGTTCCCGATCTTCCCGCCGACCGCCGAGGACGCCCGCGCCGCCGGCGGGCAGCACGGCTTCGAGGGGTTCGAGTACTACCGCACCGGCCGGGCGTTCCACCCCCGCGCGGCCGCGGAGTTCACCTGGGACAGCCTCGACCGGATCGTCGCGTTCGACGCGGGCCGCTTCGCCGGGCTGATCGCGCCCCGGCCGCTGCTGATGATCGCCGGCACCGAAGCCGTCACCTCGCGCATGACGACCGAGGTGGTCGCCGAGCCGAAGCAGCTGCGGTGGATCGAGGGCGCGACCCACGTCGACCTCTACGACCGCGAGCAGTACGTCGGCCCGGCGGTCGACGAGCTGGCCGGCTTTTACACCGCCCACCTCGGGGGCGCCTGACCGGCGCGGATGTGTAACTTTCACCGCCCGGTCGTCCACTGTGGACTCCGGACGACGCCGTTGAGGTGGCAAGGTCGCCCGGCGCGCCGTCCGGGGCCCGGGCGGCCCGGTGCGCGGATTGACAATCCTTCTTTCCCGAGCCCAGGCTGACGCAACGAATGTTAGCGATAACACGTGCTGAACTGGGAGAGGTCGTCATGAACAGAGCAAGCAGGAGCCGATCCCGGATCGCCGTCCTGGCCGCCGCGGTGACGGTCGCGGTGGCGTCGGCGGTAGGGGTGACGCTGGGGGCCGGCGCGGCCTCGGCCGACGTCACCGGCGCCCTGCACGGGGTCGGTTCGGGCCGGTGCCTGGACGTCCCGAACGCCAGCCAGACCGACGGCACCGCCGTGCAGATCTACGACTGCTCCGGCGGCGCGGGCCAGCAGTGGACGGCGACGGCGAGCAACCAGCTGACGGTGTACGGCGGCAAGTGCCTGGACGTGTCCGGTGCCTCGACGACGGCCGGCGCGCGCGTGCAGATCTGGACCTGCCACGGCGGCGCGAACCAGCAGTGGCGGGTCAACTCCGACGGCACGATCGTCGGGGTGCAGTCCGGGCTCTGCCTCGACGTCACGGGCGCCGGCACGGCCAACGGCACCGCGGTGGAGATCTGGACGTGCAACGGCGGCAGCAACCAGCAGTGGACGGGCCTGTCGGGGTCGACGCCGACGACCACCCCCACGACGACCACGCCGGGCGGCAGCTGCTCCCTGCCGTCGTCCTACCGCTGGTCGTCGACGGGCGCGCTGGCGCAGCCGAAGAACGGGTGGGTCTCGCTCAAGGACTTCACCAACGTCGTCTACAACGGCAAGCACCTGGTCTACGCGTCGAACGTCTCGGGATCGTCGTACGGCTCGATGGCCTTCACGCCGTTCACGAACTGGTCCGACATGGCTTCGGCCGGGCAGACCGGGATGAACCAGGGCACGGTGGCGCCGACGCTGTTCTACTTCGCGCCGAAGAACATCTGGGTGCTGGCCTACCAGTGGGGTGCGTGGCCGTTCATCTACCGCACGTCGAGCGACCCGACCAACCCCAACGGCTGGTCCTCGCCGCAGCCGCTGTTCACGGGCAGCATCTCCGGCTCCGGCACCGGCCCGATCGACCAGACCCTGATCGCCGACGGCTCGAACATGTACCTGTTCTTCGCCGGTGACAACGGCAAGATCTACCGGGCCAGCATGCCGATCGGCAACTTCCCGGGCAGCTTCGGCTCGAACTACACGACGGTCATGAGCGACTCGCAGGCCAACCTGTTCGAGGCCGTGCAGGTCTACAAGGTCCAGGGCCAGAACCAGTACCTGATGATCGTCGAAGCGATGGGCGCGAACGGCCGCTACTTCCGCTCGTTCACCGCATCCAGCCTGAGCGGCTCGTGGACCCCGCAGGCGGCCAGCGAGAGCAACCCGTTCGCGGGCAAGGCCAACAGCGGCGCGAGCTGGACGAACGACATCAGCCACGGCGACCTGGTCCGCACCAACCCGGACCAGACGATGACGGTCGACCCGTGCAACCTGCAGCTGCTCTACCAGGGCAAGGCCCCGAACGCCAGCGGTCCGTACGACCAGCTGCCCTGGCGCCCGGGTCTGCTGACCCTGCAGCGCTAGGAACCCTGTGGGGGACCCCGGCCGGGGTCCCCCACAGGTCGTTCGGTCCTGCCGTTCCACTAGCCTCGACAGGCCGCATGTCGCGCCACGCGGACTCCCGGTCTTCCACGCTTCCCCGCCGCGTGACGGCGAACGGAAGGGACCTCGTGGACCGCACTGCCGAACTGACCGCTGTCGCGAAGGAGCAAGGAGCATCGTGATCTTCGCGATTCGCGGGTGCCGGGTGTACCAGGGCCGCGCGGTGTTCATGAAGGCCGTCGGCGAGGAGCTGTCGGGTGCGAACCTGACGACGGGCCTCGAGGTGTACAACGGCTCGTCGGCTTCACGCTGATTCCGCAGCTGGACCGCGAAGACCCGGCTCTACCGCGCCACGGTTTCCGAACACTTCACCCTCGACCCCGCGGGCCACGACCTGCGTGTGCCGGTCACCTTCTGGCCGCACAACCGGTGATTGTCGACCGATTGTCGACGGATCATGGCAACGTCGGTTTCGAGGACCAGCCCGTCCTCGCAACCGACGGGAGGCCATGTGCGTGTCAGACTGCTCGGCCCGGTCGACGCCGTCGTCGGCGGTGCTGCGGTGCCGGTCACAGGACTGCGGCGGAAAGCGGTGCTCGCGGTGCTCGCCCTGCACGGCGCCGGAATAGTCAGCACGCGCACGCTCATCGAAGCGGCGTGGGGCGACAAGGCGGCCGGGGTGTCCCTGAACACCCTGCAGAGCCACATGTCCGCCCTCCGGCGCATGCTCGGCGACCGGACCGCGATCGTCGCCCGGCCACCCGGTTACCTGCTCGACCTCGGGCCCGGCACGACGGACGTGACCGAGGCACGGCGCCTGGTCGAGCGGGGTGAGCGCGCCGATGACCCG
Source organism: Amycolatopsis sp. NPDC051102 (assembly GCF_040682815.1). NCBI lineage: Bacteria > Bacillati > Actinomycetota > Actinomycetes > Pseudonocardiales > Pseudonocardiaceae > Amycolatopsis > Amycolatopsis sp. NPDC051102. Next base: position 1,421,019 of record NZ_JBFBBT010000001.1, read on the forward strand.
GCGCAGAGCGCCACGACGCTGCGGGCCGCGCTGGCTCTGTGGCGGGACCGTTCGCTGGTCGACGTCGGCGGGGTGGCGTGGCTGGACGAGCAGGCCGCCGGTCTGGAGCGGTTGCGCACGCGGGCGCAGCTGGCGCTGATCCGGGCCCGGCTGGCCCTCGGCGAGCACGCCCAGCTCGAACCGGACCTGGAACGGCTGGCCGACGCGCGCCCGTTCGACGAGCAGGTCCACGCCCAGCTGATGTTCGCGCTCTACCGCACCGGCAGGCAGGCCGACGCGCTGTCGGTGTACCGCAAGCTGCGCACGGCCTTGGCCGACCACCTGGGCATCGACCCCAACCAGCGCCTGCGTGACCTCGAAATCGCGATCCTGCGGCAGGACCCGGCCCTCGACCAGTCCGCGTTCGCCGTCCGGCTGCTGGCCGGCTGACCACCGTTTTTCAGCGCCGCGTCAGGGCGTTTTCAGTGCTGCCTGCCAGATTCGGCGGGGGCCCGGCTGCCGACGCCGGTGCCGATCTTCACAGACGGGATTCCCATGAGACTTCGACGGCTCCTGCCGCTCACCGCCCTCGCGGCGGCGGTCGTGTTCAGCGCCGGGGCCGCGGCGCCCGCGAGCGCCGCGACCGCGCCCACCGGGTACGCCGGTGCGGCCCAGCACACCCACCTCCTCGGCGGGCACTCGCCTTCGGTGGCCGGCCCGCTGGTCAACGCCACCTCGCGGAACTGGGCCGGCTACGCCATCACCTCGTTGTCCACCCCCGCGGCCACCTTCACCCACGTGCACGGTTCGTGGACGCAGCGGCCGGTCACCTGTCCGACGTCGGACGCCTGGGCGGTGTTCTGGGTCGGCTTCGACGGGTGGACCAACGGCACGGTCGAGCAGGGCGGCAGCTCGGCCCGCTGCGTCAACAGCACCCCGGTCTACCAGCTCTGGTGGGAGATGTTCCCGACCAACGCGATCCAGCCGGTGCTGACCATCAACGCCGGCGACTCGGTGAGCGCGGACGTCACCTACAACGCGGCGACCGCGCAGTTCACGATCACCGTCGCCGACGCCACCCAGCACACGAGTTTCACCACCACCCAGACGTGCGCGGCCACGCTCGTCTGCTCGCGCAGCAGCGCCGACTGGGTCGTCGAGGACGTGGGCCGGTTCGGGTCCGGCGACTTCTTCCCGCTGGCGAACTACGGCCAGGCGCTGATGAACAACTCGGTCGGCAGTGACGACGCCGGCCACAGCGGGTCGATGACCGCGAGCTCGACCTGGCAGCGGACCAGGATCCAGGAGCAGGACACGACCACCACCTACGCCACCACCGGCGCCACCAGCACGAACGGTCAGAACTTCGCCGTCACCTGGGCGCACCAGTGAGCCGGGTGCGGCGCGCGGCGATGGTGGTGTGCGCCGTCCTGACCGCCATGGTGACGGCCGGGGCGCCGGCGCTGGCGGCGGACCCGATCACCATCTCCAACGGCCTGTTCAACAACAGCGCCGCGCTCGCCTGGTCCTCGGCACCGACCACGACCATGGGGGACCGGACCGTCACGAGGACCACCGGGGGTGTGTCGGGGCTCGTCGTCAGCGGCCCGGCCGGCTCGGTGTTCCACCAGACGCTCGGCGTGTCGCGGTACATGTTCATCGGCACCCGCAACCACGTGCTGATCCTGGAAACCCCGACCAGTGGCGGTACCCGCTCGGTGTCCCTGGTCGACTTCACCACGACACCTCCCACCGAACGGCCGATCCTTTCGGTCCTGGCGTCCTCGGCGGCGGTGAGTTCTCCGGGCGTCCAGTTCAGCGTCGGAACCGGCGACGCGTTCTTCATCTTCGCGCCCACCGGAACCACGGTCGCCGGGCTCGGCATCTACCGCGGCGACAACGGCACGATCCTCTGCGCCGGGCCACCGCCCCTGGTCCCGACCGGGCAGCTGTTCGGCGAGGCGACGGCAACCCAGCTGCGGATCAAGATGGGCGGAACCGTACTGGCGGCGTGCGCCCGCCCGGCCGGCACCAGCGGCTGACGTCCGGAAGCTGAGGGGGTGTCCGCCGCGCGCGGGCACCCCCTCAGCTTCACTTCCTGCCGGCGCGGGGTCTCGTCCGGCACGGTGCTGTGCCCGCATGACCCTTTCGAGCACGTCCGAAATCCTGGCACCACCGGCGGCGGCCGCCAGGCTGGGACCATGACGCGTTCCGGACTGGTGCTGTCCGCTGTGCTGCTGTTGTGCGCTTCGGCGCCGACTCGGGCACGGTGATGGATTCGACGGGCGGTCACCTGCCGGCGAAGAACCGCAAGAACCTGGCGGACCTGCCGGCCGCGGTGAAGGCAACCGGCTACCAGGAGATCGAGCTCGGTTTCTTCCCGCTCGGCGCGGCGGACCCGCACGGCTGGACCCGGTGGGACGAGATTCTGTACCAGGAGAACCGGTCGATCGTGGAGGACGTCCGCCCGGTGGTCCGCGCGGCCGACCAGCGACCGAGCCCGCCAGATCCCCGACGGCGGCATCGCCCGCGCGATCAAGGACACCGGCCAGGTGGTGTTCCACCTGACGCAGTGGCAGCTCAGCCGCGCCGACGGCTGCGCGGACAAGACCGTCGACGTCGCTCCGCCGGTCGCCTTCGGCAAGTACCTCGCCGCCGGGTTCTGATAACCCGAACGAGGCAATCGCGGCGTGGTCAACGGGGTGCGGAACTCACCCGATGGCGTTGTGAGGTGGCGACCGGCGCGGGCCGGGCAGTATTTTCTGCTCGCGCGCGGCGGGGTTTCACGTTCCCGCGGCCACCTTCAATTCCCTCGTTTTCAGGAGTCACCCCGTATGTTGAGGAAAATCGGTTTGGTCACGGCCGCGCTGGCGGCCGGCGCGTTCTCGGCCGGCGGTGTCGCCGCCGCGGACACACAGGACACCTACACCACCGACGACCAGGTGGGCCTGATCAACCTGGGCGGCACGGACGCGCTGCACAGCGTCGAAGGCGCGGTCGGGTTCTGCGACAACGCCTTCAACATCCTCATCGTCCAGGTGCCGCTCCACCACGTCGGCAACGTGGGCGAGGTGCCCCAAAGCTGCGCGGCCAACGACCAGGCCGACGGCGGCGCCGCCGTGGGCGGCTGAACTCACGCGAATTGCCGAAAGGGGTGCCGCGGAAATGACCGCGACACCCCTTTCGGCATCTGCTGAGGCGCCCGGAAATGCCTCATTGTCAGTGCGCCCGGATGCTACGCGGGTTCCGCGAACGGATCGCCGCCGAGGGTGGCGAGCCGGCGCTGCACGGTTTCCGCGTCCTGGTCGCGTCCTTGCTGCCGGTACAGCCGCTGGGCCTCCTGCCACACCGTGCGGGCTTGGTCCGGCCGGCCGAGGGCGACGTACGGCGGCCCGAGGTGCTCGAGAGTGCTGGCGGAGTCGTACGCGTTGCCCAGGCTGCGACGCAAGGCGAGGGCTTGCGTGTAGTGGTCGATGGCCAGCTGGTGGTTGCCCCTGTTGTGCTCGACGTAGCCCAGGCTGTCGAGGCTGTTCGCCTCGCCCGCGGGGTTGTGCTGCTCCCGGTGCAGGGCGAGGGCAGCCTGGAAGTGGCCACGGGCGGTCTCGTGGTCGCCGAGCCGGGCGGTGTGCCAGCCGACCGCGTTGTGCCCGTGGGCTACGCACAATGGCGCGTCGAGGCCGGAAAACAGCTGCAGTGCCTTCGTGGCGTGGTCCAGTGCCCGGTGGTCGTCGTGCTGCCCCCACGCTCGTCCGAGCGCCTGGTGGGCGTGGGCGAGTTCGTAGCGGTTGCCGTGTTCTTCGGCGAGGGCGATGGCGTGGTGCAGGTTTTCCACGGCCTCCTCGCGCAGTCCCATCGCGGCGTACGCACGACCGAGGTGCCGGTGGGCGATGATACGAGGTGAGGGGTGGGCCAGGTGCTTCGCGGCGTGCGCAGCGGCCAGCCACACGGCGAGGCGGTCGTGGCGGTGGCCTCGCCGGTGGTGGAACGTGTCCAAGGACATGGCCAGCCACCACACGATGTCGTGTCTGCGCTGGGAGACCGCGAGTTGCTGGGCAGCGAACAGAAGGGCGCGCTCGGAGACGAACCAGGCCATCGCCGCCGGGGGATCGGGGAGCGAGTGGACGTGCGCACTGGGTTCGGGCGGGGCGATTCCGGCAGGTCCGCGGTGTGCGTCCAGCAGCAGGCCGGCGTGGAAGGCGGTGTGGGCGCAGTAATCGAGCACTCGCCGCAAGGCCGCGTCTCGCACTTCGCCGGGCAGGTTCCGGGCGGTGTCACTGGCGTAGGCGCGGACCAGGTCGTGCATCCGGTACCGGCCACGCGCGTCACGATCAAGCAGGGACGCCTGTTCCAGGCCCCGCAACACGGCCCGGGTGCGCGCCGGGGGGAGGCCGATCACGTTCGCCGCCGTGGACAGGCCCGCGTCCGGGCCGGGCGTGCCGGCCAGCAGCCCGAACGCGACGGCCTGCTCCTCGCTCAGCGCCCGGTACGACCAGGAGAGCACGGTGGGCAGGCTCGCGGACGGATCGTCGTCGGCCAGCCCGCCGATCCCGGACTGCCGCAGCTCGGAAACCGTGACCGACAGGGGCGCCTCGGCGCGGCCGGCGATCACGCTCAAGGCCAGCGGCAGGCCACCGCACAGGGCGACGAGCTCTTCGATCGCCACGTGCTCGGCCTCGGCCCGCGTGGCACCGAGCCGGGCCGTCAGCAGCCCACGGGCTTCGCCGGCTGAGAGCACGTCCAGCGGCACGTGGCCGGCGTCGTGCGTGGTGACCAGGCCCGCCAGCCGGTTGCGGCTGGTCACGACGACCGCGCACGAGTCGCCGCCGGGCAGCAGCGGCACGACCTGGTCGGTGTTGGCGGCGTTGTCGAGCACCACCAGCATCCGCTTGTCCGCGGTCAAGCTGCGGAACAGCGCGGAGCGGGCGTGCGCGTCGGGCGGGATCGAGCCCTCGTCGACACCCAAGGCGGCGAGGAACCCGCGAAGCGCCGTGGCCGGCGCCATCGGGACGTCGTCCGGGCTGAAGCCGCGCAGATCGACGAACAGCTGGCCGTCGGGGAACCGGTCGAGATGACGGTGTGCCCACCGCAGGGTCAACCAGGTCTTGCCGAGGCCGCCCGCGCCGGTGACCGCCGAGATCATCATCGTGCCGCTCGAACTCGCGGCGTCCAGGGCGGCGTCCAGCCGGTGCAACGCGTCGTGGCGCCCCACGAACGACGTGGGTGCTGCGCGCAGCTCGCGGGGCACCGCCGAACCGGCGGCCGCCGGCGGGGATGTTCCGGCCGGGGTGGGGCACGAGGACAGGATCCGGTGGTGCAGGTCCTGGAGTGCGGCACCGGGGTCCGTGCCCAGTTCCTCGACCAGGCGCGCACGAACCCGCTGGTAGTGCGCCAGCGCGTCGGCGGTGCGCCCGGCCGCGTGCAGAGCACGCATGTACTGGCCCGCCACCCGCTCGTCCATCGGTTGTGCCTCTGCCCGCTCGGCCAGCTCGACCACCAGCTGCCCGCCGTGCCCGAGGCGCAGCCGGGTCTCGGTCAGTTCGTGCTGCGCGTCCAGCCACTCCTGCCCGAGCCGGTCGCGCTCGGTTTCGATCCACTCGCCGTCCACCCCGGTCAACGCCTGTCCGCGCCACAGCTTCAGCGCGTCGGTCAACAGCACGGCCGCCCGCTCGTCGCCGGCTTCCGCGGCGGCCGCCGCGCGCAGCTGACGGAACCTGTGCAGGTCGACCACCGGCTCGGTCGCGCCGGTGGCCAGGACATAGCCGCCCGACCGGCGCGTGATGGTCACGCCGTCGACGTCCGCCAGTGCCCGCCGCAGCCGGGAGATGTAGCCGTGCAGCGTCGCGCGCGCCCGGGGTGCCGCCTCCGCACCCCAGACCCGCTCGACCAACCGGTCCACCGGGACCACCCGCCCCGCGTCGACGGCCAAGGCCACCAGCACGCAGCGTTGCCGCGGCGTGCCCAGGTCCACCGGCCGTTGCCCGGCCTCCACGCGGACCTCCCCCAGCAGGCGCACCACCACACCCACCACCCCCTGCCCCTCGTCCCCGGCCCCAGGCATACCGGTTCGAGCGGCGCTGTGCAGAAACCTTGCAAGAGGTTCACACGATCGGTCCTCCACGATGTCGGCGACCATCGAAGATCGACGAAAGGTGATTCCGTTGTCCGACGACACAAGACAGCACCCCACGGGAACCCGCCGGTGGGCGGCGCTGTTCGCCGCCGCCTTCCTCCTCCTGGCCGGGCTGGTGGGCGGCACAGGCACGGCCGCGGCCACGACCGGATCATCGGCGGGGGTCCTGGTCACCAACTGCAACCATTCCGGCGGGACAGGCACGTTGCAGTCGGCCAACTACGTGCGCATCCAGGGAGACGGCGCCGCGGTGGGTGCGGTACAGCTGTGCAGCAGCGGCAGCAGTTACTGGGGTTACATCGTGTTCTACGCCGCCGTGCAGCCGGGCAACTGGGGGCAGGTGCGTCTCGACCGCATCCGAGGCGGGTCGGTGATCGGTTCGTGGAACTGCGATTCCTCCGGCGGCAACGGCTACGTCCAGCCCGGCCAGACCCAGTGCTGGACGCCCAGCATCAATCGCGGGACGACCACCGACGTCTTCCAGGCCGTCGGTGTGTCCTGCTTCGGCAACACCCACCCGTACTGCACCAGCACCGACGCCTGGGGACGCACTCTCGCCACGTCCTGACAGACGAGGGGGTGCCGCGGTTCGTCCCGCGGCACCCCCTCGTGACAGCTGCAGAAGCAGCGTCGAATCTTCGAGCGGACCTCCGAGTTACTGGGAGCCCTTGTCCAGTTCCCTCAGGACAGCGTTCAGCAGCTTCTTGGAGAGCCGCCCTGGGCCGTAGCCGGCGTAGCCCACGCCTGCGGCCTTGACGTCGCTCACCTGGCCGAGCGGGATCCAGTAGGTTCCCCACAGTGTTTTCGCCTCGACGTGCCGACCACTGCCCGGCTTTCTCGTGGTGAGCGGGGCGACCTTCACGGCCTCCGAACCGTCGATGCTCAGGCCGGTCCGGAGGATGACGACCTTCTTGTGGTTGTAGTTCATGACCATGCCGGCGCTCAGCGATACCATCCGACGACCCTCCCGGTGGGATGAACCTCGAACCATAGGTTCGCGCCGGGTAGTCGGCGAGGCCCGAATGGGCGAACCCCCACCGCCTTGACGAGTGATCACCCGAGGTCGGCAGGCCGGCGTTGGTTCAGTAGGGGGCGGTGGCGTTCGCCGCCGCCCAGGCCTGCTCGGCAGGGGATCCGGCCGGTGGGGGCACGAGGCCGTTGATCATCCAGAGTTCCTCGCTGGTCTCGTCGATGTGGAACTCCCAGTGCACGTCCGGGTGCCGCTCCATGACCGGGGCCAGCAGCCGCGAGAGCCGGGCGGCCGCCCGGCGCCGCGCGGTGCTGTCCGGGATCCGGCGGGCGATGTGCTCGATGACGACCCGCACCGCGCGGCCGGACGGTTCGCCGCCGACGTAGAAGCCGTCGGCCGGAACCTCGTGGAAGAGGGTCATCACGTAGAAGCGGGGCAGGCCGACCACGTCGGCGTAGAAGTCCGCGACGGTCTTCGCCAGCTCGTCGCGCTCGCCGGCGGTGAGAGTGCCCGGCGAGTGGTAGATCGTCCACAGTGGCACGGTGGTTCCTCCCTGGTCAGCGGGCGAGTTCGACGGTCAGGTCCGTCACGGGCCCGGACAGCGCTTTCTTGACGTTCTCGGTCACGGTGTCGGCGAGGACCTCCGCGTCGCCGCGTTCGAGACCGTCGAGGATCCGGGCCGCCACCTCGTCCGGCGAGGTCTTGGGCACGGCCATGGCGGCGACCATGTCCGTGTCGATGAACCCCGCGTGGACGCCGACCACCTGCGTCCCCTGCGCGGCCAGTTCGATCCGCAGCGAGTTCGTGATGGACCACGCAGCCGCCTTGGAAGCCCCATACGCGCCGGTCCCGCCCAGCCAGGACAGCGCGGACAGCGCGGTGACCAGCGCCCCGCCACCGCGGGCGGCCAGGATCGGGGCGAACGCGCGGGCCACCCGCAACGGCCCCAGCACGTTGACGTCGAAGGTCTCGTCGACGCTGCCGAGCTCGGCGGTCAGCAGGGGAGCGGGCAGCAGGACCCCGGCGTTGTTGATGACGACGTCGACGTCGGTGGCCTCCGCGGCCAGCGCGGCGACCGATTCCACCGACCGGACCTCCAGCACGCGGGGGTGCACGGCCGGCCGATCGTCGGTGAACTCCGCCCGCGCGGTCGAGTAGATCTTCGCGGCCCCGCGCCGCAGCGCCTCGTCGACGATCGCGGCGCCGAGCCCGCGCCGGCCGCCCGTGACGAGGACGGTCTTGCCTGTCAATGTTCCCACTGCACACCCCTCTGACTAACGTTTGCGTAACCCAGATGCAATCACGCTACACTGGGTAACGCAAGTGTTAGTCAGGCGAGCGAAGGTGACGATGGAATTCGAGGACCGGCTGCGCGACCGGACGACGTGGACGATCGGCGACCACTGCTCCGCCGCGAAGACGCTCGAGCTGCTGAGCACGAAGACGGCGTTTCTGCTGGTACGCGAGTGCCTGTACGGCACTTCGCGCTTCGACGACTTCGTCGAGCGGATCGGCGCTTCCGCGCCGGCGATCTCTCGCGCCCTCAGGCAGCTGGAGTCGGCGGGCATCGTGACCCGCGCCCCCTACCGCGAGCCCGGCGCCCGCGCGCGCCACGAGTACCACCTCACCCCGGCCGGCGAGGATCTCCTCCCGGTTTTCCTGGCGCTCATCCAGTGGGGCGACCGGCACCTGCAGGACGACGAGCCCCCGCTGACCTTCACCCGCCGGGCGGACGGGAAACAGGTCGCCGTGGTGGTCGCGACCACAGACGGCGAACCGGTGCGCTCGGAGGACATCGAAATCCGGCACCTTCCGGCGGCGACCTAGCTGTGATGTCCAGGGACGTTGTCCTGAGTTGAGGTGACCTGGTGGCGGCCTGTCGTGCTGACAGGTGAAGGCCTCCGGATGTGAAGTGGAGCTGTCTAGGAACCACATCACCAGTCCGGAGGCCTTCGTGTCCCACCCTAACGCCACCCTGACTCCACGCACCCGCCTGCGGCTGGCCCGCCTGATCGTCGAAGAGGGCTGGACCTGCACCGCCGCGGCGAAGATGTTCATGGTCGCTACCAAGACCGCCGCGAAGTGGGCTCGCCGCTACCGGCTCGAAGGCGTGGCCGGGATGACCGACCGCAGCTGCCGCCCGCACCGCAGCCCGGCCCGCACCCCCGAGCACCTGGTCCGGGCGATCGTGCGGTTGCGGTGGCGGCACCGGCTGGGCCCGGTCCAGATCGCCGGCCGGCTCCGGCTACCTGCTTCGACGGTGCACGCGGTGCTGGTGCGGTGCCGGATCAACCGCCTGTCCCGCCTCGACCGGGTCACCGGCGAACCCTTGCGCCGCTACGAACACGATCATCCCGGGTCGCTGATCCATGTGGATGTCACCAAGTTCGGCAACATCCCCGACGGCGGCGGACACCGCTTCGTCGGCCGGCAACAAGGCGGCCGCA
>NZ_JBFBBT010000002.1:0-43731 GCF_040682815.1 Amycolatopsis sp. NPDC051102
GCCACCACGCGAAGTACTCGACGAATGGTTCACCCAACACCAAGCAGTGTGATACGGTCCACTTGAGCGACGTCCGAAATCTTCGGAGCACTTCACTTTCCCGCCTTGACAACATGCCGCCGGCCGTAGTCACAATCAGGCTTCGGGGTTGCAAAAAGCAGAAACGCCCCTCACTCAGGAGGCTCCTCAACCCCATCCCGCTCAGCCCACTCCAACAACGGCTCAAGCGAAAACACAGCATCGTCAATCCCGGCATGGAGATCACCCACCTCGGCAAACCGAGCCGGCACAGTGGCAATGGTGAAATCCCCCGGCTCGGCATCATCGATCTCCCCCCACCGGATCGGCGTGGACACCGTCCCCTCAGGATTCCCCCGAACCGAGTAAGCACTGGCAATGGTGTGATCACGAGCATTCTGGTTGTAATCGACGAAGAGCAACCGCGGATCCCGATCCTTCCGCCACCAGGTAGTCGTGACGTCATCCGGAGCACGCCGTTCGACCTCCCGGGCAAAGGCCAGCGCAGCCCGCCGGACATCAGCGAACCCCCACCGCGGTTCGATCCGGACGTAAATATGCAACCCCCGCCCCCCGGAAGTCTTCGGCCACCCGACCGCACCAAGCTCGTCGAGGATCTCGTGCGCAACATGCGCAACCCGCCGAACCCGGTCATAGCCGCAATCGGGCATCGGATCCAGGTCGATCCGCCACTCGTCCGGCTTCTCGGTGTCGGCACGGCGCGAGTTCCACGGGTGGAACTCCACAGTGGACATCTGCACGGCCCAGGCGACGTGCGCGAGCTCGGTGACGCACAGCTCGTCGGCGTGCCGGTTGTACCGCGGGAAGGTCACCCGGACGGTCTCCAGCCACGGCGGCGCCCCGTTCGGGACCCGCTTCTGGTGCACCTTCTCCCCCGCCACGCCGGACGGGAAGCGGTGCAGCATGCAGGGGCGTTCGCGCAGGGCGTTGACGATGCCGTCGCCCACCGAGAGGTAGTAGTTGACCAGGTCGAGCTTCGTCTCGCCGCGGGCCGGGAAGTAGACCCGGTCCGGGTTGGAGATCCGCACGGTGTGCGGGCCGACCTCGAGCTCCACAGCCTTGACCGCCATGGCAGAGACGGTACAGCGGCGCGCAGCGCGGAGTAGCCGAAGACTCCCGCTACGGTGGGTTGGTGAGCCTGCCGACGGACGGTCACGTCCACACGGAATGGTCCTGGGACACCGTCACCGGGTCGATGGCCGGTTCGTGCGAGCGGGCGATCGAGCTGGGCCTGCCGTCGGTGGCCTTCACCGAGCACGCGGACTTGACGCCGTGGCTGATGCCGGAACCGGTCCGGCCGCTGCTGCCGGACCACTTCCGGGTGCGGCTGCGCCCGGACGGCGTCCTCGAGCCACCCGACCTCGACGTCGCGGGGTATCTGGCGTGCGTCGAGGAGTGCCGCGCGCGGTTTCCCGGGCTGCGGATCCTGTCCGGAGTGGAGCTCAGCGAACCGCACTGGCACCGTCCGCGCACCGACGCGCTGCTGGCGGCCCACGACTTCGACCGGGTGCTCGGGTCGGTGCACTCCCTGCCGGGCGGCGGGCACCACCACGAGGTGTCGGTGGTGTCGGACCGGACACCGGGCGAGCTCCTGCGGGCCTACCTCGGGGAGGTGCTGGGCCTGGTGGAGTCGACGGTCGACTTCGCGGTCTTGGCTCACATCGACTACGCGCTGCGCTCGTGGCCGGCCGAGGGTCCGCCGTTCGTGGCGGCCGAGTTCGAGGAGGAGTTCCGGACGGTGCTGCGGGCTCTGAAGGCGAGCGGCCGGGCGCTGGAGGTGAACACGAAGGTGCCGCTGCCGGGCGAGGTGGTGCGGTGGTGGTTCCAGGTGGGCGGCGAGGCGGTGGCGTTCGGCAGCGACGCCCACGAGCCGGCCTTGGTCGGCCACGGCTTCCGGGAGGCGATGGCCCTGGTGGAGGCGTGCGGCTTCCGGCGCGGCCGGACTCCGCACGACTTCTGGCGCCGCTGACGGCTCACACCAGGGCGTGGCGCCCGTAGGACCGCGCCTCCGCGCTCTGGTCCATCAGCCGGGCCGCGACTCGCCCGATGGCCGCGTCCAGCTCCGCGCGGTTGCCCGGGCCCCAGTCGCCCAGGCGCTCGGCGAGCCAGTCGTGCCAGGAGCGGACCACTTTGCCGAACTCCTCGCGGCCCGCGTCCGTCAGCTCCCAGCCGTCCCGCGTGTACCTCAGGTGGCCCGTCAGCTCCAGGCGGTTGAACGCCGGCTCCAGGACCTGCGCCGGCACGCCGAAGTACTCGCCGATCGCCCGCAGCGTCGCCGGTGAACCGCGGCGTTGCCGCAGGTGGACCTGCAGCAGGCACCAGATGCCGCCCTCGTCGAGGTCGCCACCGGCCCGCTCGACGATGGCGGGCGCCACCTTGCGGCGCTCGCGGAAGAACAGCGTCGCGACCGCGCGCTCGAGCTCGCGGTCGTCGGTGCGGGCCTCCGGCATCGCGAAGCCGTCGCCGAGGTCCGGGGCCGCCGCGCGGGCCGTGTCGCGCAGCGGGACCTCCTTCAGGAAGAACGCCAGGACCAGCGCCACCAGGCCGACCGGGGCCGCGGCGAGGAACACCACGTGCAGCGAGTCGCTGTACGCCTTGATCACCGGGGCCGACACCGCCTCCGGCAGGGCGTGCAGCGCCGTGGGCACCTGCAGCGCCCGCGGGTCGACTCCTGGCGGCACCGGGAGCGCGGCCAGCTTGGGGGTCAGCTGGTTCGCGTACACCGTGCCGAAGATCGCCGCGCCGAACGAGCTGCCGATCGACCGCAGGAACGTCACGCCCGAGGTGGCGACGCCCAGGTCGGCGTAGTCGACGGTGTTCTGCACGGCGATGGTCAGCACCTGCATGCCGAGCCCGATGCCCAGGCCCAGCACCGCCATGTACGCCGACGCCTCCCAGAAGCCGGTGCCGGTGCCGAGCCGGGACAGCAGGTACAGGCCGATCGTCATGCCCGCCGCCCCGAGCAGCGGGAAGATCTTGTAGCGGCCGGTGCGGCTCACCGCGTTGCCCGCGGCGATCGACGCGACCAGCAGCGCCAGCACCATCGGCAGCAGCCGCACGCCGGACGTCGTCGCCGACGTGCCCTGGACGTACTGCATGTACGTCGGCAGGTACGACAACGCGCCGAGCATCGCGAAGCCGACGACGAAGCTCATGATCCCGCCGACCGTGAACACCGGGTTGCGGAACAGCCGCATCGGCAGCATCGGCTCCGGCGCCCGCAGCTCGACGAGGACGAACGCGGCGAGCAGCACCACCGAGCCGGCCGCCATCCCGATGATCACCGGCGAGTCCCACGCGTACTGCGTGCCGCCCCAGCTCGTGACCAGCGTCAGGCCGGTCGCGGCGAGCCCGATGAGCAGGATGCCGAGGTAGTCGATGACCGGCCTGACCGCCGCACGGGCGTTCGGCATCGCCGAGGACGCCACCACCAGCACCACGACGACCAGCGGGATGTTGACGTAGAAAGCCCAGCGCCACGACAGGTGGTCGACGAAGAAGCCGCCGAGCATCGGGCCGGCCACGGTCACCACGCCGAACACCGAGCCGAGGACGCCCTGGTACTTGCCGCGTTCGCGCAGCGGGACGACGTCGGCGATCAGCGCGGTCGAGGTGACCATCAGCCCGCCGCCGCCGAGGCCCTGCACCGCGCGCCAGACGATCAGCCAGATCATGCTGCCGGCGAACCCGGCGCAGAACGAGCCGATGCCGAACACGACCACCGACAGCTGGAACATCAGCTTGCGGCCGAACAGGTCGCCGAGCTTGCCGACGACCACGGTCATGATCGTCTCGGCGAGCAGGTAGGACGTGACGACCCAGGACAGGTGCCCGGCGCCGCCGAGGTCACCGACGATGGTGGGCAGCGCGGTGCCGACGATGGTCTGGTCCAGCGCGGCCAGCAGCATGCCGAGCAGCACGGCGCCGAACACGGCGTTGACCCGCCCGCGGCTCAGGGCGGGCGGCGCCGCCGCACCCGGGGTGGCCTCCGCGGTGGCCGTCATCCGCACCTCCTGGCTCGGCCTCCCAAGCTAGTGCGCGGAGTCCACTGTGGATAGCCACCCGTTCCGGTGACGCAGGGTCAGCTCGAACGGCTCGAAGCCCTGCGCGCGGTAGAAAGCGAGCGCCGGTTCGTTGGCGGCGTAGGCCTTGACGGTGACCTCGTTCGCGCCCTTTTCCCTCGCCCATCCCAGAAACGCGGTGACCAGCTCGCTGCCGAACCCCGACCGGCGGTGCGCCGGGTCCGCGCGCATGCTCTCCAGCACCGCGGTCACCGTGCCGGGCCGCAGCGGGTCCGGGGGCCGGAGCCGCCCCACGAGGTGGCCGCCGCCGGCCAGCAGGCACAGGCAGTCCGGATCGTCGACGAGCTTGCCGTAATAGGCCGTGCCTTCACGCGCCGGCCAGCCGAGGTCCATCCGGGGGTCGTGGCGCCCGGCGTCTTCGGCGAACAGCCCGGCCGCGGACCGCACGAGTTCGGGGACGTCTTCGGGAACACAGCGGGAAACAGTCATTCCCCCGACGGTAACCGCGTCATTTTTCGGAGTAAATCACGGCTTTCCGGGGCCGAGGTGGGCCAGGCTTTCCAGGGCGATCTGCTCCAGGTGCCCCGCGGCCGCCGCGCTGCCGCCCGCCGCGCGGAACGACGTGGCGATCGTCTCGGCCGCCCGCCGGTACGCCGGTTCCGTCAGCACCTCCTCGACCGCCGCCGCGATGCGCGGGGCGTCCGCGCGGCCGAACCGCAGCCGGACGCCGGCGCCCGCCGCCACCACCTGGGCCGCCACGATCGGCTGGTCGTCGCGGATCGGGGCGACCACCAGCGGGAGGCCGTGCCACAGCGTTTCGCAGACCGTGTTGTGGCCGGCGTGGCACAGCACCGCGTCGACCCGGGCCAGCAGCGGGAGCTGCGGCACCTGCCGCCGCACCAGCACGTTCGGCGGGACGTCGGCCAGCACGCCGCCCGGGTCGGCGATCACCGCCCGGACCGGCAGCCCGGCGAACGCCGCCGCCGTCGCCGCCAGGAACCCCGCCCCCGCGGCCGTGTTGGCCGTGCCGAGGGAAATCAGCACGGCCGGCCGCGGCGGGTCGAGCCACTCCCACGGGAAGTCCGTTGTGGACGGACGCGCGCCGAGCGCCGGCCCGACCAGCCGGACCCGCGGCGGCAGGGTGGCCGGGCCGAGCAGCTCGCGGGTGGTGAACGCGAGGACGCCGTGCGGGGAGAACCGGGGGTCGGCGCCGCCCCGGCCGCCGGCGATCCGCGCGCGCAGCCCATCCAGCAGCGAATCGACCCACTCCGCGACCTTCGGCATCCCGGCGAGCGGGTCGACCAGCTCGGCCGACGTCGTCGCCGACGTGACCCACGGCAGGCCGTGCGCCTCGGCGAGCAGCCCGCCGGCCAGCGCCTGCTGGTCGGCGACGACGACGTGCGGCTGGAACGCGTCGAGCGCCGCGGCCACGCCGGGTGCCATCGCATCGGCGAGCGGGACCAGGAAGTCCTGCCAGAGGAATCGCAGCGCCGCCGGGCCCTTGAGCCCGGCCGGCCGCTCCGGCAGGCCCGCCGGCAGGGCGCACGAGAACACGAGCGCCTCCGGGCCGGCCAGCTGCCACAGCAGCTCGTCGTGCCCGGCCCAGGCGACTTCGTGGCCGCGCGCGGCGAGCTCGGCCGCCACGCCGACGGCCGGGTTGACGTGCCCGGTCAGGGGCGGGACGACGAAGAGGAACCGGGCCACTACCGCACCCGCGCCTGCGTGCGCGCGGTGTCGCGGACCCACCCGAAGATCAGCTCGGTGACCTCGGCGGTCCGCTCGACCAGCACCGAGTGCCCCTGGCCGGGCAGCACGACGGTGCGGCACGGCGCCAGGTGCGTCTCGAAGTGCGGCACCTGGGCGGCGAGTCCCGAGTCGCCGCCGAAGATCGCGAACACCGGGCAGCGCACGGCCGAGAGGTCCGCGGCAATGGTCGCGCTGCGCGGGATGTCCTCGGCGATCGTGGTGGTCTGCAGGATCCGGTTCGCGGCCTTGGACAGCCGCGCGGTGTGCGCGCCGTGGTTGTCCGCGATCCAGCCGATGACCTCGTCGAGCGCCAGCCGGGCCTTGGCGTCGGCCAGGCCGTCGGCCATGTGCCCGGTCCACTCCTCGGTGGGCGGTTCGCCCTCGATCACGACGACGCTCGCCACCCGGTCGGGCCGGGCCGCGGCCAGTCCGAAGGCCACCGAGGCCCCGAACGAGTTGCCGACGACGTGCACCGGCCGGGTGACGCCGCACGCGTCGAGGACCGCGACGAGGTCGTCGACGAACCGCTCCAGGTGGTAGCCGGACGGCGGGCGGGTCGTGCGGCCGTGCCCGCGCAGGTCGTACATGAGCACGTCGAGCCCGCGCGCGGCGAAGTCCGGGCCGAGGGTGAAGTAGTAGCTGGCGAGGCTGTCGGTGAGCAGGCCGTGGACGCACACCACGATCGGCGCGTCGCCGTCGAGGGGCGCGTCCGGGGTGAGCCGCTGGACGTGCACGTCCAGCTCGCCCGCGCGGATCCGGCTCACGCGGTCGCCCGCAGCGAGGCGACGGTGTACCGGACGAGCTCGCCGACGGTCAGCGCGATGATCTCGTCCAGGTCGCGCTCGGCGATGAAGGTGGCGAAGTTGACGCGGTCGCCGTAGTGCTCGCGCAGCTGCCCGGACAGCGCCACCAGGTCGACGCTCTCCAGTTCGAGGTCGTCGTGGAACGTCGTGTCCATGGTGATCTCGACGGTGTCTTCGCCGTCGAGGCCGTACTCCTCGAGCAGCTCCCGCAGCATCCCGGCCAGCGCCGCGAGGACGGTCGCCTCGTCGGTGGCCGTGGTCTCGATGCTCATCCGGCGGTCTCCTTCGTCTCTTCGGTCCAGGCGACGACGTAGCGGCGCGGTGGCGCGCCGGGCGGGTTCTCGGCGTCGGCGCAGTGCACGCGGTGGTCGTGGCCGGCGACGCGGACGGTGAGAGTGTCCGGGGTGGCCGCGACGACCGCGAAGTCCCGCGGCTCGCCGCGCAGGCCGGTGCCGCGCAGCTTGGCGACGGCTTCCTTGGCCGTCCAGAACCGGGCGAACCAGCGTTCCGGATCACCGGGCAGGCTCGCGAACAGCGCCAGCTCACCCGGCCCCAGCGCGGCTTCCACCGTGGACTGCGAGCGCGGCGCGACCTCCTCGACGTCGATGCCGCACGGCCCGTGCCGGGCGATCGCCACCCCGGCTTCGGCCCGGTGGGCCACCGAGATCGTCAGGTCCGGCAGGTCCCGGCCGTAGGCGCCGGTCACGACCGGACGGCCGGCGGGGTCGTTGCCGATGCGCAGCTCGGCGGGGAACATCTCGCTTTCGCCGCGGGCCCAGAGGAACTGGCGGACGGCGTCCTTCGCCGCGATCCGGCCGAGCAGCCACTGGCGCCGCCCGCGCGGCGGACGGCGGTCGTAGGCGTCGCGCTCGGGACCGGCGAGGTAGTTGCGCATGATCAGCTCGCGCGTGGCCAGGTCCGGCCACTGCTCGTGCACCAGCGCCCAGCCGCCCGGCTGTTCGTGCGACAGCGTCGAACGCTCGGGGGTCCGGTCGGCCTGGCGGATGTGCGCGGTGCTGTCGAACCGGCGGTCGCGCCAGCCGGTGAACTCGGCCCAGACCCGGCCGTCGCGGACGAGCTGCATGTCGGCCTCGAGGAACTCGTCCGTCAGCCCGGTGATCCGGACCAGGCACTCCAGGCGCTCCCCCGGCGCCGGGTGCGGGCCGTGGAACCGGATTTCGCCCATCGCGACCGGGAAGACGGTGGTCCGCTCGGGCAGCCGGGACATGATCCAGTAGCCGAGCACCTGGCCGACGTTGTCGAGCAGCGCGCCGGGCGCGGCCGGCGTGGTCAGCACGGCCCGCACGTGCCGTTCGCCGACCGCGGTCAGCTCGGTGACGCCCTGGAAGCCCGGTCCGTGGAACATCCAGCGCTCGGCATAGAGCTGCGCCGCCGTGGTCTCGGGCACCTGCTCGGCCGACGCCGGGAACCGCCACGGCGCGGGCGCGGCCGCCGGGTACGCCGGGGCCAGTTCGACCACGGCCTGGGAGTACCCGGCCAGGGTCGCGAGCACCCGGTCCGGGCCCTGCGGGCGGACGCGCACCGGCACCGTGACCGGCGGAACCGCGGTGATCCACTGGGTGAGCCGGACGTCGTGCACCGCGACCGCGTGCCGGCCGGGCGCGGCCTGTTCGGCGAACCGCATCAGGTGGTCGATCACCGTCGTGGCCGGGACGACCGGCCAGCGGTCCCCCGGGTCGGCCTGCGGTGGCTGCTTGAAGAAGCAGTGGTCGAGCAGGTAGGGCATCGCCTCGACGGACACGCTGAGGGTGGTGTCCAACTCGCCCGGTGGGGGCACTTTCACGTGAAAGTGCCCGCCCGAGGGGTCATTTTCACGTGAAAGTGCCCCATCCGGGCGGCCGGCGAGGACGGTGGACGCCAGCTCGGCGGTGTCGGTCAGCAGGGCGGCGAACTCCGCGGCCAAGGGGCCCTTCGCGGCCAGGTCGTCCACAGTGGACTTCCGGGCGGCCGGGAGCGCGATTCGGGCGCGGACCTGGTCGTCGAGGGAGATCAGCCGGCCGCCGAGGTCGAGCTTGACCGCCTTGGGCGCGGCCGGGCGCTCCCCGGGCAGGCGGGAGAAGCCGACGTCGAGCCCGTCGGCCCACAGCGCGGTCGCGACCCGGCGCAGCTGCGCCAGCCCGGGCCGGTGCGCCGAGTGCGCCGCCACGACGAGGTGTTCCTCGCCGTGGAGGGTGTCGCCGACCAGTGAGCCCAGCTGCCCCGCCCCGACCTGGACGAACGCGCGGAACCCGGCCGCGTGCAGCGCGCGCACCAACGGACGGAACCGGACCGGTTCCAGCAGGTGCCGCACGAACAACTCGCGGACCTCGGCTTCGCCCGCGGGGTACTCCGACACCGTGGTCGCCGACCAGAGCGGCAGCCGCGGGGGGTGCAGGGTGAAGCGGCCGGCCGCTTCGCGGATCGGGTCCAGGTACGGCGCCAGCATCGGGGTGTGGAAGCCGGACCGGAACGGCAGCACCTGCGCCACGATCCCGGCGTCCCGGAACCGCTGCACGAGCGCACCGACCGCGGCTTCCGGACCGCAGATCATGGCCTGGTTCGGGGAGTTGTCGTGGGAGAGGACGACGTCTTCGCGCCCGGCCAGCTCCTCGAGGACCCGGGGCGCGGGCGCGCCGACGGCGGCGAACGCGAGGCCGGGGACGACGAGCGCGTCCGGGTCGAAACCGTCGAGGAAGGCGTCGATCTCGGCCTCGGCGTGCACCCCGGCCACGGCCATCGCCGTCCATTCGCCCAGGCTGTGCCCGGCGACCGCGTCCGGCGTGACGCCGATCCGCCCGAGGGCGGCGTGCAGCAGCCTGCCCAGCTCGAACACCGCGGCACCCTGCCGCCCGACGTCGCCGACTTCGACGTCCGCGTGCTTCCAGGGCAGCCCGAAGTGGCGGGCGAGGTCCCCGCAGTTCAGCGCGAGTTCCGACTCCAGGCCGGGGAAGACGAACGCGACCTCGCCCCCGCCCGGCCCGAGGAGCGGGCGGTCGGCGAACCACACGTCGTTGCGGCCGCGCCAGGCCCGGCCGCGCGCCAGCACCTTCCGGGCCAGGGCCAGCCGCTTCTCCGTCGGGTCGACGACGCCGAGCCGGACCGGGCCGTCCCCGGTTTCCCGGGCCCCGGGCCGGTCGAACTGCTCGCGCAGCGCCTCGACGGTCGGCGCGGCGAGCCGCAGCACGCGTTCGGGCTCGCGCACCACGACCGGCTTCGCGCGGCCCGGCGCCTGTTCGAGGACGACGTGGGCGTTGATCCCGCCGAACCCGAACGCGTTGACGCCGGCCCGGCGCACCGGCGCGTCCCAGGGCCTGGCACTGTCCAAAGTGGAGAAGCGGGTCCGCGCGAGCGCCGGGTGCGGGTCGTCGCAGTGCAGCGTCGGCAGCAGGACGCCGTGGTGCACGGCCAAGGCCGCCTTGACGAGCCCGGCAATGCCCGCCGCCGGCATCGTGTGCCCGATCATCGACTTGACTGAGCCCAGCACGGCGGAGCCCGCGCTGCCGAACACCGCCGCGAGGGTGGCCAGCTCCGCCGCGTCGCCGGCCGGGGTGGCGGTGCCGTGCGCCTCCAGCAGGCCGATGGAGTCCGGCTCGGCCGGGTCCAGGGCCGCCGCGGCCCACGCCTGGCGGACCGCCCGGACCTGGCCGCCGGAGTCGGGGCTGGCCAGGCTGGCCGTCCGGCCGTCGGAGGCGACGCCGGTGCCGGTGATCACGGCGTAGACGCGGTCGCCGTCGCGCTGGGCGTCGGCGAGGCGTTTGAGGACGACGACGCCGGTGCCTTCGCCGATCAGCACGCCGTCGGCGTCGCGGTGGAACGGCCGGATCCGCTCGGACGGCGACAGCGCGCCGAGCTGGGTGAACACGCTCCAGAAGGTGATGTCGTGGCAGTGGTGCACGCCGCCCGCGAGGACGACGTCGCAGCGGCCGGTGGCCAGTTCGCGCACGGCGTGGTCGACCGCGATCAGCGAGGACGCGCACGCGGCGTCCACGGTGTAGGCCGGGCCGCGCAGGTCGAGGCGGTTGGCCAGCCGCGAGGCGGCCAGGTTGGGCACCAGCCCGATCGCGGACTCGGGTGCCTCCGGGCCGAGCTGGTCGGTGAACGCCTGGCGGACGGCGTCGAGCCGGTCCGCGTCGAGGTCCGGCAGCAGTTCGCCGAGGGTGCGGACGAGCTGGCTCGCCGTCCGGACGCGCTGGTCGAGGCGGACCAGCCCCGGCGTCAGGTAGCCGCCGCGGCCGAGCACGACGCCGACCTTCGCGCGGTCGGCGGGCAGGCGGTCCGGGCCGCCGGCATCGGCGACGGCCTGCGCCGCCACCCGCAGCGCGATCAGCTGGTCGGGCTCGGTGGCGGGCACCGAGCTCGGCATGATCCCGAAGCCGGTGACGTCCACTTCGGCCAGTTCGTCGACGAACCCGCCGCGCCGGCAGTAGACCCGGTCGGCCCGGCGCTGTTCGCCGGGCGCGTAGTGGGTGCCGTCCCACTTCTCCGGTGGCACCTCGGTGATCGCGTCGACGCCGCCGGCCAGGTTGCGCCAGTACGCCGCCAGGTCCGGCGCGCCGGGCAGCAGCACCGACATCCCGACGATCGCCACGGGCTCCGGCATCCGCGTCACCAGCCGGACGCGGTGTGGACGACGGCGGCGGTGTCCGGACGGCCCCACGCCAGCTCGCGCAGCAGGCCGAGGGTGCCCTCCTCGGGGTCGATGAGCGCGATGCCGCGGCGGGCGTAGTCGCGCATCAGCTCGGGCGTCACCATGCCGTCGTGGTCGCCGGTCGGCGCCCACGGTCCCCAGTGGACGGTCACCGAGCGCCCGGCAGGCCACCGGCCGCCCAGTGCTTCGAGGGCGTCGTTCGCGGCGGCGTAGTCGGACTGGCCGCGGTTGCCGAGCGCGGCGACGATGCTGCCGAAGAGGACCACGAACTTCGGCTCGTCGGGCAGGTCGGCGGTCGCCTCGAGGAGGGTGCGGGCGCCGTCGACCTTGGTGCCGTAGACGCGCTCGAACGACTCCGGCGGCTTTTCGGCGACGAGCTTGTCCTCGATCACGCCGGCCGCGTAGACGATGCCGTCGAGGCGGCCGTGCTCGGCGTGGATCTCCTTCACCGCGCGGTGCACGGCTTCGGCGTCGAGCATGTCGACCGACTGGTAGCGGGCCGGACTGCCGAGCTCTCCGAGCTGCCGCAGGGTCTGGCGGACTTCGCGTTCGCCCTGGATCCGGCGGACCGTCCGTTCGATCTCGGCCGGGCTCTTGAGCCCGGACTCGATGAGCGCGGCACGGAGGTCCCGGGCGGTCTTGGCGTGCGGGTGTTCGTCGTCGGTGGCCGGCACCGGCGTCCGGCCGAGCAGTTCGATGCGGCAGCGGGCGGCGCCGGCGAGGGTGGCGGCGAACCGGGCGGTGATGCCCTTGGCGCCGCCGACGAGCAGGACGACCGAGTCGCGGTCCAGGCCGATCGCGGCCGCTTCGGCGGCGCCGTCGCCCGCGGGGCCCGCGCCGCCGGCGGCGAGCGGGCCGAGGTCGCGTTCGGTCAGCCGGAAGCCGAGCCGCCGGCCCTGCGCCCACCGGACCACCGGCTCTCTGTCCACGGTGGACAGTTCGGCGACGAACGCAGCCGCCTGGGCGTCGAGGCTGTCGTCCGGGGACAGCTCGACCACACGGGCGAGCGTCTCGGGGTACTCGCGGGCGACGCTGCGGTGGAAGCCGCGCAGGCCCTCGCCGGGGCCGGCGGTCAGCAGCCAGGTGGGCGCCGTGGCGAGGGCGGCCTGGTAGCGGGGGAAGGCGGCGGGCAGGACCGGCCCGGCGTCCGGGAAGTACAGGATCCCGTCGAACCCGGGACGGACGTCGTCGGCGAGCTCGGCGCTCGCGCCACAGGTCGTGAGGCGGCCTTGGACGGCTTCGGCGAGGGGGCCGCGGCCGAGGAGGAGGAACTTCCGGCCGCTGACGTCCGGGGTTTCCGCGGGAGCCAGCTCGTGTTCGGCCATGACCAGGCGTTTCGGCGCGACGATGACCGGTGCGGGCTCCGAGCGCTGCGACGGGACGTCGGGTGCTTCGGACGCCGCCTCGGGACGCTCGACCAGCTCGGCAATTGCCGCCGCGGTCCGGGCCTTGGCCAGCTCTTCGACGTCGGCGGTACCGAGGTCCAGCCGGGCCGCCAGTTCGCCGGCGATCTCGGCCCGCTTGATCGAGTCGATGCTCAGGTCGGCTTCCAGGTCGAGGTCGGGCTCGATCATCTCCGCCGGATAACCCGTCCGCTCCCCGATGACCTCCACCACGGTGTCCAGCACCGACACGGCAGGCGCCACGGCAGCCGGCCGGTCGTCCCCGATCAGCGCGACGATCGCCGCGGCCGTCCGGGCCTTCGCGAACTCCTCGACGTCGCCGCCGGCGAGCCCCAGCCGGGCCGCCAGCTCTCCCGCGATCTCGGCCCGCTTGATGGAATCCACGCTCAGGTCGGCTTCCAGATCGAGGTCCGGCTCGATCATCTCCACCGGATACCCGGTCCGCTCCCCGATCACCTCGACCACGGTCTCCAGCACCGAACGCTCCACCGTCGCCGTCGCCGTCGCCGTCGCCGTCGCCGTCGCCGTCGCCGTCGCCGTCGCCGTCGCCGTCGCCGGAACCACGACCGGCTCCAGCACCGGAGCCGGGATCGGCGCCCGCACCTGCGGCGGGGCGTCCGCGCCGAAGAAGCCGAGGAGCACGTCACGCTGGGCCGCGATCATCTCGCGGCTCGTGCGCAGGAAGTCCGCGACCATCGCCTCCGACGACACCGGCTCCGGTCCCGGCCCCGCCGCGACGGCGAGCGTGATCCGCTCGGCCGGGCGGAGGGCGCCGGCCGGGATCGTGCCGTCCGCGGCGCGCAGCAGGTGTCCGTCGACCGTCCACCCGGGACGCTTCGGCCGCTGCGCCGTCGACGCGTCGACCGCGTCCCGGCCGCGGAACAGCCAGCCGGTCCCGACGTCCACTCCGGACACCGCCAGCTGCGCCAGCGCGCCGAGGAAACCCGGCAGGCCGCGGCGGCCCGGCTGTTCGAAGCCGACCGTCCGGTGGGGACGGTCGCCGAGGATCGCGGCGACCTGCCTGGCCAGGACCGCGCCCGGCCCTGCCTCGACGAACACCCGTGCCCCGGCCGCGTACATCGCTTCGACCTGTTCGACGAACCGGACCGGCGAACCCAGCTGGGCAGCCAGCTCGCCGCGGATCGCGTCCGGGTCGGGCGGGTAGGGGGCGGCCGTCCGGTTGGCGTACACCGGGACGGCGGGGCGCACGACGCCGATCGCGTCGAGGGCGCGGCCGAACGCTTCTCCCGCCGGCGCCACCAGCGAGCTGTGGAACGCGCACGCGACCTGAAGGCGTTTCGCGCCGAGCCCGGCGGCACGCAGGTGCCCGACGGCGGTCTCGACGTCGGCGGTGGGCCCGGAAACGACCGTCTGCCGGGGTGAGTTGTGGTTGGCCAGGACGACGGTGGCGAGCCCGGCGTCGGCGAGCACCTTCCCGGTCTCGGCCGCCCCCGCCGAGACCGCCGCCATCGCGCCCGGGTCGTCGGACGGTACGGCGTCGGCCATCGCGCCGGCCCGGGCGTGGCTGGCGTGCAGCAGCGCTTCCGGTGTGAGGGCGCCCGCGGCGGCCAGCGCCGTCAGTTCGCCGTAGCTGTGGCCGCCGACCATCGCGGGCCGGACGCCGGCGCGGGTCAGCAGCCGGAACGCCGCCAGTCCGGTGAGGCCGAGCGCGGGCTGGGCGACGCGGGTGTCGGTGACGCGCCCGGCCTGCGCCTGCCGCGCCGGTTCCCCGAACACCGCCGGCCCGAACACGACCTCCGCTGTCGCCGGGTCCAGGCGCAGGTACCGCTGCAGCTCGGGGAAGGTGACGAACAGCTCGGCGAACATGCCCGGCCGCTGGCTGCCCTGGCCCGGGAACAGCACCGCGACCGTGCCCGGCTCCTCCGGCCCGGCCCGGTACACGCCCGGTGCGTCTTCCCCGGCCAGCGCCTTGCGCAGCAACTTCGTCAGTTCGTCCACAGTGGACGCCACGACGGCGAGCCGGATCCGGCCGCCTGCCGCTTCGGCCCGCCGCGACGCGCCGAGGGCGAGGTCCCGCAGCCGCCACGGCGCCCGGCCCGCCGGGACGTCGGTGGCCAGTTCCAGCAGGGACCGCGCCGCGGCTTCCGTGGTGAAGGTGAACAGCTCCGCGGGCCACTCGTCGGCCGCCTGCGCCGGCGGCACGCCGGGGTGCGCGCCGAGCACCACGTGGAAGTTCGTGCCGCCGAAGCCGAACGCGCTGACCCCGGCGAGCCGCTCGGCCGGCGGCGCGGCCCACGGCTGCGCGGCCGACTGGAACACGAACGGGCTGGTGTCGGGATCCCAGGCCGGGTTCGGCGACGCGAGGTGCAGCGTCGGCGGTTTGACGCCGGTGTGCAGCGCCAGCGCGGCCTTGATCAGCCCGGCCAGGCCCGCGGCGCACTTGGTGTGCCCGATCTGGGACTTCACCGAGCCGACCGTGCACCCGCCCGGTGCGGCCCCGGCCTCGGTGAACACCTTCGTCAGCGTCCCCAGTTCGGTCCGGTCGCCGACGACCGTGCCGGTGCCGTGCGCCTCGACGAGCCCGACGCGGGCGGGCGAGACACCGGCGTTGCGGTAGGCGCGGGTCAACGCGGTGTGCTGGCCTTCGGGCCGGGGTGCGGTGAGCCCGAGCGCGCGGCCGTCCGAAGCCGCGCCGACGCCCTTGATCACGGCGTAGACGCGGTCGCCGTCGCGTTCGGCGTCCGCGAGACGCTTCAGCGCGATGCACGCGACGCCTTCGCCGAGAGCGATGCCGTCGGCCGCGCTGTCGAACGTCGCCGAGCGCCCGGTCGGCGAGAGCGCGTGCGCCGAGGCGAAGAGGAGGTAGTCGTTGATGCCGTTGTGCAGGTCCGCACCGCCGCAGAGGACGAGGTCGCTGGTGCCGGCGGTCAGTTCCTTGCAGGCGACGTCGACCGCGGTCAGCGACGAGGCGCACGCGGCGTCGACGGTGTAGTTGGCGCCGCCCAGGTCGAGCCGGTTGGCGATCCGCCCGGCGATGACGTTGGCGAGCACACCGGGGAAGGAGTCCTCGGTGATCTTCGGCAGCCGTTCGTCCAGTTCGGACGGAAGTTCGCCCACATAGGACGGCAGGACGCTGCGCAGGGTCATCGCGTTCGACAGGTCGCTGCCCGCCTCGGCGCCGAACACCACCGACGTCCGGGCGCGGTCGAACGGGCGGGTGGCGTACCCGGCGTCGGCCAGCGCGCGGTGCGCGGCCTCCAGGGCCAGCAGCTGCACCGGCTCGATGCTGGCCAGCGACGACGGCGGGATGCCGTACTTCAGCGGGTCGAAGCCGATCTCCGGCAGGAAGCCGCCCCAGCGCGACGGCGTCCGCTCCCCCTGCCCGTCCGGGGCGTAGTACAGGGAGGTGTCCCAGCGCTGCGGCGGCACTTCGGTGACCGCGTCGGCGCCGGCCAGGACGTTCGCCCAGAACGCGGCCAGGTCCGGGGCCTGCGGGAACATGCAGGCCATGCCGACGATCGCGATGTCCAATGGCACAGGGGCGGGCGGTTCCGCCTCGGCGACGCCGAACGCGGCGGCCCGCGCGCGCAGGAACGCGTTCGCGCCCTCCCCGACCGCGTGGTGCAGCGCGGCGATCGTGGTGACGGCCGAGCGCAGCACGGCGACCTCGCCGGCCATGAACATGCCTTCGGCCAGCTGCCGGTCTTCGCCGACGTCCCGCAGCTCGGCGCCGACGCGCTCGATGCCCTTGCTCGCCAGGCGCAGCCGCCCGACGTTGAGCGTTTCCAGCTGCTCCCACGCGTCCCGGCTCGGCACGCCGCGGCCGGCGAGGTCCGCTTTGATCGCCGCGTACTCCTCGGTGAACGGGCTGCGGACGCAGCGGGTGGCGTGGCCCGGCGCGGTTTCCAGGAGGTCGGTGTGCTCGGCCGCCAGGAGCCGGCGCTGGAACAGCGGCAGCACGGCGTCGGCGTCGACGGCTTCGCGGGTGAAGAGGTAGGCGGTGCCCATCAGCACGCCGATCGCGGCGCCGCGCGCGGCCACCGGCGCGGCGAGGGCGGCCACCATCGCGGCCGAACGTTCGTCGTGGACACCGCCGGCGAACAGCAGCTGCAGGTCCGCGGCCGCGTCCGGGGTGGCCGCGAGGAAGTCGCCGAGCACGCCGAGCTGCGCCTCCCACAACGGGAAGCTGGTGCGCGGGCCGACGTGCCCGCCGCATTCCGAGCCTTCGAAGACGAACTTGCGCGCGCCCGCCTCGAGGAACTGCTTCAGCAGGCCCGGTGACGGCACGTGGAGGAAGGTCGCGATGCCCGCGTCCTCCAGCGCCGCGGCCTGGGCCGGGCGGCCGCCGGCGATGATCGCGTGGGTCGGCCGCAGCTCGCGGATCACCGCCAGCTGCGCGGCTTTGACGTCGTCGGCGGCGAACCCGAGGACACCGACGCCCCATGGCGCGTCGCCGACGGCTTCGCGGGTCCGTTCCAGCACGTCGCGGGTCTGCTCCGGGCCGGACAGCGCCAGCGCGATGAACGGCAGCGCCCCGCCCGCGGCGACCTCGGCGGCGAACCGGGGCTGGTCGCTGACCCGGGTCATCGGTCCCTGCGCGACCGGCAGCGCGGTGCCGAGCGCGCGGCTGCCCGCGCTGCCCGGGCCGAGGACCACGTCCGGGACGCGCAGTGCTTCGCCGACGGCGTCGGCCAGGCCGCGCACCGCTGCGGTCACCGTGCCCCAGCGGTCGCGGAACCGGGTGGCGAGGAAGACGTCCTGACCCGCTTCGACCGGCTCGGTGCCGCGGCGCGCCAGCACGCGGACGCCGTCGACGACGGTCGTTTCCGAACCGTCGAGGCCGGTGAGGGCGGCGGTGAGCGCCGACGGCAGTTCGGCTTCCGGCAGCAGGGCGAGCTGCGTGTCGACGACGACGCCGGCCGCGCCGCCCGCGACGGCGGCCGCGGCGGTGTGCGGCCCGATGCCGCCGGCCGCCCACACCGGGACGCCGAGGGTGTCGTCGGCGAGCAGGGCCTGCAGCAGCACGAAGGTGCTCAGTTCGCCGACGCGGCCGCCGCATTCGTACCCGCGGGCGATCAGCCCGTGCGCGCCGTCGCCGGCCGCGCGGGCGGCCGCCGCGCGGGAGCCGACCTCGGCCAGCACCCGCCGGCCCGGGAAGTCCCGCGCCGAGCAGGAGGCGTCCTCGGTCAGCAGCACGGTGGTCACGGCTTCGGGCAGGTCCGCCGGGTGCGCGAGCCGCACCCCGAACGCCGGGACGTCCCATTCCCCCAGGAGCGCGAGCTCTTCCGCGGCGGCGTCGCCGGTCAGGTCGAGCACGCCGAGCCCGCCCCCGCGCGCCGCGGCCGCGACCCCGCGCGCCGACGGCCACCGCAGCGGCGACACGGCGACGACCAGCTCGGTCGGCACGGAGTCGTCTTTCGAGAGACGCATGGGAACTCCCGCTACGCACGAAAGGGTGAAGGGTAACGGGGAGTACTTAAGCGGGTTCCTTCCGCGCCGTCAACAACCCACCTCGAATTCATCGCCGCGGTTCAGAAAATTCGGGATGGACCAGGCCGGCGGCGCAAGAATTTAACGTCGCCGTCACGTCCCGGCGGCCGGCGGATGGGACGCGATTGCCCGGACCGGCCGCCCGGACCGGTTCCGTGCCGTGGTCCACCCGGCTCACACCGCCGGACGGCGCAAGCCATCCCTGCCGGTGGCCGCAGCGGCGCTGCCCGGTCCGGACCACATCGACCGGCGGGTGCCGCGTTTCCGGAGAGCCACCGCGGTGTATCCGGACGGTAAACCCGCACTCCGGAACGGCCTTCTTCGCCACCCCCTTCACTGGTTATCGGCGGTGATTCGGCCACGCTTTTCCGGACGGCCGGAAGAATCGCCCGAAGAATACGCTGCCGGGTGCCGCATTCGCCCGGCAGTCCACAGTGGATTGGGCACACAGCGGGGTTGTCCGTGCTCACGGACCACGAACGAGCTCGCCGGCCGGGGCACCGGGGACGACCACCGGTATTCAGGCGACCACCTTGGGTGCGCCACCCCGGCGGCAGTGATCGAAATTTTCCGCCTCCGCGTTACAAGCTTTTCCTGAGAAGAAGCTGAAGACATTTCGCGTACCAGCGAGTAGTACTAGACAGTAGGTCTAGACTTGGACTGTTCGTCCAGACCCGGAGGTGGCGGTGGAGTACTGGTACACCGATGAGCGTTCGGGGACGCGGTACCCCGGTGATCCGCTGCGCTGGCGCGGCGACGACGGCGCCCCGCTGACCGTCACGCCGCTGCAGGGTCTGCGCCCGGACGACGTCGACACCGGGGTGCGCTCGCTGTGGCGGTACCGGGCCGCGCTGCCGGGCGATCTGCGTCCGGTGTCGCTCGGCGAAGGCTGCACCCCGCTGCTGCCGCGGGCCTGGGGCGAAGCCGACGTCCGGTTCAAGCTCGAATGGTTCGGCCCGACCGGCAGCTTCAAGGACCGTGGCTCCAGCGTGATGATCTCCGCGCTGGCCGGCGCCGGGGTGCGCGAACTGCTGGAGGACAGCTCGGGCAACGGCGGCTCCTCGGTGGCGGCCTACAGCGCCGCGGCCGGGATCGCGGCGACCGTCCTGGCGCCCGAAGGGACGTCACCGGCGAAGGTCCTGCAGGCCCGCGCGTACGGCGCGGCCGTCGAACTGGTGCCGGGCACCCGCGACGACACCGCCGCCGAAGCCGTCCGCCGCTCGGCCCGCACGACCTACGCCAGCCACAACTGGCACCCGTTCTTCCTGCAGGGCACCAAGACGCTGGCCTACGAGCTGTGGGAGGACCTCGGGTTCCGCGCGCCGGACGCCGTCGTCACCGTCGCCGGCGCGGGCAGCATCGTGCTGGGGTGCGACCTCGGGTTCGGGGAGCTGCTGGCCGCCGGGTCGATCACGCGGCGCCCGCGGCTGCTCGTCGCCCAGCCGCGCAACTGCTCCCCGATCGACGCGGCCTTCCACGACCGGCAGCCACCGCCGTTCGCCCCGACCGTCGCCGAGGGAACGGCGATCCGCCGTCCCGTCCGGCTGCCGGAGGTGCTGGCGGCGATCCGGCGCTCGGGCGGCGGCACCGCGGCGATCGAGGAGGACGCCATCGCCGCGGCCGCCCGCCGGCTGGCGTCCCTCGGCCTCTACGCGGAGCCGACCAGCGCGACGGCCGCCGCGGCCGTCGACGTGTTCCGCGCGCGGGGCGCGATCCGCCCGGGCGAGACCACGGTCGTCGTCCTCACCGGCTCGGGCCTGAAGGCGGCGGACCGGCTGCGGGAGCTGATCGGATGACCGAGGACGAGCTGTTGCTGCGCGAAGCCGAGAAGATCGCCCACGCGGTCGGCCGGATGTTCCCCGGCCTGTGCGAGGTGGTGCTGCACGACCTGCGCGACCCGGCCCACGCGGTCCGCGCGATCGAAGGCGGCCTGTCCGGCCGCGCGGTCGGCGACCCGGCCACCGAGCTGGGCCTGGCCCGCATCGCCGACCCGGACTTCCCGGACGTCCTGCAGAACTATCCGAACCGCTTCCCGGACGGCCGCCCGGCGAAGAGCACCTCGATCGGGATCCGCAATTCGGACGGCGAGTACGTCGCGGCGCTGTGCCTCAACCTCGACGTCTCCCTGCTGGGCCCGGCCGCCCGGGCCCTGACCCGCCTGGCCCGGACGGACGCCCCGGCGCCGCTGGCCGAATCCCTGCGCGCCCGCACGGCCGACGAGCTGCGCGCCCTGGTGGAGGACTACGCCACCGAGCGCGGCCACACCCCGCGCAGCCTGCCACCGTCGGGCAAGAAGGACCTCGTGCGGTCGTTGAAGGCGCGGGGGTTCCTCGAGCTGAAGAACGCGGTGCCCGCGCTGACCGACCTGCTGGGCATCTCCCGGGCGAGCGTCTACAACTACCTGCGCTGACCGCATCGCCCGGCAGAGGCCACCCAGTTGGTGACCCGCTGTGACGGCCGTGGCGTACAGTGACTCCCGCCACAGACGTGAGGGGGAGCTCATGCGGGGGAACGAGCGTGCGCGCACGGTCGGGTTCTGGCGGGCCGTGGAAATGCTCAGCCCCTCGACCGTGCCCAAGGTCGACCGCGGCGGCCCCGACGCGGACCGGCTGGTGTTCGACCTCCGTCCGGACGAGCTCGCCCCGTGGGAAGCCGGCCATCCGCTGACCGCGAAGCCGCTACCGCCGTCCCTTGCCTGGCAGTTCACCGTCTACGGCGGGCTGTACGAGCTCTCGTCGATCCGGACGGCCTTGGTGCGGGCGTTCGGGGACGACGGCAAACCTCCCGAGGCCCGCAAGGGCGGCCTGGCGGCCGTGTTCGCCTTGACCGTCGATGCCGACGGCTTCGTCGTCGAAAACTCCGGGACGCTGTCGGCCTGTGCCTGGGCGCTCGGCCGCCTCGGTGACGCCGGTCCCGATTCGGCCGGCTGGCTCGACGGCTTCGAAGACGAGGCGGCGGCCTTCGCCGCCGGCCTCGACCAGCTGGCCCCTCCGCAGCCCGAACACGACCGTCCGACGGCATTTCGCAAGGCGGCGAAGGCCGCCGGCGAGCAGGCGAAGGCGGCGGCGATCGACGCGGCCGGCGCCGGGGCCAAGGCGACCGGAGCCGCGGTCACGACCGCCGCGGCGACCGCCATCGGCTCGCTCGCGGGTCCGGTCGCGGGCGGCATCGCCGGTGCCGTCGCCGGCACCTTCGCCGAAAAGCTGCTGACGCCGCGCCCGAAAGGGGCCACGGCGTCCCCCGGCAAGGGCGGCGGGCCGCGAGCTCCCCGGTTCCTCATCACGGCCGAGGCACTCCACGAGTTCACCGCCGAACTGGCCACGGCGCTGGGTGCCGCGGACGTGCTGGAGCCGCGCGGGATCCGGATCCAGTGCACGAAGGTCCGGGTCAAGAACGCGGCCGACGAGCCCGAACAAACCTTCCTGAACAGCTTCATCGCCGACGACCTCGCCAAGATCGAACGCGCCGTCCGGCGCGGCGACATCGGTACCGGCCTCGGGCGCTACCTCGACAGCGCCCCGGCCGACCGGATCGACGTGCGCGACCACCCGCAAACCCTGGTCGACGGCGTCGATCCCGCCGCGCAGCCGCGGGGGCGCTGGCCGGGTGCGGTCACCAAGCCGCTCGTGCTCAGCCAGCAGTTCGCGGTCGACCGGATCATGGCCGACCTCGGCGCGGACGGCGGCGTGTTCGCTGTCAACGGACCCCCCGGAACCGGCAAGACGACCCTGCTCCGGGACGTCGTCGCCGCCATCCTGGTGCACCGCGCCCGGGCCTTGGCCGGCCTGGCCACGCCCGCCGACGCGTTCACCGGTCCCCTCGCGAGGGTGAAGATCACGGAGACGTATTCGGTCTCCGTGCGCGGTCTCGACCCGGCGGTGACAGGCTCGGAAATCCTCGTCGCCACCTCCGGGAACACCGCGGCCGCCAACGTCACCGCCGAGATCCCCGGCCTCGGTGCGGTGGCCGGCGTGGAGGCCGAAGCGGCCGCAGCCGACTACTTCACCGAGCTGGCCTCCCATGTGCTCGGCGGTCCGGCGTGGGGGCTGCTGGCCGCCACATTGGGCAACCGGAACAACTGCGGGGTCTTCGCCAAGCGGTTCTGGTGGGGTGACGAAACCGGCCGGCCGCGGACGAAGGTCGACGACGACTCCCCCGCACCCGCCGTTTCCGGCATGCAGCAGCTCCTGCGCCAGGCCCACAAAGAACCGGACACGGCCGGGAGCTGGCCGGAGGCGGTGAAGCGATTCCACGACGCGGAGGCGCTCGTCGCCCGGCTGGCGGCCGAACGCGGGCAAGTGGCGCAAGCTTTCCGGGATCGTCCCGCGCTCGAAACGAGGCTTCGAGCGGCGGACGAGTCACTCGCCCAGCTCGGCGCCCGGGAATCCCGGCTCCAGCACCGGCTCGCGGAGACCCGGCGCGGCCGGGCCGCCGCCTCGGCTGCCCTCGACCACGCCGCGGCGGCGCACCGCGACCACCGCGGCGACAAGCCCGGCTTCTGGGTTTCCCTGTCGACGTGGTTCCGCGCCGGCCGGGAATGGGAGGCGGAGCACCGCCGGCTCAAGGCGAATCGCGACCAGGCCGAGGACGTCCTCCGACAGCGGGAAGCGGCGCTCGCCCACCTCAGCGAAGAAAGCTCGGCCTTGACTCAGCAGCTGCAGCAACGGACCGCCGAGCGCGCCCGGACCGCCGCGGCTCTCGAAGCCGCCGTGGCGACCGTCGACGCCGCCCGGAACCGGTGGCCGGGGTGCCTGCCCGAACCCCCGGGACCCGGCGGGGACCAGGACGTCTTCCAGCTGTGCACGCCTTGGGCCGACCACGAGTTCACGGCCGCCCGGAACCAGCTCACCCTGGAAGCACTCCGGCTGCACAAGGCATTCGTGCTCGGGGCCGGCCCGCCCGTCCGGGACAATCTGACCGTCGCGGCCACCCTGCTCGGCGCGAGCCCCGCCATCCCCGATGACGCGCTGCCGGCCGTTTGGCAGACCCTTTTCCTCGTCGTACCGGTGATCTCCACGACCTTCGCGTCCCTGCCGAGGCTCTTCGGGCGGCTGGGCCGCGAAGCACTGGGCTGGCTGTTCGTCGACGAGGCCGGTCAGGCCACCCCGCAGCAGGCGGCCGGAGGCATCTGGCGGGCCCGGCGGGCGGTGCTCGTGGGCGATCCGCAGCAGCTGGAACCGATCGTCACCCTGCCCACGACAGCGCAGCACGCCTTGCTGAAGCGGTACCGGGTCGCCGAACACTGGCTCCCCGACGTCACGTCGGCCCAGCGCGCCGCCGACCGGCTCAACCGATACGGGACGTCCCTGGCCGACGCGGTCGGAGACGGCTCCACCTGGGTCGGGGCCCCGCTCCGCGTCCACCGCCGCTGCGACCGCCCGATGTTCGAGATCTCGAACCGGATCGCCTACGGTGGCACGCTGATGGTCTACGGCACCGGGTCGCGGGCGCCGTACCCAGGCCGCAACCGGTGGATCGACATCCCTTCGGGTCAGTCGAGCAACAACTGGATCCCGGCCGAAGGCGAGGCGCTGGCCCGGTTGCTCACGGAGCTCCTCGCCGACGAAGTCGCCCCTCGCGATGTCCGGATCATCAGCCCGTTCCGCGACGTCGTCACCGGCGCGAAGCGGATCGCCGGCGAAACGTTCGGCTTCGGCTTCGCCGCGGCCAACGTGGGAACCGTGCACACGGTCCAGGGCCAGGAGTCGGACGTCGTGGTGCTGGTGCTCGGCAGCGCTGCCCGCAACGACCGGGCCCGCGGCTGGGCCGCGGCCACGCCCAACCTGCTCAACGTGGCGGTCTCGCGGGCGAAACGCCGCCTGTACGTCATCGGCGACCGGGAGCGGTGGCGGAATCAGCGTTATTTCGACGTCCTCGCCGCGGCTCTGCCCGCCGATCCGGGTTCGACGCGCTGAGGTCAGAAGATCGACCAGCCGGTCAGCGTCGTGAACCGGTCCAGCGCGGCCACCCCGGCCACGGAATTGCCGCGCGCATCCAGGCCCGGGCTCCACACGCACACCGCGCACCGGCCCGGGACGATCGCCAGGATGCCGCCGCCCACGCCGCTCTTGCCCGGTAATCCCACGCGGTAGGCGAACTCGCCCGCCGCGTCGTAGGTTCCGCAGGTCAGCATCACCGCGTTGATGCGCTTCGCCGCGCTCAGGTCGAGCAGGCGGGAACCGTCGTTGCGGATGCCGTGGCGGGCCAGGAACACCGCCGACCGGGCCACGTCGGCGCAGCTCATCGCGATCGAACACTGGCGGACGTACTGGTCCAGCACCGACGGCACCGGGTGGCGCATGTTGCCGTAGGAGGCCATGAAGTACGCCAGGGCGCGGTTGCGGTCCGCGTGCGCCGCCTCGGACGCCGCCACCTCCGGGTCCACCGCGATCTCCGGACGGCCGCTCTCCTGGCGGACGAACGCCAGCAGCGCCTCGGCCGCGTCGCCGCCGCGGGCCAGTTCGTCGGTCACCACCAGTGCGCCCGCGTTGATGAACGGGTTGCGCGGAATGCCGTCCTCGTGTTCCAGCTGCACCAGCGAATTGAACGGGTCGCCCGACGGTTCGCGGCCGACTCGCGCCCACACGCCGTCGCCCCGCGAGAGGGTCAGCGCCAGCGTGAACACTTTGGACATGCTCTGCACCGAGAACGGCCGCTGCCAGTCGCCGACGCCGTGGACCGCACCGTCCACTTCGGCCACCGCCATGCCGAAGCGGCCCGGTTCCACCCGGGCCAGGGCGGGAATGTAGTCCGCGACGGCGCCGCGGCCGATCTCCGGCGCGACGTCGTCGGCTATCCGGTCCAGCAGCGCCGCGAGATCCACGGCCGTAGCGTAGAAGGCGGGCCGAGCCGGACGACGCGCACCCCCGGGTGATCTTCCGCCGTGACGTCCGGCACACCTTAAGTCTTCCTTAGCCCGCTTGGTGACTTGCCGCACATCGCTCTAGCGTCTGGCAACCATGGATTCCTCGCTGCTCACCGAAAAAGGTGAAAGCTATTCGAAAGCACTGGGCAACCGCCAGGTGCAGATGATCGCCATCGGCGGCGCGATCGGTGTCGGGCTG
Organism: Amycolatopsis sp. NPDC051102; assembly: GCF_040682815.1. Classification (NCBI taxonomy): domain Bacteria; kingdom Bacillati; phylum Actinomycetota; class Actinomycetes; order Pseudonocardiales; family Pseudonocardiaceae; genus Amycolatopsis; species Amycolatopsis sp. NPDC051102. The sequence goes on from NZ_JBFBBT010000002.1 coordinate 25,177, forward strand.
TTCCTCGGCGCCGGCGGCAAGCTCCACCAGGTCGGCCCGTCGCTGATCTTCTCCTACGCGATCTGCGGAATCGCCGCCTACTTCGTGATGCGCGCGCTCGGCGAGCTCGTCCTGCACGAGCCCAGCTCCGGCAGCTTCGTCACCTACGCGCGGAAGTTCATCGGCCCGTGGGCCGGGTTCGCCTCCGGCTGGATGTACTGGGTGAACTGGGCGATGACCGGGATCGCGGAGATCACCGCGGTCGCCATCTACGTCCACAAGTGGCTGCCGGACGTGCCGCAGTGGATCACCGCGCTGATCGCCCTCGGGGTCCTGCTGATGGTGAACCTGCTGTCGGTCAAGGTGTTCGGCGAGCTGGAGTTCTGGTTCTCGGTGGTCAAGGTGCTGGCCATCCTCGTCTTCCTGGTCACCGGCGCCGGCCTGGTGCTGACGAGCGCGGACATCGGCGGCACGCCCGCCGGCGCGCACAACCTGACCGGACACAGTGGACTGTTCCCGGCGGGCATCGGCGTCGCGCTGATGACGCTGCAGGCGGTCATCTTCGCCTACTCGGCCATCGAGGTCGTCGGCATCGCGGCCGGCGAAACGAAGAACCCGCGCCAGGTGCTGCCGAAGGCGATCAACGGCGTGGTCTGGCGGATCGGCGTGTTCTACGTCGGCTCGGTGCTGTTGCTGGCGATGCTGCTGCCGTGGCCGTTCTACAGCGGCGACGAAAGCCCGTTCGTCACCGTGTTCAGCCGGCTCGGCATCCCGGGCATCGGCGACGTGATGAACGCGGTGGTCCTGACCGCGGCGCTGTCCAGCGTCAACTCCGGCCTCTACTCGACCGGCCGGATCCTGCGCTCGCTGGCCGAAAAGGGCGAGGCGCCGTCGTTCGTCAGCCGGATGAGCCGCCGGCAGGTGCCCTACGGCGGCATCCTGTTCACGTCGGTGGCCTACGTCCTGGGCGTGGTGCTGAACTACCTGGTGCCGAAGGAGGCGTTCGACATCGCCATCGCGATCGCCTCGCTCGGCGTGATCAGCACGTGGGCGACGCTGATCTTCTGCCAGCTGCGGCTGCGCCAGGCTGCGTTGCGCGGCGAGCTCGAGCGCCCGTCGTACCGGATGCCGTGGGCGCCCTACAGCGGGTGGGCCACGCTCGGTTTCCTGGCACTGGTGGTGGTGCTGATGGGCTTTTCCGACGGCGCGGAGAAGGTCGCGTTCTCCTCGATCCCAGTGCTTGCGGTGGTCCTGGCCGTGGGCTGGCGGTTCGTGCTGAAGCGCCGCGAACGCGCCCCGCTCGGGTAGCGCCCGGGTCCGCCCCGGGTAGCGGACCGGGGCGGGCCGGGCATACTCGACGCGTGTCTTCGAGCAGCACCGAACCCCGGCGGGTGACGATCCACGACGTCGCCCGCTCGGCCGGGGTTTCCCGGCAGACGGTGTCGCGGGCGCTGAACGACAAGGGCGAGATCGACGGCTCGACCAAGCAGCGCGTCCTCGACGCCGCCCGCGAGCTCGGGTACCGCCCGAGCCGCTTCGCCCGCGGCCTGGTCCGGCCGGACACCACCACGATCGGGCTCGTCGTGCCCGACCTGCTCAACCCGTTCTTCACCGAAGTCGCCTCCGGGGCCCTCGCGGCGGCCCGGAGCCGCGGCTGGCACGTCGTCGTCTACGACACCACCGACGACCCCGAGCAGGAGCTGGCCACGCTGCGGGTGATCGGTGCCCAGGTCGACGCGGTCGCCGGGTACTTCGGCCGGTCCGAAGCGGACCTCGACCGGCTCACCGCCGGCATCCCGGTCGTCCTGATCGGCCGGGAGCCGCGCACCCCGCGGTTCAGCGGCATCGGGATCGACGGCGAGGACGGCGTCCGCGAGGCCGTCGCCCACCTGGTCTCGCGCGGGCACCGGCGGATCGGCATGCTCGACGGGCGGCCTGCCCCGAGCGTCCGACGGCAGTGGTTCCTGCGGGCCGCCGCCGAGTGCGGGGTCTCCGTGCACCCCGGCTGGATCGCCGGCGGCGCCCAGAGCGTCGACGGCGGCGGCGCGGCGCTGGCTGCCCTGCTCACCGCGCACCCGGACGTCACCGCCCTGTTCGCGTTCAACGACGTGATGGCGATCGGCGCCCTGCGCGAGGCTCGCCGGTTCGGCCTGCGGGTGCCCGCCGACCTCGCCGTGATCGGGTTCGACGGGCTGGCGCTCGGCACCCTGGTCGAGCCGGAGCTCTCGAGCGTCGCGGTCGACACCCGCGCGGTCGGCGCGCTGGCCGTCGAGCAGGCGGCCCGGCTCGTGACCGGTGCCGAGCCGCTCGAACCCGGTGAGCTGATCGTCCGCGCCCGCCTCCACCTGCGCGAATCCGCCTGATCCCTTGACACCCCGTCCCAGCGCGAAGCACACTGCGGAGCGCTCCGTGAACGTTCACGGGAACGTTCACGGACACCGGCCGAGCGCGGAAAGGACCCCATGTCGTACCTCGAAGACCCCGGCCCGGGCCGGGGCTCGCTTCCGCCGCGCGCGGCTTTCACGTCCGACGCGCCGTCGCTGTCGTTGAACGGCTCCTGGCGGTTCCGGCTGTCGTCGAGCCTCGCGGCCGCGCCGGCGGGGATCGAAGCCGAGGGGTTCGACGATTCGGCGTGGGACGAGCTGCCGGTGCCGTCGCTGTGGCAACTGCACGGCCACGGCCGGCCGGCCTACACGAACGTGCGCTATCCGTTCCCGGTCGACCCGCCGCACGTGCCGTCGGACAACCCGACCGGCGACCACCGGCTGCGGTTCGACCTGCCCGGGGACTGGCCCGCCGGCTCCGCGGTGCTGCGCTTCGACGGGATCGACTCCTGCGGCCGGATCTGGCTCAACGGCACCGAGCTCGGCGTGACGCAGGGCAGCAGGCTGCCGTCGGAGTTCGAAGTCGGGCCGCTGCTGCGGCCGGCGGGGAACGTCCTCGTGGTGCGCGTGCACCAGTGGTCGGCCGCCAGCTACCTCGAGGACCAGGACATGTGGTGGCTGTCCGGGATCTTCCGCGCGGTCACCCTGCTCGCCCGCCCGGACGGCGGCATCGGCGACTACTGGGTCCGCGCCGATTACGACCACACGACCGGCCTGGGCACCGTCCGCGTCGAGACCGGCCCGGACGTCGTGCTGGACCTCCCCGAGCTCGGCGTCGCCGGGCACCCGGCGGGGGAACCGCTGGAGCTGCCGGTCGAACCGTGGAGCGCCGAAACGCCCCGGCTCTACGACGGGATACTGTCGACCGTCGCCGAGCGAGTGCCCGTGCGGATCGGGTTCCGGACGGTGTCCATCGAGGACGGGCAGCTCAAGGTCAACGGCCGCCGGCTGCTCCTGCGCGGGGTGAACCGCCACGAGCACGACCCGCGCACCGGGCGCGCGGTGTCGCCGGAGACCGCGCTGGCCGACGTGCTGCTGATGAAACGCCACCACGTCAACGCCGTCCGGACCAGCCACTACCCGCCGGATCCGGCGTTCCTCGAGCTGTGCGACACCCACGGCCTGTGGGTGATCGACGAGTGCGATCTGGAAACGCATGGCTTCGAGCCGCTGGGCTGGGCCGGCAATCCCAGCGGCGAGCCGGTCTGGGCCGAGGCGTACCTCGACCGGATCCGGCGCACGGTGGAGCGGGAGAAGAACCGGCCCAGCGTCATCCTCTGGTCCCTGGGCAACGAAAGCCACACCGGCGAGAACCTGGCGCGGATGGCGGAGTGGGTGCACCACCGCGACCCGACGCGGCCGGTCCACTACGAAGGCGACCACGAATGCGCCTATGTGGACGTCCACAGCCGGATGTACGCCACGCACGAGGAGGTCGAGCGGATCGGCCGGCGCGAGGACACCAACCTGCGCCGCCGGGACCTGCCGTTCGTGCTGTGCGAGTACGGGCATGCGATGGGCAACGGCCCGGGCGGCCTGCTGGAGTACCGCGCGCTGTTCGAGCGGTACCCGAACTGCCAGGGCGGGTTCATCTGGGAGTGGATCGACCACGGCCTCGCCGCCGACGGGCACTTCGCCTACGGCGGGGACTTCGGCGAGCCGCTCCACGACGGCAACTTCGTCATCGACGGCCTGCTCTTCCCCGACCGGACGCCGTCGCCGGCGCTGACCGAGTTCGCGAAGATCATCGAGCCGGTCCGGATCGAGCCGGACACGGCCGGGATCCGGGTGAGCAACCACTACGACTTCGTGGACACCGGGCACCTGTCGTTCTCCTGGACGCTGGAGGACGAAGGAATCACTGTCGCGCAAGGCGTGCTCGACGTTCCGTCCGTCCACTCCGGACAGAGCGTTTCGGTGCCGCTACCCGAACTGCCCGCGACCAGCGGCGAATCGTGGTTGACGGTGTCCGCGGTGCTGGCTTCGGCGACCGCGTGGGCGCCGGCCGGCCACGTCGTCGGCTGGGGGCAGCTGGCGGTGTCGGCGGCCCCCGCCCCGGCGCCGCTGCCGCCGCGCGGTCCGGTGTTCCGCACCGGCGGGCGGCTGGTGCTGGGTGCCGGCGAGTTCGACGCCGCGACGGGCATCCTGTCGGCCCTCGGCGGGCACGTCGTGCACGGGCCACGGCTCGACGTCTGGCGTGCGACGACCGACAACGACCGCGGCACGTTCGCCGGCCCTCCCGACGCCGGCCAGTGGCGTGAGGCGGGGCTGCACCGGATGCAGCACCGGGTGATCGCGGTCGACGCCGACGGCGAAGAGCTGGTGGTACGAACCAGGGTCGCGCCGCCGGCGCAGCCGTTCGGGCTGTTCGCCGACTACACCTGGACGGCGTTCGGCGACCGCCTGCGGCTGCGGGTCGGGGTGACCCCGGACGGCGAGTTCCCCGGCACGCTCCCCCGGCTCGGGCTGACGATGGCGGTCCCGGGGGCGTTCGGCTCGGCCGAGTGGTTCGGCGGCGGCCCGGGCGAGGCGTACCCGGACAGCCGCCAGGCGGCGCGGATCGGCCGGTTTTCCCGCAGCATCGACGGGCTGCAGACGCCGTACGTGTTCCCGCAGGAGAACGGCAACCGCACAGCGGTCCGCTGGGCGCGGCTGACGACCCCGGACGGCGAAGGCGTCCAGGTGGACGGCGACCCGGTCTTCGACTTCACGGCCCGCCGCTGGACGGCGGCGGACCTGGAGGCGGCGCGGCACACCGACGACCTGGCGCCGGGCGAGCTGGTGCACCTGACGCTGGACGTCGCACAGCACGGGCTCGGGTCGGCGTCGTGCGGGCCCGGCGTGCTGCCGCGGTACCGGCTGGTGCCGCAGAAGACGGAGTTCACGTTGTGGTTCCGGGCGGTGCCGTCCCGGTGAGGCGGCGGCCGGGCCGAGCGCGGCAGGCCGGGCGCGGTGGGCCGGGCAAGGCGCGCTCGTGAGGGGTAAGGCGTGTTCTAACCCGCCTTACCCCTCACGACACCCGGCTCAGCCGCGCAGCATCGGCGGGTACAGCAGTTCGGCCCGGCCCCGCCGGTAGAGCCGGGCCGGGCGGCCGCCGTCGCGGGTGGTGGTGCGGCCGGTCGGTTCGAGGAGCCCGTCCGCTCCCGTCACCTTGCGGTGGAAGTTGCGCGGGTCCAGCCGCGTGTCCCAGACCAGTTCGTACACCCGGCGCAGCTCCGCGACGGTGAACTCCGGCGGGCAGAACGCCGTCGCCAGCGGGGAGTACTCCAGTTTGGCGCGGGCGCGCTCGAGGCCGTCGGCGAGGATGCGGTCGTGGTCGAACGCCAGCCGCTCGGCCGACAGCGCCCGCACCGGCGCCCAGCGGGCCTCCGCCGCGTCCGTGCCCGCGCGCGGGACCGGGAGGTCCGGGGCCAGCGCCAGGTACGCCACCGTCACCACCCGCATGCGCGGGTCGCGGTCCGGAGCGCCGTAGCCGGCGAGCTGTTCGATGTGGACGGATCCCGGGGCCAGCCCGGTCTCCTCGGCCAGTTCCCGGCGCGCCGCGTCCGCCAAGTCCTCGTCCGGCCGGACGAACCCGCCGGGCAGCGCCCACTCCCCCAGGTACGGCTCGACGCCGCGGCGCACCACCAGTGCGCACAGCTCGTCCCCGGTCAGGGTGAGCACGACGAGGTCGACGGTGACGGCGAACGGCGGGTGACCCATGCCACCACCCTAATCGTCAGCTTGACGATTAGCCACTCCGCCCATATCGTCACCACGACGATAAGAGGAGGACTCCATGGCTGACATCGACCGCCGGTTCGGGTTCCGGCACCTGCGCGGCGCCCCGACCGTGCACATCCGCCACTACCGCCGCGGCAAGCTCGCGCACGACGGCGTCGGACTGTCCTTCTGGTACCGGCCGCTGACGGCGGTCGTGTCGGAGGTGCCGGTGGACGACCGCGAGCTGCCGCTGCTGTTCCACGCCCGCACGGCCGACTTCCAGGACGTGACCGTCCAGCTCGCACTGACGTTCCGGATCGAGGACCCGGCGCTGGCCGCGCAGCGCATCGACTTCTCCATCGACCCGGACACCGGACGCTGGAGAAGCGACCCGCTGGCGCAGATCAGCGGGCTGCTGACGGAAAACGCCCAGCAGTACGCGGTCGAGGTGCTGACCCGCACGCCGCTGGCGACCGCGCTCGTCGACGGCGTCCGCGCGGTCCGCGACCGGATCCGCGCGGGACTGGCCGAAGAGGACACCCGGCTCGCGCAGACCGGCTCGACGGTGATCGACGTCCGCGTGGTCGCGATCCGGGCCGAGCCGGAGGTCGAGAAGGCGCTGCAGACGACGGCGCGGGAGAAGGTGCAGCAGGAAGCCGACCGAGCGACCTTCGAGCGGCGCGCGCTCGCCGTCGAACGCGAACGCGCGATCGGCGAAAACGAGCTGCAGAACCAGATCGAGCTGGCCCGCCGCGAGGAGCAGCTGCTCGCCCAGCGCGGCGCGAACGCCCGCCGCCAGGCCGAAGAAGCGGCCGCGGCGAACCGGATCGAGACGGAGGCGCAGGCGCTGCGGAAGGAGCGGCTGACCCAGGTGGAGGCGGACGGCAAGCGAGCACTCGGCGAGGCGGAGGCAGCGGGCGAGGCCGCCCGGCTGGCGGCGTATCGCGACTTGCCGGAGGGCGTGCTGACGGGGCTGGCGTTGAAGGAACTGGCGGGAAATCTGCCGCAGATCGACAACCTGGTGCTGACCCCGGACCTGCTCACGCCGCTGCTGACCCGGCTGGGGGTGGGATCGTGAGCGCCGTCGCGGGGTGGCGGCCAGCTGCCGCGGCGAGGGGGAAGCTCCTCGCCGTCCGCCACCCGGGTGGCCGGTCGTGAGCCTCGCCCCGCGGGTCGTCCTCGTGCACCGCCGTACCGAGCTCGACGAGCTCGTCGCCCGCCACGGCACCCGCGGGCAGGCCGAGTTCTTCCTCCGCACCCGCGGCCGTGACCTCGCCGAGGTGACCGCCGCCGACACCGCCCTGCGCGCCGCGCTCGCCGCCGCCAGTGCCGCTATTCCGCTCGACTGGCGCCGGGGCGAGGTCGAACGGGCCGACCTCGACCGGTTCCTCTTCACGCCGGAGGACGTCGTCGTGGTGGTCGGGCAGGACGGGCTCGTCGCCAACGTCGCCAAGTACCTCGACGGCCAGCCCGTCATCGGGGTCGCGCCCGGTGCGCCCGGCGTGCTCGTCCGGCACCCGGCGCACGCCGTCGCCGATCTCGTGCGGTCCACCGGCACCGTCGAGCACCGGACCATGGCCGAGCTCACCGCCGACGACGGCCAGCGGCTGCTCGCCCTCAACGAGATCTACCTCGGGCACGCCGGGCACCAGACCGCCCGCTACCGGCTGGGCGCCGGCGGCGGGACCGCCGAACGCCAGGCGTCTTCGGGCATCCTCGTCGGCACCGGCACCGGGGCCACCGGCTGGTGCGGCTCGGTCTGGCGGGAACGCCGCAGCGAGCTGCGCCTGCCCGCGCCCGGCGAGGCCCGGCTGGTCTGGTTCGTCCGGGAGGCGTGGCCGTCGCCGGCCACCGGGACCACCTGCACCGAAGGAGAACTGACGCGGGCGCCGCTGACCGTCGAAGTCGAATCCGACCGCCTGGTGGCGTTCGGCGACGGCCTCGAGTCCGACAGCGTCGCCCTCACCCGCGGCCAGACGGCGGTCTTCGCCCCGGCGGCGAAGACCGTCCGCCTGGTCCGGTGAATCAGGTGCCGTACCGCGCCTGGACGATCGACGGCGTGTCGAGGTTGTGGCCCGCGTCCACGCTCTGCGCCAGCCGCAGGTACTGGCCCTCGGCCCACATCAGCGGGCCCGCGCTGCCGGTCGGCCGGCCCAGCCCGAAGCAACCGACGTCGGCGCGGTCCCAGACCTGCTCGGGCACGAAGTACCCGTCGTTGACCGAGTCCGCCATGGACTTGAGGTACACCGCCGCCGAGCGGCCGTTGGCCAGCTCGTACTCGCCGCGCTCCCCCGACAGCACCGGCCACAGCCGCCCGAACCGCTGCGCGCCACCGGCGGGCCAGCCGCTGCAGCTCGCCGTGCTCTCGCCGTAGTTGTCGTGCGGGTAGCGGTGGAAGTAGACGTCGCCGTTCGGCAGCGTCACCTGCACCGCCGAGTTGCCGTCCGACGCGGCGGCCGTCGGCGCCACCGAGTTCGCGATCGTCGCGTCGCCGGCCGGGCGGATGCCGAGCCGCACCAGGTCGAGGAAGCCGAAGTCGGTGACGTCGTGTTCGTAGAAGCAGCCTTCGTCGAAGCAGATCGTCGCGCCGTCGTTCGGGTTGCCGGCGCGGTCGAGGCGTTCGTAGTAGGTGTGTCCGCCCCAGTAGCCGGACGTCGTGACGGTCCAGCCGGCCAGGGAGTTGCGCCAGGAGTCCGCTGTGGACTCCCACCCCGACGCGCTGGACGTGTCGCCGTTCGCCCGCGCGATGGCGCCCGCGGCGACGAGCCCGGCGATCTCGGCGGCCACCGACGACGGCGACTTGCCGTACTGCTCCTCCCACCGCTCGGTGGTGTCCGGGCCGGTCGAGACGATGTGGTTCGCGGTCGTCTTGACCTTGGCGTACGTCGAGGCGTCGGTGAGGCCGGTCAGCCAGGCCAGCAGGATCGCGTCGGCGTCCTGGTCGAGCTGTTCGCAGCAGCCGAGCTGCTGGGCGCTGGCGCCGGCCACGCCGGAAACCGGGCTGTAGCGCGGGAACGAGCCCGCCGGGTAGGTCGTGCCGTCGCCGGCCGTGGGGCTGCCGATCCACTGTGCGTTCCACAGGAACTGGGCCATCCGCTTGGCCTGCGCGCTGTCGCCGTCGGCCAGGAGACCGGTCGCCTGCTGGTAGAGGTCACGGCCCCAGACGCGGTGGTAGCCGTCGTTGAGGTGGTCGCCGTTGGTGAAGTCACCCCACGGCGTCGCCAGGCCGGCCACGCTCGCGCCGGGGTGCTGCTTGTCTTCGGCGGTCTTCAGGGCCATGGCCGCGACGTAGTAGGCGCGACGTCGTTGCGTGTCCCCGGAGACGCTCGCCGGGGCGGGCTTCAGACCGGTCACGTACGAGTTCCAGCCGCTGCGGTAGGACGCCGCGACGGCCGAGAACCCGCTGGTCAGCGACGCGCTCGCGGCCGAGGAAGCGGCGGTCGCGGTGCCGCCGTAGCCGAGCGCGACGGTGAACGTCGTGTCGCCGCCGACCGGAATCTGTCCACATTGGACGACATTGCCGGTACCGGAGACGTTGTCGAACTGGTTGTTCAGGGCCTTGTCGGCGCGCAGGTCGACCAGGCAGTCGCTGGCCGCACCGGTGTAGCCGTTGTCGTGCGCGGCGAAGCCGGTCGACACGCGCAGCGCGGAGACGACGGTGGTGGCCGTGCCGCCGAACAACGTCTCGGTCCCGCTGGCCATCAGGGCGCCCGAAGCGTCCCACCAGGCGTTGTCGTTCGCGCCACCGCCGGCCATGGACGGGTTGGCCAGCAGGTAGAGCCGGTAGCTGCCGCCGTCGAGCGACTGGAACCGGGTGTTGGTGAGCAGGGTCGCGCGAGCCGGGTCGGTGACGTAGTCGGTGGTGATCCGGTACTTCCCGCTCTTGGCGGTGTTGGTGACGGTGTACTGCAGCGCCTTCTCGTCGGGCATGGAAACGACGTGGTTCGTGGCGTCGCGTTCGAGGTCGACGAAGCTCGAGCCGTCGGTGACGACGAACTGCATGTCCTGCATGTTCGGGACATCGGCGCGCGGGTAGAAGACCTCGGACGTGACGCCGTTGGCGACGGTGAACCACACCGGGCTGGCGGTGGTCGCCGACGTGCCGAGCGCGGACTTGTTGCCGGTCGCCCAGGAGGCCCCACCGCCGCAGCAGTCGGTCGCGGTGCCGCTGGCCAAGGCTGTGCCGGGCACCGCCCCGGCGAGCAGAATCCCCGCTCCGGCGCAGGCCAGGACTGCTTTCCACCTGATCATCGGGACCCTCCGACGGCGTTGTCGTCAATATGTTGCGAGCCGCAACATATTGAGCCACTCGTCGGTGACAAGCAATGTCCGATCGGACTGAACCGATCCAGCCCGGCCTCAGGCGTCGGCGATCCGGTCCAGCCATTCCGCCAGCAGGACACGCTCGGCAACAGTGAGAACGGTGGCGCCGTCGAGCCCGGCGCGCAGGGCGATCGCGCGCTCCGGCAGGTCCGAACCCGCCGGCTCACTGCCTCCGGTCAGGATGCGGCTCAGCACCGTCTCCCGCGCCGTTGCCGAGAACTCCGGGTCGCGCTCTGCCGCCGGGGTTGCGATGAGGGCCAGCACCACCCCCATGCCGGTCGCGTGCACCAGCCGCGCCGCGCGGTCGACGCTCACCCGGAGCCGGCCCGCCGCCGCGACGCGCTCGACGATGCCGCGCAGCATCGCCTCCGCTTCCCGGCCCGCGGGCGACGTGCGGCCCGGGCGCGCGTCGCCGTACATGAGCACGTAGAACTCCGGGCGGGACAGGCCGAACTCGATGTGCAGATCCCAGCCGCGGCGGAGGTCCTCCACCGCGTCGCCGGTCGAGCCCAGCGCGCGCTTGCTCGACAGGTACTCGTCGAAGCCATACGCGGCGACCGCGTCGAGCAGGCCGTCCTTGTCACCGAACAGCCGGTACAGCGCCGGCGGCTGGACCCCGGCGGCGGCGCTCACCGCGCGCGTCGACAGGCCGTCGCGGCCCTCCGCCACCAGCAGCGTGGCCGCCGCCTGGAGGATCCGCTCACGGGTGTCCGCCGCCGTCTTCGTCGCCATGGTTCCGATGATAACAAAACTATGGTAGCACCCGTTCAGCCGAGGTGATCCGCGGCGACGCGGCGGGCCAGCCGGCGCAGCAGGGGGGCAGCCTCGGCCATGCAGCGGGCCGGGTCCGGCTCCAGGTCCGTCAGCGCGTACCCGGCGGCGATGCCCGCCTGGGCGAGTTCGACGGCCGAGAGCAGGCACCGTCCGGAAACCGCGACGCATGGCACGCCCGCGGCCGCTGCGGCCCGGGCCACCCCCGCCGGGGCCTTGCCCGACAGCGTCTGCCGATCGAGCGAACCTTCGCCGGTGACGACCAGGTCGGCGCCGGCGAGTGCCGCGCCGAACCCGAGCAGGTCCAGCAGCAGCTCGATGCCCGGCCGCATCCGGGCGCCCAGCACCGCCATCGCGGCGAAGCCCACTCCCCCGGCCGCGCCGGCACCCGGCCGGTCCGCGAACTCCGGGCCGGCGATCGACGCCCAGTGCCGCAACGCCGAGTCGAGCACCTCGACGTCCACGGAGGACGCTCCCTTCTGCGGACCGTAGACGGCCGCGGCGCCGTCCGGGCCGTACAGTGGATTGTCCACATCGGACGCCAGTTCGATGTCCACCCAGGACAGACCGGACAGGTCCAGTGAGGCGAGTTCGGAAAGCGCCGCACCGCCCGGCGGGAGTTCGCGCCCGGCGTCGTCGAGCAGCCGGGCACCGAGCGCGGTCAGCAGGCCCGCGCCGCCGTCGGTGCAGGCGCTGCCGCCGACGCCGAGCACGATCCGGCGGCACCCCGCCCGGACTGCGGCCGCGATGACGTCCCCAATGCCTGCGCTCGACGCGGTGCGAGGTTCCGGCCCGGCGGGGAGCCGGTGCAGCCCGGACGCCTCGGCCAGTTCCACCACCGCGGTCCGGCCCCGCACCGCGTAGGACGCCGTGAGCGGCTGCCCGGTCGGCCCGCGGGCCGGGACGGACACGCGGCGGAAACCGGCGGAGACGGCGGCGTCGACCGTGCCCTCGCCGCCGTCGGCCACCGGCAGGGCCGTCACCGTGGCCGCCGGGTGGACGTCGGCGAGGCCGGCCGCCACCGCCGACGCCACCTCGGCCGCGGTCAGCGACCCCTTGAACTTGTCCGGCGCGACGAGGACCTTCACGCGCTCGCCTTGAACGCCCGCCAGTCCCCGAGCTCGGTGATGTCCCGCAGGGCGACGTGCGAGGTGTAGGGCCGGCGCAGCAGCATCGCGAACGCCGAACTGCCGTCGGCCAGCTCCACCACGCCCAGCTCCAGCTCGTGCGGCTCAGCCGGCAGCACCCTGTCCCGCAGGGCGTCCAGGGAGACGTCGTAGACCTCGCCGGTCACCTCGGCACCACCGTGCGAGACCGGGTACAGCGCCGGGCATTGCGAACCGACCGCGTAGAAGCGGTACTTCGCCGCGGTCCGGGCGGTGCCCACGAACGGCGAGCCGTCCAGGAGGTGGTGCAGGGGCTCGCCGCGCATGGCGCCGCCGTTGAAGAACATCAGAGCCACGGGAATCTCCTTATCGGAAGAGGGCTTCGACACCGTCGATGGCGAAGTACACGGCGAAGACGAGTGCCAGCAGCGAAAGCAGCCAGCCGGCCTCGCGCCACTTGCCGCGGCCGATCTTGATCAGCACGAACGCGATCAGGCCGGCGCCGACGCCGTTGGTGATCGAGTAGGTGAACGGGATCAGCGCGGCGGTGAGGAACACCGGGATCGTGTAGTCGGGATCGTTCCACGGGATGGTGCGGCACTGGGCCACCATCATGCCGCCGATGACGACCAGCGCAGGTGCCGCCGCCTGCGCCGGGACGACCCCGGCCAGCGGCGTGAACAGCAGCGTCCCGGCGAACAGCAGTCCGGTGACGACGCTGGCGAGCCCGGTCCGGGCCCCCTCGCCGACGCCGGCCGCCGATTCGAGGAACACCGTGTTCGGCGACGAGCCGGTGACCCCGCCGGCGATCGCGCCCGCGCCGTCGACCAGCAGGATCCGGCCCATCCGCGGCACCTTGCCGTTCTTCGACAGCCCGGCTTCGTCGGAGACGCTGGTGATGGTGCCCATGGCGTCGAAGAAGCCGGACAGCACCAGCGTGAACAGGAAGACCGTCGCCGCCAGCGCGCCCGCCGAGGCGAAGCCGCCGAAGAGGTCGATGTGGCCGAACAACCCGAAATCCGGAGCGGCGACGACGTGGTCGGGCAAGGCCGGGGTCGTGAGGCCCCAGCCGCCGACACCGAACCCTTCGTGCAGCACGACGGCGATCACGGTGGCCACCCCGATGCTGATCAGCACCGCACCGGGGACCTTCTGGGCCATCAGCACGATCATCAGCAGCAGGCCGAAGCAGAACACGACGATCGGCCAGCCGTGCAGGTGCCCGCTCGCCCCCAGCCGCACCGGGACCGTGGTCTGCGCCGAGTCCGGCATCCGGGTCACGAACCCGGCGCTGACCAGGCCGACCAGGGCGATGTAGAGCCCGATCCCGACGGTGATCGCCATCTTGAGCGGCCGCGGGATGGCGTTCATGATCCGTTCGCGGACGCCGCTGACCGCCATCAGCACGATGCACACGCCTTCGAGCACGACCAGCCCGAACGCCTGGGGCCAGGTCATCGACGGCGCCATCTGGAAGGCGACGATGCCGTTGATGCCGAGCCCGGCGGCCAGCGCGAGGGGCGCGTTGCCGACGAGTCCCATGAGGACGGTCATCACGGCGGCGGCGAGCGCGGTCGCCGTGGTCACCTGCGCGGCCGAGAGGCGGGCGCCGGTGATGTCGGCGGAGGCGCCGAGGATGAGCGGGTTGAGCAGCACGATGTAGGCCATCGCGACGAACGTCGTGACACCGCCGCGGACTTCGCGGCCGATCGTGGTCTTCCGGGTCCGGAGCTCGAACAGCTTTTCGAGCATCGAGCGGCGTTGTCGGGGTACTGCGTCGACTACTGGGGTGGGGACTTCGGTCTGGGTCATGCGTCCTGCCCTTGCCGGTGGGGGGTGCTCGGCCAGGCCTAGGCACAGCGCCGTGCCTGGGCGAGCGGGACGTTCGATTCGGTTGTGCTCCGGTCAGCTGGCCTTGTGGGTCAGTAGTCGGTGCGGTCGGCCTTGTCGAGCCAGGCCGCGAAGGGGGCGAAGCCATCCTTTGTGGACAGTTGCGTCACGGGAACCGTCCACGTCTCACGAGGACGGTCGAAGAGTTCGTAGAAGGCGCGGTCGTCGAAGCCGGCCTTGGCGGCGTCGTCGCGGTCGGCGGTATACAAAATTCGGTCGACGCGAGCCCACAGCGCCGAGGACAGGCACATCGGGCACGGCTCGCAGCTGGAGACGAGCACGCAGCCGTCCAGCTTGAACGTGCCGAGCGCCTGGCAGGCCGCGCGGATCGCGACCACCTCGGCGTGCGCGGTCGGGTCGAGGTTCGCGGTGACGCGGTTGACGCCGGTCGCCACGATGTCGCCGGCCCGCACGATCAGCGCACCGAAGGGGCCGCCGCCGTTGGCGACGTTGGTCTCCGCGATGCGGACGGCCTCGTCGAGCCATTCCTGCTCGACGGAAATCGACGTGGTCATCTTCAGGCTCCGGTGATGTGCTCGGGACGGATCGGGACGCGCGGCAGCTCGAGGCCGGTGGCCGCGCGGATGGCGTTGGCGATCGCCGGCGTGGCCGAGATCGTGGGCGGTTCGCCGACGCCGCGGACGCCGTAGGGCGCGTGCGGGTCGGGCCGTTCGAGGACGTCGACGCGCATCGGCGGCATGTCGAGGATGGTCGGGATGAGGTAGTCGGTGAACGACGGGTTCCGCACCTTCCCGTCCTGGACCAGGATCTCCTCCATCACGGCGAGGCCGAGGCCCTGGGCCGAGCCGCCCTGGATCTGCGCGACGACGGCGTCGGGGTTCATCGCCTTGCCGACGTCCTGGGCGCAATCGAGCTGGACCACCTTGACCAGGCCGAGCTCGACATCGACGTCGACCACCGCGCGGTGGGCGGAGAAGCCGTACTGGACGTGGGCGTCGCCCTGGCCGGTCTCCGGGTCCAGGGGGTGGGTCGGGCGGTGGTGGAACTCGCGGGTTTCCTCGATCGCGGTGTCGCCGAGCAGCTCGGCCAGGTCCGCGACGACTTCGCCGTCGGCCGCGACGACCTTGCCACCGGTGAGGCTCATGCCTTCGGCCGAGACGCCGAGCCGGCTGTATACCGTATCCGCGACCGCGCGGCAGGCGTTGCGCACCGCCCCGCCGGTGACGTAGGTCTGGCGTGACGCCGAACTGGAGCCGGCGTCGCCGACGCTCGTGTCGGCCGGGTGCACGCTCACCCGCGTCACGCCCAGCTCGGTGCGGGCGATCTGCTGCTGCAGCGTCACCAGCCCCTGCCCGACCTCGGCGGCGGCGGTGTGGACCATCGCCACCGGTTCGCCGCCGAGCACCTCCAGGCGGACGCGGGCGGTCGAGTAGTCGTCGAGACCTTCGGCGTAGGAGATGTTCTTGATCGTCACGCCGTAGCCGACGCCCCGGACCACACCCTCGCCGTGAGTCGTGTTGGACGCGCCGCCGGGCAGCTCACGGATGTCCCGTGAGCCGGTGGGCTCGGGCGGCAGCGGCAGGTCGCGGACCCGCTGGACCAGCTCGGCCACCGGCGCCGGGAAGTCGACCACCTGCCCGGTGACCACAGTGGACCCTTCGCTGAGCGCGTTGCGGATGCGCAGCTCCGCCGGGTCCATGCCGAGTGCGGCGGCCAGTTTGTCCATTTGGGACTCGTAAGCGTAAGTCGGCTGAACCGCGCCGAGCCCGCGCATCGCGCCGCAGGTCGGGTTGTTCGTGTACACACCCCAGCCCTCGATGTGGGCGTTCGGGACGTCGTAGGGTCCGACGCTGAGCGTGGTGCCGTTGCCGACCACGACCGGGGTCTTGGACGCGTAGGCACCGCCGTCGAAGTACAGCTTGGCGCGGACGTAGACGAGCTTGCCGTCGCGGGTGGCGCCGTGCTCGTAGTACATCTTCGCCGGGTGGCGGTGGACGTGCCCGAAGAACGACTCCAGGCGGTTGTAGCTCATCTTCACCGGGCGGCCGGTGCGCAGCGCGAGCATACAAGAGTGGATCTGCATGGACAGGTCTTCGCGGCCGCCGAAGGCCCCGCCGACGCCGGACAGCGTCAGCCGGACCTTCTCCAGCGGCAGCCCCAGCGCCTTCGCCGTCTGCCGCTGGTCGACGTGCAGCCACTGGGTGGCCAGGTAGAGGTCGACACCGCCGTCCTCGGCCGGCACCGCCAGCCCGGACTCCGGGCCGAGGAACGCCTGGTCCTGCATGCCGATCTCGTAGACGCCGGACACGACGACGTCCGCGGTGGCGGCCGGGTCGCCCTTGACGATCCGCTGGTGCCGCACCAGGTTCCCGCCCGGGTGCAGCTTCGGCAGGCTCTCGTCGTGGGCCGCCCGCTCGGGGTCGGTGATCGGCTCGAGGACGTCGTACTCGACGACGATCTCCTTGAGCGCCTGCCGCGCGATCTCCGGGTGGTCGGCGGCCAGGATGGCGATCGGCTCACCCTGGTAGCGGACCAGGCCGTCGGCCAGCGCCGGGGTGTCCTGGAACTTGAGGCCGTAGACGTTCTCGCCGGGTACGTCCTCGTGGGTCAGCACGGCGTGCACACCCGGCTGGGCCAGCGCCCGGGAGACGTCGAGGCGGACGATCCGGGCGTGCGGGTGCGGGCTGCGCAGCGTGGCGCCCCACAGCATGTCCTCGTGCCACAGGTCCGAGGAGTAGGCGAACTCGCCGCGCACCTTGAGCGTGCCGTCCGGGCGCAGCGGGCTTTCGCCGATACCGCCGGCGATCGTGTCGTGCAGCTGCTGCGGCGACCGGGCCGGGGCGCTCATCGGACGGCCTTCTTCGCGGCGGCGTCGCGCACGGCGTCCAGGATCTTCTCGTAGCCGGTGCACCGGCAGAGGTTCCCGGCGAGCGCCTCGCGGATCTCGACGTCGCTCGGGTCCGGGACGCGCTCGATCAGGTCGTGCGCGGCCACGAGCAGGCCCGGCGTGCAGAAGCCGCACTGGACGGCACCGCGCTCGACGAACGCCTCCTGCACCGGGTCGAGCGCGTCGCCCGACGCGAGCCCTTCGACGGTGACGACCTCGCGGCCCTCGGCCTGCCCGGCCGCGACCAGACACGCACACGCCGGGACGCCGTCGAGGTAGACCGTGCACGAGCCGCATTCCCCCTGCTCACAGGCGTTCTTCGAGCCCGGCAGGCCGAGCCGCTCACGCAGCACGTAGAGGAGGCTCTCGCCTTCCCAGACGTTGTCCGCCCGGCGGTGTTCGCCGTTGACGGTGACGTTCACGCGCACTTCGCGCTCCCTCCGCAGTATTCGGTCCAGGCCCACGTCAGCGTCCGCCGCGCCATGACAGCGAGAGCGTGCCGCCGGTAGGCCGCGCTCCCCCGCACGTCGTCGATCGGCGCGGCAGCCGCCGCGACCAGGTCACCGAAGCGGCGTTTCACCGAGTCGTTCAGCGCCTTCGGGGCGTCCCAGTCCAGCTCGCCGGCCAGGAACTCCTCGGCGGCCGGCGCCCGGCGGGGCGTCGGGGCGGCCGAGCCGACGCCGGTGCCGACCCGTCGCTCCTCCGGGTGCAGGGCCAGTCCGAAGGCGGCGACCGCGATGACCATGGCGTTGCGGGTGCCGATCTTGCTGAACTGCTGCGGGCCGGTGGCCGGGGCGATCAGCACCGCGGTGATCAGCTCGTCCGGTTCGAGGACGTTCTTCTTGACCCCGGTGTAGAAGTCCTTCGCCGCGACGACCCGGGTGCCGCGGACCGACGCGATCTCGACCTCGGCGTCCGCGGCCAGCAGCGCCGGGTGCGAGTCACCCGCGGGCGACGCCGCGCCGAGGTTGCCGCCCACCGTGCCGCGGTTGCGGATCTGCGGGGACCCGACGGTCCGCGCGGCCATCGCCAGGCCGGGCAGCCGCGTGCCGAGCTCGCCGATGATCCGGGTGTAGGGCACGGCGGCGCCGATCCGGATCCGGCCGCCGTCGGTGCCGTGCTCGTGCAGCTCGGCGACGCGGCCGAGGTCGAGCAGGGCGTCCGGACGGCGGTGGTCGAAGTTGAGCTCGACCATCACGTCCGTGCCGCCGGCGATCGGGACCGCACCGGGGTTCGCGGCCTTCGCGGCGAGCGCGCCGGCCAGCGAGTCGGGTCGGAGGAATTCCACTGTGGACGTCCTTTCGGGGCTGCTTCGGCAAGAAGTACACACGCTCGGGTGTGGCCGCGACCACGGCAAAACCCCTGAAAGACGGGTGAATTTCGAGCCCGCGTTTGTACTTTCCGACAACCGCCTTCACCCGCCCACGCAACGGCCGCCGCACGAGAGGGGGTCTCGTGCGGCGGCCGTGGTCACCCGGGTGGGGGTGGGTGGTGTTGCCCGGGGTAAAAAGGCGATCCACACCAGGGAAACGGGGGCCGCTTGGTGACGCGG
>NZ_JBFBBT010000002.1:43741-225456 GCF_040682815.1 Amycolatopsis sp. NPDC051102
GCGCCGGTGGACCCGGGGGTGGTGGTGTGTTTAAGGGCTTTTAAGAACTCGCCTTACCACTCACGACAAGCTGCGGCAGAATGCTCACGCGACGGGCTCGAACTCCTTGACGGCGTCGAGCGCGGCGCCCATGGCGGCGTTGCCCTCGCGTTCGACCATGATCTCCACCAGGACCGGCCGGCTGGTGCGCTCGGCCTCCTTCCGCGCCCACTCCAGGGACGTCCGGATCTCCCCCGGCTCCAGCACCCGGGTGCCCGAGCAGCCGTAGGCCTCCATGATCTTCACGTTGTCCGTGCCGATCGCGTCGTAGTGGATGTCGACCTCGAAGTTCATCTCGTAGCCGGTCTCGGCCTGCCGGATCAGCCCGAGGTACTCGTTGTTGAGCATGATCAGCACGAACCCGACGTCGTACTGGGCGGCGACCGCGAGCTCCTCGACCAGGAACTGGAACGAGTAGTCGCCGACCACGCCGACGACCTCGGCCTCCGGCCGCGCCTTCTTCACCCCGATCGCCGCCGGGATCTCCCAGCCGAGCGGGCCGGCCTGGCCGCACACCTGGTAGTGCCGCGGCTTGTGCGCCTGCTGGAACTGGCCCGACCAGATCTGGTACAGCCCGATCGCGGTGACGAAGTAGGTGTCCTCGCCGAAGGTTTCGTTGATCTCCTTGAACACCCGCGGCGCCTTGATCGGCAGGCTGTCGAAGTCGTCGCGCCGGGGCAGCGCCGCCTTCAGCTCGGCGATCCGGGCGACCCAGTCCCGCCGCCGGGAAACCTCGCGCTCGGCCGACGCCGCCAGCAGCGCGTCGAGGAACTCGCGCGTGTCGGAGACGATCCCCAGGTCCGGCCCGAACACCTTGCCCAGCTGGGTGGGTTCGATGTCGACGTGGATGAACTTCCGGTCGCCGCGGTACACCGACAGCTCGCCGGTGTGCCGGTCGCCGAACCGCGCGCCCAGCGCCAGCACCAGGTCCGCCTCCAGGAAGGCCGCGTTCGCCCAGCGCTGCGACGTCTGGATGCCCGCCATCCCGGCGAACAGCTCGTGGTCCTCGGGGAAGCTGCCCTTGCCCATCAGCGTCACCTGCACCGGGACGTCGAAGCGCTCGGCCGCGGCCCGCAGCTGCTCGCTCGCCTCCCCCAGGACCACGCCGCCGCCGGCCAGGATCAGCGGGCGTTCGGCTCGGAGCAGCAGGTCCAGGGCCCGCTCGACCCGCGCGGGCGCCGGCGTCACCGCGGTCACCGGCAGCGGCGAGTCGATCGAGGAGTCCCACTCGATGTCCTGCCTCTGGACGTCGATCGGCAGGTCGATCAGCACCGGGCCCGGCCGGCCGGACCGGGCGATCCGGAACGCCTCGCGGAAGATCCACGGCAGCTGCGCGGCCTCCTTGACCTGCACCGCCCACTTCGTCACCGGCTTGGCGATCTCGACGATGTCGACCGCCTGGAACGCCTCCTGGTGCAGCTTCGTCGTGGCCGCTTGGCCGGTGATGCAGATCATCGGGATCGAGTCCGCGTGCGCGGTGTAGAGCCCGGTGATCATGTTCGTCCCGGCCGGGCCGGACGTGCCGATGGCGACGCCGACGTTGCCGTTCGTCCTGGCCCAGCCGTCGGCCATGTGGGTCGCGCCCTCTTCGTGCCGGACGATCAGGTGCTTGATCGCGCGGCCCTGTAGGGCGTTATACAGCGGGAGGATGGCGGCGCCGGGGCAGCCGAAGACGGTGTCGACGCCTTCGCTCTCCAGGACGTCGACGACCGCCTGCATCGCGGGGATTCTGGGCATGTCACACCTCCGCCGGGACGCGGCCCGACAACTGTTCGACGACCTTCAGCAAGGCCGAGTGGTCCAGGGAGCCGTACCCCATGGCGCGGCCGGCGGCGACGAGCTGGGCGACCAGCCCGGTGAGCGGGAGCGCGACGTCGGCTTGCCGGGCGGCGGCCAGCGCGATCCCCATGTCCTTGTGGTGCAGGTCGATCCGGAACCCGGGCGCGAACCGGCGGTCCACCATGGACTGGCGCTTGAGCTCGAGGATCCGGCTGCCCGCGAGCCCGCCGGCGAGCACGTCGAGACCCGTGGCGGCGTCCACACCGGACGCTTCGAGCAGCACGATCGCCTCGGCCACCAGGCCGTAGATCCCGCCCACGACGAGCTGGTTGGCGGCCTTGACGACTTGGCCGGCACCGTGCGGGCCGACGTGCACGACGGTCTTGCCGAGCGCGTCGAGCACCGGCTTCGCGGCCGCGAAGTCCTCTTCGGTGCCGCCGGCCATGATGGACAGTGACGCCTGCTCGGCGCCGGTCTGGCCGCCGGACACCGGGGCGTCGAGCACGCGGATCTTCCGGTCCCGCGCGGCTTCCGCGACGGCGATCGAGGTCTCGGGCCGGATGGTGCTCATGTCGATCAGCAGCGTGCCGGGCTCGGCGATGTCGAGGACCCCGCCCGCGGCCAGCACGACCGCCTCGACCTGCGGGTGGTTCGGCAGCATCGTGATCACGACGTCCGCACCGGCCACCGCGTCGGCCACGTCGCGGGCGGCCCGCCCGCCGGCGGCTTCGAGCTTCTCGCCCGCGGCCGTGTTGACGTCGTAGCCGCTGACGTCGTGCCCGGCCGCGACCAGGTGCGCGGCCATCGGGGCACCCATCACGCCCAGTCCGATGAATCCCAGTTTCATGCTCGTCCCCTTCGGGT
This sequence comes from Amycolatopsis sp. NPDC051102, assembly GCF_040682815.1. Lineage (NCBI taxonomy): Bacteria > Bacillati > Actinomycetota > Actinomycetes > Pseudonocardiales > Pseudonocardiaceae > Amycolatopsis > Amycolatopsis sp. NPDC051102. The sequence goes on from NZ_JBFBBT010000002.1 coordinate 46,424, forward strand.
GATCGGCAGCCAGTCCAGCGACGTGACGGTGTCGGGCTCCGGGACGTACTCGATCCCGACGAAACCCGTGTAGCCCGCGTGCTGCAGCTTCGCGAGGTGGCCGGGGATGTCGAGGGAGCCGGTGCCGGGCTGGTGGCGCCCGGGTGCGTCGGCGATCTGCACGTGCCCGATCCGGGCGATGTGCTGCGTCGCGAGCGCGTCCAGGTCGTCCCCGTTGACTGCCAGGTGGTAGAGGTCGGCCAGCAGCCGCACGTTTTCGCGCCCGAGGTCGTCGAGCACGGCCACGGCGTCCGCGGCGGTCTTGAGCGGGTAGCGGTCCGCCCCGGAAAGCGGTTCCAGGACCAGCTGCGCGCCGATCCGCGCGGCGGCGTCGGCGGCCTTGTCCAGGTGCGCACGGGCGAGGTCGTCCTGCTTGACCGGGTCCTCGCCGTCGAGCCGGTTGCCGTAGAGCGCGTTGAAGCTGCGGCAACCCGTGCGCTCGGCGATCCCGAGGGCGACGACGAGGCTGTCGGCGAACTCGGCTTCCCGGCCGGGCCAGCTCACCAGGCCCCGCTCCCCCGCGGCCATGTCGCCGGCGAAGAAGTTCAGCCCGCGCAGCCGGACTCCGTCGAGGCTGCCGACGAAGGCGTCCACGTCGTCGCGCGCGGGAACCGCGGAGTCGAACGGCCACCAGAACTCGACGTCGGTGAACCCGGCGTCCCGCGCGGCGGCGGCCCGCTCGAGGAGGGGGACCTCCTTGAACAGGATCGACAGGTTGGCGACGTACGGCAGGGAGTGGCCCTCTTCAGGCATCGCGACCTCGAATTTCGCTATCCGGAATTTTTCTTTCGCATATCGAGAATAGCTGCTGACCTGCATCGGGGTCAACGGCGGGCGGCTGCCTCTGCGGTAGGTTCGACCGGTCCGGCTGCCGACGGGAAGTGAGCGATGCGCGTCGTCCTCGACGGGAAGACCATCCGGTCCGAGCGGGACCTGCACGACCGGCTGGCCGGTCCGCTCGACTTCGGCCCGTACTACGGGCGGAACCTCGACGCCCTCTGGGACCGGCTCTACCGGGACGTGCCCCGGCCCGTCGAGCTGGTGCGGGAAGACGCCGCTGCCAGTGCCGAGCACCTCGGCGAGGAGCTGTACGGACGCATCGCCGCGCTCCTGGTCAAGGTGATGGAGAGCGACGCGGCGCATCCGCCGGAGCAGCGGTTCACCGTCCGGTTCGCCTGAGACGGGTCGACGGGCACCGACGACGGAGGCGCCGCGGCTCGTCGAGCCACGGCGCCTCCGGACGAACGCCCCTACCGGTTCTGGACGTGCTGCCAGCCGAAGCGGCCCTTGATGCAGAGATTCCCGTGCGTCACCGAACTCTCGTGCGGTGACGTCACCTTGACGATCTCGTTGTCCTGGACGTGCAGCGTCAGGTTGCAGCCGACCCCGCAGAACGTGCAGACCGTCGTGGTCTGCTGCTGGCGGGACTCGTCCCAGGTGCCGTCTTCGCGTTTGTCGTACTCGCGCTTGAAGCTCAGCGCGCCGGTCGGGCAGACCTCGACGCAGTTGCCGCAGTACACGCAGGCGCTGTCCGGCAGCGGGTTCGAGAACTCCGTCGAGATCCGGGCGTCGAAGCCGCGGCCGGCCACGGTGATCGCGAACGAGTTCTGCCACTGCTCGCCGCATGCGTCGACGCACTTGTAGCAGAGGATGCACTTCCCGTAGTCCCGGACGTAGAGCTCGTTGTCCACAATGGCCGGTTGCGCCACGGTGGCCGCGTCCGGGCCGAAGCGGCCGGGATCGGCGCCGGTTTCCGCCAGCCACTCCGCGACCCCCGGTGTCGTCGAGAGGTCCGTCGCGGACGCCAAGAGCTCCAGGACCACCTTGCGGCTCGTGCGGGTCCGCTCGGAGTCGGTGTGCACGACCATGCCCGGCTCGGCCTTGCGGGAGCAGGACGGCACCAGCGTCCGCGAGCCTTCGACTTCGACCATGCAGACGCGGCAGGCGTTCGCCGGTTCGAGGGTGTCGCCGTAGCAGAGCGTCGGGATGTCCTTGCCCGCCGCCGTGCACGCGTCGAGAATCGTCGAACCCTCCGGAACGCGGACGGACTCACCGTCCACGGTGAACTCGACCAGCCGGCGCGGAATGCCGATGTCCACAATGGTCATGGCTCCTCCACGGATAAACATGTGTCGTCACTGGTCATTGGAGGGCTCCCAGCCGGTCGATGGCGGATTCGATGGCGTTCCACGCGGTCTGGCCGAGGCCGCAGATCGACGAGTCCCGCATGACCCCGCCGACCTCCCGCAGCAGCGGCCGCTCGTCGGACCTGGCCGCCAGGACACGCCGGATCGCCTCCTCCTGGCGGACCGTCCCGATCCGGCACGGGACGCACTGGCCGCACGACTCGTCGCGGAAGAACTCCGCGATGCGCAGCAGGAACCCGCCGAGGTCGGCGAGGTCGTCCAGCACCAGGACGACGCCCGACCCGAGCGTCGTCTTCGCCGCCCGCGCGTCCTCGAACGTCAGCGGCAGGTCCAGTTCGTCCGGGCGGACGAACCCGCCGGCCGCGCCGCCCAGCAGGATCGCGCGCAGCGAGCGGCCCTCGGGTACTCCCCCGGCCATCGCGAGCAGCTCTCGCAGGGTCGTCCCGAACGGTACTTCGTAGACACCGGGGCGTTCGACGTTGCCGGAGAGGCAGAACAGCTTCGGCCCGGCCGAAGCTTCCGTGCCAAGGGAACGGTATGCGGCCGCGCCTTCGGTGAGGATGAGCGGCACGTTGACCAGCGTCTCGACGTTGTTCACCGCGGTCGGCTTCCCGAACAGCCCCTGCTCGACCGGGAACGGCGGTTTCGTGCGGGGTTCGCCGCGGAAGCCTTCGATCGAGTTGAAGATCGCCGTCTCTTCGCCGCAGATGTACGCGCCGGCGCCGCGCCGGATCTCGATGTCGAACGAGAACCCCCCGTGGCTCATGATGTCCGCGCCGAGGAAGCCGCGCTCGCGGGCCACCGCCAGGGCGTTCCGCAGCAGCCGCAACGCCCGCGGGTACTCGCCGCGCAGGTAGACGTACCCCTGACGGGCGCCGATCGCGAACGCGGCGATCGTCATCGCCTCGACCAGGGCGAACGGGTCGCCTTCGAGCAGCACCCGGTCCTTGAACGTGCCGGGTTCGCTCTCGTCGGCGTTGCACACCAGGTAGTGCGGCGCGGCGGGTTGCGCGGCCGTGGCCGCCCACTTGCGCCCGGTCGGGAACGCGGCCCCGCCGCGGCCGAGCAGGCCGGAGTCGGTGACCTCCCGGATCACCGCGGTCTGCCCCATCCGGAGGGCGTTGCGCAACGCCGCGTAGCCACCGGTGGCGCGGTAGTCGTCCAAACTGGACGGATCGACGACGCCGACCCGGCGCAGCAGCCGCAATCCCTCCGTTTGGTGGATCACCGGCGCAGTGCCCTCTCCCGCCGGCCTCCGCCCGGCGGCGAGCACGGCCGCCGCGCCGGTCACCGGGGCGAGCAGTTCCGTCGTCGCCGGGTCGCCGGCCTGGAACGTCAGCGCCGCGGGGGCCCGTTCGCAGACGCCGAGGCACGGGCTGCGCAGCCACGTGACCCCGCCGCGTGCCTTCCCCGCGGCGTCGACGTGCTCGGTGAGAACATCGCATACAGTATCCGCGCCGCTGATCCGGCAGGCCAGGTCGCTGCACACGTGCACGACCCGCTCCGGGCGCTCCTCCAGCGCGAACAGCGAGTAGAAGCTCGCCACGCCGTACGCGTCGGCGGGCGGGACGTGCAACGTCTCGCAGATCAGGTTCAGGGCGCCCTGGCTGATCCAGCCGACCCGGTCGTTGACCGCGTGCAGGGCGGACAGCAGCTGGTCACGGCCGCCGCCGGCGAACCCGGCGACCGCCTCCCGCTCCTCGCGCGACGCCACGGCGTCCAGGAGTTTCAGGTCCACTTCAGACCTCCACCGGAAGCTTCTCGACGCGGATGGCCGCGGCCTTGTACTCCGCGGTGCCGGCGACGGGACAGGTGGCCTCGATGGTGATCACGTTGACGTCGACCTCGTCCGGGAAGTGGAAGGTCATGAACGCGAGCCCGGGCTTCAGGCCCTTGTCCAGCCGGACCGGGGCGACGATCTCCCCGCGCCGGGAGGAGATCCGGACCAGTTCGTCGGGCTCGACGCCGAGGGACCGCGCGTCCTCCGGGCAGAGGTCGAGCGTCTCGCCCCGCCGCAGCGGCGACGGGAACCCGCCCGACTGGACACCGGTGTTGTAGGAGTCCAGCCGCCGTCCGGTGGTGAGCCGGATCGGGAACTCCTCGGTGAGCAGGTCGACCGGCGGGCTGTGCTCGATGACCGTGAACGGCGCCGGGCGCCCGCGCTCGGCCGGGTCCTCGGCCCACAGGCGCGCGTGCAGGAACGTCGGTTCGAGGGTGTCTTCGGAGTAGCACGGCCACTGGATGCCGCCGAGCTCTTCGAGCCGTGGATACGACATACCGGCGTGCATCGGCGACAGGGACCGCAGTTCGTCCCAGACCTCTTCGCCGCCGGTGTAGTGCCAGTCGTGCCCGAGCCGGCGGGCCAGTTCCGAGAGCAGCTCGATGTCGTCGCGGGCGCCCTCGGGCGGTTCGAGGGCCTTGCGGACGCGCTGGACCCGGCGTTCGGAGTTGGTGAAGGTGCCGTCGCTCTCGCACCAGGCCGCCGTCGCCGGCAGCACGACGTCGGCCAGCTGCGCGGTCTTGGTGAGGAAGATGTCCTGCACGATCAGGTGATCCACATTGGACAGCCGCTTGATCGTGTGCTCGCAGTCCGCTTCGGACTGGACCGGGTTCTCGCCGATGACGTAGACGCAGGTCAGGTCGCCGCGTTCCATCGCGTCGAGCATCTGGGTGAGGTTGAGGCCCTGGTGCGGCGGGATCGCCGAACCCCACGCAGCGTCGAACTTGGCGCGGACGCCGGCGTCGAGGACGTCCTGGAAACCCGGCAGCCGGTCGGGGATGGCGCCCATGTCGCCGCCGCCCTGGACGTTGTTCTGCCCGCGCAGGGGGTTGAGCCCGGCGCCGTAGCGGCCGACCTGTCCGGCCAGGAGCGCGAGGTTGATCAGCGCCAGGACGTTGTCGGTACCGTTGTGGTGCTCGGTGATGCCGAGCGTCCAGGACAGCTGCGCGCGATCGGCGCGGGCGAACGCGACGGCGAGCTCGCGGATCAGCTCGGCCGGCACGCCGGTGGTCTTCTCGGCGACCTCGAGGGTCCACGGCTCGACCGACGCGGCGAACTCGGCGAACCCCTCGGTCGCCCGCTCGACGAACGTCGTGTTGGCCAGTCCGGAGTGGATGATCTCCCGCGCGATGGCGTGGGCGAGCGGGATGTCGGTGCCGACCTCGAGCTGCAGCTGCCGGTGCGCCCAGCTGCCGGTGCTGGTCCGCCGCGGGTCGACCACGAACAGCTTCGCTCCCTTGTGGACGGCTTTGAGCACGTGGTGGAAGAAGATCGGGTGCGCTTCACGGGGGTTGCCGCCCCAGATCACGATGACGTCGGCGTCCTCGACCTCCTGGTAGGAGGACGTGCCGCCGCCGCTGCCGAACACCCGGGCCAGCCCGGCGACGCTGGGCGCGTGGCAGGTGCGGTTGCACGAGTCGACGTTGTTCGTGCCGATCACCGCGCGGGTGAACTTCTGCGCGACGAAGTTCATCTCGTTGGTCGCGCGGGCGCACGAAAACATGCCGAACGCCTCGGGCCCCTTTCCGTCGAGGGTGCGGCGGATCCCGGCGGCGGCCCGGTCGAGGGCCTCGGCCCAGGTCGCCGGCCGCAGCACGCCGGAATCGCGCACCAGGGGCTGGGTGAGCCGGACGTACGGCTCGGTCTTCCTGCGCTTCACTTCGAACCTCCGGTCAGTGCGACCCGACGGGGACTTTGCTGGTGTGGTCGAGCAGGGAAACGGCGGCGTGGACGTACCGCAGGGCCGGCGCGGGCACGCCGGTGAGCCCGGCCAGTTCGACGACCGCGCCGATGATCGCGTCGATCTCGAGGGGCTTGCCCGCTTCGAGGTCCTGCAGCATCGACGTCTTGTGGTGGCCGACGCGCCAGGCGCCGTCGATGCGCTTCTCGACCGAGACGCCCGGGTCGCTGCCCGCGGCGCGGGCGATGGCCAGGGTCTCGGTCATCATCGTGGCGACGAGCTCGCGGGTGTCGTCGTGCTCGCACATCTGGGCCATGGTCGCCCGGGTCAGCGCCGAGAGCGGGTTGAAGGCGACGTTGCCCATCAGCTTGATCCAGATGTCGTTGCGCAGGTCGGGTTCGACGGGCGCCTTGAGGCCGCCGGCGATCATCGCCGCGCTGAGCACCTTGGCCCTGGCCGAGATCTCGCCGTCCGGCTCGCCGAGGGAGAAGCGGGTGCCTTCCAGGTGCCGGACGACGCCCGGCTCCTCGATCACCGTCGAGCAGTAGACGACGCAGCCGATCGCGCGCCGCAGTTCGAGCACCGCGGTCACCGAGCCGCCGGGGTCGACGGTCTCGATCCGCCGCCCCTCGAGCGGGTGGCCCGTCAGGCCGTGGAAGTACCACCACGGGATGCCGTTCTGCGCGGCCACGATCGCCGTCTCCGGGCCGAGCAGCGGGGCGAGCAGCGGCCCGCACGAAGCGTAGGAGTTGGCCTTGAGGCCGAGGAACACGTAGTCGACCTCGCCCACCTCGGCGGGGTCGTCCGTGACGTGGGGGTGCGCGGTGAAGTCGCCGCGCGGGCTGAGCACGCGGACGCCGTGTTCGCGCATCGCGGCGAGGTGCGCCCGGCGGGCGATCAGGTGCACCTCGGTCCCGCCGCGGTGCAGCGCGGCCCCGACGTAGGCGCCGATCGCCCCGGCTCCGAGAACAGCCACCTTCATGATGTGCCTCCCTGATCCAGCGCGTGATTGCATACAGTATCCTGGATCCGGTCGGCGGACCAGGGTTGGTGCCGACGAATCCTCCCCACCACTCCGGCGGCGCAACGCAGCCGGACAAACCGGACACTCTGCGTCAGCGCGTGGATCTCCATCGAGGGAAACCAGCGAACCCGGGTGAGATTTCGGGATTTTGCATACCAAAACCTGTATCCTGGAGGCCGATCATCGCTTCCACTCCCCCTTCGAGGTGTCCCGTGAGCCAGCCCGCTACCCCGCTTCCCGGCCGCGGCCCGACCGGCCGCCGCACGGCCAAGGGCTCGCTCAGCTCGACCGCCGCCAAGCGCGTCGAACGGCCGGCCCCGCTGCGTCAGGTCGTCTACGAGGCCCTCGCCGAACTGATCATCAACCGCACCCTCGAACCCGGCCAGCACCTGGTCGAAGCCGACCTCGCCGAATACCTCGGCGTCAGCAGGCAGCCCGTCCGCGAGGCCCTGCAGCGGCTGCAGAGCGAAGGCTGGGTCGATCTCCGTCCCGCCCAGGGCGCGTTCGTGCACCTGCCCACCGACGAGGAGGCCGATCAGCTGCTGAGCGTCCGCAGCGTGCTGGAGACGCATTCGGCGAAGCTCGCCGCCGAGCGGGCCACGGTGCAGGACGTCGAGCGGCTCTGGGAACTGCAGAAGGCCGGCCTCGAAGCCCTCCGGTCCGACGACATCGAAGGCCTGGTCACGGCGAACGCCGCGCTGCACGCGTTCATCACCGAACTGTCCGGGAACAAGGTGCTGGCGGAGATGATCGGCCTGGTCGACCGCCGGGTCCGCTGGTATTACACGCCGATCGCCCGGCCCCGCGGCCAGGACGCCTGGCACGAGCACGAGGAACTGATCACCGCGATCTCGATGGAAGACGCGGAGCTGGCCGAGAAGATCATGGCCAAGCACACCGAACGGACCCGCCAGGCCTACCACGAACGTCCGGAGGCTCCCCGGTCCTGATGACTGCAGGACCGGGGAGCGTTACCGGATCAGCCGCCGGCTGCGGCTGAAGGCCGCGCCACCAGCTCGGTTTCGGCGAGCTGGTGGCGCGTCCGGCCCGGCTGGCGCAGGAACAGCGTCAGCACGGCCGATAGCACCGCGATGCATCCGGCCAAGACGTACGCGCCGGTGTAACCCCACGCGCTGACGACCCCGGCGGCGAGCCCGCCGCCGCCGACGCCACCGACCAGTTTCGCGCTGTAGACCAGGCCGTAGTTCGACGCGTTGTTGTTCTCGCCGAAGTAGTCCGGCACGAGCGCGGCGAACAGCGGGTAGAACGCCCCGCCGCCGAACCCGGTCAGGAATGCGAACACCATGAACAGCACCAGGTTGTGCGTGTTCCCCGCGTACAGCACACCGAACTGCGCGCCGCCGGCGATCAGCAGCACGATGGTGAGCGTCTGACGCCGGCCGAGCTTGTCCGACGCCCAGCCGACGACCGCGCGGCCGGTGCCGTTCACGATCGCCAGCACGCCGGCCGAGGAAGCCGCGACGAACGCGCCGAAGTGGCTCTCCTTGGCGAACGGCACCTGGAAGTTGATGCCGAACAGCGAGACTCCGCCGATGATCACCAGGCACACCCACATCAGCGGGAGCATGCCGGTCCGGATGGCCTCCATCGGCGTGAACTGCCGGACCGCGGGCGGGTTCTTGGCCAGGCTCTTCACGCCGGTCTTGCCCTTCGCCCAGGAGATCGGGTCGACCTCCTTCGGCCACCAGCTCTTCGGCGGGTCCTTGAACAGGAACCCGCAGACGCCGACGACGATCAGCATGTACAGGCCGATGCCGTCCAGCACCCCGGTGACGTTCTCGTGCCCGAGGAACGCGCTGAACAGGTAGATGAACGGCACCGAGCCGTAGGCGAAGCCGCCGTTCACGAACCCGGTCCGCGCGCCGCGCTTCTCCGGGTACCACTTGCCGACCATGTTGATGCAGGTCGCGTACACGAGCCCGGCGCCGGTGCCGCCGAGGACCGAGTACCCGATGAACGCCAGCGTCAGGTTCCCGCTGTGCGCGATGGTGAAGTAGCCGATGCCGCTGCACACGGCACCGGCCAGCATCGCCGTCTTCGCCGAGACGACGTTGCGCTCTCTGAGCCGGCCCGCCGGGAAGGCCACGCCGGCCTGGAACACCGCCCAGATGCTGGCCAGCCAGAACGCGTCCGACAGCGTCCAGCCGTACTTCTCCTCCAGCGTGCCCTCGACGGCGCCCCAGCCGTACTCGAACACGCTGACCGCCATCATGGCGATCCAGGGCAGCCAGACCATCCAGCTGCGTGAGCGCCCCATGATGTCCTGCGGGGACTCGCCTACCCGGTAGACTCTTCCGTTCTCGTCAACTATCTCCTGGTACGTGGCTGCGGTCACAAGGATTCTCCTTCGTCATCGTCGACTCAGGTTCGGCAGCAGGCCCGCGGCCCGCGCCCAGCGGTACTTCGCGCCGAGCACTGCCACGGGCTTCTCGGTCGTGTACGGGTACGCGACGACGCCGCGCTCGTACAAGTAGTCACTCGCCTCCTCGACTTCGACGTCACCGGACAGGGACGCGACAACAGGCTTGTGGATCCCCTTCGCGCGGTACTCCTCGACCACCTCGGAGACCAGTTCCGCGAACACCATCGGCGGGGTGACGATGGTGTGCCAGTAGCCCAGGATCAAGGCGTGGATCCGGTCGTCCGCCAGGCCCAGCGCGATCGTGTTGCGGTAGGTCGAGGGCGGCTCGCCGCCGGTGATGTCGACCGGGTTGCCCGCCGCGCCGAACGGCGGGATGAACTTCCGGAACGCCGTGTCGAGGTCCGGCGGGATCTCCATCAGCTGCAGCCCGTTGTCGACGCAGGCGTCCGAAAGGAGCACGCCGGAACCGCCGGCGCCGGTGATGATGACGACGTTCTCGCCCTTCGGCGCCGGCAGCAGCGGGATGCCGCGGGCGTACTCGAGCATGTCGTTCAGCCCCGGCGCCCGGATCACGCCGCTCTGGCGGAGGATGTCGTCGTAGACCTTGTCGTCGCCGGCGAGCGCGCCGGTGTGCGAGCTGGCCGCCTTGGCGCCCTGCGACGTCCGGCCGGCCTTGAGCACGACGACCGGCTTGTGCTTCGAGACCCGTTTCGCCGTCTCGGCGAACGCCCGGCCGTCCTTGAGGTCTTCCAGGTGCATGGCGACGAGCTGGGTGTTGTCGTCCTGCTCGAAGAAGGTGAGCAGGTCGTCCTCGTCGATGTCGGCCTTGTTGCCGACGCCGACGATCGAGGACACGCCCATCTTCGCCGACCGGCTGAAGCCGAGGATGGCCATCCCGATCCCGCCGCTCTGCGAGGACAGGGCCACGCCGCCCTTGACGTCATACGGTGTACAGAATGTCGCCGACAGGTTCTCCGGCGTGTAGTAGTAGCCGTAGATGTTCGGCCCGAGGATACGCACGCCGTGCTTGCGGGCGATGGCGACGACCTCGTCCTGGAGCTCGATGTCGCCGGTCTCGCCGAAGCCGGACGGGATGAGGATCGCGCCCGCCACGCCCTTCTTCCCGGCCTCCTCCAGCGCCGCGGGCACGAACTTCGCCGGGATGGCGAACACCGCGACGTCGACGTCGCCCGGCACGTCGGCGATGCTCGGGTACGCCTTGCGGTCGAGGATCTCCGCGGCCTTGGGGTTGATCGGGTGGATCTCTCCCGCGTACCCGCCGTCGACCAGGTTCTTCATCACCGAGTTGCCGATCTTCCCGGCTTCGGCCGACGCCCCGATCACCGCGACCGCCGCCGGTTTCATGATCCGGTTCATCGAGGCGAGGATCTCCTCCTGGGTGAACCGGTGCGGCTCCTTCGCCGCGTCCGGGTCGACCAGGATCCGGACGTCGACCGCGGTGGCGCCCTGCCGGGTCGCAAGCACCGGGTTGAGGTCCACTTCGGACAGCTGGGGGAAGTCGGTGACCAGCTCACCAAGGCTGGTGATCACGGTGGCGAGGGCATCACGGTCGACAGGATCCGATCCGCGGACACCCCGGAGGATCTCGGCCGCCTGGATACCGTCGACCATCGACAGCGCATCCTCGGTGCTCGTCGGCGCGAGCCGGAAGGTGACGTCCTTGAGGACCTCGACGAGCACGCCGCCCAGGCCGAAGGCGACGACCTTGCCGAAGGTGGGGTCGGTGACCGAGCCGATGATCACCTCCTGCCCCTCGGTGAGCATCTGCTGCACCTGGACGCCGATGATCCGGGCGTCGGCGTCGTACGCCTTCGCGTTGTCGACGATCTGCGTGAATCCCGCCTTGACCGCGTCGGCGTCCTCGAGGCTGACGAGCACCCCGCCGGCCTCGGTCTTGTGCAGGATGTCCGGGGAGACGATCTTCAGCACGACCGGCAGCCCGATGGCTTCGGCGTGGGCCACGGCTTCTTCGGCCGTCGTCGCCAGCCGCTCGGCCGGCGTCGGGATACCGTATGCCTCGCACACCGCACGCCCCTCGGGTGCGGTCAGCGACGACCGCCCGTCGGCCGCCACCTGCTCGAGGATCTTTTCGACCGCCGCGCGATCCGCCACGTCAGATCACCCCCGCCGCACGGAACTTCTCCAGCTCGGCTTCGCCGTAGCCGAGCTCGGCCAGCACCTCGTCGTTGTGCTCGCCGAGCAGCGGCGACCGCTCGATCTCGACCGGCGAGTCGGACAGCTTGAGCGGGCAGCCGACGGTCTTGAAGGTGCCGCGCTCGGGGTGCGGGACCTCGACGACCGAGCCGAGCTCGGCGAGCGTCTCGTCCTCGATCAGCTCCTTCGTGGACAGGATGGGGCCGCACGGGATGTTGTGCGCGTTCAGCTTTTCCATCACTTCCCACTTCGTGTGCTTCTCGGTCCACTCCTCGACGAGCGCGAACATCTTGTCCAGTTTGGACAGCCGGACCTCCGGCGTGGCCCACGCCGGGTCGTCGGCCAGTTCGGCCTTGCCGATCAGCCGGGCCAGCGGGGCCCAGCCGGGCGGCTGGACGATCACGTAGATGTAATCGTTCGGGCCCCCGGGCGCGCACTTCACCGCCCAGCCCGGCTGGCCACCGCCGGAGGCGTTGCCCGAGCGCGGGACCTCGTCGCCGAACTGGTCGTTCGGGTACTCCCCCAGCGGGCCGTGCGCCAGCCGCTGCTGGTCACGCAGCTTGACCCGGCACAGGTTCAGCACGGCGTCCTGCATGGCGACCTGGACGCGCTGGCCGCGGCCGGTGGAGGTCCGCTGGTACAGCGCGGCGAGGATGGCGGCCACCAGGTGGATGCCGGTGCCGGAGTCGCCGATCTGCGCGCCGGTCGCGGTCGGCGGCCCGTCCTCGAAGCCGGTGGTGCTCATCGCGCCGCCCATGGCCTGCGCGATCACCTCGTAGGCCTTGAAGTCGGCGTAGCGGCCGGGGCCGAACCCCTTGATCGAGGCGTAGATCAGCCGCGGGTTGAGCGCGGCGAGCTTCTCCCACGGGTACCCGAACCGGTCGACCACCCCCGGGCCGAAGTTCTCGACCAGGACGTCCACACCGGACACGAGCTTCTCGAAGACGCCCTTGCCCTCGTCGCTCTTCATGTTGAGCGTGATGCTGCGCTTGTTGGCGTTCAGCATCGTGAAGTAGAGACTGTCCACACCGGGCAGGTCGCGCAGCTGCCCGCGGGTGATGTCGCCGCGGCCGGGGGTTTCGAGCTTGATCACGTCCGCGCCGAGCCAGGCGAGCAGCTGCGTCGACGACGGACCGGACTGCACGTGCGTCATGTCGAGGACGCGCACGCCCTCCAGTGCCTTACCCATGCCTTGGCCTCCGCTCACTTGTACATGGTCTGGTTCATGGTTCCGGGGGCGTACACGCCGGGATCGACCCAGACGTTGATCAGCGACGGCTTGCCGGACTCCCGCGCCCGCAGCAGCGCCGGCCCGATGTCGGCGGGGTCGCGGACTTCTTCGCCGTACCCGCCGAGCATCCGCGCGAACTCGTCGTAGCGGACGTCGCCGAGGGTGTTGCCGACGCGTTCGCGCGGCAGGCCGTACTTCGCCGCCTGGCCGTAGCGGATCTGGTTCATCGACGAGTTGTTGCCGACGATCCCGACGAACGGCAGGTCGAACCGCACGAGCGTCTCGAAGTCCCAGCCGGTGAGGCTGAAGGCACCGTCGCCGAAGAGCGCCACGACCTCCTTGTCCGGACGGGCGTGCTTGGCGGCCAGGACGAACGGGATCCCGACGCCGAGTGTCCCGAGTGGACCGGGGTCCATCCAGTGTCCGGGCGACTTGGGCTGCACGACCTGGCCGGAGAAGGTGACGATGTCGCCGCCGTCGCCGATGTAGATCGAGTCCTCGGTGAGGAACTCGTTGATCTCGTGGACCAGCCGGTACGGGTGGATCGGGCTCGCGTCGGAGTGCTGCAGCGACAACCGCTTCTGCTTCGCCTTCTCTTCCACGGCCTGGAGTTCTTCCAGCCAGGCTTTGCGACCGACGGCGCCGTTGTCGGTGCGGCCGGACGCGGCTTCGGCGACGGCGGCCAGCACCTGACCGGCGTCGCCGACGATGCCGAGGTCGATGTCGCGGTTCTTGCCGACCGTGCGGTAGTCGAGATCGATCTGGACGACGGCTGCGTCCTTCGACAGCCGCTTGCCGTAGCCCATCCGGAAGTCGAACGGGGTGCCGACGATGACGATGACGTCGGCGTTGTCGAAGGCGTACCGGCGCGAAAGCTGGAAGTGGTGCGGGTCGCCCGGCGGCAGGGTGCCGCGGCCGGCGCCGTTCATGTACGCCGGGATGTTGAGCGTGCGCACCAGCTCGGTGGCCGGGCCGGTGGCCCGGGTGGTCCAGACCTGGCTGCCGAGCAGGATCGCCGGTTTCTTCGCGTGCACCAGCAGGTCGGCGAGCTTTTCGACGTCCGCGGGGTCGCCGGCGTTCTTCGTCGACGCCCGGTAGCGGCCGGCTTCGGGGATGCGGGCGTTCTGCAGCGGCACGCGCGCGTCGAGGACGTCACGCGGGATCTCCAGGAAGGACGGCCCCGGTGCACCGGCGTAGGCCTCGCGGAACGCCATCGAGACGAGGTCGGCGACCCGGGCGGTGTGCGGCACGGTGGCGGCGAACTTGGTGATCGGCGTCATCATGTCCACGTGCGGGAGGTCCTGCAGGGACCCCATCTTGTGCTGGGTCAGCGCGCCCTGGCCGCCGATCAGCAGCATCGGGCTCTCGGCGCGCAGCGCATTGGCGACCCCGGTGACGGCGTCGGTGGTGCCCGGCCCGGCGGTGACCACCGCGCACCCGGGCCTGCCGGTGATCCGCGCGTAGCCGTCGGCCGCGTGCGCCGCGACCTGTTCGTGCCGGACGTCGATGACCTCGATGCCCTCGTCGACGCAGCCGTCGTAGATGTCGATGATGTGGCCGCCGCACAGGGTGAAGATCGTGTCGACCCCTTCGGCCTTCAACGCCTTGGCCACCAGGTGGCCGCCGGAGATCTCGGCGGGCGCGGGCTCGGCGCCGTTCGTCGCTGCGGCACTCTCCCCCGCGGTGGTGCCGGTCGTGGTCAGCGCCATGGCTCAACTCCTCTGGTCCGCCACCGGATCTCTCTTGTCCGGCGGTGCGTGTCGCCGCGTCTTTCATCGGCTGAGTTCCGAGGTCAGCGGCCCCTTCGCGGCAGACTGTAGATTGCATACCGTATGGGGTAGGCATATAGTCACCCTTCTAGCTGGCTGTGTCCAGGGCTATCCGCAGGGTTTTTTCCGGCGCCCGGTTTCCGGGTGGAGCCGGCCCCGCGGACCGTCACCGCCTGCCCGGACACGACGGACTTCCTCGCCCTGCCCCGCCGCGGAAAGGACGCTCCCACATGGACCTCTTCGAACACGAAGCCCGTGACCTGTTCGAAAAACACGGCGTCCCCGTCCCCCGCGGCCGGGTCGCCGCCGATCCGGCCGAGGCCCGCGCGGCGGCGGCCGCGCTCGGCGGCCCGGTGGTCGTCAAGGCGCAGGTGAAGACCGGCGGCCGCGGCAAGGCGGGCGGCGTCCGCCTGGTGCGGACCGCCGACGACGCCGAGCAGGCCGCCGACGACATCCTCGGGATGGCCATCAAGGGCCACACCGTCCACCGCGTCCTTATCACCGAGGCGAGCGAGATCGCCGACGAGTACTACGTCTCGTTCCTGCTCGACCGCGCCGGGCGCACGTTCCTCGCCATGGCGTCGACCGAAGGCGGGATGGAGATCGAGGAGGTCGCGGCCTCCCGGCCGGACGCCCTGGTCCGGGTGCCGGTGAATCCCCGGGCCGGGGTGGACGCCGCGGCCGTCGCGGCCGCGTTCCCCGCCGATGTCCGCGCCGAAGTCGCGGGCGTCGTCGAGAAGCTGTGGGACGTGTTCGTCGCCGAGGACTGCACGCTCGTCGAAGTCAACCCGCTCGCGAGCACGTCGGCCGGGATCATCGCCCTCGACGGCAAGATCACCCTGGACGACAACGCGTCCTTCCGCCGTTCCTCCTCCTACGACGATTCCACCGACGGCGATCCGCTGGAGCGCGAGGCCCGCACGAAAGGCCTCAACTACGTCAAGCTCGACGGCGACATCGGCGTGATCGGCAACGGCGCCGGCCTCGTCATGTCCACTTTGGACGTCGTCGCGGCGGCCGCGGCCGAGGCGGGCGCGCGCGGGCCGGCGAACTTCCTGGACATCGGCGGCGGCGCGTCGGCGCAGGTGATGGTCGACGGCCTGACCGTGATCCTCGGCGATCCGCAGGTGCGCAGCGTGTTCGTCAACGTCTTCGGCGGCATCACCGCGTGCGACGCCGTGGCGACCGGGATCGTGCAGTCGCTGCAGGTCCTGGGTCCGCGGGCGACCCGGCCGCTGGTGGTCCGGCTCGACGGGAACAACGTCACCGAGGGCAGGCGGATCCTCGCCGAAGCCGCCCATCCCCTGGTCACCGTGGTGGCCACCATGGACGACGCCGCTCGTGAGGCGGCGAAGCTCGCGATCGCGGAGGTCTGAACCATGGCCGTCTTCCTGGACGAGAACAGCCGGATCGTCGTCTCGGGCATCACCGGCTCCGAGGGCGCCAAGCACACGCGGCGGATGCTGGCCGCCGGGACGAACGTCGTCGGCGGGGTGAATCCGCGCAAGGCCGGGCAGCAGGTGCAGATCGGTGCGGCGTCGCTGCCGGTGTTCGCGAGCGTGGCGGACTCGATAGCGTCGACCGGCGCCGACGTCTGCGTGCTGTTCGTGCCGCCGCCGTTCGTGGCCGACGCGGTCATCGAGGCGGTGGACGCCGGGATCGGCCTCGCGGTGGTGATCACCGAAGGCGTCCCGGTGCACGACACCGCGCGGTTGTGGGCGCACGCCGTCGCGGCGGGCGGGCGGACCCGCATCATTGGCCCGAACTGCCCGGGCATCATCTCCCCCGGCCGGTCGAACGCCGGCATCATCCCGGCGGACATCACCGGCCCGGGCCGGATCGGCCTGGTGTCGAAGTCGGGCACGCTGACCTACCAGCTCATGCACGAACTGCGGGACATCGGCTTCTCGACGTGCGTCGGCATCGGCGGTGACCCGATCATCGGCACCACCCACATCGACGCGGTGGAAGCGTTCGAAAAGGATCCGGAGACCGACCTGATCGTGCTGATCGGCGAAATCGGCGGCGACGCCGAGGAGCGGGCGGCGGAGTTCGTGCGCGCGAACGTGTCGAAGCCGGTCGTCGGGTACGTCGCGGGGTTCACGGCCCCGGAGGGCAAGACGATGGGGCACGCGGGCGCGATCGTGTCGGGATCGGCGGGCACCGCGGCGGCGAAGAAGGCGGCGCTGGAGGCGGCGGGCATCCGGGTGGGCCGGACGCCGAGCGAGACGGCCGCGCTGGCCCGCGAGGTTCTCGGGGCGCGGTGATGGAGCTGCGCCAGCTGGCGGTGGTGGTGGCGGTCGCCGAAGAGGGCGGCTTCACGGCGGCCGCCCAGCGCCTCCGGACGGTGCAGTCGACAGTATCCACAGTGGTCCGGGCCCTCGAGCGCGACCTGGGCACGCCGCTGTTCCACCGGACGACCCACCGGGTGGTGCTGACGCCCGCCGGCGAGGCATTCGTGCCCGCCGCGCGGGCGGCCCTCCAAGCGGCCGAACGCGCCCGGGCCGCGGTTTCGCCGGTGGGCGGCGAGGTCCGGTTGGGAGTGTGCCCGGGGTTGCTGGCGGACCTGCACCGGGTGCTCACGGCGTTGCGGCAGGTGCATCCGGGGGTGGGGGTGGCCGTTCGGCAGCTGTGCGCGGCAAAACGGTGGTGCGCGTCCGATGTGGACGTCGTGCTCACCGTGGCCCCGGGCCACACCGCAGGTGGCCCGGTGTTCCGGACACCAGGCAATCTCGCGAGAGCAGGCCTTGCGTCAAACGGCACGCACCCGGCCTCCGCTCCTGACCACTGTGCCGCCGAACCGGTCGTCACCCTCCTGCCTCCCGAAGATCTCGTGCTCGCGACCGCGCCCGGCGGCTCGCGCTCCGCTCCCGGTGATCTGTCCTCGCTTTCCCTCGTCGACTTCCCGCCCGGCTGGGCCATCCGAAACGCCGTCGACCAAGCTTTCCCCGACCGCCGGGTCACGCTCGAAGTCGATGATCTCGCCGTCGCCGCCGGGCTGGTCCGCGCCGGGCTGGCCGTCTGTGTTCTCCCCGCCTCCGCCGCCGCGCGGTTCCCCGAACTCACCGTCCGCCGGTTCGACCGGCCCCCACCGTGGCAGCTCGCCGCCGTGCACCGGGCCGACGTCTCCCCCGCCGTCGCCGCATTGCTCGCTCAGCTCGGCTGAAGGCCCAGGCGGTCCGGTCGCGTGTAGACGTTCATCGACGTTCCGCGCAGGAAGCCCACCAGGGTCAGGCCCAGTTCCGCGGCCAGGTCCACCGCCAGCGACGACGGCGCGGAAACCGCCGCCAGCAAGGGGATCCCGGCCATCGCCGCCTTCTGCACCAGCTCGAACGACGCCCGCCCGCTGACCATCAGCGCCGTCCCCGACAGGGGCAGCCGGCCGTCGCGGGTCGCCCAGCCCACGACCTTGTCCACCGCGTTGTGCCGTCCGACGTCCTCGCGCAGGCACCGCAGTTTCCCGTCGGCGTCGAACAACCCGGCCGCGTGGAGGCCGCCGGTGCGGTCGAAAACCCGTTGTGCCGCACGGAGTTCGTCCGGCAGACCGGCCAGCGTCGCCGGGTCGGTGGCGAACGGGTCGCCGTCGAGCGGCCAGGTGACCGTCGTGCGCACCGCGTCCAGGCTCGCCTTGCCGCACAGCCCGCACGACGAGGTCGTGTAGAAGTTGCGCTCCACCGAGGCGTCCGGCGGGGCGACGCCGTCGGCGAGCACGACGTCGACGACGTTGTAGGTGTTGCCGCCGTCCGCGGTGGCGCCGGCGCAGTAGCGGATCGACCGGATGTCGGCCGCCGCGCGGACCACGCCTTCGCCGACCAGGAAGCCTGCTGCCAGGTCGAAGTCGTCGCCCGGGGTGCGCATCGTGATCGTCAGCGGCTTCCCGGCGACCCGGATCTCGAGGGGTTCCTCGACGGTCAGCGTGTCCGGCCGCGTCGTGTGCGCGCCGTCGTGGACGCGCAGCACCCGCCGCCGGGCGGTCATCCGCCCCACGTCACGCCGCCGGCAGCAGCGACGCGGGGCGGCCCGGCTGGGTCAGCCGCCCGGACAGCACCGCCGCGGTCAGGCTCAGCACCCCGGCCGCGGCGAACGCGCCGGCGAACCCGTGCGTCGTCACCACGATCGCCGCCGGCCCGATCCCGACCGCCGCGCCGACGGCCTTGGCGCTGTACAGGATCCCGAAGTTCTGCGCCGCCGACTCGTCGCCGAAGTACTCCCGCACCAGGCCGACGAGCAGGGTGTAGCAGCAGCCGTTGCCGAGCCCGGCCAGCGCGGCGCCCAGCAGCAGGCCGACGGCGTGCCGGTGTTCGCCGGAGTAGAACAGCACGAACTGCGCGACACCGCCCGCGAGCAGCGCGAACCGCAGGATCCGGTGCCGGCCGAGCCGGTCGGCGAGGCGTCCGATCAGGACCCGGCCGCTGCCGGTGGCCGCCGCGAGCGACGCCAGGGCGGCCGCGGCGAGGCCCGGTCCGCTGCGCGCCGCGGCGAACGTCACCAGGTAGGCCAGGTCGAACAGCAGCACGGCGGCCGCAAGCACGACGACGAGGTACAGCGCAAGGGTCGTGCGGCAGCGGAACAGCTCGGCCGGCCGGTAGTGCCGGACCGCCGGACGCCGGTTGTGCGTACGGTCGAGGGCCCACGCCCGGGGCTCGGGGGTGGCCGGCCACCAGTGCCGCGGCGGGTACCGCAGCAGCGCGGCGCAGCCGGCGATGACGGTGAGCACGACGGCGGCGGTGACGTCCAGCAGCACCGGACGCGCGGCCGGCAGCGCGGCGGCGAGCACGACGAACGGGACGCTGCCGTGGGCGAAGGCGCCGCTCACGATGCCGGCACGGGATCCGGTGCGGTCGGGGAACCAGGCGAGCACCGCGCCGACGCACGTGGCGTAGACCAGGCCGGTACCGAGCCCGCCGAGCACGGAATACCCGAGGAAGACGGCGGTCAGGCTGGTCGCGTGGCCGAGGGTCACGAGGCCGGCGGCGCACAGGACCGCACCGATGGCCATCGCCGCCGGCGCGGGCAGCAGGCCGCGTTCGCGCAGCCACGCCGCGGGGAACGCCGCGCCGGCCTGGCAGATCGCCCACACCGCGAGCGACAGCACGATCCCGCCGGACGTCCAGCCGGGGGTGCGGCTCAGCGACGGCACGATCGCACCGAAACCGTACTGCTGCACCCCGGCGGCGAGCATGGCCCCCGCGGCGAGCCAGGTGATCCACGTCCGCGGCCGGCCGAGCAGCTCCCGGTCGGTCTCGCCGACGCGGTAGCGCCGTCCGTAGACGTCCCGCAGCTCGTGGACCTCCGCCATGGCGACCGCCTCCTCACACTGAAGATTGTATGCAGTATGGAGTAGGCTGAGTGTGCGCCAAATCGGGTCGAATGTCCACCGAAGGTCCCGAGAGGGGAAATGAAGGCGGCCCGGTGGCCATCGAGGGAGGAGGCGGCCACCGGACCGGTGCCCCGGCGCGGTACCGGCCGCGCGGAGCACTGACAGTGTGGCGATCGGAGCCGCCTTCCGACAAGCTTTCGCCCGCACCGGGCCGGGCTTTGTCCACAACGAACCACCCGGCGCGGGCCGCGGCCACGAAAGGTGACGGCGAGGCGCGAAAAAAGCACTGAACGCCACTGGCGTCCAGCAGAAGACATCAGCGCACCGGCGGCCTCGACGGGCGGCCGGCTGACGAAGCCACACTCGTCGGCGTGGCTTCGTCAGCGCGCGTGGCCGAACGAGCGGGACTCAAGACTTCCGGCGGGACGCTCGCTTGCGCGCCGGCTTGGCGTCGGCCGGCTCGGCCGCGGCGGCCTGCTCGGCTTCGAAGCCCGCGATGATCTCACTGGAGAGGCGGCCGCGCTCGGCGACCTCGTAGCCGTTGGCCTGAGCCCATTCGCGGATCTGCCGGTTGCGTTCGCGGTCGGTGCCCGAGCCGGACGGGCCGGACAGCGACTGCCCGGTCGCCAGGCGCACCTTGCGGCCGCCGATGCGCCGGGCGGCGGCGACGTACCGGCCGAGTTCGTCCCGCAGCGCGGAGGCGTTCTCCTCGGACAGGTCGATCTCGTACGTCACCCCGTCGAGACTGAAGGGGACGGTCTGCGAAGCCTCGCTCCCGTCGAGGTCGTCCACCATCTGGACCTGTACCCGTTGCGCCATGGTTCGTCGTTCCTCATCTTCTCCAGAACACGGTCGGACAGACCCTAACCTGTCGAATCATGTCCAGCACGCGCGACACCCTGAAGCGTCCACAATGGCCGCTCGGGCGACCGGGTCGCCCGAGTCCAGAGTGACCGCAACCGAGCCGAAATGCTCGCGATCTTGTCCAAAATTTGTTTTTGTGATATGCTCGAAATCAAATCGGTACCGTGGCGGGATGAGGACCACCGCCGTTAGCCGTAATGCACCCCGGGCCGGCCGTACTGCCTTCACGGCCGCTGCCGCGCGCGCGGCACATTTGCTCGTCGACGCCGAGCCCGTCATCTTCTCCGATACCCTCGCCGCACCCCTGCTCGGCGACCAGGCCGAGGAACTTCTGGCCTACCACCGGATGCACACCACCCATCCGGTACTGGCCGGCGCCCGCGCCGAAGCGGTGTGCCGCAGCCGCTTCGCCGAGGGCCGGCTGACCCGAAGCAATTCCGGTATAGACCAGTATGTGATTCTGGGCGCCGGACTCGATTCGTTCGCGTATCGATCCACGTCACGACGATTCCGCGTGTTCGAGGTCGACCTCCCGGCGACGCAGGCGGTCAAACGGGAACTGCTGGCCGCCGCGGGCGTCGCCGAACCGGCATCGGTCACCTTCGTCCCGGTCGACTTCGAAGCCGAGCCGGTCCGGGAACGGCTCGTCCAGTGTGGACTCGACCCGTTTCGCCCCGTGTTCGTGAGCTGGCTCGGTGTCACCATGTACCTGACCCGGCCCGCGATTGCCGCCACATTGACGGATCTCGGCGGATTGGCCCCGGGATCGGAAATCGTGGCCGACCACCTGCTGCCCGCGGAACTGCGGGACGCGGCCGGGAACGCCTACGCCGCCGCCGTCGGCCCGGTGGCCGCCGAACAGGGTGAGCCGTGGCACACGTTCCTCTCCCCCACGGCGATGTCCGAACTCCTGCGTGCCGCGGGTTTCGAAGTCGTCGAGCAGGCCGGGCAGCGGCAAAGCGTCCCGCCACGGCTGTGGCGCCGCACGGACGCGCTGCAGCCGGCCGCGCTCACGACGTTGACGCACGCGCGCATTCCCCAGCCGGCCGGAATACCCGGCCACTGAACGCTTTCCGACGCGCCGAAGCTTTCCCTTCAGTCGGGCAGCAGCGGCACTTCGAGGTCGTCCGGGCGGCCGAGCAGGACCGCCCGGGTGACCGCCGCCTTCCCGAACCGGTCCCGCACCGCGTCCAGCGCGGTGTCGAGCTCGGTCGCCCGCTGCCGTTCGAACGGCAGCGTCGGCTGGAAGGGGTTTTCGTCGGCCAGGTTGGACAGCGCGGCGCCCAGCAGGGTGAGCCCGCGGTCGGCGATCAGCGGCAGCGCGGCGACGAGCAGGTCCCGCGCCGCGGCGAGCAGCACGCCGGTGCCGGCGGTCGGGTCGGTCAGCGTGTGCGAGCGGGTGGCGCGGGAGAAGTCGGCGAAGCGCAGGCGGATGGTCACGGTCCGGCAGACGCGGCGGGCGGCCCGCAGCCGGCGGGCGATCCGGTCGATCAGCGCCACCAGCACGACGTCGAGTTCGGCCGGCGTCCGCCTGCCGCGCCCGAGGGCCCGCTGGGCGCCGATCGAGCGTCGCCGCCGTCCGAGCTCCACGCGTCGCGGGTCCTCGTTGTGCGCCAGGTCGTGCAGGTGCGCACCCGCGACCCGGCCGAGCAGGCCGACGAGGTCCACCTGCTCGGACGCGGCCAGCTGGCCCACCGTGGTGATCCCCCGGGCCCGCAGCTTCTCGGCGGTGATCTTGCCGACGCCCCAGAGCGCCGTGACGGGCAGCGGGTGCAGGAACTCCAGCTCCGCGTCGTGCGGGACGACGAGCAGGCCGTCGGGCTTGGCCACCCGGCTGGCGACCTTGGCGAGGAACTTGGTCCGCGCCACCCCGACGGTGATCGGCAGCCCGGCCCGCTCGGCGACGGCGGCGCGCAGCCGTTCGGCGATCTGGCTCGGCCGCCCGGCGATCCTCCCCAACCCGCCGACGTCGAGGAACGCTTCGTCGACCGAGATGCCCTCCACCCACGGCGTCGTGTCGTGGAAGACGTCGAAGACCGCCCGGCTGGCGGCCATGTACGCCGACATCCGCGGAGGCACGACGACGGCGTGCGGGCACAGCCGGCGGGCCTGCGTGCCACCCATCGCCGTGCGCACGCCATAGGCCTTGGCCTCGTAACTCGCGGCCAGGACGACCCCGCCGCCGACGATCACCGGGCGTCCCTTCAGCGCGGGATCGTCGCGCTGCTCGACCGAGGCGTAGAAGGAGTCGAGGTCGGCGTGCAGGATGGGCCCCTCGTCGGTCATAGAACATATGTTCGCATACCCGAGGGCCGAAGTCCGCTCGTCCGCCCGCCGCGGGTGACCGGCCGCCGGACGAAACTGCGCCCGTTTCCGGTTGTCGGCGTTCTGTCGCCCAGCTCACACTCGACGGATCGAACGACCCGACCACTGGGGGCGACAATGACCGCCGACTGCCGATGCGGCGACCACCACGCATGGGCCACCTCGAGCCTGCAGGACCGCCCGGCGGCGGCCCGGCAGCCGCTGCTGGCCGCGACGCTGGCCCGCGAGGACCGGGCGGAGGACGCCGACGGGCTGGACCCGACCGACCGCGTCACCTGCCGCACGCACCGCCGCTGGCTGCACGACTGCGTGGCATCACCGGTGCACACGAACCCGGCGATCGGGTACCGGTGGTGCCGCCGCTGCGACCACCAGGCGCTGGTGGCGGTCGACGAGCTGGCCGGCGAAGTGACGATCCGGTGCGGGTTGTGCGGCCGGATCCCGCACAGCCGGGCCAACCGGGAACTGGTGGAGCTGTGCCGGCGGAGCCTCGCCCTGGCCCGCTCGGGACGGTTCCCGGAGAGCGCCGTCGCCTGACTGCCATGATGCGGGGGTGCCCGAACCCGGAACCACCGCACTGGTGATCTTGCTGCCCGCCGCCGAGCCGGTGCTGGCCGCGGCACGGCGGGTCGATCCCGCCCTGGTCCGTCCTGGGCTGCCCGCTCACGTGACCGCGTTGTACCCGTTCCTGCCGGAAGGCTCGCTGGACGATTCGGTTCTGTCGGCGGTCCGGTCCCTGGCGGCGGATCTCGCGCCGGCGGAGGTGCGGCTCGCGGAGTTCGTGACGGCGCCCGGTTTTGCGGCGATTCCGGCTCCGGAGGTGCAGGGGGTCGCCGATGCTGTCTGTGCTCGGTGGCCGGAGGTTCCGCCCTACGGGGGACGGTTCGGTCCTCGGCCGGCCGCGCATCTGACGGTGGCGATGGGTGGGTCCGAGGAGACGCTCGAGCGGGTCGGGCGGGAGGTTCGGCCGTTGTTGCCGGTGGTCGATCGGGCGGAGACGTTGCAGCTGGTGGCGCTTACCGAACATGGGTGGGAGTCACGGCTGGAGGCCCCGCTCGGCGGGTGAGGCTTGCTGGGACGGCTACGGTCTCGTAGCCGGTACGCAAGTTGTGCGACTACGCCTTCGAGAGCGGAACCCGCCGAACGCTAGCCGCGCTGGGTGGTCGGCCCGGCCGGCGCCGTGTCCTCCAACTTTTCGTAGGCCCGGGCGATCGCCCGCAGCCGGGCCACGTCCGCGGCGAACGGCTCCCCCGTTGCGGCAGGCGGCTCCGTGTCGTCCGGCTCGTCCGGCAGGTCGCGCACCAGCCTCGCCGCCGCCGGGGGCGGCATGTCCGGGGTCACTCCCGCGAGGATGAGGCCGTCGTTCGTCTCGCTCATCGCCGTCAGCAGCCGCTCGCGGTGCGAAGAACCGCCCAGGTCGATCCGGGCCGTCTCCGGGAACCGGCGCGTCAAGTGCGCGCGCAACGGCCTCAGCAGGCGAAGCGTGCGCGCGTCACGCCGAGCCGCCACCAGCGCCGGGACCGCGGGGATCGTCAGCCCCACGACGATCAACAGCACCGACACCGCCGGGAACCCCACATCCAGCGCGCACGGCAGCGTCGAGAACGGCCCCTGGCACAACGCCTTCGCCGGATGCTCGGCTTCCAGCGCACGGATCGTCGCCACGACCTTCCCGGCCAGGTAGGCGACCGCGAACGCCGACGCCAGCAGCAGCAACACGAGCCCCGCGCGCAGGGCGCCGCCGCTGGCGCGGATCGTCACCGCCGCCACGATGCCGATGTCGATCACCGCGAAGCCGAGGTACACCGTGTACGTGAAGACGTAGACCACCAGCGACGGGTGTGTCGCGTACAGCTCGTCGAACACGCCGACGCCGCGCGGCAGCCCCGAGGTGCTGAAGAACGTGACCACCAGCACCGTCAGCGCCACGCCGAGCGCCACCAGCCGGGTGCGGCGGCCGCGGTCGCGGGTGCCGCTGATCTCCGCGACCGTCAGGCCGATGCCGTACGCCGCGACCATCGTCGCCAGGTTCGACAGCAGCCGGCCGAGGCTCGGGTAGAGCTCGCTCTCGAACCGCTGCGCGCCGTTCGACAGGAAGCAGAACGCCGCGCCCAGCGCGATCAGGGAGACGGCCAGGCCCGCGCCCGCGCCGGTGCGCCGGGCGCGGACCGCGCGCCAGATCCCGGCGAAGAGGGCGAACGCGCCGACCGCGACGAAAAGTATGTCGATCACGGAAGGCGACTATCCCAGGAGTGCCGCCAGCCGCCTAGCCTGGTCGGCCGCCCGGCCGGACGCGCCCGGCTGAACGGCGGACGGCTCGCTGGTCGCCGCGCTCAGCAGCAGGACCGCGATCAGCTCGGCTTCGTACTCGTCCGCGCCCGTCGTGACGCGGGTCAGCAGGTGCGACAACGCCCGCGGCGCCAGGTCCGGGGCGAGCTCGGCGGCCTCGGACTCCGACATCAGGCACGTGCCGGTGTGCGCGCACAGCATGTGCGCCAGCTCGTGCGCGATGATGTGGTCCTGGTGCAGCGCCGACGTGTGCTCGGTGTAGGCGATCAGGTCGTAGTCCGGGCGGGCCTGCCACGCGCCGGACGGCTGGCCGGGCCGATACGCGATCGGGACCAGGTCGATCTCGCGCCCGCGCCACGCTTCGAGGCCGTCGACCCAGGCGTTCATCGACCACGGCCGCGGCAGCGGCACGGCGGCCAGCACCGTCCGCACGCGCTCACGCGTCCGGTCACGCAGGTCCGGCAGGCCGCGCTCGTCGATGGGTCCTCCCCGGTCACCGGGCGCCAGCCGGGTGCACCGGGGCGCGATCACGGACGACGTCATCGTAGCCGAGACGCCCGTGGTCACTCCGGCTTCCGGCGCCGGCCCGTGCGGCTGCGGGTGCCGTCGTAGCTGCTGAGCTGATCCAGCAGCGCCGTCACGGTCTCGCGGTCGCGCGGCGACAGCCGCATGGCGCGCTGGGCCAGGGTGCGCGCCTCGCTGTCGCGCCACGCCACGACGTCCTCGACCTGCTGATCGACCTGGCCGGCGACCTCGTCGTCGAAGAAGTACGTCACCGGTACGCCGAAGAACTGGGCGAGCGCCTGGATGTGCGACCGTTTCGGGTCCTTGCGCGCGCCCACGGCCAGCTGCTGCACGTGCGTCGCCGACATCGTCACGCCGGTCTGCTCCGCGACGCCGTGCGCGATCTCCCGGTAGGAGTACGGCTTGCGGTCCGGCGGGTGCACGGTCGCGATCAGGTGCGCCAGCCGTTCGGCGAAACTGCGCTCTTCGCTCACCACACACCACCCGCCGCCATGAAACGTGACACCGGTCAGCCTAGCTGTCCCGAAAACTTGACACAGTCTGTGCCGGAAAGACTACGATAACCCCCGTCTGGCGTTTCGGAAACGTGACACCAGGCCCGGGGCGGCGCTGCGGCCGCGGGGTGACTCACGTGGCCGCTGGGGGTGACCACGCGCCCAGCCCTGTCCGCCGCGCCGCCCCTTCTCGCTCGCTACGCCCGGCGCTCCACGGAGCAAGCAACCCCGTTCAGCGAAAACGACCCGGCCGTCGCCGGGTCGTCCGCTGGATCTCGGCTGACGCGACGGTTGGCCCCTCGCCGGCGAGGGGCCACCCCGGGCGTCATGACCGGTAGACGCCGAACTCGTACAGCGAATAGCCGTACCCGCTGCCGCGCTGGGTGGCGTACACCCGCACGTACCGAGCCGTCGCCGAAACGGCGATGTCGTCCGCGCCGCCGTCTCCGGATGTCGTCGCGTAGGCCGTGCGCCAGTTCGCCGCGTCGTCGCTCACCTGGATTTCGTACGCCTTGCCGAACGCCGCTTCCCACACCAGCTGGACGTGGTCGAACGCCTGGCTGCGGCCCAGATCCACCTGCAGCCACTGCGGGTCGCTCCAGGCACTCGCCCAGCGCGTCGCGCCGTCGCCGTCGGTGGCGGCCTGCGGCGGGTACGGCGCGCCGGGACCGTCGGCCTGGTACGTCGACGCCGTGGTTGCGGCGCCGCGGGCCAGGTTCGTGCCCGGGACCGGCGGCGCCACCACGCGCAGGGAGCGGGTTTCGATGCCGACGTTGCCGTGGCCGTCGCGGGCGTAGAGGTAGATCTTCCAGACGCCGAGCTGCTGGGGTGCGGTGACCGTGAACGTCCCGGTGCCGGTGAACTGCGCCGGGATCAGCCCGGCCGCGTTGTTGATGTACTTGCTGTTGTACCCCATGGTGTAGGCGATCGGGTCACCGTCCGGATCGGACACCGCCGCCGTCACGGTGAACGTGCCGCCCGCCGGGACGTCGGTGCTGCGGCTGAGGTTCATCGACGAGATCACCGGCGGCGTGTTGCCCCCTGTCTGTCCACTGTAGAGCTTACGGACGGCGTACCAGGACAGCCGTTTCTCGTTGCCGGTGGTGATGTTGAACCAGACGCCGCCGAAGTCGCCTTCGGTGCCGTAGTGGAAGAGCGTCGCGCCGAGAGCCACGCCGGGATGGGCCAGCACGCAGTTCCAGGCGTTCACGTACCCGTCGCGCTTCTGCTGGTCCGTCGGCTCGGCGGGGACGCCGTTCGCGTCGTTCGGCACCTCCCACTCGCCGGCCGGGCCGGTCTCGGTGATGATGTACGGCTTCGCGTAGCCGCCCGCGAGCCAATCCTGCTTCACCTGGCAGACGTGCGCGTACGAGTTCACGGAGTAGAGGTCGAGGCTGGGCGCGTACGCCTTGTAGTACGGCCACGCACCGGTCCACGCGTCGGTCGAGGTGACCGGGTGGTTCGCGTCGATCGCGTGGATCGCCTGCGCGGCCTGCTCGACGAACCGCGTGTAGGCGATCCGCTCCTGCTCCAGCTGCGTGCCGGAGTAGCAGTTCTGCATGCCGAGGATCGACTCGTTGCCGACGTTCCACATCAGCACGCCCGGGTGCGTTTTGTAGGCGGTGACCCACTTCTGGATCTCGGCGAGCATGGTGTTCTTGTAGTTCGTGTCCGTCGCGTAGTCGACGCAGCCGCCGCTGCCCGGACCGCCGCCGGGCTGCAGCCAGAAGCCGCTGACCACCTTGATGCCGTTGGCCGCCGCCGCGTCGAGCAACGGCTGGGTCGTCCCGTCGGTGCCCCACGTGCGGACGGTGTTGACGCCGATCGCGTGCAGCTCGGGCATCCGCGCGGCCGCCTCGCCGACCGGCGGTCCCCACGTCAGGCCCTTGACGGTCCATGGCATACCGTCGACCGTCAGCTGCCAGTTCCCCTGGGTGCCGGTCACTCGCGTGACGCCCGGGCCGTCCTGGGTCGCCTGGGTGCCGCTGACCTGGAACTCCCACAACGAATAGCCGTAGCCGCCCACCCGATGCGTGCCGTAGAACCGGACGTACCGCCCGTGCCCGCTGACGGCGAGATTCTGTCTACCGCCGACCGCCGTCGTCGTACTGTATACAGTCCGCCAGGTCCCGGCGTCGTCGGAAACCTGGATTTCGTATGCAGTCGCGTAGGCGGCCTCCCAGTCCAGGGCGACCTGCGTGATGTCGGCGGCCGCGCCGAGGTCGACCTGCAGCCACTGCGGGTCGCTCCAGGCGCTCGCCCAGCGCGTGGCGGGATCGCCGTCGACGGCTGCCGACGCCGGCGTACCCGCGCCTTCGGTGCTCGACGCGGTCACCGGTCTGCCCTGGGACAGCACGGCGGCGGCGTGTGCCGGGGCCGGGCCGGCGAGCAGACCCAGCACCAGCAGGGCCACCAGCGCCGGGACGGCACGGAAGAGCGACGGTCGGTCCACGATGACTCCCGTACGGCAGGGGACGAAGAGGGTTGGAGAGCGCTCTCCCGCGCCCTGATGGTTCGTCACGGCGGCCCGCGTTGTCAAGATTGACCGGCGAACTCGACAATAACTGTCCGCCGGGCCGATCGGGTGCTCCTTGACAGCGTCGTCGTCGGGTGCGCATGCTGTGGGAGAGCGCTCTCCCATTCCTTGGCACCCTCACCGTGGAGGACCCTTGGCAACGAAAGCCGCGCTCCTCGCCTGCACCGCCGCCACCGTGCTGGCAGGCGCCTTCCTGACCGCGGCCACCTGGTCGCCCGCCGGGGCCGACGACCTGGTGACCCACCACGAGTTCCAGGTCAACTGCTCCCCGAGCCACCACCAGCCGGACGACCCGATCGTCTTCCCCGGGCTGCCCGGCGCTTCCCACGATCACACGTTCCTCGGCAACAAGACGACGAACGCGGCCACGACCCTGCAGTCGCTGCAGGCCGCGGGCGTCGGGAACACGACCTGCCTGGCGCCGGACGACCTGTCCGCGTACTGGTTCCCCACCGTCTACAACGGGAACCAGGTGGTGCTGCCGAACTTCGCGCAGGTCGTCTACTACAAGTCCGGCATCCTCGACTACACGAAGGTCGTGCCGTTCCCGCCCGGCCTGCGGTACGTGGCCGGCAGTGTCACCGCCACGCAGGACGAGTTCCAGCACGCCCCCGGCGCGATCGAGGGCTGGGAGTGCGGGGACAGCTTCCACAACTGGGACATCCCGGTGAACTGCGTGGCCGGCAGCCAGCTCAACATCCGGTACCAGGCGCCGAGCTGCTGGGACGGCGTCCACCTGGATTCCGCCGACCACAAGAGCCACCTGGCGTACCCGGACCGGGCGACGCTGACGTGCCCCGCCGACCACCCGGTGGCGGTGCCGATGCTCGAGTTCAAGATGGCGTTCCCGGTCAGCGGTGACATGTCCGGCGTGCACCTGGCCAGCGGGCGCGGGTATTCGTGGCACTACGACTTCTTCAACGCGTGGGACCCGGAAACCCTGGCCGCGCTGGTGAAGCACTGCATCAACGGCGGTCTGCAGTGCGACCCGCGCGGGTTCGACCTCTACAAGCCGGACCGCGGCAGCGTCCTCGGGCCGAACTACCGGCTGCCCGGCCGTCCGTGAGACGGCGGGTCCTGGGGGCGGCGGTGGTGGCGCTGTTCATGGGCGGATGCGCCACCACCGGTCCCGCCGCCCCCGCCGGCCCGGCACCGTTCAACCCGACGGACGTCGCCTGGCTGCAACTGGTCGTGCCGATGACCGAGAACGCCGTGGCCGCGGCCCGCCTGGCGCCGGACCACACGCAGAACCCGGCGATCACCGCGGCGGCGAGCGCCTTCGCGGGGTCGCAAGAGAAGCTGCTTGTCCGGCTCCGGGCGACACGTGACCGGGCCGGGCTGCCGGCCGCTGACGTCCACAGTGGACACAAGATGCCGGGCATGGTGACGCCGGCGGACCTGGTGGCGCTGCGGACCGACCAGGGCGCCGGGTTCGACCAGCGGCTGGTCGGGCTGTTGCGGGCGCACGCTTCGCAGCTCGTCGTGCTATCCCGGGGCGAACAGGCCTCCGGCGCGGACGCGGAGACCCGCGAGCTGGCGCGGGAGGCCGGCGCCGAGGGAACGCACGAAAGCGAGCTGCTCGCGAAGGCGGCATGACAAGGCCGTCGGGGCCACGGCAATCCGTGGCCCCGACGGCATTTCCGCCATCGCGAGCTGGCGGCTCAGTACGTGACGGTCACCGGCGACCGTCCGGCGCGAGGCGCGGTCACCGTCAGCGTCTTCGTCGCCGCGTCCCACTTCCACGCCGACGACGGCGCCCAGCCGTTGCCGACCTTCACCCGGGCGGGCGCCGACGACACCCCGAGGAACTTCACCGTCCACTCGCGCGGGGCCAACCGGAGTGAGCCCTGAGTGGGCGCGACCGTCACCGTGTGCGCGCCGAAGCACTCGTTGTAGGTGATCTTCGTCGTGGCCGAGCGCGCCGACGACGTCCCGTTGTCCTCGTACAGCGAGAACGTCCCCGAGCCACCCGGTGCCACCGTCACCGTCACCCGGTCCAGGGGGTTCTGGACGTCGTTGGCGACGTCCGCCGTCCGGGTGGCCGTGATGCCGCCCGCGCGGAGGAACACCGGCATCGTGCCCAGGTCGGACGTCACCTGCTGGGTCGACCCGCCCTGGTACACCTTGCCCGAGAAGTAGTCCGTCCACTGGCCCGGCGGGAACCACACCGGCGTCGTCGCGGACGTACCCGGCGACGTCACCGGCGCCACCAGCATGTCCGGCCCGTAGAAGTACTCGCTCTGCGCCGCCGCGTACGCGGCCGGGTCGTCCGGGTACTCCAGGTACGTCGGGCGGACCACCGGCACGCCCGACGTCGCCGCTTCCTGGGCCAGTGTGTACGTGTACGGCACCAGGTTCTCGCGCAGGTTCAGGAACTTCGTCGCCGACGCCTTCGCCGCATCGCCGTACTGCCAGGGCAGCCGGTCGCTGTGGTTGCTGTGCAGCCGGTCGATCGGCTGGAACGTGCCGAGCTGCACCCACCGCGCGTACATGTCGTCCGGCAGCTTGGCCGTCTGGTGCTGCTGGCCGCCGGAGGTGTAGGTCTCGCTGCCGCGCAGGCCGGTCGTGTCGTTGTGGCCGCCGATGTCGTGGCTGATCGCCGACATGCCCGTCGCGGCCGACTCCGCCGGCGTGATGCCGACCTCCATCCGCAGCGTGCCCCACGTCGAGGACGTGTCGCCGGTGAAGTGCAGCGTGCTGCGCTTGTCCGCCCACGGCCCGGTCGCCAGCCCCGTCGGGCCGCCGTAGCCGCCGGCCTGCAGCGAGCCGTACGCCCGCGAGATGACGAACCCGCGGCCGGTCGCGGGCGCCGCGAGGTCGGCGTACTGCTGGTTGATCCACGCGTCCGGGGTGACGCCGGGCAGGCTCGAGCGCGAGGCGTCACAGCACCAGTCGAGCCACCAGAAGTCGTTGCCCTGCTGCATCATCCCGGCGTGCAGGTCCAGGTACGCCTTGAGCTGGTCCGGGTCGCCCCAGTCGAAGACGTAGCAGTCGCTGCCGCAGCCGGACTTGGCCAGCTTGCCCTTCGCCGTCGCCTGGGCGCGGGCGAACTGCGGGTCCGAACCCATGATGCTGGGGTGGATGTTGAGGTTGTTGTGCAGCCCCTGGGACTTCGACCAGGCGAAGAACCCGGCCGGGTCGGGGAACTTCGTGGTGTCGAACTGCCAGCCGTTCCAGGTGTCCGGCGCCTTGAAGTCGGTGTCGGTGACCAGGACGTCCAGCGGGACGCCTTCGCTGCGGAACCGCGGCAGGATCCGGTCCCGGTAGTCGGCCGCGGTGCGGTCGATGTACTCGGAGTACCAGACGCCGTAGGCCCAGCGCGGCAGCAGCTGCGGCGGCCCGGTCAGGGTCGCCAGGTCGCGCAAGCCGGCCTTGTAGTCGTGGCCGAAGGCGAAGACATAGCCGTCCTGGTAGGGGTTCCCGCCGTGCGACGGCCGCTGCGTCACCGCGCGCGTGCCGGTGTCGTACAGCGCCGACGGGCTGTCGTCGAGCAGGTACCAGCCGTCCTGGTGCAGCAGGCCTTCGGTGGTCGACGGCGCGCCGTTGTCGCCGTTGACGCCGTCGAGGCCGCGCCGGTAGCCGCCGAGCGCGAGGTGCGGCGGCGGCGCCGTGCCGCCGGCCGGTGTGATCGCGACGGTGTCGATGTTGACGTGGCAGCTGGTGTCGTCGGGGCAGCCGAGGACGACGTCGTTCGTGCCCGCCTTCAGGTCGACCGGCACGGACGCGCTCTTCCACGCATCCCAGCCGTCGGTGACCGGGAGGCTCAGCGTGCGGGTGACGCCGTTCGCGGTGACGGCGGCGGTGCGCGTTTCGTGCCGCCCGTCGCCGCCGGTGCCGTTGGCGTAGCGGACGTGCAGCAGGTAGGAGCCGTCGGCCGGGACGTCGGCCACGCGGTGGGTCAGCGTCGCGTCGCGGTTGAGCTCGGCGACGAAGCCGCGCCCGGCGTACCCGGTGTGGTCGGTCGCCACGACGGCGGAACCCGAGCGCAGGCCGGCTTCGGCCTCGCAGCTCACCCCGGCCGGGCAGCCGGTGAACGCGCGGGCCGACGCGGGCGGGAAGGCCGCCCCGGCGGTCAGCACGGCCAGGCCGTCGAGGTTGACGTCGCCGGAGTCGGCGGCGGTCCGTTCGAGGCGGACGCTGTGGTGGCCCGCACCCAGGGTGACCGGGACCGAGGCCAGGGCCCAGGCGTTCCAGTCGGCCGTCACGGGCAGGGTGAGCTTCTGCGCCGCTCCCCCGTCGACCGAAACGCTCAGCGTGCGCGTGACGTGCTGGCCGTCGCCGCCCTGGCCGTTGGCGTAGCGGGCGGTCAGCGAGTACGTCCCCGCGGCAGGCGCGAGGACGTCGGCCGTCACCGAGTTGCCGGTGCTCTCGAAGCCGGCGAGGAAGCCTTCGCCGGTGTAGCCGGAGTGGTCGGTCGCGACGCCGAGGCCGTCGGCCGTGAGGTCTTCGGCCTCGCACCGCGCCCCGGCCGTGCAGGTCAGGTGGTGCCACGGCGCCGCGAGCACCGGGGTCGCGCCGGCGGTCGTGCGGATCTCGAGGTTGCCGCCGTCGAACGGGCCGGAGTTCAGCCGGTAGGTCAGCGTCGTCGCGCTCGTCCGGATGGTGAGCACGCCGCCGGACGTCGTGCTGGTGTACGACGTCGGCGTGAAGGCACCGCGGCCGACGGCGTTGAAGGTCGCCGCGTCGGTGAACCGGCCGTCGCCGGCGTACTCGGTGCGGATCAGGGTCGGGGACAGCACCTGGAAGCGGGCGTTCCCGGCGGTGACGGTCTGGCGCGCGGGCCCGGCCGCGGCGGGCGCCGCGACGGTCACCCCCGCGGCGGCGACCCCGGCGACGGCGAGCGCACACGCCCGCCGGATGGTTCTCGCGGTTCTGGTCCGCACGGCGGAACTCCGTTCCGGTGAAGGGGACTCGGCGGCGTTACAACGTTGGAAAGCTGAGCACAGCGCCTCCGCCGATGTCCAGACCACCGGCCGGACCTGTCCCGGACAGATCAGCGGCCGGTGACGCCGTCGATCTGTTCCCGCAGGATGTCGGCGTGCCCCGCGTGGCGAGCGGTCTCGCTCGTCATGTGCGCGAGCACCCACCGCAGGGTGTGGAACGTGCCGTCGATCGGCACCGCCAGGGGCGTGTCCGGGTCGCCGGCGACCCGGATCGCCGCGTCGCTCGCCTCGATCGCCGCGCGGTAGCCGGCCAGGACTTCGGGGGCGGTGAGCCCGTCCGGGACGGCCATCCCGACGTCGCCCGGATCCGGGCCGCCCGCCACGTGGTGACCGAACCAGACCTGCTCGGCGACGCTCAGGTGGTGGACGAGCCCGAGCAGCGTGGTGCCCGAGCCCACCAGGACCCGGCGCAGCTGCTCCTCGGTCAGGCCGTCGGTCTTCTTGAGCACGCACTCGCGGGCGAACGACAGGAACGCCGTCGCCGTGTCGAGCTCGCCGCCGTCGTTGCGCGGCACGGGTTTCCGCTGGGTCTCGGGCACGCCGTCGAACTTGGCGCTCAGGCCGAGTCGCGGACCACCAGCCGGGGCTCGAAGATCACCGACTCCGCGCGCAGGTCCGGGTCGGCCATGCGCTCGAGGACCATCCGGGCCATCGCCGCGCCCATCTCCTCGACCGGCTGGCGGACCGTCGTCAGCCGGGGACGGCAGCTCAGCGCGACCCGGCTGTCGTCGAAGCCGACCACCGCCACGTCGTCCGGGACGCGTCTGCCCTCTTCGCGCAGCACCGTCAGCGCGCCGTAGGCCATCAGGTCGTTCGCCACGAAGAGCCCGTCCAGCGCCGGTTCCTCGGCGAGCAGGCGTTCCATCGCCCGTTCGCCGCCCTGCTCGGTGAAGTCGCCCTCGGCGACCGCGACGTACGCGTGGCCGTGGCGGGCCATCGCGTCGCGGAACCCGGCCAGCCGGTCCTGCCCCGCCGGCGTGCCCGGCGGGCCCGCGATCGTGGCGACGCGGTGGCAGCCGCGCGTGACGAGCCTGTCCGCCGCGAGCCGGGCGCCGTCCTGGTGGGCGACGTCGACGTAGCAGACCGGCGCCGGCCGGGCGGGCCGCGCGAACAGCGCCGTCGGGACGCCCGCGTCGGTCAGCATGCGCGGCAGCGGGTCCTCCGCCGGGTGCAGCGAGATCAGCAGCACCCCGTTCACCTGCTCCTGGCGCAGCTTCGGCACCAGCTTCGCGCGCTCTTCGTCGCTGTCGACGAGCATCAGCAGCGGGTGCAGGCCGTGCGGGCGCAGGTGCGCGACCACGCCTTCGACGACCCGGCCGAAGAACGGGTCGCCGAACACGCCGCCGGTGAACGCCTCGACGTGCCGCGCCGGCTCGGACACGACCAGCGCGATGCCGCCGGTGCGCCGGGTGACCAGGGAGCGCGCCGCCCGGTTCGGGACGTACCCGGTGTCCGCGATCGCGCGTTCGACCGTCTCACGCAGCTTCGGGTCGACGTTGCGCACGCTGTTCACCACGCGGGACACCGTGGCGCGCGAGACGCCGGCGACCCGCGCGACGTCCTCCAGGGTGGGCGGCTGCGTCGTCACCCGTCTTTTGTAGCACGCTGTGAGAGCGCTCTCCCAGCGCCGCACCGCTGACAAATGTCACGGGCGGCCGGTGCGGGACGGCACTGCCCCGCGAAGGGCCTCCGCGGCGAGCATTTCCGGCATGATCAGAACCGAAACCGCCGGCTTCCGCCCGGTGCTGCTGCTCACCGGCGCGTACGCCGGGCTGTCCCTGCTCACCCTCGCCGTCATCGTCGTGTTCCGGAACCACCCCGCGATGGTGACCGACGCGGTCTGGGTGCGCGCCACCATCGTCGTCGCCAGTTCGCTGCTGACGTTCAGCTTCGCCCGCAGCGCCGCCCGGGGATCGCGCAAGGGCCTGCTGCGGCTGCGGATCGTCTCGGCGGTGATGCTCGTGGCCATCGCCGTCATCGTCGCGCTGCCCGGGTTGTTCCCGATGTGGCTGCGGATCGAGCAGGCCGCCTGCGGACTGCTGCTGCTCGGGGTCACCGTGCTGGTCAACGGCCGGCGGCTGCGGGCGCGGTAGCGTGCCGTGGTGGACGGGACGAGGGACGTGCAGCGCTGGGTGCGCGGCTGGCGGCTGCGGCTGCTCGACGCGGGCATGCTCGTCTACCCGGCGGTGACGGTGGCGGCCGTGCTGCAGCACTCCACCGGGGCCGCCGCGGTGCTGGGCTGCGTGGTCGTCGCCGCGTTCGCCGCCGCGTACGTGCTCGCCGCGGCCGCCGCGGCACGCCGGGCGGCGCGGCCGTTCTGGCTGCTGGTGGGCGGCTGCGCGGTGCTGTTCGCCGTCGCACTCCCCTTCGCCCACGCCGACGCGTTCTTCCTCGCCGCGGTCGTCCTTTCCCTGGCCGCGCCGCGGCTGCCCCGCCGGGCCGCGGCCGCGCTGGTGGCGGTGTCCGCCGTCGCCGCCGTCGTGCTGCCGTGGTCGGTGCGGCCGTGGCAGAGCGGGCCGGGCTGGACGCAGGCGGTCGCGCTCGTGTTCACCGTCCTGATGGTGTCCGCCTTCGCCGAGGCGATCCGGGCCAACACCGCGCTCGTCGAGGCCCGCGCCGAGGTCGCGCGGCTGGCGTCCGAGGCCGAGCGCGCCCGGATCGCCCGCGACCTGCACGACCTGCTCGGCCACTCCCTCACCGCGATCACGGTGAAGAGCACCCTCGCCCGGCGGCTCGTCACCGCCGAGGCCACCCGCGCGGGTGAAGAGATGTCGGCCGTCGAGACGCTGGCGCGGCAGGCGCTGACCGACGTGCGCGCGGCCGTGTCGGGCTACCGCGAGGTAACGCTGGCGGGCGAACTCGCCCGCGGCCGCGAGCTGCTGCGCGCGTGCGGCGTCGCCGCGGACCTGCCGACGGCCACCGACGTCGTGCCCCCGGAGCGCCAGGAGCTGTTCGGCTGGGTGGTGCGGGAGGGCCTGACGAACGTCGCACGGCACGCCCGCGCGAACCGGTGCGCGGTCACCCTTTCGGCCGCGTCGGTGGAGGTGGCCGACGACGGCGTCGGCGGATCGGCGAGCAACGGCTCGGGCCTCGACGGGCTGCGCGAGCGCGTCGCCGCGGCCGGCGGCAACCTCACGGCCGGTCCGCTGGACCCGCGCGGCTGGCGGCTGCGGGTGACGCTGTGACCATCCGCCTGCTGCTCGCCGACGACCAGGCGCTGGTCCGCGAAGCGTTGTGCGCGCTGCTTTCGCTCGAAGACGACTTCGAGGTGGTGGCCTCGGTCGGCCGGGGCGACGAGGTCGTCGCGGCGGCCCGCGAGCACCGGCCCGACGTGGCGCTGCTCGACATCGAGATGCCGGGCCTGGACGGGCTGGCGGCCGCGGCGGTGCTCACCGCCCAGCTGCCGGACTGCCGCGTCATCATGCTCACGACGTTCGGCCGCGCGGGCTACCTGCGGCGCGCGATGGAGGCGGGCGCGGCGGGGTTCGTGGTGAAGGACGCGCCCGCCGACGCACTGGCCGACGCGATCCGCCGGGTCCGGGCCGGCGAGCGGGTGGTGGACCCGGCGCTGGCGGTCGCGACCCTGGCGGCAGGCGGCTCACCCCTGACCGCCCGCGAACGCGACGTCCTCATCACCGCCCGGACCGGCGCGACGATCGCCGAGATAGCCGGCCGCCTTTACCTGTCGGAGGGAACGGTCCGCAACTACGTCTCGGCGGCGATCACCAAGACGGGCGCGCGCAACCGGGTGGAAGCCGTCCGGATCGCCGACGAGCGCGGCTGGCTGTAGCTCGCGGAGCAGGTCCGCCAGTAGGTTGGAGGCATGCCCGAACCGATCCTGATCTCCATCGCCGCCGCCCTCGCGGCGAAGGGTGCGACCGGACTCTACGAACTGGTCAGACGCAAGTTCGCCAAGAACCCCCCGGCCATCGCGGCCCTGGAGGCGGCAGCGGCGGCCCCGGAGGACAACCGCCCCATCACCGCCCTCGCCGAGCGGCTGTCGGAGGCCCAGGTGGAAGACGCGGAGTTCGCCGAAGCGTTGCGCGAGGAGTGGGAGAAGCTCCCGGAGAGCAGGGTTTCCCGAGGCGACGTGCACAACACGGTGACCGGGAACGTCACGGGCAAGGTCGTGCAGCTGCGGGACGTGCACGGCAACATCAACCTCTGACCCCGTGGAGGACGACCTGCCCCGGCGGTCCGGCGTTGGCTGAAAGCCCGGACCGAGACCGCGGGGGCACTCAACCCAGCCGGGCCTCGGCGGCCGCCCAGTCCTCACGACCCGATGGCTCGTAACGGCGGATCTCCTGCGTCTCGCGTACCAGCTCACGCATCGCCGCCAGGTCCGGGAGGTCCTCCCCCAACGCCCGGGCCTGGACCAGCACGTTCCCCAGCGCCGCCGCCTCCACCGGGCCCGCCAGCACCGGCACCCCGCACGCGTCCGCCGTCGATTGGC
Source organism: Amycolatopsis sp. NPDC051102 (assembly GCF_040682815.1). Taxonomy (NCBI): domain Bacteria; kingdom Bacillati; phylum Actinomycetota; class Actinomycetes; order Pseudonocardiales; family Pseudonocardiaceae; genus Amycolatopsis; species Amycolatopsis sp. NPDC051102. The sequence goes on from NZ_JBFBBT010000002.1 coordinate 84,621, forward strand.
ACAACAGCTCGTTGCGCGCTCCGCCGCCGACCAGGTGGATGACGTCGACCGGACGGCCCGTGATGCGGGCCGCCGCTTGGATCGTGCGGCGGTGGGCCAAGGCCAGGCTGTCCACGATGCAGCGGACCACCGCCGCACGATCCGATGGTGGGCGCTGGCCCGTTGCCCGGCAGGCCGCCGACAGACGGGCCGGCATGTCACCCGGCGGGAGGAACTCGGGGGCGTCGATGTCCACCACCGCGGCCAGCGGGGGCGCCGAAGCCGCGGCGGCGAGCAGCGCAGGCAGGTCCGGCGTCGACCACGTGCGCAGCGTTTCCGACAGCACCCACAGGCCCATCACGTTGCGCAGGAAGCGGATCGTGCCGTCGACGCCGCCCTCGTTCGTGAAGTTCGCCGCCAACGCCTCATCGGTCAAGACCGGCGCGGGCAGTTCGAGGCCGGCCAACGACCACGTGCCCGACGAGATGTACGCGAAGTTCGTCCCGGGGGCCGCCGGGACCGCCACCACCGCCGACGCCGTGTCGTGGGAACCCACCGCCACCACCGGGATGCCGCCCAGTTCGTCCGCCGTGCCCACCACCATGCCCGGGTCGCGCAACGGCGGCAGCAGCCGGGGCGGGATCCCGACGCGAGACGCGAGTGAGGTGGCCCAAGACTGCGTGCGGACGTCGTACAGCTGAGTGGTCGACGCGTTCGTGCGCTCCGCGCCGATCGAGCCCGTGAGCCAGTAGTTCAGCAAGTCGGGGATGAGCAGCATGGTCGAAGCAGCCGAGAGGCGGTCACCTTCGGAGACCAGCTGGTACAGCGTGTTGAACGGCAGCTGCTGCAGGCCCGTCACGTCGTAGAGCGAACGTGCGGAGACCAGCGCGGAAACCGATGCGGGCACGCCGTCGGTGCGCGAGTCGCGGTAGTGGACGGGGTTGCCGAGCAGCGCGCCTCGGTCGTCCAGCAACCCGTAGTCGACGGCCCAGGAGTCGATGCCGACGCCGTCCAGGCGGCCCGCTTCGCGGATGCCGGCCAGGGTTTCGCGGTACAGGCCCAGGATGTCCCAGTACAGCGCCGGTCCGGCGCGGACGCCGCCGTTCGGGAAGCGGCGGATCTCCTCGACCGTCAGGACCGACGGGCCGGCCGTTCCGGCCATCACCCGCCCGCTGGACGCGCCGAGGTCGACCGCCGCGACTCGCTTCACGGACGCACCACCGTCAGCTCCAGGCCGAGGAGGTCCGCGACCGCCGTCAGTTCCGCCACGCGGTGGCCGGTGCCGAGCGCCCAGTGGTGGGCGATGCCGCTGGCCGACCAGGCGTCCGTCCACTCCCCCGGGTCACAGCCGAAGTCGACGCGGGACGTCGTGTTGCCGATGCGCAGCAGCGGCCCCGGCACCACCGTGCCCTCGGACGCGATCAGCGTGAACGTCCCGTCCCGGCGCTGGCCCAGCCCGCACAGCGTCACCGGCCCGTGCTTGACGTCGAACTCCACCGACACGCCCCAGCCGCGCTTGCCGTGGTAGACGCCCAGGCCGCGCAGCAGCGGCTTGCGGGCGCTGATCCCGAGGTGCGCCGGGCCGTCGTGGCCCATCTCGACCACGCCGTCACGGAAGTTGAGCGCCTGCAGCTCGGTGAACGAGCCGCCGGCGCCGAGCCGGTCCATGACCAGCATGGCCAGCGACGTGCGCAGCTCGTACTCGCCGACCGCCGGGATGCCGCGGGCGGTGAGCAGGGACGCGCCGAGGATGAACCCGGCGCCGACGCGTTCGTGCGTCTCGCCGTCCAGGCCGCGGTGGTAGTAGGCCAGCGAGTCGAGGGAGAAGTCCGCGACGAGCCGGTCCAGGGCCACCGAAACCCGGGCACCCCAGGCGAAGTCTTCGTCCACAACGGACTCGTCCACGGTGAACACTTCGCGGGCGAGCTCGACGCGCGCGGCGGTTTCGGCGTCGGTGACCTTCTCCACGCGCACCCGCAGGTCGTCGACCTCGAGGATCTCGACGTGCCCGCCCAGCTGGGCCGACACCAGCGTCGGGTCGGTGGCGACGTCCATCATGCCCGGGTAGAGGTGCCCGAGCAGGCCGTGGCGGCCGTGCCGCAGCGCCGCGCGGACACCGGCCGCCTTGATCCAGCCGGAGATCCGCGTCCACGCGCGCTCGTCCTCGAGGTACCCGGACACCGAGCGGAACTCGACACCGAGACGGCGGAACGCGTTGGCCATCTCCGGCAGCGGACACGCGCCGCAGTAGGCCAGCCACGCGCCGGTGTCGAAGGACTCGTGGTCCATCGCTTCGGTGGGCTGCAGGTTCAGCAGCAGCACCGGCGCGCCCGAACGCTGCGCGACCGGCGCCAGCATGCTGGACGTCAGGTACGTCGTGAGGAAGCCGACGATCAGGTCGCACCCGGCCACCCGCAGCTTCTCCGCCGCGGCCGCGCCTTCCTGAGCGTCCGAGACGAACCCGGCGTCGATCACCTCGCAGTCCAGTTCGGACAGTCGCGAAGAGACTCGCCGCGCCGAAGCCTCCAGCTGGGGCAACAGCGAAGGGAACTGCGGCCAGTACGCGCCGAGCCCGCCGGAGACCAGGCCGACTCGGGTGCGGCGCGGGGTGATGCGGTCGAGCGTCATGGTTCTCCTAACGCAGGAACGCGGCGGCCACGCCGGCGTCCACCGGGACGTGCAGGCCGGTGGTGTGGGTCAGCTCGCCACCGGTCAGCGCGAACACGGCGGAGGCGACGTGCTCGGGCAGCACCTCGCGCTTGAGGATGGTGCGCTGGGCGTAGAACTCGCCGAGCTTCTCCTCCGGCACGCCGTAGACGGCCGCGCGCTGGGCACCCCAGCCGCCGGCGAAGATGCCGGAGCCCTGGACGACGCCGTCGGGGTTGACACCGTTGACGCGGATGCCGTGCGTCCCCAGCTCGGCGGCCAGCAGCCGGACCTGGTGGGCCTGGTCGGCCTTCGCGGCTCCGTAGGCGACGTTGTTCGGACCCGCGAACACCGAGTTCTTCGACGAGATGTAGACGATGTCGCCGCCGATGCCCTGGTCGACCATGGCCTTGGCCGCCGCGCGGGCGACCAGGAACGAGCCCTTGGCCATGACGTCGTGCTGCAGGTCCCAGTCGCGTTCGGTGGTTTCCAGCAGCGGCTTCGAGATCGACAGTCCGGCGTTGTTGACGACCAGGTCGATGCCGCCGAAGGCGAGCACGGTTGCGTCCACAGCGGACTGCACGGCCTCGGCGTCGGTGACGTCGGCGAGCACCGCGACCGCCTTGTCCGCGTTCCCGATTCCGGACGCCACCTCGGTGGCAGCGTCCAGGTTCAGGTCGGCGATCGCCACGCACGCACCTTCGGCGGCCAGCCGCTGCGCGATGGCCTTGCCGATGCCCGACCCCGCCCCGGTGACCAGGGCGATCCGGCCGGCGAGGGGTTTGGGCTTCGGCATCCGCTGCAGCTTCGCCTCTTCGAGGGCCCAGTACTCGATCCGGAACTTCTCGCTTTCCGGGATCGGCGCGTAGGTCGAGACGGCTTCGGCGCCGCGCATGACGTTGATGGCGTTGACGTAGAACTCCCCCGCCACCCGCGCGGTCTGCTTGTCCTTGCCGAAGGAGAACATCCCGACGCCGGGGACGAGCACGATCGCCGGGTCGGCGCCCCGCATCGCGGGCGAATCGGCGTCGGCGTGCCGCTCGTAGTATGCGGCATACTCCGAACGGTATTCGGTATGCAATTCCTTCAGCCGCGCGACGACGTCCTCGACGGGCGCGGTCGCCGGGAGGTCCACCACGAGGGGGCGGACCTTGGTGCGCAGGAAGTGGTCCGGGCACGACGTACCCAGCGCGGCCAGCGGCTGCAGCTTCTCCCGGGACAGAAACTCCAGGACCGCCTCACTGTCGGTGTAGTGCCCCACCACCCGCTGATCGGTGGCCGCCAGGCCGCGGATCACCGGCGCCAGAGCCGCGGCGCGCGCCCGGCGCTCGGGCTCGGGCAGGGCTTCGAAACCCGGGACGACCGGGCCGAACGGCTCCGGAGCACCCCGGGAGGCGAGGAACTCCTCGGCCGTCCGGATGATCTCCAGGGAGTTGCGCTGACACTCCTCCGAGGTCGCACCCCACGCCGTGATGCCGTGCCCGCCGAGGATCACGCCGATGGCCTGCGGGTTGGCCGCCTTGACCGCGGCGATGTCCAGTCCCAGCTGGAACCCGGGCCGCCGCCAGTCCACCCACGCCACGCGGTCGCCGAAGCACTCCTTGGTCAACGCCGGGCCGTCGGCCGCCGTGGCCAGCGCGATGCCCGAGTCCGGGTGCAGGTGGTCGACGTGCGGGGCTTCGACGAGACCGTGCATCGCCGTGTCGATGGACGGCGCCGCCCCGCCCCGGCCGTGCAGGCAGTAGTCGAACGCGGCGACCATCTCGTCCTCGCGCTCGACACCCGGGTAGACGTCGGCCAGGGCACGCAGCCGGTCCAGCCGCAGCACCGCCAGGCCGGCCTCGGTCAGCGTGCCGAGGTCGCCGCCGGAGCCCTTGACCCACAGGACGTCGGCAGGCGAACCGGTGACCGGGTCGGTCACCGACCCCTTGGCGGAGGTGTTGCCGCCGGCGTAGTTGGTGTTGCGCGGGTCGGCCCCGAGCGCGTTGCTGCGCGCGATGAGCTGCTCCGGCACGGTCATCCTCATGCTCCCCATCCGGCCTGCGTGCCGCTGGCGCGCTCGGCCACGATCTTTTCCTGGTACCCGCTGCGGGCATACGCCGCGATCGGGTCCGGGTCGAGCCCGGCGTCCGTCCGCAGCTCGGCCAGCAGCGGCCGGACGTCGGTGTTGTAGGCGTCCATCAGCACGGCGTTCGCGGCGAGCACATCACCGGCCTGCTGGGCCGAGCGCAACGCGTCCCGGTCGACCAGCAATGCCTTCGCGGTGGCCTCCTGGACGTTCATCACCGACCGGATGATCGCCGGGATCTTCGCCTCGATGTTGTGGCACTGGTCGAGCATGAAGGCGATGCCGTACGCAGGATCCAACGCGTCGGCGCGGACGATCTCGTACATGATCCGGAACAGCTGGAACGGGTCCGCGGCCCCGACCATCAGGTCGTCGTCGGCGTAGAAGCGCGAGTTGAAGTCGAACGCGCCCAGCTTCCCGGCCCGCAGCAGGAACGCGACGATGAACTCGATGTTCGTCCCGGGCGCGTGGTGGCCGGTGTCGATGCACACCGTGGCCCGCTCGCCCAGCTCGATGCAGTGGGCGTAGGACGTGCCCCAGTCCGGCACGTCGGTGGCGTAGAAGGCGGGCTCGAACAGCTTGTACTCCAGCAGCATGCGCTGGTCCGGGCCCAGCCGGTCGTACGTCTCGCGCAGCGCCGCCGCCAGCCGGTCCTGCCGGTCGCGGATGTCGTCCTGGCCCGGGTAGTTGATGCCGTCGGAGAACCACAGCTTCAGGTCGCGCGAACCCGTCGCGTCCATGATGTCGACGGCTTCCAGGAGGTGGTCGGTCGCCTTGCGGCGGATGCCCGGATCCGGGTTGGTGACCGAACCGAGCTTGTAGTCCTCGTCCTGGAAGACGTTCGTGTTGATCGCGCCGATCTCGACACCTAGGTCACGCGCGTACGCGGTCAGGGCGCCGTAGTCGTCGACCTTGTCCCACGGGATGTGCAGCGCCACGCTCGGCGCCACCCCGGTGAGCCGGTGCACCACCGCGGCGTCGGCGATCTTCTCCTCCGGCGTCCGCGGGACACCGGGCTGCGGGAACACCTTGAACCGGGTGCCCGAGTTCGCGTACGCCCACGACGGCGTCTCGATGCGCTGGGCCCGCAGGGCCGCTTTGACCGCGGTCGAATCACCCATGGCGATCATCGTCCTTCCCAGACGTCGAGGTGGAAGACCTCGTCGAGCAGCTGGAACCCTTCGTCCGGCGGGCGGGAGTCCAGGCCGGTGAAGAACTCCGCCATTTCCGCCTGCCAGCGGGTGTTGACGTCGGTCTCCGCCATGGCGGCCTGTGCGGCTTCGAGGTCGTCCGCCTCGACGTACCCGATCAGCAGGCCGTCGTCGCGGAGGAACAGCGAATAGTTCCGCCAGCCGGTGTCGTGCAGGGCCTGCTGCATCTCGGGCCACACCGCTCGGTGGCGCTCGGTGTACTCGGCCAGCCGGTCGGGCTTGACCTGGAGGGAGAAGCAGTACCGTGGCATCAGAAGTTGAACTTGTCGATGTTGTTCGCGTCGAAGGTCGTCGGCGGGCCGAGCACGATCTCGCCGTTCTCGCCGATCGTGTAGTCGCCGAGCTTGCCCGCCTTGAACTTCTCGCCCTGCTTGCCGGTGATCTGGCCGGACTTGAGCGCGACGCCGGCGTAGGCGGCGAGGTAGCCGATGTCGGCCGGGTTCCACAGCGCGAACTGCTTCACGGTGCCGTCCTTGACGAAGGCGCGCATCTGGTTGGGCGTGCCGAGCCCGGTCACCGCGACCTTGCCCTTGTAGCTGGACGAGCTGACGTACCGCGCGGCGGCCGCGATGCCCACGGTGGTCGGCGACACGATCACCTTGAGGTTCGGGAACGACTGCAGCAGGCCCTGGGCCTCCTGGAAAGACTTCTGGTCGTCGTCGTTGCCGTAGGCGATCTTGTCCAGCTTCAGGTTCGCGTACTCCGGCTTGGCCAGTTCCTTCTTGAGGACGTCGATCCAGGCGTTCTGGTTGGTGGCGTTCGGCGTCGCCGAGAGGACCGCGATCTCGCCGGACCCGCCGGAGAGGTCCTTGGCCTGCTTGGCCAGCGCCTCGCCGATGCCCTGGGTGGTGGCCTGGTTGATGAAGACGTCGCGGCAGTCCTTCGCGGCGTCGGAGTCGAACGCGACGACCTTGATGCCGGCGCCGCGGGCCTGGTTGAGCGACGGGCACACCGCGTTCGGGTCGTTCGCGGCGATGCCGATGACGTCCTGCTGCTGCTGGATCAGCGTGTTGATGTAGCTGACCTGCGACGACGCGCTCGCGTCGTTGGGGCCGACCAGCTTGTACTCGCCCTTCAGCTCGCCCAGGGCCGCCTTGCCGCCGCTGACCTCGATGTCGCTGTAGGGGTTGTTGAGCTGCTTGGGCAGGAACGCCATCTTGACGCCGGTCGCGGCCGCGGCGTTCGGGTTGGCCGCGGCGGTGGACTGCTGCGCGCCGGAGCCGGCGTTGTCGTTCTTGGTCGTGCCGCTGCACGCGGCCAGGACCAGCACCAGCCCGGCCGACACTGCGCCGGTGAGGAACCGTCGGGACATCTTCGTCACCTTTCGGGAGTTGCGGCTTGCTGACGGCGTCGCACTGCCGTGCGGGCCGAAGTCACGATGTTGGGGAGCAGGACCGACACGATCAGGAGCACGCCGGTCACGATGTTGAGCGCCTCGTTCGAGACGTCCTGCAGGCGCAAGGCGTTCTGCAGCGTCGCGAGCAGGACCACGCCGGCGAGCACACCCGGCAGCGTGCCCTTGCCGCCGAAGATGGACACGCCGCCGAGCAGCACGGCGGCCACGACGGCCAGTTCGAGGCCGAAGCCGTTGTCGGCACGGGCGCTGGAGTACCGCAGTGTCCACAGGATCCCGGCGAGACCGGCGACCGCGCCGCTCACGACGTACAGCCAGAACTTGAGCCGTCCGGTGCGGATGCCGGCGAACCGGGCCGCCTGCTCCCCCGCCCCGGCGGCGAACACGCCGCGGCCGATGGGCGTCATGTGCAGCACGACGCCGAAGACCAGGGCGACGACGACCAGGGGGATCAGGACGTTCGGGATGGGGCCGTCGCCGATCGTCCCGGTGACCCAGCTCGTGTAGGCCCGCGGGAAGTCGGCGACCGCGCTGTCGCCGAGCACCACGAACGCCAATCCGCGGTACAGGGCCAGCGTGCCGATGGTGACGGCCAGCGACGGCAGCTTCAGCACGGTGACGAAGAAGCCGTTCAACGCGCCCAGGACCGCGCCGAGCGCGATGCAGAGCGGGATGATCGTCTCGATCGACAGGCCCGCATCCCACAGGGAACCCATCACCGCCGACGTCAGGCCGAGCGTGCTCGCCACCGAGAGGTCGATCTCGCCGGTGACGATGATGAACGTCATCGGCAGCGCGACCAGCGCGATCGGGAGCAGGTCGAGCAGCAGGAAGGTGAAGTTGCGGCTGGTGCCGAAGTTCTCCACGGCACCGGAGGCGACGATCAGGACGAGCACCGTCACGAGCACGACGGCGGCGTCCCAGCTGAGCAGCCTGCCGAGCCGGTTTCCCTGGTCAGACATGGGAATCCCTCTTCTTCAGTGCTTTGGCGACCCGGACGGCGACCAGCCGGTCGGCGCCGATGGCCAGCAGGATCAGCGCGCCGACGATCGCCTGCTGCCAGAACTGGTTGATGTCGAGCACGGCCAGGGCGCTGCCGATGACCGTCAGCAGCAGCGCGCCGAGGCCCGCGCCCCAGACCGAGCCGCTGCCGCCGAACACCGCCACCCCGCCGACGACGGCCGCGGCGACGACGTTGAGCTCGTAGCCGGTCCCGGCGGCGGCGTCCACGGTCCCGAACCGGGCGGCGAACAGGACGCCGGCCAACCCGGCGAGCGCGCCGCTGACCAGGAACGCCGCGCTCGTGTTGCGGCCGACGCGGATGCCGGCCAGCTGCGCCGCCTGCGGGCTCGACCCCATCGCGTACAGCTCGCGGCCGGCGCGGTAGCTGCGCAGCACGATCCCGGCGACGACCAGGACCAGCACCGCGATGAGCACCAGCCACGGCACGCCGAGCACCGACGCGGTGCCGAAGTCCAGGAAGGACGCCGGCAGCTTGTCGGCGTTGATCTGCTGCCCGCCGGCCCAGAAGTAGCTGACCCCGCGGTAGGCGTAGAGCGTGCCGAGCGTGACGACCAGCGCGGGCACCTGGCCGAAGCGCACCAGGACGCCGTTGACCAGCCCGCACACCGCACCGACGGCCAGTCCCACGAGGATCGCGACGATCACCGGCAGGCCCGGGTGGTCCTTCATCAGCGTGCCGGCGGCGAACGCCGACAGGCCGAGCACCGAGCCGACCGAGAGGTCGATGTTGCGGGTGATCATCACGATCGCCTGGCCGACGGCGAGCACCGCCAGGATCGCCGTCCCCAGCAGGATGTCGCGGATGCTCTGCCCGGACAGGAACCGGGAGTTCTGCGTCGCGGTGAACGCGATCAGGACGATCAGGGCTCCCGCGATGCCGGATTCGCGGGCCTTCAGCACGTTCGCGGTCCACGAGCGTCCGGAGTGGACGGCCGGCTGCGCGGTCGCGGCGGCCTCCTTCGTCACGGTCATGCGGCGGCCTCCTGCCCCATCGCGGCGAACATGACCGAGTCCTCGGTCGCTTCGGCGCGCGGGAGCTCGGCCACGATCCGGCCCTCCCGCATCACCAGCACGCGGTCGGCCATGCCCAGCACCTCCGGCAGTTCCGAGGACACCATCACGATCGCGACGCCTTCGGCGGCCAGCGCCGACATCAGCCGGTGCACCTCGGCCTTCGTGCCGACGTCGATGCCGCGCGTCGGCTCGTCGACGATCAGCACCTTCGGCGCCATCGCCAGCCACTTGGCCAGCACGACCTTCTGCTGGTTCCCGCCCGAGAGCGTCCCGACGGGGTCGCCGAGCCGGCGGTACTTGGTGCGCAGCCGCTCGGTCCAGTGCCGCGCCTCCCGACGCTCGCCGGCACCGGTCAGGAAGCCCAGCTTCGCAAGCGCGCGTGACCGCGGGAGCGTCACGTTCCGCTCGATCGAGAGGTCCATGATCAGGCCCTGCTGGCGCCGGTCTTCGGGGACCAGGGCCAGCCCGGCGGCCATCGCGGCCCGCGACGAGTGCGGCTTGAGCTTCTTGCCGCTCACCTTGACGACTCCGGCGTCCCGTTCGTCGACGCCGAAGACCGCTTGGACGACCTCCGAGCGGCCGGAGCCGACCAGCCCGGCGAACGCGACGATTTCCCCGGCGCGCACGGAGAAGGAGATGTCGCGGAACACGCCTTCCCGGGCGAGGCCCTCGACCTCGAGCACGACCGCGCCCGGTTCGACGTCCTGCTTGGGGAACAGCGCGTCCAGGTCGCGGCCGACCATGCGCTTCACCATCTCCTCGACGGTGACGTCCTCGATGGCGTCGGTGGAGACGTGCTTGCCGTCGCGCATGATCGTCACGCGCTGGCAGAGCTCGGTGATCTCCTCGAAGCGGTGGGAGATGAACATGATCGCCGCGCCTTCCTGGCGCAGCGTCCGCGCGACGGTGAACAGCCGCTCGACCTCGATCCGGGTCAGCGCGGCGGTCGGCTCGTCCATCACCAGCACCCGGGCGTCGGCGCTGAGCGCCTTGGCGATCTCGACGATCTGCTGGTCGGCGATGGACAGCCCGCGGGCCGGCCGGGCCGGGTCGATCCGAACGCCGAGGCGGGCGAAGAGCCGCTCGGCCTCGGCGCGGATCGCCGCCCGGTCGATCCGGCCCAGGCTCTTGCGCGGGTGGCGGCCCATCACGATGTTCTCCGCGACGCTCAGGTCCGGGAACAGCGTCGGTTCCTGGTAGATCACCGCGATGCCGGCCGCCTTGGCGTCGGCGGGCGAGCCGAACCCGACCGGCTCGCCGTCCAGCAGCAACGTGCCGTCGTCGGGCCGGTGCACCCCGGCCAGCATCTTGACGATCGTCGACTTGCCGGCGCCGTTCTCCCCGACCAGCGCGTGGGCCTCCCCGGCGTGCAGCCCGAAGCTCACACCGGCGACGGCCGCGACCGCGCCGAACGACTTCGTCACGCCGCGCACCTCAAGCAGAGGAGCCCGGCCCGGGCGTGGGCGCGTCATCGCGACCTCCGGATTGAAAGGTTTCACAAATCTGGTGCGGTGAAGCTACTATGCGGCGGAAGAAGAAGTCAATGCATCGGTGAAGCCGTGGCTAAACGGCATCTCCAGCAGATAGTTCGTGGTGATGTTACGTTTCAACGCCCACGGGGAGAGGGGGCCGCATGGTGGTCAGGGAGCCCGGTGCCGAGCCGAGGGCAGCGGGCATGAAGGACGTCGCGGCGGCCGCCGGCGTCTCCCTCGGCACGGTGTCCAATGTGCTCAACCGGCCCGACCGGGTGAGCCCGGTGACCCGGGCGAAGGTCGAGGCCGCGATGGCCGAACTCCGGTTCGTGCGCAACGAGTCCGCGCGGCAGCTGCGCGCCGGGCGCAGCCGGGTGCTGGCCTACGTCATGCTCGACGGCAGCAACCCGTTCTTCACCGACGTCGCGGCCGGCATGGAGGACGCCGCCGACGCCGGTGACCTCTCGCTGTTCCTCTGCAACAGCGCTCACCAGCCGTCGCGGGAAGCGGCCTACCTCGGCCGCCTCGAACAGCAGCGCGTCCAGGGCATCCTCATCACGCCGGTCGACCCGGACGCCCCGGTGCTGCACGAGATCGCGCGCCGCGGCACACCGGTGGTCGTCGTCGACCGGACTCCGGACGGGACGGCGCTCTGCTCGGTCGCGGTCGACGACGTCCACGGCGGCGAGATCGCCGTGCGGCACCTGGTCGAACAGGGCCACGAGCGGATCGCCTTCGTCGGCAACCACCCGAGCGTCGGCCAGGTCCGCGACCGGCGGCTCGGCGCGTTGCGGGCGCTGAGCGCCGCCGGGCTCGGCCCGGACCACCTCGTCGACCTGACGACGTCGGCGCTGACCGTGGCCGACGGCCGCGGGGCCGGCGAGCGGCTGGCGGGACTGCCGGCGCCGGTCCGCCCGACCGCCGCGTTCTGCGCGAACGACCTCGTCGCCCTCGGCCTGCTGCAGACCTGCGCGAACCTCCGCATGCGCGTCCCGGACGACCTGGCGATCGTCGGCTACGACGACATCGAGTTCGCCGCGGCGGCCGCGGTCCCGCTGACGTCGGTCCGCCAGCCCCGGCGGCGCCTCGGCCGCACGGCCGCGGAACTCCTGCTGGCGGAAACCACCGAAACCGGGCACGAGCACCGGCAGGTCGTCTTCACCCCCGAACTGGTGGTCCGCGCTTCCACCCTCCGGTGAGCAACCCGCTGATCGTTTGTGACGTCTTACCGCGTGCAAGCGATAACACCAGCGAGCCCGCAGCAGGGAGGTCGCCGATGTCCGGCCAGCAACCGCGGCTTTCCCGGCGCGGGTTCCTGGCCGCGAGCGGGGTCGCGTTGCTCGGCGCCGCCGTCGCCGGGTCGGCGGGGAACGCCGCCCCCGGCCCGGACACCGTGCACCTGGGCGATTTCTGGTTGTTCGGGCGGTACGACGACGGCTGCACCGAACCGGGCTTCGACGAACTCGACCTTTCGCCGGTGCAGCTGCCCCACTGCGTGACGCCGCTGTCGTGGACCGGCTGGGACCCGGCGTCCTGGCAGGACCGGTGGATCTACCGGCGGCACTTCACGGGCTCGGCCGGCGAACGCCACCTCGCCCGCTTCGACGGCGTCATGACCGACGCCGAGGTGCACCTCAACGGCCGGCTCGTCGTCACTCACCACGGCGGCTACCTCCCGTTCGAGGTCGAGCTGCCGGGCGTCGTGGCGGGCGACAACGTCCTCGCCGTGGTCGTCGACGGGCGGTGGGCGCTGGACGTGCCGCCCAACCTGCCGCGCAGTGCGGGGCCGTCGGTGATCGACTTCTACCAGCCGGCCGGGATCTACCGGCAGGCGACGATCGGCGCGGTGCCGCGGATCCGGCTGACCGACGTCTTCGCCCGGCCCGCCGACGTCCTCTCCCCCGGCCGGTCACTGCACCTGACGTGCACGTTCGACGCGCCCGTCCTGGGACAGGTGACCGCGTCGGTGCGCCAAGCGGGCCGCGAACTCGCCCACGGCGCCGCGCCGGTGGGCGGCAAGACCGTCGAGTTCGACGTCGGCGGGCTCGACGCGGTCCGGCTCTGGGACGTCGAGGACCCGGCGTTGTGCGACGTCGTGGTGACCGTCCGGTCCGGACCGCGTGTGCTCGACCAGCGGGTCGTGCGGACCGGGTTCCGCGACGCGCGGTTCACCACCGAAGGCTTCTTCCTCAACGGCAGGCGGCTGAAGCTGTTCGGCCTCAACCGCCACCAGTGGTACCCGTTCGCGGGCGGGGCGCTGCCGGACCGCGTGCAGCGGCGGGACGCCGAGATCCTGCGCCGCGAGCTGAACTGCACGATGGTCCGCTGTTCGCACTACCCGCAGTCGAGCGCGTTCCTCGACGCCTGCGACGAGCTGGGCCTGCTGGTGTGGGAGGAGATCCCAGGCTGGGGGCACGTCGGGGACGACGCGTGGCAGCGGCAAAACCTGGCCGACGTCGCGGGCATGGTCGTGCGCGACCGCAACCACCCGAGCATCGTCGTCTGGGGCACGCGGGTGAACGAGGCCAACGGCACGACGGCGATGTACCAGCGGACCGGGCGGCTGGCCCGGCAGCTCGACCCGTCCCGGTCGACGAGCGGCGCGCTGGCCAGCCCAACGGGCGGCCGGTACGCCGGCGGCGACGTCGAAGTGCTGGCCTACAACGACTACACGGCCCGGCGCGGCGCGCCCTTCCAGCTGCGCCCGCCGCGGCCGGGGGTGCCGTATCTGGTGACGGAGACGATCGGCACGCTCGCCGGGGCCCGCGCCTACCGCCGCACCGACGCCCCGGCCACCCGGCAGCAGCAGGCGGAACTGCACGCCAAGGCCCACGACCTGGCCGCCGCCGACGACCGCTACTGCGGGCTGCTCGCCTGGTGCGCGTTCGACTACCCGTCGGGCTGGCAGCGGGCGGTCGGCGGGGTGAAGTACGCGGGGGTGTCGGACATCTTCCGGATCCCCAAGCCCGCTGCGGCCTTCTACGCGTCTCAAGTGGACCCGGGGGTGCGGGCGGTCGTCGAGCCCGGCTTCGCCTGGGACTTCACGGACCGGGCCGCGGGCGCGGGACCGGGCGCGACGATCTGGTCGAACTGCGACCGCCTGCTGCTGTTCCTCGACGACCGGCCCGCGGGCGAAGCACGCAGCCGCCGCGGCGACTTCCCGCACCTGCGGTACCCGCCGTTCGCGGCCGACCTCGTCGTGCCGAAGGGGCGGCGGCCGCAGCTGCGCATCGACGGCTACGCGGGCGGACGGCTGGTGCTCAGCCGCCGGTTCAGCGGCGACCGCGGCACGGACGTGCTCAGCTGCGTCCCCGACGACCCGGAGCTGCGGGCCGACGGCGCCGACGCGACCCGGGTGGTCATCGCGGCGAGGGACCGCTTCGGGACGTTGCGCGCGGGGACGGCCGGCGTCGTGACGCTGGAGCTGAGCGGCCCGGGTGACCTGGTCGGCGACACGACGCTGGACTTCGGGGCCACCGGCGGCGCGGCGGCGGTGTGGCTGCGGCCGTTCACGGGCCGGCCGGGAACGCTGACGCTGACGGCCCGCCACCGGACGCTCGGCTCCGCGACGGCGACGGTCCGCGTCACGTCGGACTCGACCCGCTCCTGAGCCGGCCGCGGGAAGGGTCGGCTCGCGTACCCGAAGGGTCGACTCGCGTGCTTGAAGGGTCGACTCGCGTGCCTGGCGGGTCGACTCGCGTGCCTGGCGGGTCGACTCGCGTGCCTGGCGGGTCAGCTCGCGTGCTTGAAGGGTCGACTCGCGTGCCTGGAGGGTCAGCTCGCGTGCTTGGAGGGTCAGCTCGCGTGCTTGAAGGGTCAGCTCGCGTGCCTGGAGGGTCGACTCGCGTGCTTGGAGGGTCGGCTCGCGGCCGGCTCAGTCGCCGGTGAGGACCGCTGCCAGGACCGCCGCCTGGCTGATCGCGGGTGATCCGCTGGCCGTCAGGAGCGTTACCGGGCCGTCGCCGGCCAGGGTGCGCAGGCGGTCCAGGGCCGCTGCGCGGCCGGGCTCGCGCAGCTCGGCGCGGTAGCGCTCGGCGAACTCGGCGAACCGCTCGGGGTCGTGGCCGTACCAGGTGCGCAGGGCGTCGGAGGGGGCCAGGTCGCGGTACCAGCCGTCGAGGACGACCGCCGTGCGGGCGGTGCCGCGCGGCCAGAGCCGTTCGACGAGCACGCGGACGCCGTCGGCGGGCCCGGCCGGGTCGGCCAGGCGCGCGACCCGGACGGCCGTCGGCTGCATGCGCGCATTCTGCGTCGAGGCCGCCGGGGCCGCCACCGGAGCCGCTACGGCCGGCGGCGGAAGCTGCCCCGGGCAGCAACCGCACAAGGGCCACCACGGCGATCGTGGAGGGATCGCCGTGGTGGTCCTACCCCCAGCTCGTGCCGCCTGCGAAGCGACAGCCGAAGCCGCCGGTGTGCCCCGGCGGCCGAGCCGGCCGCGGACATCGTCGGGAGCGTGTCCGGCGGCCCCGCCAGGATGGCGGACCGGGACTGCACCGGGCTTGCAGTACGCTTGCACACCCGATCGGGTGAACGGAGGTGACCGGGTGGAGTTCCGCGTCCTCGGCACCGTCGAGGCCGCGGCGGACGGCGGCCCGGTCGATCTCGGCTCCCGCAAGCAGCGCCTGGTCCTCGCCGTCCTGCTCCTCGAGACCCCCCACCCGGTCGCCCTGGACCACCTCGTGGACCTGCTCTGGCCCGACGATCCCCCGGCGAGCGCGCGCAACACCGTGCAGGCGCTGATCTCGCGGCTGCGCGCGGTGTTCCGCGCCGCCGGCGGCCCCGAGCTCGTCACCGAAGGACACGGGTACGTCCTGCGCGCCGACCCGGAGACCGTCGACGCCCACCGCTTCACCGCCCTCGTCCGCCGGGCCCGCGCGGCCGACGACGAGACCGCCGTCGCCCTGCTCGACGAGGCCCTCGCGCTCTGGCGGGGCGACGCGCTGGCCGGCGCCGCCTCCGCCGACGTCGCCGGGCGGCTCGTCACCGGGCTGGCCGAGGCCCGCTGGAGCGCGCTGGAGGACCGCATCGACGCGCAGCTGCGGCTCGGCCGGGGCCGGGACGTGCTCGCCGAGCTGACGACGCTGGTCGCCGCGCACCCGCTGCGGCAGCGGTTCGTCGGCCAGCTGATGCTCGCGCTGTACCGCGAAGGCCGCACCGACGCCGCCCTCGCCGCCTTCCGCGGCCTGCGCGCCCGGCTCGTCACCGAGCTCGGGCTCGACCCGGCGCCGGAGCTGACCCGGCTGGAGGCCGCGATCCTCGCCGCCGACCCGGCGCTGGATCCCGTGCCCGAAGCCGGTGACGAGCCGGTGCGCCCGGCCCAGCTGCCCCACGACGTCCGCGGCTTCACCGGCCGCACCGCCGAGCTGGCCCGGCTCGACGAACCCGCCGGCCCCGGCGCGGACATCCGCGTGGTGACCGGCACCGCGGGCGTCGGCAAGACCGCGCTCGCCGTCCGCTGGGCGCACCGCGTCCGCGACCGGTTCCCCGACGGCCAGCTCTACCTCGACCTGCGCGGGTTCGATCCCGACCACGAGCCGCTCACCCCGGCCGTCGCGGCCGCGCAGCTGCTGCGGGCCCTCGGCACCGATCCGCGCGCGATCCCGCCGGACCCGGACAGCCGCACCGCGTTGTGGCGCTCCCTGCTGGCCGACCGGCAGGTGCTCGTCCTGCTCGACAACGCCCGGGACAGCGCGCAGGTGACGCCGTTGCTGCCGCCGTCGGGCACGGTGCTCGTCACCAGCCGGCAGCGGCTCGGGGACCTGATCGCCCGCACCGGCGCGCGGGCGGTGCCGCTGACCGTGCTGCCTGCCGAGGATTCCCGGCAGCTGCTGGAAACGGTGCTCGGGCCGCCCGCGGTCGCCGCCGAACCGGCCGCGGCGGCGGAGCTGGCCCGCCTGTGCGGGCACCTCCCGCTGGCGCTGCGGCTGGCCGCGGCGAACCTCGGCGCCGGCGAGGTGTCCGGGATCGCCGAGCTGGCGCGGGAACTGGCCGACGGCGATCCGCTGGCCGGGCTGAGCGTCGACGGCGCCGAGGAGAGCGCCGTGACGACGGCGTTCTCCGTGTCGTACCGGGCTTTGCCGTCCGAACACCGGCTGCTGTTCCGCCGGCTCGCGCTGGTGCCGGGCCAGACGTTCACCGCACCGGTGGCCGCGCAGCTCGCCACCGTCGCGGAAGGACGCGCGCGGCAGCAGCTCAAGGCCCTCGCCGCGGCCAACCTCGTCGAGCGGCACCTGCCCGGCCGCTACCGGTTCCACGACCTGCTGCGCAGTTACGCGGGCGGGCGGGTCGCGGCCGACGACTCCAACGCCGAGGCGGACGCGGCACGGCGGCGGCTGTTCGAGCACTACCTCGGGACGGCCGACGCGGCGGGCCGGCTGCTCATCCCGCACTTCCTCCGGCTGCCCCGGCCCGAACCGGAAAACCCGTTCGAGGGCACCGAAGACGCGCTGGCGTGGCTGGACACCGAGTGGCCGAACCTCGCCGCCGCCGTCGAGCACGCGGCGGGACACGGCCCGCGCGAGTACGCCTGGCACCTGGCCGACGCGCTCCGCGCGTTCTTCCACCACCGCGGCCACCACACGGAATGGATCGACACGGCCACGACGGCGCTGACCGCCGCGCAGGCGGCCGGCGATCACCAGGCACAGGCGGCGATGCGGCTGTCCATCGCGCTGGCCGGGGTCAACAGCGGCCGCTACGCCGAAGCCCGCGCGCACCTCACGACGGTCCTGGCCGACGGCCTGGCCGCGGAATGGGCCGCTGGGCGCGCCGCGGCGCTGAACAACCTGAGCGCCGTGCACCAGCGCCTCGGCGACGCGCACGAGGCGATCACGTGCGGCCTGGAAGCGTTGCGGCTGTGCGAAGAAAGCAGCATGCCGGGCATCACGATGGCGCTGGCCAACCTCGGGTTCGCCTGCGGCCAGGTCGGCGACTTCGACGCGGCGCTCGGCCACTTCGGCCGCGCGCTGGACATCGCCGAACGCGACGGCGCCCGGTTCAGCGTGGCCGTCCTGCTGGTCGACCTCGGGCACGTCCACCGCGACCTCGGGAACGCCGTCGCGGCCGAGTTCTACGAGCGGGCGCTCGCCGCCAACCGCGAACTCGGTTACCAGTACGGCGAAGCGGCGGCGCTGTCCGGCCGGGCGGTCCTGGAGGCGCGGGCGGGCGACGCCACCCGCGCGCTCGCCGACGCGGCCGGCGCGGTGGACCTGACCCGCCGCATCGGCGATCGCGGCACCGAAGCTTCGGCACTGGCCGCGCTCGGCGAAGTCTGCCTCCGGCTGAACCGCGCGGCCGACTCGGTCGCCCATCTGACGGCGGCGCTGGACATCGCCCGCGAGACCAGCTTCACGTGGTGCGAAACGGCGGCGCTGACCGGCCTCGCGGAAGCGGCGCTCGCCATGGGTGACGCGGAATCGGCCCGCACCCACGGCGAAGCGGCGGCCAAGCTCGCCGCCCAGGCGGGTTACCGGCCCCTGGCAACCCGCGCGGCGCGCACCCTGGCGAGCTCGGCCGGCTGAAGCCTCAGCAGGCGGCCGGGGCCGTGCACTCGGCGCGGGCCAGGATGGTGCCGAAGTTGTCCTGGTAGGCCGCGCTGATCGCGGCGTTCTCCACCTTGATCAGGATCTCGTCGTTGTCGCGCAGGGCCGCGAGATAGCTGGTGACCATGGTGGTGAGCGACTTGTGGTAGCCGGCGTCGGCCAAGTAGTCGTTGTTCTTCTTCTGCGCCAGCATCTTCTGCACGTGCCCGAGGTAGAAGCCGTACAGGTCCGGGTCGCCGTGGGTCAGCAGGGCGTTGTTGAACATGTTGCCCTGCACGGTGGTCAGGTTGTGCCGTCGTGGGCGATGCACCCGGTGTTGTCCCCGCCGGTATCGCAGAAGACCAGCTGGGTGAGCCCGGCGCCCTTGAGGATCGGCATCGCGGTGTTGGCGGGGTCGTCGTCCGCGCCACCGTCGAGCGCGATCCGCACCTCGACCCCGCGGGCCTGCGCCGCCTTGATCGCCTCGGCGAGCGCCGGGCGGGTCCAGCTGTAGAGCGAGATGTGGATCTGCGCCCCGGCCGGGGTGCCGTTGACCAGCTGGACCAGCCGCGTTTCGATCGAGTGGTCGCGGTCGCCGTTCTCGGGCGGGTTGTTGAAGATCGCTTCCATGCCGGTGGCATCGGCGGCCACCGACGGCGCCGCGTGCGCCGGCCCGCCGCCCGCCAGCGCGAGCAGCGCGCCGGTGGCCACGGCCAGTGCCTTGAGTCTCGAGCCCCTGTCGTCCTCCCGGTCGGAAGGGGCCGAGCTCGCAATGCGGCGTACAAGATCCGTACATCCGGACGTTGCCGCGCATACCCGGCGAAAGGGGCAGGCCGCCCGCGGAACCCGACTCATGGCGGGTTCCGCCCGTCCGGGCCGCAGAGGACGCTTCTCCTGGCTCCCAGGGGCGGAGCCGGGAAAGGACGACCTCCATGAGATCGAGGGTGCTTTCTGCTGCGCTCGGCGTGGCCATCGGCCTGCTGGGCACCGTCGCCGTCGCCGCGCCGGCCCAGGCCGCCGCGGTCTGCGGCGACCAGCTCGTCGGCAACGGCGGATTCGAGAGCGGCACCGCGCCGTGGACCCAGACCAGCGGGGTCATCTCCGCCGCCACCACCGCGGAACCCGCGCACGGCGGGACGATGGACGCCTGGCTGGACGGCTACGGCAGCACGCACACCGACACCCTGTCCCAGTCGCTGACGCTGCCCGCCGGCTGCGCGTCCGCGTCGCTGTCCTGGTGGGCGCACGTCGACACCAAGGAGACGACGACCGGCACCGCCTACGACAAGCTGGTGGTGCAGGCGGGTACCGACACCCTCGCGAGCTACTCGAACCTCGACCAGAACACCGGGTACGTCCAGCGCACGGTCGACGTGTCGCGCTACCTCGGCCAGACGGTGACGCTGAAGATCACCGGCACCGAGGATTCCAGCCTGGCCACCAACTTCCTCCTCGACGACTTCGCGCTGACCACGACCGGGACGAGCAACCCGCAGTCGCCGGTGGTCACCTCGCCGGGCGCGCAGACCGGCGCCGTCGGCCAGGCCGCGTCACTGCAGATCCAGGCGAGCGACCCGCAGGGCGACGCACTCACCTACACCGCCACCGGCCTGCCCGCGGGCCTGGCCATCGGCGCGAGCACCGGCAAGATCACCGGCACGCCGACCACCGCGGGCACGTCTTCGGTGACCGTGACGGCGAAGGACCCGGCCGGCAACAGCGGGAGCGCCACCTTCACCTGGACGATCACCTCGGCCCCCGCGGACTCCACGCGCACGCCGATCAACCCGGCCTACACGGTGAACCTGACGTCGAACACCGCCGGTGACACCTGGACCGGGCACCAGAGCGTCAGCTTCACCAACGGCTCGGCGACCGCGCTGCCCGAGGTGTACCTGCGGCTGTGGGACAACTACCACGGCAGCTGCCCGAGCACGCCGATCACCGTCACGAACGTCACCGGCGGCACGCCGTCCGCGCTGAGCGTGAACTGCACGGCCATGAAGATCACGCTGCCCGCGCCGCTGGCACAGGGCCAGTCCGCGACCATCGGCTTCGACCTGCAGATCGTCGTGCCCAGCGGCGCCGACCGGTTCGGCCACGACGGCGCGTTCAACATGATCGGCAACGCGCTCCCGGTGCTCGCCGTCCGCGACGGCGCGGGCTGGCACCTCGACCCGTACACGAACAACGGCGAGTCGTTCTACACGGTGATCAGCGACTTCGACGTGACGCTCGTGCACCCGACGTCGCTGCTGACGCCCGCCACCGGCACCTCGACCGAGACGACCAGCGGCAGCACGACCACCACGCACGCGGTGGCGTCGAAGGTGCGGGACTTCGCGTGGGCCGCCGGGCCGTTCGCGAAGATCACGACGACGTCCGGCAAGGGCGTGCGGGTCAACGTCTACTCGGTCAGCGGGATCTCCACCAGCAGCGCCAACCAGATGCTGACGCTGGCCGCCGACGCCATCGACGTCCACTCGGGCCGCTTCGGCGACTACCCGTACGGCGAGGTGGACGTGGTGCTGGACAACAACTTCTGGTTCGGCGGCATGGAATACCCGGGCTTCGTGATGGACCTGGTGTCCACCACGGCGCTCCCCCACGAGCTGGCGCACCAGTGGTTCTACGGGATCGTCGGCGACGACGAGTACAACTCGCCGTGGCTGGACGAGAGCTTCACCGACTACGCCACCGACCTCTACCGCGGCATCACCGGCAGCGGCTGCGGCATCACGTGGCAGTCGAGCGCGGAGAAGCTGACCAACTCGATGGCCTACTGGGACGCGCACTCGTCCCGGTACTCCACGGTGGTCTACAACTACGGCAAGTGCACCCTGCACGACCTGCGGCGGCTGATCGGCGACACGGCGATGGCGAACCTGCTGAAGTCGTACGCGCAGTCGCACTGGTACGGCGTGTCGACCACGGCGGAGTTCAAGGCCGCGGCACAGGCGGCGGCCGGGTCGACCGACCTGACGTCGTTCTGGGCTTCGCACCGCGTGGAGGGCTGAAAAACCGGTTGGAGTTCCCCGTCCGCTTCCGCCACTGTGGGGAGGTGGACGGGGAACGGCTTTTCTGCGACACCGCGCTGGCGGCCCGGATCGAGCGCGCGGAAGCGCAGTTCGTCGCCGCGTGCAGCAACGCCGCCCGGGTGCGGCTTGGGGACGGTGCCGGGTTCGCGCGTCCGCTCGCCGGGGGCGCCGCCAGCTTTGCCGAGGCGGACTCGCCGTTCAACAAGGTCGCGGGCCTCGGCTTCGCCGGCCTGCCCGAAGACCTCGACGAGGTCGAAGCGGCCTACGCCGAGCTGGGCTCGCCGGTGCAAGTCGAGCTGTGCCACCTGGCCGATCCCGCCGTCGGGACGTTCCTGACCGCGCGCGGCTACCGGCTGGAGTCGTACGAGAACGTGCTCGGCCGGCGCCTCGGCGGCCCGGTGGAAGCCATCGACGGCGTGGTCCGGCCGTGCCGGGACGACGAGCTGGAGCCCTGGCTGGCCGCCATCGCCGACGCCTCCATGGTCACCGACGCCGAAGGCCTGCCTTCGCACGAAGACTTCACCCCCGAAATCATCGTGAACGCGCTGCGGGACATGGCCGGGGTCCGGCGGTACACCGCCGAGCGGAACGGCGAGTTCGCCGGCGGCGCGAGCTTCCGGGTCACCGATGGGATCGCGCAGTTCGCCGGCGCGGCGACCGTGCCCGCCCACCGGCGCCGCGGTGTGCAGACGGCGTTGCTGCAGGCCAGGCTCGCCGCGGCGGCCGAAGCCCGGTGCGACCTCGCCATCGTCACCACGCAGCCCGGGTCGAAGTCGCAGCAGAACGCGCAGCGGCAAGGGTTCGACCTGCTCTACGCACGGGCGATCCTGGTGAAGGGCACCTCGGCGACGAGCTCCTCCGGCGCCGAGAGCCGCCAGGCTTCGTAGAGGAGCTCGGCGAGTTCGTCGGCGTCGACGCCGTCGAGGTACACGACCACCCAGCCGAAGCCGCCGGCGGTGAACTGCACCTCGAACACGTCCGGCCGCTCCGAGACCAGTGCCAGCTGTTCGGACACGGTCTGCTTGAGACCGACGGTCCGCGTCCGCGGCCAGAAGTAGCCGAACCGCTTGCCGCGCACGCTGAACGACGAGTAGTCGCGCGCCTCCGACCGCTGGACCTCCGCCAGCCTGCCGAGCAGCTGGTCGAGTTCCCGGACCTGGACCGTCACCGTCGTCCCCCTTGTTCTCCGGCGACCACCGTAGCGCGCCGGTACCGTGAGCGGACATGAGCGATCCCGGAGACGTCCCCGACGTGGTGGTCAAGCGGGGCCACGCTCCCGGCGCGACGGTCGCCGAGGCGGCGGGCCTGCGCTGGCTGGCTTCCGCGGGCACGGTGCCGGTGCCCGTCGTGCGCAGCCACGACCGGGACCGGCTGGTCATCGACCGCGTGCCGGCCGGGCGGCCGTCGGCCGCGGCGGCGGAACGCTTCGGCCGCGGGCTGGCCGGGTTGCACGCCGCGGGCGCCCCGGCGTTCGGCGCGCCGCCGCCGGACGGTCTCCGGGACGCGTGGATCGGCCGGGCCCCGATGGTCAACGTCCCGGCGGCGGACTGGGCGTCCTGGTACGCGTCGGACCGCGTGCTGGCCTACGTCCGGCCGGCGGTGGACGCGGGGACGTTCGGCCCGGCCGAAGCGGCGGTGTTCGAGCGGGCCTGCGCGCGGATCCCGGCCTCGGCCGAGCCACCCGCGCGGCTGCACGGCGACCTGTGGAACGGCAACGTCCTGTGGGACGGGCGCGAGGCGTGGCTGATCGACCCGGCCGCCCACGGCGGGCACCGCGAGACGGACCTGGCGATGCTGCACCTGTTCGGCTGCCCCCACCTCGAGCGCGTCGTCGCCGCCTACGACGAGGCCGCCCCGCTGGCCGACGGCTGGCGCGACCGGATCGGGCTGCACCAGCTGTTCCCGCTGCTGGTGCACACGGTCCTGTTCGGACAGTCCTATGCGGACCAGGCGCTGGCCGCGGCCCGCTCGTTCTAGCAGTGGCCGAGCATGGTCTCCAGTGCCTTCTTCTCCGGCACGGTGATCGTGAGGCCGTAGTTGGTCTTGACGACGATCCAGTCGGTGGCGTAGGTGCACCAGTACGAGACCAGCGGCGGCTTCCACGCGTCCGGGGCCTTGTCGCTCTTCTGCTCGTTGAGGTTGTCGGTGACGGCCTTGAGCTGCGGGCGGACGAGGTCGTTGGCGAACTGCTCGCGCCGCTGGCGGGTCCACGACTTCGCGCCGCTGATCCACGCCTGCCCGAGCGGCACGACGTGATCGATGTCCACATCGGAGGACTTGTGCCAGGTCTGGCCGTCGTAGGGGCTGACCCAGGTGCCGGACTTCGGGGCGCACTGCGCGTCGGTCTTGACGTCCTTGCCGTCGCGCTTGAGCACCTGCTCGCGGACGTCGCAGTTGGCGTCGACCTTGTCCCAGTGCGGGAACTCGTCGCGGCTGTAGCCGTCCATGGTGCCGCGCACGGCGATCTTGAGCGCGGCGAGCTCGCTGCGCGCCTCGGTGGGCGACACCGGCGGCGCGGCGGCCGTTCCGGGTGCCTGGGTGCCGGTCGCGAGCCCGTCGGCGAGCTTGCAGCCGGTGAGGGACGAACCCGCGAGGACGGCGAGAAGGACAAGCGCTCGGGTGCGCGGCATCGTGAACCCCTTTCACATCGACCGGGAGGTGCCCAGCCGAAGCGCCGCGGAAACGGTGCAGATGGCCTAGTTGACGCGAACCGATCGGGTCAAGAGCCGTGGAAGACCTGCGCGACGAACACGGCGGCCACCACACCGGCAGTCACGAGGACGGTGAGCACGAAGACCAGGCCCCAGGGCACCTGCCGGATCGGGCGCGGCCGCGGGAAGACGGCCGAGACGGGCCCGCGCACCGGCGGGCTCCACGGCCCCGGCTCGTCCTCGGCGGCGGGCGCCGCCGGTTCCGGGACCAGCGGGAGCGGGACGGCGGCGGGCAATTCCGGCAGCCGGGACCGGACGGGCAGCCGCGCGGGGAACCCGTCGGCGAGCAGGGCGGCCCGGGGTGGGGCGAGGTGGGCGAGGGAAAGGGCGTAGCAGGCGTCGAGGATGTCGTCGGCCGACCAGACGGTCCGCCACCGGTTGTGCTGGCTGATGATCCGCCGCAGGCCACGCGGGTCGGCGAGGACCACCGCGACGCCGGGCACGGGTTCCGGTTCGCGCCAGCGGAGGGTGGACGGCGCGGCCGCGGCGAGGCTTCCCGGCTGGTCGGCGGCGGACGGGCGCCGGCCGTCGTGCGGGTCGGCCTGGCCGGGCCAGGTTGCTGCGCCGGGCGCGCTGTCGAGAGAACCTGGTTGCGGCTCAGGCGATCGAGGCAGCGGCACGGGCCCGGGCGGCTCGCCGACCAGCACGCGCTCCGGCGGCCCCGGTTCGCTCAGCCGCGTCTCCTGCTCCACCTCGTCCCGCCACGGCTCGGTCGCCTGCGGGACCACCGCGACCAGCCCCGTCACGTACCTGCCGCCTTCGTGACCGGCCAGCGCACCCTTCGCCGCCGCCACCCCGGCGCCCGCGCGGTCGCCCGGGCCCGGCCACTCCGCCGGGCCGGGTGCGTGCGCCGCGATGACCACGACCCCGCACGGGGTGAACACCAGCGCGTCCACGAACCGGGCGCCCAGCCGGCCCGGGAGGCTCACCCCGGCCAGCGCCAGCCCCGGCAGGTGGTCCGGGCCCGGACCCCACGATCGCAGCAACCTCACCAAGTGCTCCGCCGCCGGGGGCAGCCGGCGGTCTTCGCCGGTGCGCTGGAGGGCCACAAGCACGCCGGACACACCTCCCACGACGGATCACGACGAAACGGCGAGCGCCCCCTCGACGGTAGGAGGCGGACCCGTCCCCTCCCAGCAGCCGAACGAGTGGTCGATCACCACCGTGTGTAGCCGGGGCATCCTGGAGCGGCCCGAGCCCACCGATCAGGGAGACCGCCGATGGCTTCGCCCCCCGCCGCGTACCGAGGTCCCGCCCTCGACGTCGACCGGCCCTTCTACCGGCGGCTCGCCGCCGAAACCGGCCGGGAACCCGTCGACGCCTTCGAAATCCCGATCCGCACGGGACGCGCGTGGCGGGTGCCGCGCGGGCACCTCTGCCGCCTGTCGACCGTCGGCGGACCGCAGGTCGGCGACCTCAACCTGTGGCACGCCGACGACCCGCGCGAACGGTTCTGGGCGGCGCGCACCCGGCAGCTGCAGCGCGCCCACGTCAGCACCTTCGACCGCCTGTGGTCGACGCTGCCGTTCCTGCGCCCGCTCGCCACGATCACCGCCGACACCCTCGCGGACCACGGACAGGACGGTGACGGCGGCCGCGTCCACGACCTGCTCGGCACCCGCTGCGACCCGTACGTGAACCGGCTGCTCACCGGCGAGGACTTCGACTACTGCTGCCACTCGAACCTGGTGCGCGCGGTCGCGCCGTTCGGGCTCACCGAGTTCGACGTGCACGACGTGCTCAACGTCTTCCAGTGCACCGGCCTCAACGACGAGGACCGCTACTTCATGAAGGCCAGCCCGGCCCGCCCGGGTGACCACTTCGAGTTCTTCGCCGAGGTCGACCTGCTGTGCGCGCTGTCCACCTGCCCCGGCGGCGACCTTTCGATCCCGCTCTGGGGCCCGGACGCCCGCGACCCGGTCGCCACCTGCCGGCCGATCGGCGTCGAGGTGTTCAAGCCGCGCGACGGGCTCCTCGCCGGCTGGCGGCCGCCCGAGCGCGCGGCCTACCGCGGCCTGCACGGCGTCCGGCTGCCGGACTGGACCGGCGAAACACCGTCGTGACACCGGGTCCGGGTGCGGTCCACAGTGGACCGTACCCGGATCCGCTACGGCCGCGGGGTGTTGCGCAGGTTAGCCCGCGCCAGGTCGACCATCTTGCCGACGCCGCCGTTGAGCACCGTCTTCGTCGCGCCCAGCGCGAACCCGCGGACCATCTCGCCGGTGATCCGCGGCGGGATCGACAGCGCGTTCGGGTCCGTCACCACCTCGACCACCGCCGGGCCCGGGTGGGCGAACGCCTTTTCCAGCGCGCCCCGCACGTCGGCCGGGTCCTCGACCCGCTCCGCGAACACCCCGCACGCCGCCGCGATCGCCGCGAAGTTCACCGGCGCGTGGTCGGTGCCGAAGTCCGGCAGCCCGTCCACCAGCATCTCCAGCTTCACCATGCCCAGCGTCGCGTTGTTGAACACCACGACCTTCACCGGGACGTCGTAGGCCGGCAGCGTCAGCAGGTCGCCCATCAGCATCGCGAGCCCGCCGTCGCCCGAGAGCGACACCACCTGGCGGCCCGGCTGGGACAGCTGCACGCCGATCGCGTGCGGCAGCGCGTTCGCCATGCTGCCGTGCCGGAACGACCCGAGCACGCGGCGGCGGCCGTTCGGGGTCAGGTAGCGCGCGGCCCAGACGTTGCCCATACCGGTGTCGACGGTGAACACCGCGTCGTCGGCGGCGACCTCGTCGAGCACCGAAGCGACGTACTCCGGGTGGATCGGCCGGCGCTGCTCGATCTTGCCGGTGTACGCGCCGACGACCTTCTCCAGCTTCCGCACGTGCTCGCGCAGCATCCGGTCGAGGAACGCGCGATCGGTGCGCGGCCGCAGCAGCGGGAGCAGCGCTTGCAGCGTTTCCTTGACGTCGCCGTGCACCGCCAGCTCCAGCGGCGTGCGCCGGCCGAGGCGGGAAGCGTCGTGGTCCAGCTGGATCGCGCGGGCCTGCGGGAGGAAGTTGTCGTACGGGAAGTCCGTGCCCAGCAGCACGATCCGGTCGGCTTCGTGCATTGCGTCGTAGCAGGCGCCGTAGCCGAGCAGGCCGCTCATGCCGACGTCGAACGGGTTGTCGTACTGGATCCATTCCTTGCCGCCGAGCGAGTGCCCGACCGGCGCGGCGAGCTTTTCCGCCAGCGCCATCACCTCGTCGTGCGCGCCGCGGACGCCCGCGCCGGCGAAGAGCATCACCTTCTCACCCGAGTTCAGCAGATCGGCGAGTTCCCGGACGGTCTCCGGGGAAGGCACCGCGGGCGACGGCGTGACCAGCGGGAGCCGCTCGGTGAGCGGGCCGGTGGCCTTGCGGTCGGCGAGGTCGCCGGGGATGGTCAGCACCGCGACGCCGCCCTTGCCGACGGCGGCCTGGGTGGCGATCCGCAGCAGCCGCGGCAGCTGCGCGGGATCCGCCACCACCTCGCTGAAGTGGCTGCACTCGGCGAAGAGCCGGTCCGGGTGGGTCTCCTGGAAGAAGCCGGTGCCGATCTGGTTCGACGGGATGTGCGACGCGATCGCCAGCACCGGCGCGCCCGAGCGGTGGGCGTCGAACAGGCCGTTGATCAGGTGCAGGTTGCCCGGTCCGCAGCTGCCCGCGCAGACGGCGAGCTTGCCGGTCACCTGCGCCTCGGCCGCGGCGGCGAAGGCGGCGGTCTCTTCGTGGCGTACGTGCACCCACTCGATGCCGTCGGTGCGGCGGACGGCGTCGACGATCGGGTTCAGGCTGTCGCCGACGATGCCGTAGATGCGCTCGACGCCCGCGTCCCGCAGGGTCCTGACCAGTTGTTCTGCCACGGTAGCCATACCTCCACCCTGCCCCGCGCCGACCGATGCGTCCAATGCCTGATTGGCTGAAAATCCATACACTCGGAGCATGGACGTGCAGACGTTGCGGCTCTTCCGGGAGGTCGCCGCCGGCGCCACGGTCACCGAGACCGCCGCGCGGGGGCACCTCACCCAGCCCGCGTTGTCCCGGGCCCTGCGCCGCCTCGAGCGGGACGCCGGCGCCGAGCTGTTCCGGCGGTCCGGGCGGGTGCTGCGGCTGACCCCGGCCGGGCACGCGTTCCGGCGGCACGTCGACCTCGTGCTCGACCAGCTCGACCAGGGGCTGCGCGAGGTCGGCGAGCTCGTCGCGCCGGGCACCGGGGTCGTCCCCCTGGCGTTCCTGCACACCTTCGGCACCTGGCTCGTCCCCGAAGTCCTGCGCGGCTTCCTGCACGAGCACCCGGGCGCCCGGTTCGAACTCCAGCAGCACGGCGAGGCCGGGCTCGAAGCGGAACTGCTCGACGGCACCGCGGACCTGGTGATCACCAGCGGCGACCCCGGGCACCCCCAGCTGCACTGGTCCCGGCTGCTCGTCGAACCGCTACGGCTCGCGGTGCCCCCGCGCCACCGGCTCGCCGGGCGCCGCCGGGTCCGCCTCGCCGACGTCGCGGACGAGACGTTCATCCTCCTGCGCCCGGGTTACGCGCTGCGCGAGACGACCGAACGGCTGTGCGCCGAAGCGGGTTTCACCCCGCGCATCGGATTCGAAGGCGACGAGGTCGAGACGCTGCGCGGGCTCGTCACCGCCGGGCTCGGCGTGTCCGTGCTGCCGCTGCCCCACACGGCCGCGTTCCCGGCGCCGCACCTGGAACTGACCGATGTGGACGCTGCCCGCGACATCGGCCTCGCCTGGGCGACGGGCCGGAATCTCCCCCCATTGAGCGAAACCTTCCGCCGGCACGTCCTGGAAGCCGCGCCGCGGCTGGCCCCTTCCGATCTCGACCGTCCACAAGGGACGATGTGAGAATCGCCGTACGGCCCCGCGCGATCATCGTCGGTGTGCGAAGGTGGAGGCATGGTCGCCGCGCTGAGATCCTTCCTGCTGTCCTGGACCTCCGTCACCCCGGTGCTCGGGGTGCTCGTGCTGGCGCTGGCGTGGGGCCGCGACCTCGGCCCGGTCTTCGTGGCGGTCGTCGCCGTCGCGCTGGGGGCGACCGTGCTGGCCGCGGTGCACCACGCGGAGGTCGTCGCCCACCGCGTCGGCGAGCCATTCGGGTCGCTCGTGCTCGCGGTCGCGGTCACCGTCATCGAGGTGGCGCTGATCGTCACGATGATGGTCTCCGGCGGCCCGGACGCCGGTTCGCTGGCGCGGGACACCGTGTTCGCGGCCGTCATGATCACCACCAACGGCATCGTCGGCATCTCGCTGTTCGTCGGCGCCCGCCGCTACGGCTCGACGCTGTTCAACCCCGAAGGCAGCGGGGCCGCGCTGGCGACGGTCGCGACCCTGGCCACGCTCAGCCTCGTGCTGCCGGCGTTCACCTCCAGCACCCCCGGGCCGGCCTTCTCCCCCACCCAGCTGACGTTCGCGGCGCTGGCGTCCCTGGCGCTGTACGGCACGTTCGTGCTGACGCAGACGGTGCGCCACCGCGACTTCTTTCTCCCGGTGGCCGCCGACGGCGCGGTCAAGGAGGACGACCACGCCGGCCCGCCGTCGAACCGCGCGGCACTGGGCAGCCTCGCGCTGCTGCTCGTGGCGCTGGTGGCGGTGGTCGGGCTGGCGAAGGTGGAGTCGCCGGCGATCGAAGCGGGCGTGCGCGCGGCGGGATTCCCCCAGTCGTTCGTCGGGGTGGTGATCGCGCTGCTGGTCCTGCTGCCGGAGACCCTGGCGGCGGTCCGCGCGGCCCAGCGCGACCGGATGCAGATCAGCCTCAACCTCGCGTACGGCTCGGCGATCGCGAGCATCGGCCTGACGATCCCGGCGATCGCGCTGGCGTCGCTGTGGCTGCCGGGCCGGCTGCTGCTCGGCCTCGGCTCGACGCAGATCGTCCTGCTGGCCCTGACGGTGGTGGTCAGCGTCCTGACGGTGGTCCCGGGCCGCGCAACCCGCCTCCAGGGCGGCGTCCACCTGGTCCTGCTGGCCGGCTTCCTCGTCCTGGCCATCAACCCCTGACCAACCCGCGGTCCCGGCTCGCGTGATGCCCCTTCAATCACGCGAGATGGCCGCCCAATCACGCGAGATGTCCCGCGGATCACGGCTGATGCGCGGTTCACCCCACCGGCCGACCGGCGGGACGGACAGTCGCCGTGACCGAAGGGTCATCACGCGTGACTGGAGCGTCATCACGCGTGATCAGAGAGTCATCACGCGTGATCAGAGGGTCATCACGGTCAGGCCGTCATGACCTCGATGCCGACCACGCAGGTGTCGTCGTCCGTGTCGGCCGTGCTGTAGGTCAGCAGCGTGTCCAGCTGGTGCTCCAGGCCGCCGTCGTGGCCGTCGACCAGGGTCACCAGGCGGGACACCGAATCCTGGACCGGGCGGTCGCGGCGCTCGATCAGGCCGTCGGTGTAGATCAGCAGGATGTCGCCCTCGGCCAGCTGCAGCTCGTCCTCCTGGTAGTCGACGTCGCGGACCGCGCCGAGCAGGGAGCCGCGGATCAGCGGCAACGTCGTCGCCGTGCCGTCGCGGTGGCGGACGATCGGCGGCAGGTGACCCGCCCTCGCCCAGCGCAGCCGGCGGCTGGCCGGGTCGTACACCGCCGCGACCGCGGTCGCGGTGACGTGGTCGGTGAGGTGGTAGGCCACCAGGTTCAGCCACGTGAGCAGCTGGGCCGGCCCGGCGCCGGTCGCCGCGAGACCACGCAGGGCGTTGCGCAGGCTCACCATGCCCGTCGCCGCGTCGATGCCGTGTCCGGCGACGTCACCGACGCACAGCAGGACCTCGCCGGTCGGCAACGCGACCGCGTCGTACCAGTCGCCGCCGACCAGGTGCTCCTTCTCCGCGGGGCGGTAGCGGACCGCCGCGCGCAGGCCCGGCATGTCGATCGGGCCCTTGGCCGGCGGCATGATCGCGTGCTGCAGCTGCAGCGCCAGCCGGTTGCGCTCGATCGCCTCCTGCTCGGTCTCGGCCAGCCTGTCCCGCGTCGCGGCCAGCGCCACCTCGGTCCAGTGCTGCGAGGAAACGTCCTGGTAGGCGCCGCGGACCGCGACCAGCTCGCCGCGGGCGTCGACCACCGGCTCGGCGACCACCCGGATGTGCCGGGCGACGCCGTCGGAGCGCTGCAGCCGGAACGCCGTCGACGACGGGCGCTTGTGGTGCAGCACCGCTCGCAGGAACCGGCCGATCGACGGGGCGTCGTCGGAGTGCGCGTGCGCGGCCAGCTCGTGCAGCGACAGCGGCGCGGCGTTCGGCGGCAGGCCGTACAGCGAGAACAGCTCGGTGTTCCAGGTGATCACGCCGGTGACGACGTTCTCCTCGAAGCCGCCGATCCGGCCGAGCCGCTGGGCGTGCTGCAGCAGCACGGCGAGCTTCGCCGCGTCGTCCTGGATGCGCAGGATGAGCAGCACGTTCCCGGCGAACCGGGTGACGCTGACGTCGGTGAGCGCGGTCAGCTGCACCTGGTCGACCAGGGTGGTGATCGCCATGCTGTCGGCCCGGAACGGCTCCCCGGTCGCGTAGACGCGCCGGATCTTGTCCAGCAGGCCGCTCTCCTCGGCCGCGAGCGGGTACGCCTCCAGCAGCCGGGTGCCGACGATCCGGCTGCGCGGCCGGCCGCCCGGGTCGGCGAACCGGACGTTGGCGTGGTGGATGCGGAAGTCGCTCAGGTGGCCGCCGCCGTCGAGGCACGGCGACAGCAGCACGGCCGGGTCGTGCAGGCCGTCGATGAAGTCGACCAGCTCGCCCAGGAAGTCCCCGGACCCGTCCGCGGCGACCGGCGCGATCACGCCGTCCCACGTGTCGAGGGTGTGCGCGCACAGCTCGGCCAGCGCCTCCAGCTGGCGGCGCTGCCGCCCCGGTTCCGCGGGCAGCGGCTCCGGCCAACACATCTCGACGACGCCGATGATCCGCCCGCCGGTCCCGGTCGGCACCGCGACGCGCCCGCCGCCGGCGAGCGTGTGCTGCCCGAGCGACGGCAGCCCGCTCGCCGCCAGCGTCGGGAACCAGACCAAGTCACGCTCGATCAGCGCGCTGCGGGCGGGCGTGGCCACGCCGGGCGGGACGTACCGCCAGCGGGCCGCCTCCTCGGCCGAGAAGCCCGCCGAACCGGCCAGGGTCAGCGACCCGTCGGGCCCGGCGAGCCACACCGCGACCGCGGTCGCGCCGAGCGGCCGCAGCGCGTGCTCCAGAATGGACTCCGCGACGCGCTGGGTGTCGCCGGCCGCGAGCACGCCGCTCTCGGCCGTGCGCAGCCGCACCGCGACGGAGTCTTCGCCTTCGGCGCGGGCCAGGAACTCCTTCGTCACCTCGCTGATGCGGTCCTCGGCCGCCTCGCCGACGACGTCCGCGGCGAACTCCAGCGGCGTCATCCCGGACCGCTCGGCCAGCGACTCCAGCTGCTTCGCCGCATCCGAAGGCGTGCAGTGCAGGCGTTCCATCAGGACGCCCTTGGCCAGCTCGATCAGCGCGCGGCCGTCGGCGACGGCGTGCGCGTGGTCGACCTCGCCGCGCAGCCGCGCGACGGTGTCGGCGAGCCGGGCGAGGTTGGCCGACACTTCGGCGGGCGGGGGCAGCACGGGGACCAGGTGGTCTTCGGCGGGCAGCCGATCGCCGGAGATCACGCCGTCACATGCCGCTTGATCCGGGTGATGAGGTCGTCCGCGTCCACCGGTTTGGTCACGTAGTCCGTCGCCCCCGAGGCCAGGCTCTTCTCCCGGTCGCCCGGCATCGCCTTCGCCGTCACCGCCACGATCGGGATCCCCGCGTGCTCGGGCATCGCGCGGATCTTCGCGGTCGCGGTGTAGCCGTCCATCTCCGGCATCATGACGTCCATCAGGATCAGGTCGATACCCGGGTGCGCCGCGACCGTCTCGACGCCCTTGCGGCCGTCCTCGGCGTGCAGCACCTGCATGCCGTGCAGTTCCAGGATCCCGGTCAGCGCGTAGACGTTGCGCGGGTCGTCGTCGACGATCAGCACCGTGCGCCCGGCCAGGGTGGTGTCGACGTCGGCCGCCCGCACCGGCGCGGCCGGCTCGTCCTGGCGGACCAGCGGCAGCACCGCGCCGGGCTCCTCCGCCGACAGGTGCAGGGCGATCCGCTCGCGCAGCTCGTCCAGCCCGGACAGCACCTCCAGCGACGGCCGGTCCGCGCGGGACTGCACGAGCTGTTCGAGTTCGACGTCGAGCCGGCGGCTGTTGTGCGCGAGCACCGGCACCAGCCGCAGCGCGCTGTCGCCCTGCATCGCGTCGAGGAAGGTGAACGCCGTCCGGTCCGGCAGGTCCAGGTCGAGCACCACGCAATGGTAGGCGTCGGTGGCCAGCGCGGCCGCGGCCTCCTGCGTGCCGACCGCCGTCACGACTTCGACGTCGGCGGGCGAGAGGCCGATGTCGCGGCTGTCGGCCAGGTCCGCCGCCGCGCTCTCGGCGACGAGCGTGAGCAGGCCGTGCTGGCGCTCCTCGACGACCAGCAGCCGCCGGTACGGCCGCGGGCCCGAGGACGCCACGGCGGTGCCGGAGTCCGTCGTCACCAGGGCGGTGCCGGGGTGCTCCCCGGCCGGCAGCGGCGCGAAGTCCGGCCGGGCGACCGGCAGCGAGAAGATGAACGTGCTGCCCTCGCCCAGCGTGCTTTCGGCGGT
The DNA here is from genome assembly GCF_040682815.1 of Amycolatopsis sp. NPDC051102. Classification (NCBI taxonomy): domain Bacteria; kingdom Bacillati; phylum Actinomycetota; class Actinomycetes; order Pseudonocardiales; family Pseudonocardiaceae; genus Amycolatopsis; species Amycolatopsis sp. NPDC051102. The sequence continues at coordinate 118,254 of NZ_JBFBBT010000002.1, forward strand.
GATCACCCCGCCGAGCAGCTGGGCGATCTCCCGGCTGATCGACAGGCCGAGCCCGGTGCCGCCGTACTTGCGGCTGGTCGTCCCGTCGGCCTGCTGGAACGCCCCGAAGATCGATTCGAGCTGGTGCTCGGCGATCCCGATGCCGGTGTCGGTGACCCGGAACGCGACGGCGGGCCCGTGCACGCGCAGCGGCCGCGGCAGCCGGTCGGGGTCGACCGGCTCGATGTGCAGCTCGATCCCGCCGACCTCGGTGAACTTGACCGCGTTCGACAGCAGGTTGCGCAGCACCTGCCGCAGCCGCGAGTCGTCGGTCAGCAGCTCGGTCGGCGAGCCGGGCGCGACGGTGATCCGGAAGTCCAGGTTGCGCTGCGAGGTCATCGGCCGGAACGTCGCTTCGACGTAGTCGATGAGCTGGCGCAGCGACACCTGCTCCGGCGTGACGTCCATCTTGCCCGCCTCGACCTTCGACAGGTCGAGGATGTCGTTGATCAGCTGCAGCAGGTCCGAGCCTGCGGAGTGGATGATGCCGGCGTACTCGACCTGCTTGGCGGTGAGGTTGCGGGTCGGGTTCTGCGCGAGCAGCTGGGCGAGGATCAGCAGGCTGTTGAGCGGGGTGCGCAGCTCGTGGCTCATGTTGGCCAGGAACTCCGACTTGTACTTCGACGCCAGCGTCAGCTGCTGGGCGCGGGCCTCCAGCTCCTGGCGGGCCTGCTCGATCTCCAGGTTCTTCGTCTCGATGTCGCGGTTCTGCGTGACCAGCAGCGCCGCCTTCTCCTCGAGCTCGGCGTTGGAGGACTGGAGTTCCTCCTGCCGCGCCTGCAGTTCCTCCGAGCGGGCCTGCAGCTCCGCGGTCAGCCGCTGCGACTCGCCGAGCAGCTCGTCGGTGCGGGCGTTGGCGACGATGCTGTTGACGTTGACGCCGATCTGCTCCATCAGCAGTTCGAGGAACGCCCGGTGCACCGTGGTGAAGCCGTGCACCGACGCCAGCTCGATCACGCCGAGCACCTGGTCTTCCACCACGATCGGCAGCACGATCAGGTTGGCCGGGGCGGTGCTGCCCAGGCCGGAGGAGATGGTCGCGTAGCCGGGCGGCACGTCGTCGACGGCGATCGCGCGGCGGCTGCGGGCGGCCTGGCCGACCAGCGACTGGCCGACCCGGAACCGGACCGCCGGGCCGTCGCCGTCGTCCGGGTGGCCGTAGGCGCCGACCAGCCGCAGCTCCGGCACCTCGGCGGTGTCGTCGGCCAGGTAGAACGCGCCGTACTGGGCGTTGACCAGCGGGACGAGCTCGTCCATCACCGCGGCCGCGACGACCGCGAGGTCGCGGCGGCCCTGCATCAGCCCGGTGATCGTGGCCAGGTTCGACTTCAGCCAGTCCTGCTCCTGGTTCGCCCGCGTCGTCTCGCGCAGCGACTCCACCATCGAGTTGATGTTGTCCTTCAGCTCGGCGACCTCGCCGGAGGCGTCGACGGTGATCGAGCGGGTCAGGTCGCCCTCGGCGACCGCGCTGGTCACCTCGGCGATCGCGCGGACCTGCCGGGTGAGGTTCCCGGCCAGCTCGTTGACGTTCTCCGTCAGCCGCTTCCAGGTGCCCGACACGCCTTCGACCTCGGCCTGGCCGCCGAGGCGGCCTTCGCTGCCGACCTCGCGCGCCACGCGGGTGACCTCCGCGGCGAACGCCGAGAGCTGGTCGACCATCGTGTTGATCGTGGTCTTGAGCTCGAGGATCTCGCCGCGGGCGTCGACGTCGATCTTGCGGGTCAGGTCGCCCTGGGCGACGGCGGTGGTCACCTGGGCGATGTTGCGGACCTGCCCGGTGAGGTTGTTCGCCATCGAGTTGACGTTGTCGGTGAGGTCCTTCCAGGTGCCGGCCACGTTCGGCACCCGCGCCTGGCCGCCGAGCATGCCCTCGGTGCCCACCTCGCGGGCCACCCGGGTGACCTCGTCGGCGAACGCGGACAGCGTGTCGACCATCGTGTTGATGACGTCGGCCAGTGCCGCGACCTCGCCCTTGGCCTCGACGGTGATCTTGCGGGAGAGGTCACCGCGGGCCACCGCCGTCGCGACCTGGGCGATCGAGCGCACCTGGCCGGTCAGGTTGGACGCCATGACGTTGACGTTGTCGGTCAGGTTCTTCCACGTCCCGGACACCCCGCGCACGGTGGCCTGGCCGCCGAGGTTGCCCTCGGTGCCGACCTCGCGCGCCACCCTGGTGACCTCGTCCGCGAACGCGGACAGCTGATCCACCATCGTGTTGATGGTGTCCTTGAGCTCGAGGATCTCGCCGCGGGCGTCGACGCGGATCTTCTGGGACAGGTCGCCGCGGGCGACCGCGGTGGTGACCTGCGCGATCGAGCGGACCTGGGCGGTGAGGTTGTCGGCCATGACGTTGACCGACTCGGTGAGGTCCTTCCAGGTGCCGGAGACGCCCTTGACGTCGGCCTGGCCGCCCAGCCGGCCCTCGGTGCCCACCTCGCGCGCCACCCTGGTGACCTCGTCCGCGAACGCGGACAGCTGATCCACCATCGTGTTCAGCGTGTCCTTGAGCTCCAGAACCTCGCCGCGGGCGGTGACGTTGATCTTCTGCGAGAGATCGCCGCTCGCCACGGCGGTGGCGACCTGCGCGATGTTGCGGACCTGGTCGGTCAGGTTGCCGGCCATGAAGTTCACCGAGTCGGTGAGGTCGCGCCAGGTGCCCGAGACGCCCTTGACGTCGGCCTGGCCGCCAAGCCGGCCCTCGGTGCCCACTTCTCGCGCGACGCGCGTGACTTCGTCGGCGAACGACGACAGCTGATCCACCATCGTGTTGATGGTGTTCTTCAATTCGAGGATTTCACCGCGGGCGTCGACGGTGATCTTCTGCGAAAGATCACCCTTCGCGACCGCCGTCGTCACCTGGGCGATGTTGCGGACCTGGTCGGTCAGGTTGCCCGCCATGAAGTTCACCGAATCGGTGAGGTCGCGCCAGACACCGCCGACGCCGGGCACCTGGGCCTGGCCGCCGAGGCGGCCTTCGCTGCCGACTTCGCGCGCCACCCGGGTGACCTCGTCCGCGAACGACGACAGCTGGTCCACCATCGTGTTGACGGTGTCCTTCAGCTCCAGGATCTCGCCGCGCGCGTCGACGTCGATCTTCTGCGACAGGTCGCCCTTCGCGACCGCGGTCGCCACCTGCGCGATGTCACGCACCTGGGTGGTCAGGTTGCCGGCCATGGCGTTCACCGAGTCGGTGAGGTCTTTCCACGTGCCGGACACGCCGGGGACCTTCGCCTGGCCGCCGAGCTGACCCTCGCTGCCGACCTCGCGGGCGACGCGGGTCACCTCGGAGGTGAACAGCGACAGCTGGTCGGCCATGCCGTTGAACACCGTGGCGATCTCGCCGAGCAGGCCGTCGGCCCCGCCGGGCAGCCGGATGCCGAAGTCGCCGTCGCGGACCGCGGTCAGGCCGGCCAGCAGCCGGCGCAGCTCCTGCTCCCCCGCTTCCCCCACGCCCGAAGCGTCCGCACCCGCACCCGGGCGCGTCCCCTCGACCATTGCCCCGCTCATCCGCCACCCGTTTCCTGGTTTGCCGGCGCTCGGCGCCGCCCCGCTGTCTGCACACCGGATGGCTCAGCATAGTGCAGCTGCACTAAACTGGACGGCAACGGTTGAGCAACCAGCCGCGCCCGTGTCCGCGCGTGCTCCCCGAGGCGGCCCTCGAAGCCTTTCCTTTCCTGCCAGGCCATCCGGCCTGACTGACCCGTTCGGCTGAATGGCGGCACGGGTTCCGCCGAAGCGTCCCCGACGTCTCGCGGCGCTTCGTCGTGCGCGCTTTCGGACGTCCGGAGTGGACACTCCACAGTGGAGCGTAAAGCTGCGGCTCAGAGCCAGTCCTTCTTCTTGAACAACCCGTACAGCCCCAGCGACAGCACCAGCACCACGGCCGTCGACGTCCAGAACCCGGCCGGTGTCCCGTTTCCCGGGTACGGCACGTTCTGGCCGTAGAACCCCGTCACCGCGGTCGGCACCGCGATCACCGCCGCCCAACCGGTCACCTTCTTCATGATCAGGTTGAGCCGGTTGCTCTGCAGGTTCAGCTGCGTCTCCCGGATCGTGGTCACCTGCTCCCGCAGCGATTCCGTCTGCTCGGCCGCCTGCCGGGCGTGGTCGTGGACGTCCTCGAAGTAGGGGCGCGTCAGCTCGTCGGCCAGCCGCAGGTCCGGGCGCATCAGCGAGCTGATCACCTCGCGCATCGGCAGCACGACCTTGCGCAGCCGGGTCAGGCTCTTGCGCAGGCGGAACGAGCGGTGCTGCAGCACCGACTGGTCCGGCCGGTCGTCGAAGACGAGGTCCGCCAGCCCTTCGACCTGTTCGTCCAGCGCCTGGACGGCCTCGTACTGGCCGTCGACGACGAAGTCGAGCAGGCCGTGCACCAGGAACGGCACGCCGGACTTCGCCAGTTCGGTGTTCTCGTCCCAGCGGCGCACCACCGCTTCGATGTCGAACCCGTCGTCCTTGCGGACCGTGACCAGCGCCTGCGGGGTGAGGAACGCCGCCAGCTCGGCCGTCGCGAGGTCGCCGGCTTCCGCGTCGAAGCGCACCGCGTAGGCGGTGAGGAAGGCGTGCTCGGCGTAGCGGTCGAGCTTCGGCCGCTGGCGCTCGCCGGCGGCGTCCTCCACGGCCAGCCGGTGCAGGCCGAGCTCGCCGGCGAGGTCGGCCAGATCGGCCTCCGACGGCTCGCAGAGGTCGACCCACACGGCGGTGCCGGGTTCGGCCAGGAAGTCGGAGACGTCCGCGAGCGGGAAGTCTTCCTTGAGCAGCACACCGTCGCGGTAGGCGCGGGTTCTCGTCATTCCGGCGGGATGCCCGATCGGGCCGGGCTTCACACGCCCGCCGGGCATTGTCGCCGAAGATCGTATCGCTTATCGTATACGACGCCGCATCCTCCCGACGCCGCGAGGTGACCCCGTGCCTGCCCCGACGACCCTCATCGCCCGTGACTTCACCGAGTTCCGCACCGCCGTTTCCGAGTCCTTCGTGCCGCTGCACGTGACGGCGGGCGGTGACGGCTTCCGCGGAAGGATCCGCTCGTCGGTGGCCGACGACGTGCAGGTTTCCGAGGTGACCGCCTCACCCCACGTCGTCGAGCGCACGCCGGAGCTGATCGCGCGCGGCGAGCGCCGCTACTACAAGCTGAGCCTGATCCTGGCCGGCACCGGGCTGCTGGTGCAGGACGACCGCCAGGCCGTGCTGCGCCCCGGCGACGTCGCCCTCTACGACACGCACCGGCCCTACTCGCTGGTGTTCGAAGAGGACTTCCGGACCCTCGTCGTGATGTTCCCGCAACGGCTGATCGACCTGCCCGCCGAGCTCGTCGGGCGGCTCACCGCGGTGCGGATGTCGGGCAAGGAGGGCGTCGGCAACGTCGTCGTGCCGTTCCTCGCCCAGCTCGGCGGCAACCTCGAGCAGCTGGCCGGCCCGGCCGGTGCGCGGCTGGCGCACAGCGCGGTCGACCTGCTGTCCACCCTGGTCGCCACCGAACTCGACCTCGCGCGCGCGAACGCCGACCCGCACCACGAGCTGATGCGCCGGATCCGCGCCCACATCGACGCGAACCTGCACTCCGCGGACCTGAACCCGGCGCGGATCGCGGCCGAGCACTTCATCTCCACGCGGCACCTGCACGGGCTGTTCCAGGAGCAGGGCACCACCGTCTCCGGCTGGATCCGCACCCGGCGGCTCGAGCACTGCCGCCGTGACCTGCTCGACCCGGTGCACGCCGGGCGCCCGGTCGCGGCCATCGCCGCCCGGTGGGGGTTCGTCGACGCCGCGCACTTCAGCCGCGTGTTCAAGAGCGCGTTCGGGCGGGCGCCGAGCGAGGTGCGCCGGGAGTTGACCGTCAGCGTCCGGTAGTTGCCCGCCAGCGCGTGACCGCTCGCCCGGGAGGCAGCCCCGCCCGACGATGAGGCCATGCCCGAAGCCCCCTCCGACGACTGGCGCACCTACGACGAGTTCGCCGCCGGCATCGCCACCTACCGGCTGCCGAACGCCGACCTCACCGGCCGGGACGTCACGATCACCCTCGACGACGGCGAAGTCCTCGCCCTGAGCTTCACCGACGCCGAGCACGTCGTGTGCAACGGCGTCGAAGACCCGTACGACGCGGTCGCCGTGCGCGACGGCGTCTTCTTCGTGAACCTGCCGCGCACCAGCGTCGAGGGCGAAGCGCTGACCGTCGTGTATTCGACGGCGACCCACCGCGCGCTCGCCGTCCGCTCGGTGATCGGCGCCGCGGACGTCGAGGGCGTTCCCCGCGTCCGGCAGGACTTCCGGGCGGGGGTCACCGACGGCGGCGAGCCCGCCGGGCCCGTGCCCGGGCCGTCGCGCGACCTGATCGGCAAGCGGAACCTCTACCGCTACAGCCCCGACCACCTCTACGAGCACGTCTACGTCTCCTCGCAGCGCTACGCCTGGCAGTGCCTCGAAGGCGTGCAGCGCGGCCACGGCGACATGGACCTGTCGACGGTGTGGAAGTTCGCCGACGGGCTCTACCTGTTCTGCTTCCGCGAGTTCCGGATCGCGGTGGCGAGCGTCTGGCTGCACGACCTCGGCTACGCCCTGCGCACCACCGGGGTGTTCCTGGGCCTGACCGGCGACGGCCGGTCCGAGCACTCCCGCGCCGGCGGGCACATCTACCCGCTGGGCGCGGTGGCCTACCCCGACGCCCAGCCCGTCTGAAGGAGCTTCCCGTGTCCGATGTGGACGTCATCCGCGCGCACTACGCGGCCAGCGACCGGGGCGACCTGCCCGGCATGCTCACCCCGATCGGCCCGAAAACGACGTGGACGGAGGCAGCCGGGTTTCCCTACGCCGGCACCTACACCGGGCCGGACGAGGTGCGTGAACACGTTTTCGCAGCGATCGGCCGGGACTGGGACGGCTACCGCTTCACCCTCGGCGACCTGTTCGACGCCGGGGACGCGGTGATCGGCGTCGGCACCTACACCGGCACGCACCGCCGGACCGGCCGGTCGTTCACCGCCCGCGTCGCGCACCTGTGGCGCTTCGCGGGCGGCGAGGTCGTGTCCTTCGAGCAGATCGTCGACTCGGCGCCCGTCGTGGCCGCCACCCGGGAGCAGCAATGAGAAAGTCCCTGCCCACGTTCGCCGTCGCCGTGCTCCTGGCCACCGCGGCCTGCGCCGGTTCCGGCGCCGGCGCGAACGGCCCGATCGTCGTCGGCTCGGTGAACGCGCTCAGCGGCGCCGCGACCTTCCCGGAGGCGTCCCAGGCGGCGAAGGCGGTGTTCGACGCGGCCAACGCCGCCGGCGGCATCAACGGCCGCAAGATCGAGTACAAGGCGATCGACGACAAGGGCGACCCGGCGGCGGCCGCGGCGGCCGCCCGCGAGGTCGTCGGCGGCGACCAGGCGGTCGCGCTCGTCGGCTCGTCCAGCCTCATCGAGTGCGAGATCAACGAGAAGTACTACGAGCAGCAGAAGATCCTGTCGATGCCGGGCATCGGCGTGGACCCGGCGTGCTTCTCGAGCCCGAACATCGCACCGGTGAACGTCGGGCCGTTCCACGACATGACGCTGACCCTGCTCTACGGCTCGGAAGTGCTGAAGCAGGACGACATCTGCGCGCTGCTGGAGATCGCCGGGAACACGCTCCCGGCGTACCAGGCGGCCATCGGCGAGTGGACGAAGATCACCGGCAAGAAGCTGAAGTACGTCGATTCGACCGTGCCCTACGGCGGCTCGGACTACACGCCCTACATCGTCAAGGCGCGGGCGGCGGGCTGCAAGGCCATCACCGTGAACCCGGTGGAGCCGGACTCGATCGGCCAGCTCAAGGCCGCGCAGGCACAGGGCTGGACCGACGTCACGTGGCTGCTGCTGACCAGCGTGTACAGCGAGAACTACGCCAAGGCGATCTCGAACGCGGGCGCCGGGGTGTACGTGCCTGCCGAGTTCTCCCCGTTCACCGACGCCGCCGCCCCGGCCAACAAGGAGTGGCGGGAGCTCATGACGCAGCACAAGATCCCGCTCACGTCGTTCAGCCAGGGCGGCTACCTGGCGGCGAAGTACTTCCTCGCCGTCCTGCGCGGGATGAAGGGCGACATCACGCGCGAGACGGTGTCGAAGGCGCTGCGCGAGATGAAGCCGATCAGCGACCCGATGGTGGGGACGCCGTACGTGTTCGGGCCGGCGCAGACCCACCACGACAACACCGCCGGCTGGCCGATCAAGCTCGCCACCGGCGCCGGCAAGTGGGAGCCGGCCGCGCAGGACTGGCTCCGCATCCCGAAGCAGTAGGAGGACGTCGATGCTGCAGGGCGCTCTGGCCGGGCTGGCCGCCGGCGGGCTCTACGCGGTGCTCGCGGTGTGCCTGACCCTGATGTCGCGGCTGGTGCGGGTGGTCAACTTCGCCCAGTCGGCGACCGGGATGTTCGGCTGCTACGTCGCCGTCTTCCTCGCCGTCCACCTCGGCTTCCCGGAGTGGCTGGCGACCCTGACGGGGATCCTGCTCGGCGGCGCGCTGAGCGCGGTCCTCGGCGGGATCGTCTCGACGTGGCTGGCCGAGGCGGACACCGGCACCCGCTCGGCGGCGACGGTCGCGGTGCTCCTGCTGCTGATCTCGCTGGCGTTCATCCTGTTCGGCAACAAGCCGCAGCCGTTCCACCCGCTGCTGGCCGGCCCGGCGTTCACGGTCGGCGGCGTGGTGGTCAGCCAGGTCACGGTGCTCACGGTCGCGCTGGCGGTGCTGGTGGCGCTGGGCTGCCGGACGGTGCTGGCCCGCACGGCGCTCGGGGTGCGCTTGCGGGCGTTGTCGGAGCGCCCGACGACGGCGGAACTGCTGGGCATCCCGGCCCGGCCGTTGTCGGTGGGCGTGTGGACGGCGACCGGGGTGATCGCGACGCTCGCGGTGTCGATCGTGGCGCCGTCGCAGTCGAACGACCCGACATCACTGGCGATGCTGGTGGTCCCGGCCGCGGCGGCGGCGCTGCTGGGCGGCTTCCGCAGGCTGGACCTGGCGGTGGCGGGCGGCCTGGTCCTGGGCATGGCCCAGGGCGCGGTCGCCCAGAGCGACCGGCTGTCGGTGCTGCGGTACTTCCTCCCGTTCCTGGTCATCGTGGCGCTGCTGCTGTGGACGCAGCGCAAGGAGGTGTGGGATGCGGCTCGCTGAACACCCGCTCACCCGCGCCGGGCTGCCCGTGCTCGTCGCGGCCGCCGCCGTGCGCGACGCGAACACCCTCGCCCGGCCGAGCCGGCCTTCGAGGACCATGCGCAGCGCAGGCCCCGCCGGGCGGCCAGGGCTGTCGCCGCGCGGGCGCGCAGGCGCCGAGGAGGTGTGGGATGCGGCTCGCTGAACACCCGCTCACCCGCGCCGGGCTGCCCCTGCTCGTCGCGGCCGCCGCGGTGGCCGTCGGCTATGCGCTCAGCGTCGGGCTGGCCGGGTACTTCGTCTACCTCGGGGTCAGTGCCGTCGTCGCCGCCATCGCCCTGCTCGGGCTCGGGGTAGTCACCGGGACCGCCGGGATGATCTCGCTCTGCCAGCTCACCTTCGCCGCCGTCGGGGCGTTCGTCGTCTCCGCCTGCAACGTCGCCCGGGTGCCCGGGGGTTTCGTCACCTGGCTGCTGCTCGGCGGCCTGGCCGCCGCCGCGGCCGGGGTGCTTGTCGGGCTGCCCGCGCTGCGGCTGCGGGGGATCACCCTCGCCGTCGTCACCCTCGGGCTGGCCGCGGCCGCCGATCTCACGCTCGTGCAGATCCAGTTCCCCGGCGCCACCGAGGGTCTCTCGGTCGAACGGCCGGAGGCCTTCTCCGACGATCGGTCCTACTTCCTGTTCGCCGTGCTGGTCCTCGTCGCCTGCGGGCTCGTCGTGCACTTCCTGCGCCGCGGGCGGTGGGGCAGCAGCTGGCACCTCGTCGCCTTCTCCGAACGCGGGACCGCGGCGGTCGGCGCGGGCGTGCGGACGTCGAAGCTCACCGCCTTCGCCGTCAGCGCCGCGCTCGGCGGCGTCAGCGGCGGCCTGCTCACCGGCCAGGTCGGGCTCGCCTTCCCGGCCAGTTTCACCGCCATCCAGTCCCTCGCCCTCTACGTGCTGGCCATCATGTCCGGCGCGCACCTGATCGACATGGCCGTGTTCGGCGCGCTGCTCTGGGTCGCCGTGCCCGAGCTGCTCAAACGCTGGGGCGTGCCGCAGGACTGGGGCTTCGTCGTGTTCGGCGTGCTCGGCGTGCAGGCCCTCACCAGCCGCGGCAACCTCGGCACCGCCGTGCGGGCGCTGTGGTACCGCCGCCGGTCCGGCAAGACCGCCGGGGTCGGGCCGGCCGGCACCGTCGCCGACGTCGAGCCGCTGCCGCCAGGGGACCCCGTCCTCGAGGTCCGCGGGCTGAGTGTCTCCTTCGGACACGTCAACGCACTGTCCGATGTGGACATCACGGTGCCGGAACACGGGATCCTCGGCGTGATCGGCCCCAACGGCGCCGGGAAGTCCACTTTGGTCGACGCGATCAGCGGCTTCCTGCCCCGGGCCGCCGGCACCGCGACCCTCGGCGGCCGCCCGCTCACCGGCTCGCCCACCCGGCGGGCCCGCGGCGGCCTGCGGCGGACGTTCCAGCAGGACCGCGTCCCGCCCGGCCTCACCGTCGGCGCGTACGTGCGGTTCGTCGCCCGGCGGCGGCTCACCGGCGGCGAGGTCGCCGGCGCGCTGGAGTTCTTCGGCTGCCCGGCGCCCCGGACGCCGTTGTCGCGGGTGGACGCGGGGGCGCGGCGGCTCGTCGAGGTCGTCGGCCACCTCCTCGCGCGGCCGCGGGTGCTGCTGCTCGACGAGCCGGCCGCCGGCCTGCCGCACGAGGAGCACGTGGCGTTCGGGCGGCGGCTGCGGCAGGTCCCCGCCCGGTTCGGGGTGTCGGTGCTGCTCATCGAGCACGACCTCGACCTCGTCCGGTCGGTCTGCGACACGCTCACGGTGCTCGACTTCGGCCGGGTGCTGGCGAGCGGGCCGCAGGCGGACGTCCTGGCCGACCCGGCCGTGCTGAAGGCGTACATGGGCGAAACGGAGCTGCTGTGAACGCGTTGCGAGTCCACGGGCTGACGGTGAAGCGCGGGGCCGGGCCGGTCATCCGCGACGTCGGCCTCGTCCTCGAGCCGGGCCGGATCACGGCGCTGGTCGGCCCCAACGGCGCCGGGAAGACGAGCCTCCTGGAGGCGGTGTCGGGGGTGGTGCCGCCGTCGGCGGGCAGCGTCCACCTGGGCGGGGTGAACGTCACCCGGCACTCGCGGGTGGCGCGGGCCCGGCTCGGGCTGGCCCACATCGAACAGGGCCGGGCGGTGTTCCCCGGGCTGACGGTGCTGGAGAACCTCCGCCTGACCGCCCGCACGCCCGCGGTCGTCGACGAGGTCCTCGGGCTGTTCCCGGAACTGGAGAAGCGCCGCGACTCCCCCGCGGCCCTGCTGTCCGGCGGCGAGCAGCAGATGGTGGTGCTGGCGCGCGCGTTCGCCGCGCGCCCGGCGTACCTGCTCATCGACGAGATGTCGCTCGGCCTGGCGCCGGTGGTGTTCACCCGCCTGCTCCCGGTGGTGACGCGGTTCGCAGCCGAGGGGGCGGCGATCCTGCTGGTGGAGCAGTTCACGCACCTGGCACTCGGCGTCGCGCAGGAGGCGGTGGTGGTCTCCTCCGGCCGCGTCACCTACACCGGTGACGCCCAGACCCTCCTCGACTCCCCCGCCACCCTGCACTCCGCCTACCTCGGGTCGTGAGTGCCCATCCCGGCGCGCTCGAAGGCCAGCGTCGGCAGGTCCACGGCGTGGGCGCCGCCGTCGGCGACGATGACCGCGCCGGTGATGTACGACGACTCCGCCGAGCCCAGGAACCGCACGATCGACGCGATCTCCTCGGGCTCGGCCGGGCGGCGCAGCGGGACCTCGGCCGTCACGCGGCGGTAGCCCTCGTCGTGGCCGCCGGTGAAGCCGGCCGCCGCGGCGAACTGGTCCATCTCCCCGTCCGCCATCGGTGTGCGGACCCAGCCGGGGCAGACCGCGTTCGCCCGCACCCCACGCGGCCCGAAGTCGCGGGCGATCGAGCGGGTCAGGCCGATCAGCGCGTGCTTCGCGACCGTGTAGCCGGCGACGTTCGGCCCGGCGAACAGCCCGGCCAGCGACGACACCACGACCACCTGCCCGCCCGTCTCGACCAGTGACGGCAGCGCGGCCCGGCAGAGCACGAACGCGCTCGACAGGTTCGAGCGCAGGGCCAGCTCCCACTCGTCGTCGCCGGTGTCGACCACCGACGACAGGCCGTGGCCGCCCGCGTTGGCCACCACGACGTCCAGCCGCCCGTACGCACCGGCGATTTCGGCGACCGCGGCTTCGGCGTCCTCCCGCACGCTCGCGTCGCCGGCGATGACGTGCGCCCCGGTCTCCGCGGCCACCTTCTCGAGCGGCTCGCGCCGCCGTCCGAGCACGACCACCTGCGCGCCTTCGCCCGCGTAGCGGCGGGCGACCGCCGCACCGATGCCGGTGCCGCCGCCGGTGATCGCGACGACCTTGCCTGATGAGTCCACTGTGGATCCTTTCCTAAGCGGGGAACGCCGACCGCGCCGACATCCCGAAGTCGGCCAGCAGGGCCTGGCCGTTGACCGGCCGCGAAGCCGGGGACGCGAGGAACAGCACCTGCCGGGCGACGTCGCCGGCGGCCTGGACGGGGAACGCGGGGTCGTCCAGGACGGCGCCGAGGTCGGCGCGCGCCATCGGCGTGTCCACCACCGACGGGCAGACGCAGTTGACCCGGATGCCCGGCACCTCGACGGCCAGCGCGCGGGTCATCGCGACCACCGCGCCCTTGGACGCGCAGTAGGGCACCATGCCCGGCGCCGCCGTGAACGCCGAGTCGCTGCCGAGCAGGACCACCGCGCCGCCGTCGGCCAGCCACGGCAGCGCGTGCTTGACCAGCAGGAACTGCCCGGTGACGTTCACGGCGAGGACCCGGGCGACGTCGGCGGCCGTGGTCGAGGACACCGGCGTGCCGACGGGGCCGGAGATCCCGGCGCAGCCGACGACGACGTCCAGGCCGCCGAAGCCGCGGGCCACGGTGTCCACCGCCGCGGCCAGGGCGGCCTCGTCGGTGACGTCCGCCCGGACGACCTTGGGGCCGTCCTCGCGGTCGATGACGCCGACGCGGGCGCCTTCGGCGCGGAACGCCCCGGCGCAGGCCAGGCCGATGCCGGACGCCCCGCCGGTCACCAGGACCGCCTTGCCGGCCAGATCGGTTCGCATGCGCCCATCCTCACCGCGGGCGCCCGCCGGGCGGTTGGCCGCGAGCGCAGCGTTCTTGTCCGGCACCGCACGGGCGATTCCCCGCAGGGCGGCCGCCGCGCAGACTCGTCAAGGTGACGCCGCATCCCCTCGACCCGCTGACCGCCGCCGAGCTGTCCGCCGGCCGCGCGATCCTCGCCGCCGCCGGGCTCGCCGGCGACGCGATCCGGGTCCCGCAGGTCCTGCCGGTCGAACCCGCCAAGGCGCAGGTGCGGGCCGGCGGTGGTGACCGCCGGATCCGGTACACGCTCCTCGACACCGGCACCGGCCGCGCCGGCGAGGCCGTCGTCTCGGTGACCAAGGGCGAGCTGGTGTCCTGGGACGACTGGGCCGAGGCCGACGGGCAGCCGTCGTACCTGTTCGAGGAGTACGCGCTGGCCGAGGCGCTGACGAAGGCGTCGGCGCAGTGGCAGGCCGCGATGGCCCGGCGCGGCCTCGCCGACCGGATCGGCCACGCCTTCTGCGCGCCGCTGGCGCCCGGCTACTTCGGGCGCGAGGACGAGACCGGCCGCGTCATGCGCTCGCTGACCTTCCTGCGCGAAGACGCCGGCGACAGCCCGTGGGCCCACCCGGTCGAAGGCCTGGTCGTGCACCTGAACCTGACCGAGCAGCGCGTCCTGCGCGTGGAGGACGAGGGGGACGTCCCGGTGCCGGCCGAGAGCGGGCGCTACACCGGCGTCCCGGCCCGCACGACGCTCAAGCCGGTCGAAATCACCCAGCCCGCCGGGCCGAGCTTCGCCGTCGACGGCTCCGAGGTGAGCTGGGAGGGCTGGCGGCTGCGCGTCGGCTTCAACGCCCGCGAGGGCCTGACGCTGCACCAGGTGAGCTTCCAGGACCGGCCGGTCCTGTACCGGGCCTCCGTCCCGGAGATGGTGGTCCCGTACGGGGACGTCGCGCCCGGCCGGTTCTGGATCAGCTACTTCGACGCCGGCGAGTACCAGTTCGGCAAGAACGGCAACGACCTGCGGCTGGGCTGCGACTGCGTCGGCGTCATCCGCTACTTCCCGGCCTGGGTGGCCGACGACCGCGGCGAGCCGGTGGAAATCCCGCGCGCGATCTGCCTGCACGAGGAGGACGACGGGATCCTCTGGAAGCACACCGACCTGGCGGGGCGACCCGAGGTCCGCCGGTCGCGGCGGCTGGTCGTCTCGTCGATCTCCACCATCGGCAACTACGACTACGGCCACTACTGGTACTTCCACCTCGACGGCTCGATCGAGTTCGAGGCGAAGGCGACCGGCATCGTCTTCTGCGGCGCCGGGATCCCGGGCCGGGACCAGCCGCACGCCACCGAGCTGGCACCCGGCCTGTACGCGCCGGTCCACCAGCACCTGTTCTGCGCGCGGCTCGACGTCGAGGTCGACGGCGACCGCACCAGCCTGCACGAGGTCGACGTCGAAGGCGTGCCGACCGGCCCGCGCAACCCGTACGGCAACGCGTTCACCTGGAAGACCACGCCGCTGCGGACCGAACGCGAGGCGATGCGCCTGGCCGACCCGGCGCGCGCCCGCGTCTGGGAGGTCCGCAGCGCGACGGGGGTCAACCGGCTCGGCAAACCGACGGCCTACCAGCTGGTGCCGCGCCCGTCGGCGACGCTGATGGCGCAGCCGGAGGCCACCGTGCACGCCCGCGCCTCCTTCGCGACGAAGCACCTGTGGGCGACGCCGTACCGCGAGGACGAGCGGTTCCCGGCCGGCGACCGGCCGAACGCCCACCCCGGCGGCGCGGGGCTGCCCGCGTGGACGTCCGCCGACCGCGACCTCGTCGACACCGACCTCGTGCTGTGGCACGTCTTCGGCCCCACCCACGTCCCCCGCCCGGAGGACTGGCCGGTGATGCCGGTCGACCGCTCCGGCTTCCTGTTCCGGCCGTCCGGGTTCCTCGACCGCAACCCCGCGCTCGACCTCCCGTCCGGCGACCACTGCAAGCAGTGACATCCGGGGCTTCGCCCCGGGCCGGGGGCTCCGCCACCCGGACCCCCGACCGATCCGATGAGGACACGATGACGCTCTCCGACACTTCCACGTGGCTTCCGCTCGACGGCCTCGCGCCCGGCTTCGACGCCAACAAGGCCCCGGCCGTCGACGACCTGCAGGGCCGGTCCTTCGTGCTGCGCGCCGACGACGGCGGCCCCGACCGGGTCACCGGCACCGACATCGCCGCCGGCGAGACGTTCCTCGTCGACGACGACCTGTACTACGTCCAGCGGCACCCGTCGCCGGACTCGCGCGAGGCGGTGTCGCTCTTCCTGGACCTGCGGGACGGCCGCGCGCTGGTCGTCACCACGACGATCGGCGACCACGGCACCCCGCGCGTCACCCAGGAGTTCCGCCCGGCGACGATCGAGGGCTTCGCGGTCCGCGGCGAGCCGATGGCGCCCAGCACCGCGCTGATCGGCCGCCGGGTGCTGTGGGTGTACAGCCGCGAGCACGCCTACGAGCACGTCTACCTCAGCCCGCATTGGTACACCTGGCAGTGCCTCGCCGGGCCCGAGCGCGGGCTGGCCGACACCGACGAGAACACCGTCTACCGGATCCGGCCGGGCATCCACGTCTTCGCCTGGCGGGAGAAGGTCATCCCGTGCGCGTCGGTGACCGTCGCCGACCACCGCGACGCCCGCCGCCTGCGCTCCCACGGTGTCCTCTTCGGACTCGACGCCACCGGCGAACACCCGACGCACTTCACCTTCGGCGCCTACGGACGGCTGCTGAGCACCACCCTCCACCCGGCCGGGTTCGACCCGGCGGAGAGCTGATCATGGCCGCCGACCTCGTGCTGACGAACGCCGTGGTGTACACGATGGACACCGCGCGGCCTTGGGCGTCCTCACTCGCCGTCACCGGCGGGAAGGTCGACGGCTCCGCCGACATCGGCCCGGGCACCGAGGTGCTCGACCTCGGCGGCGCGTTCGTCATGCCGGGGCTCGTCGACGTGCACAACCACCACGCGATGGCCGGGCGGGCGGAACTGTTCGAGCTCACCTTCGGTGCGGACGCGGGCGTCGAGGACATCCTGGCCGCCGTCCGCGCGCGGGCCGCGACGCTGGGCCCGGACGAGTGGCTCACCGGCGGTGCCTGGGCGTCCACTTTGGTCTCGGAGCTGTCTTCGCCGTCGGCTCGGCGAGCGTTGGACGAGGCCGCGGGCGGGCGGCCTGTGTCGCTGTCGGACGACAGCCGGCACAACCGCTGGGTGAGCAGCCGGGCCCTGGAGCTGGCCGGCATCACGGCGGCGACGCCGGACCCGCCCGGCGGGGTCGTCGTCCGCGACGGCGGCGAACCCAGCGGCCTGCTCCTGGAAGCCGCCGGGGTGCTGGTCGAGCGCGCGGCCGGCGGACTGACGCCGGAGCAGCACCGCCGCGCGTCCCAGCGGGCGATCGAGGTCCTGCACGGCTTCGGCGTCACGGCCTTCCAGGACGCCGGGGTCTCGACCGACATCCTCGGCGCGCTGCACTCACTCGACCTCGCCGGCGAACTCGACGCCTGGGTGGTGTCGTCACTGCTGGTCAACGACCCGATCTTCGGCTTCGACCCGGTCGGGGCGCCGCTGCTGGCGGTCGCCGGGCAGTACCGCAGCCCGCACCACCGCCCGGACTTCGTCAAGATCTTCCTCGACGGCGTGCCGCCGACCCGCACGGCGGCGTTCCTGGAGCCGTACCTGCCGGACGACACCCACGGCAGCTGCTTCCACGGCGCCACGACGATGTCCCCGGCCGAGCTGACCGATTCGCTGCTGGCGGCGGCCGAGGCGGGCTTCTCGGCGAAGGTCCACTGCACGGGCGACGCGTCGGTGCGCCAGTTCCTGGACGCGGTCGAGCAGGTGCGGGCCGCCGGGTTCGCCGGCACCCGGTTCCAGGTGGCGCACGGGCAGTTCGTGCACCCCGACGACCTGCCGCGGTTCGCCGCGCTCGGCGTCACCGCGGACATCTCGCCGTTCCTGTGGGTGCCGGGGGTGATCCCGGCGGCGATCGCCGAGGTGCTGCCGGCCGAACGGGCGTCGCGGATGCAGCCGAACCGGACGCTGCTGGACACCGGTGCGCTGGTCGCGGGCGGGTCGGACTGGCCGGTGAGCGAGTCGCCGAACGCCTGGGAGGGCATCGCGGGCCTGGTCACCCGCGAGGACCCGGCCGGCCGGCGCCCGGGCGCGCTCTGGCCGGAGCAGGCGATCACCCTGGCCGAAGCGATCGAGGTGTTCACGCTGGCCGGGGCCCGGGCGTGCGGGCTGGACGACGTGACGGGCGCGTTGACACCGGGGCGCTCGGCCGACTTCGTGGTCCTGGACCGCGATCCGTTCCGGACGGCCGAGGTGGCGCAGACCCAGGTCGTCGAGACGTGGTTCGCCGGGCGGCGCGTGTTCCGCCGCTGACCCGGGGCTGTCGCCGGCGGCACTTTCTCCTACACTGGTAGAGAAACCAGTGCGGGAGGTGCCGGGTGCCCAAGATCATCGACCACGACCAGCGGCGCAGCGACATCGTCGACGTGACGTGGGACCTGATCGTGCGCGGCGGGATCGAAGCCGCCACCATGCGGGAGATCGCCGCCGCCGCCGGGTTCGCCAACGGCGCCCTGAAGCTGTACTTCCCCAGCAAGGAAGACATCATCGCGGCCACCTACGAGCGGGCGCTGGACATGATGCGCCAGTACGTCGAGCTCGACGGGCTGCGAGGACTCACCGCGCTGCGCGAAATCTGCGTGTCGTCCATGCCGATCGACGAAGAGCGGATCACCGCCGGGCGCGTGCTGCTGATCTTCTGGCAGATGTCGCTGGCCAACCGGCGGATGCACGACAAGTACCTCGAGCACGTCCGCGAGTGGCGCGGGCTGCTGCACCGCTTCCTCGCCGAGGGCCGCGAAGACGGCGACATCGTCACCGAGACCCCGGACGAGCAGATCGTCGACGAGATCGTCCTGCTCAACGCCGGCGCGAACGTGATGAGCCTGGTGGCGGGTGAGTTCTCCACGATCGACCTCCAGCACCGGCACCTGGAGTCCCTCCTGGACCGCCTCACCCGCCCCTGACCTCAGGCGAAGATCCCCCGCAGGTACGCGGCCACCTCGGCGTGCGACCGCGCGGACGCGGGCAAGCCCGTGTACAGCCCGTAGAAGCCGTGGATCTGCCCGGCGTACCGGTGCAGGTCCACCGCCACCCCGGCGTCCGACAGCCGCCCGGCGAACGCCTCCCCTTCGTCACGCAGGACGTCGTACTCCGCCGTCAGCACCAACGCCGGCGGCAGGCCGGACAGGTCGCGGGCCCGCGACGGCAGCACGTACGGGTCATCCGGCGAAGCCGGGGCGTACTGGGCGAAGAAGAACCGCATTGCGTCGGCCGTCATGCCGTAGCCGGTCGCGAAGTCCACATAGGACGCGTGGCCGTCGTCGGGGTGACCGAAGACCGGGCAGATCAGCACCTGTGCCGCGATCGGCGGACCGCCACGATCGCGGGCCATCAAGCAGACCACTGTGGACAGGTTGCCGCCGGCGCTCTCGCCGCCGACGGCGATGCGGGACGCGGCCACCGCCGGCCCCGCCCCACCCGCGGCCAGCCATTCGACCACCGCGTAGCAGTCCGCGGGCGCCGCCGGGTAGGGGTCCTCGGGCGCGAGGCGGTACTCGACCGCCGCGACCGCGACCGACGCCGCCGCGCACACCGCCCGGGAGGCGACCTCGTTCTCGTCGATCGAGCCGATCGTCCAGCCGCCGCCGTGGATCCACACGAACACCGGCACCGGACCCGGCGCGTCCGGCAGGTACAACCGGACGCGCAGGTCGCCGCCCGGCCCCGGCACGGACAGGTCGGTCACCGACGCGACCGGCGCCACCGGACCGGGCTCCGGACGCGACGCCGCGAACGCGGCCCGCAGCTCGGGTGCCGTCATCGGCCGGGCGGGCGCGTCGGGGCTGTGGGCCAGCAGCGCCCGCACCGCCGGGTCGAGTCCCCTGCTCACACCGCCTCCGCGACGAGGACCCGCGGCGAACCCGGTAGTGTCAGCCGGTCGACCGGGCGCCACCCGGCGCCGGCCAGCCAGCCCCGGACGTCCCGCTCGGGGTACACGACCGTGCCGTCGATGACCAGGTACTCCCCCGCGTGCAGCGCGTCCAGCGCCCGCGGCGAAGCGTCCTCGTCCAGGAAGAAGTCGAGCAGCAGCAGCCGGGCACCCGGCGCCGCCGCGGCCCGCGCGTGCCGCAGGATGGCCCGGTTCTCGTCGACGGAGAACCGGTGGACCACGTGGTTGACCATGACCAGGTCGAACTCGCCCGCCGGCTCGGCGTCCGGCGTCGGGGCGCCGACGACGGTCGTGCGGCCGGCGAACTCCGCGACCGCCGCGGTCACCGAGTCCACCGACCGCGGGTCGTAGACGAAGGTCGCCCGCAGGACGTCGTTGGCGCGCAGCGCCTGGATGGCGAACTCGGCCGAAAGGCCGCCTAGGTCCAGGAGGTTTTTGCTGCCGCCGAAGTCGAATTCTCGCGCCAGCATCCGGGCGTGCAGGGCGTTATACACCATCACCCCGCCCAGGAACGTGGTCCAGCGGTCGCCGGTGAGGTCGAGCTCGCCGGGTTCGCCGGTGTCGGTGGTGTGCGTGAACTGCAGCCAGTGCGGGTAGCTGATGGTCTCGAGGAAGGTCAGGAACGGCGCGAGGTCCAGACCTGCTCCGCCGAGGTACTCGGCGGTGTCGGGGGTCAGCGCGTAGCGACCGTCCACCCGGGACAGCAGGCCGTGCGCGGTGAGGGCGTCCCCGAGGATCCGGACGATTTTCGCCGGTTTTCCGGTGCGCTCGGCCAGCTCGTCCGCGCCGAGCGGGCCGGCCGCGAGGGCGGGGAACAGGCCGATGCGGTTGGCGGCGAAGAGCTGCTGGGCCGCCATGTAGCCGACGGCGGTCTCCACGATCCGGTCGGGCGTGGCTGGGGTGGGCGTCACGTCGTCCTCCTTTTGTTCGACGCGGACACTCTACATCCGTAGATAAAAGAGTCCAGGGGCGGATTTTCCCCGCACAGCAACAAAAAGCCGTGATGTTTCAACTTCCTACGTTTGTAGAATAAAACCATTGACACGGCCTCCGGCCAGTGTCAACATGCGTAGAACTACCCCTGCCGGTGCCCGGCAGTCCGGCCCGCCCGCTCGCGGCGGGCGCGAGGAAGGGGAATCCATGACGCTGCTCGAAATCCGGGAGCTCACCGTCGGCGTCGTCACCGACGGCACCGAGCGCGAACTCGTGCGGGAGCTCTCCCTCGATCTCGGGCAAGG
The DNA here is from genome assembly GCF_040682815.1 of Amycolatopsis sp. NPDC051102. Taxonomy (NCBI): domain Bacteria; kingdom Bacillati; phylum Actinomycetota; class Actinomycetes; order Pseudonocardiales; family Pseudonocardiaceae; genus Amycolatopsis; species Amycolatopsis sp. NPDC051102. Next base: position 138,789 of record NZ_JBFBBT010000002.1, read on the forward strand.
GCGGACGCTCTGCGTGGTCGGCGAGTCCGGCAGCGGCAAGACCGTGACCGCCCTGTCGATCATCCGCCTGCTCGAGTTCGTCGCCCCCGTCCGCACCCGCGGCGAGATCGCGATCGACGGCGTGGACGTCACGAAGCTGCCGGCCGACGCGATGCGCGCCTACCGCGGGCCGCGGATCGGCATGATCTTCCAGGAGGCCCTGGATTCGCTGAACCCGAGCCGCCGCGTCGGCTCGCAGCTGATCGAGGCCTACCGCGAACCCGGGTCGCTGCCGGGGCAGGCGACCCGCCGCGGCAGCCCGCTGCGCAAGCGGGCCGAAGGCAAGGCGCGGCGGCTGCTGACCGAGGTCGGACTGACCGACACCGGCCGGATCCTGCGGCTGTACCCGCACCAGATGTCCGGCGGCATGCAGCAGCGGGTGATGATCGCGCTCGCCCTGATGGCCGACCCCGACCTGCTCATCGCCGACGAGCCGACGACGGCGCTGGACGTCACCACGCAGGCCGAAATCCTGACGCTCTTCGACCGGGTACGCCGCGACCACGGCACGGCCTGCGTGTTCATCACCCACGACATGGGCGTCGCCGCGCAGGTCGCCGACCGGATCGCGGTGATGTACCGCGGCCGCCTGGTCGAGGTGGGCTCGCGCGACGAGGTCCTGACCCGGCCCGAGCACCCGTACACGCGGGCGCTGCTCGGGTGCGTGCCGCAGCTCGGCGTCGACCGCCGCGCCGGCTTCCCCACCATCTCCGCCGCCCGGCTCGAATCGGCGATGGCGGGTGAGGCGACCGAGGCCGTCGAAACCCGTTCCCTCGAGCCACGGGCCGAACGGGAGCGCGACGGGCCGCCGCTCAGCGTCACCGCCGTGTCCAAAGTGTACGGCCGAAAAGGACACGGGGTGCAGGCGGTGCGGGACGTCTCGCTGGAGATCCCGGCCGGCGAATTCTTCGGGCTGGTCGGCGAATCCGGCTCCGGCAAGTCGACCCTCGGGCGGCTGGTGAGCGCGCTGGAACCGCCGACGTCCGGCACGATCGTCTTCGGCCCGCACGGGATCACCCCCGCCGGGCTCACCGGCGGCGAGCGCGCGTTCCGCCGCCGCGTCCAGCTCATCTTCCAGGACCCCCAGAGCTCGCTCGACCCCCGTCACACCGCGGCCCGGATCATCGCCGAGCCGCTCAAGGAGCTGACCCCGCTGCGCGGCGCCGAACTGGACCGGCGGGTCGCCGACCTGATCGACGAGGTCGGCCTGCCGAAGGACACCGCCGGGAAACTGCCGTCGCAGCTGTCCGGCGGCCAGCGGCAGCGCGTCTCCATCGCCCGGGCGATCGCCGCCGGGCCCGAGCTGATCGTGGCCGACGAGCCGACATCGGCACTCGACGTCTCCGTGCAGGGCCAGGTGATGAACCTGCTGCTGGACCTGCGCCGCACCCGCACGCTCAGCCTGCTGTTCATCACCCACAACCTCAGCCTCGTGCTGTCGGTCGCCGACCGCGTCGGCGTGATGTACCGCGGCGAGCTGATCGAGACCGGCACGCCCGACGAGATCCGCCTCTCGCCGCAGCACGGCTACACCCGGCGGCTGCTCGCCGCCAACCCCGACCTGCCCGCCCTCCCCCACACAGGATCGACGCGCCCATGAACCGAACTCCCCTGCTCGCCGTCCTCGCCGCCGCGGCCACCCTGCTGGCCGGCTGCACGGGCGGCGCCGCCCCCGGGGCCGGCGCCGCCGACGGGCCGCCGGTCCGCGGCGGCAACCTCACCGTCGCCGTCCCCACCGATCCGCAGTCACTCGACATGGTCGCCAACCCCGGCCAGGTGACCGCGCAGATCGGCAACATGATGTACGAGAAGCTGTTCGAGGTCGACCGGCACTTCGTCGCCCGGCCGATGCTCGTCGACACGTTCACCACGAGCCCGGACCGGCTCGCCTACACCTTCAAGCTGCGCCAGGGGGTCACCTTCCAGGACGGCAACCCGCTGACCGCGAACGACGTCGTCGCGAGCCTCCGGCGCTGGCAGAAGAGCCACCGCACCGGGCAGCTGGTGACGCCGGACATCGACGCGATCACCGCGCCCGACCCGGCGACGGTGGGCATCAAGCTCAAGCGGCCGCGCTACCCGCTGATCGACGAGCTGGCCGGCGCCGGCACCGAGATCTACGAGGCCAAGAACCTCACCGACCTGCCCGCCACCGGGTTCTCCCAGGACAAGGCGATCGGCACCGGCCCGTACAAGCTGAAGAGCTGGGACATCGGCCAGCAGCTGGTGCTGACGCGCTACGACGGCTACAAATCGCGGTCCGAAGAGGACTGGGGCGGCCAGGCCGGCGCCAAGCACGCCTACCTCGACACGGTCACCTACAAGGTCGTCGGCGACCAGGACGCGCTGATCAACGGCCTGCAGACCGGCCAGTGGGACCACGCGATGCCGGCCAACGACCAGTACGAGCAGCTCAAGGCCAACCCGAACCTGGTGGTGCACAACCTGCCCGGCGGCAACGAGAACGTCGTCATCCCCAACTTCCACCCCGGCTCGAAGTTCGCCGACCCGCGGGCCCGCCAGGCGCTGAACCTGCTGCTCGACAAGCCCGCGATCAACGCGGCGACCGGCGGCAGCACGGACCTGACCATCGAGACCGGCGCGTTCGCCTCGCCGGACAACAAGGCGTCCTATTCGACCGCCGGCGAGTCCGTCTACAAGGAACACGACCCGGCGCGCGCGAAGCAGCTGCTCACCGAGGCCGGCATCACCGCCGGGGCGACGATCCACATCGTCACGACGAACTCCTACCCCGAGTTCGGCAAGTGGGCCGTGCTCATCCAGGACGAGCTCGGCAAGATCGGCCTGCAGACCAAGATCGACACCTTCGACTTCGCCACCATGCTCGGCACCCTGACCAAGGACCCGGCCGGCTGGGACATCACGACGCTGTTCTTCGACTCGTCGCTGACCTCTCCGGCCCAGATGCCCGCGCTCACCCTCGGCACGCTCAACGGCTCGTCGTCGCCGGAGCTCGACGGGCTGATGACCGAGTTCAACGCCTCGGCCACGCCCGAGCAGGCCAAAACCGTCATCGACAAGCTCCAGGCGTTCACCTGGAAGCAGCTGTCGGTGATCACGCTGAGCCAGTCGAAGCTCTACGCGGCCTACAGCCCGCGGCTGAAGGGCTACGGCGACTTCTACCGGGTGTTCTGGAACTCCTGGCTGGCCGCATGACCGGGGTGCTGCTGCGCCGGCTGCGCGACCTGCTCGTCATCCTGGTCATCGTCGGCACCATGATGTTCTTCGTCATCCGGCTGATCCCGGGCGACCCGGCCCAGGCCATCCTCGGCCCGACCGCGCGCCCGGCCGACGTCGCCGCGCTGCGCACGAGCCTCGGTCTCGACGGCTCGCTCTGGCAGCAGTACCTGAGCTGGGCCGGGCACGTGCTCCGCGGCGACTTCGGGACATCGATCACCTACCACCAGCCGGTGCTGGAGGTGGTGGCCGCGCACATCGTGCCGACGCTGACCCTGGCCGTGCTCTCGACGGTGATCAGCTTCTTCCTGTCGGTGGCGATCACGGCGTGGCAGGCGGTGTCCCCGCGCAACCCGGTGGCCCGCACGCTCGACCGGCTCTCGTCGCTCGGCATGGCCATGCCGGACTTCTGGATCTCGCTGGTCCTGGTGCTGGTGTTCTCGGTGACGCTGCGGTGGTTCCCCTCCAGCGGCTACCACGACCTGCTCACCGACCCGGTGGCCGCGGTGCCGGCCCTGGTGCTGCCGGTGACCGTGCTCGTCATCGGGCAGACCGCGCTGTTCGTGCTCACCCTGCGCGAGAGCGTGCTCGGCGAGCTGCCGCTGGCCTACCTGCGGACCGCGCGCGTCAAGGGCCTGCCCGAACGGCGGGTGCTGCTGGAGCACGTGCTGCCGAACGCGCTGATGCCGCTGGTCACGCAGCTGGGGAGCAACTTCGCCATGCTCGTCGGCGGGATCGTCATCATCGAGTCGATCTTCGTCGTGCCCGGGCTCGGGCACCTGCTGATGGGTGCGGTGTCCACTCGCGACTTCCCGCTCATCCAGGGCGTGACGTTGTTCGTCGCGGTGCTGTTCGTCGTGGTCAACCTGCTGGTCGACCTCTCGTACGCGCTGCTCGACCCGAAGGTGCGTGTCGCATGAGCCTCGCCGTCGCCGAACCGGCGTCCGTCGTGGACACTCCCCCGCCGCGGCGCGCGGCGCGGGCGTTCCGGCGCAACCGGACCCTGGTGGTGTGTTCGATCCTGTTCGGGCTGATCGTGCTGGCCGTCGTCGTGCTGCCGTTCTTCCTGCCGAGCGTCAGCGCGACCGACCCGGTGCACCGGCTGCTCCCGCCGTCGGCCGCGCACCCGCTCGGCACCGACTCCTTCGGCCGGGACGTCTTCGCCCGGCTGGTGTCCGGCGGCCGCGCGTCGCTGGGGCTCTCCGCGCTGATCACGCTGTGCGCCGCGTTCTCCGGCATGGTGATCGGCCTGGTCAGCGGCTTCTACCGGGCCGCGGACGCGGTGCTGATGCGGCTGATGGACGCGTGGATGTCGTTCCCGGCGATCATCCTCGCGATGGCGCTGGCCATCGCGCTCGGCGCGAGCATCTGGACCGAGCTGATCGCGCTGACGGTGATCTTCACGCCGTTCACCGCCCGCGTCATCCGCAGCCGGGTGCTCGGCATCGCCGGACGGCAGTACATCGGCGCCGCGCGCGTGTCCGGGATGAGCCGCGGCAAGATCCTGCTGGTGCACGTGTTCCCCAACGTGCTGCCCCTGGCGCTGGTCCAGGTCGTCATCCTCGCCGCGGCCGCGATGCTCGTCGACGGCGCCATGAGCTTCCTCGGCCTCGGCATCGCCCCACCCACGCCGACCTGGGGCAACATGATCGCCGAGGGCCGCTCGTACCTGGTCACGGCACGGTGGCTGGTCGTCGTGCCGGGCGTCACGATCATGGTCTGCGTCCTCCTGCTCAACCTCATCGGCTCCGCACTGCGGATCGCCGTCGACGCCCGCGCCCGCACGCTCGGCGAGCTCCAGCGGCTGCGCCGCGCTTCGTGAGAAAGGACCTCCTTGACCCTCCCGACCTCCCTGGCCGTCCGCCGGTTCGTCCCCAGCGGGCCGCCCGCCGGGCCGCCGGTGCTGCTCCTGCACGGCTTCGCCTCCGACGGGCACACCGACTGGGTCAGCACGGGCTGGCCGTCGGCGCTCACCGCCGCGGGCCGTCCGGTGGTGGTCCCGGACCTGCCCGGCCACGGGTCCAGCCCCGCACTGGCCGTCGTCACGCCGAAGGCGATCGCCGGGGAACTCGCGGCCGCGGCCGGTGACGTGTCCGAAGTGGACGTCGTCGGCTACTCGCTGGGCGCGCGGCTGGCGTGGGAACTGCCCGCGGTGCTGCCGGTCCGGCGGCTGGTGCTGGGCGGGATCAGCCCGCACGAGCCGTTCGGCGCGGTCGACGTCGAGGCCGCGCTGGCCTTCGCCGGCGGCGGCCGGCTGCCGGCCGACCCGCTGACGGCGGCGATCGCCCGGATGATCACCGCCCCCGGCCGCGACCCGGCCGCCCTCGCGCAGTGCATCGAGGGCCTGCGGCGGGAGCCGTTCACCCCGCGGTCCCGAGCCGTCACCGTGCCGACGCGGTTCGTCGCCGGGCAGGACGACCCGGTCAGCCAGGGCATCGAGACCCTGGTGCCGCTGGTGCCGGGCAGCGACCTGCTCCGGGTCCCCGGCGACCACGGCGGCGCCCTGCGCGGCGCCCCCTTCCGCACCGCCGCCCTCACCTTCCTCGCCGCCCCTTGAAAGACCTCGTGAGTGGTAAGGCGAGTTCTAACCCGCCTTACCACTCACGAGCGCTCACCAGGAGCCGTCGGGGTCGACGTCGTGGTCGCGGCGGAGGTGGCCGAGGGCCGCGCGGATTTCGGGGCCGTGCTCGCGGGCCAGGAGGAGCGCGCCGAGGTTGTCGGTCAGCTGCTCCGCGCGGCTCACTCCGAAAAGGACGTTCGCGACCGGTTCGTACGCCAGGCAGAACGCCAGCGCCAGCTGGGCGCGGGTGGCGCCGAAGTCCGCCGCGATCGTGGCGAGTTCGGCGGAAGCGGCCACGATGGACTCCCGGATGCCGCCGACGTCCGCGCCGATCTTGCGGGCCGGGGCGGCGTTGCCCAGCAGGACACCGCCTTCGAACACATCGGACGCCTGCAGCGCGAGCCGCCCGTTCGCGAAGTGCTTGCGGTAGGGCTCGCCTTCGGCCATCGAGCGGCGGGCGATCGAGTACTTGAGCTGCGCGAACTGCGGAGCCGGGAGCCCCTCCCGGTCCGCGAACCCGAAGGCCAGGTCCAGGTCGGCGGCGAGCCAGTTGTTGACGCCCCAGCCGGCGACGCGCCCGGCCCGGATCTGCTCGGCGACCTCGGTGACGACCCGCGGGATGTCCGGGCGCTCCCGGTAGTCGCCGACGACGACCAGGTCCGCGTACCCGGTGCCGATCCGGCCCAGGGACGTCTCGAGCTGCTCGGCGAAGCCGCTGCGCGGGTAGTCCCAGAGCCAGAGCTTGCCGCACAGCACGTAGTCCTCGCGCGCGATCCCGGCCTTCCGGACGGCCTCGCCGAAGAGGATGTCGGTCCGCGAGTTCTCCGCGTGCGGGCCGAAGTCGTAGTGGGCGACGTCGAACAGCGTGACGCCGGCGTCGACCGCCGTCCTGAGCAGCCGGACGGCGTCGCCGAAGTCCATCCGGTCCCAAGTGTTCCACGAGCCCAGGCCGAGGGCCGATCTTCCGAGCACGGGTTTTCCTTTCGCCGCAGCACATCTTTCGTCTACGATTGTAGAATGAAATCACGGGTTGTGGTGGTCACCGGCGGCGCGAGCGGAATCGGCCGGGGTGTCGCCGAAGCTTTCCTGGCCGCGGGCGACCGGGTGGTCGTCGCCGACGTGGACGCCCGTGCGGCGCACGACGCCGGCCGCGAGATAGGTGCCGGGCACGTCGAACTGGACATCGCGGACCCGGCGTCGGTCGACGCGGCGGTTGCGCTGGTCGCGGACCGGTTCGGGCCGGTGGACGTGCTCGTCAACAACGCCGGGCTGGCCGGCGGCGGCGGGCCGTTGACCGGACTGGACGTCGAGGTGTTCGACCGCTGCGCCGCCGTCAACTTCCGCGGCACGTTCCTGATGACCCGCGCGGTCGGCGCGCACATGGTCGAGGCCGGGACGCGCGGCGCGATCGTGAACGTGTCGTCGATCGGGGCCCGGCAGCCGACGCCCGGGCTTGGGCACTACGAAGCCACGAAGGCGGCGGTCGACGCGCTGACCCGGTCCGCGGCGCTGGAGCTGGCACCGCACGGGATCCGCGTCAACGCGGTCGCGCCCGGGCCGGTGCTCACCCCGATGACCGCGGGGTTCGCCGCCGACACCGCCGCCCGGGCGGCCTGGGAGGCCCGGATCCCGCTGGGCCGCATCGCCGCCGTCGGCGACGTCGTGCCTGCGGTGGTGTTCCTGGCTTCACCCGCCGCCGGGCACATCACCGGGGTGAGCCTGGCGGTGGACGGGGGGCAGCTGCTGACCTGACTATCCCTTGTGGACGATCCGGCCGCCGGTCACGGTCAGCTCGACGGTGACCGACGGCAGGTCGGCCAGGGCGATGCCCAGCGGGTCGGCGCCGAGGACGCAGAAGTCGGCCACCTTGCCCGGCTCCAGCGATCCCTTCCACGCCGCGGACCCGTCCTGCACGGCGGCTTCGGTCGTGTAGCAGCGAAGCAGCCGCGCGGTCAGCTCGGGCGTCACACCGCGTGCGCCGAGCAGCTCCCCCGCCGCCGCGAGGTGGACGCGCCAGTCGGGCGTGACGACCGGCGCGTCACTGCTCAACGTGAGCCGCACCCCCAGGTCCAGCATCTCCCGCAGCGGCCACGCCTTCGCGGCGACGTCCGCACCGAGCGCCGTGGCGACCATCGGCCGCATGGCGGTGGCGATCGCGGGCTGCGTGGTCAACCCGACCCCGCGGCCGGCCATCCGCCGCAGCTGCGCCGGGGTGACGAGGTCGCCGTGCACGAGGTGGTCACCGGCGCGCAGGTGCGCCAACGCGGCCTCGATGCTGCGCTCGCCGGTCGCGTGGACGCCGACGACGAGCCCGGCTTCGTGGGCCAGGGAGATCATCGCCGCCAGGTTGGCCGCTCGCTCGTCGTCGCCCGGACCGTCGACGAGCAGCCTGCCGTGCGTGCCGTCGGCGTAGCAGTGGTGGGTCCAGGCCGTGCGCATCGGCGGGATCCCGTCGGCGAAGATCTTGACGCCGGGGACGGCCAGCCACTCCGGATCCGCTGTCGGTACCGGGGTTTCGAGGCCGCGGGCGAAGTCCGGCAGCGAACTGGCGCCGTCCAGGAGGCCGAACAGGCGCAGCACGGTGACCCGGGCGCGCAGCCGTCCTTCGCGGTGCAGGGCCGCGTACTCGCCGACGACTTCCGCCGAGAAGCAGCCGGTTTCACCGGGGCCGAGCCCCGGTTCGGTGTAGCTGGTGATCCCCAGGGCCGCGCAGACGTCGCCGGCCCGCAGGATCGCGGCCCGGCGGTCTTCGGCGGTGACCACCGGGGGTTCCTCGTGCGGTGCACCGAGCAGCGGGTGCGGCCACCGGGCGCCGAGCCAGGTCGCGTGCAGGTGCGCATCGTTGATGCCCGGCAGCACCGCGCGCCCGGCGAGGTCGACGACCTCGGTGTCCGGTCCGATGTGGCCGGTCAGGTCCCCGCCCACCGCGGCGATCCGGCCGCCCCGGACGGCGAACCCGCCGGCCCGGCCGGCCGGACCGAAGGTGTGCACCACGCCGCCGTGGACCACGAGGTCCGCCGGGTGGATCCGTTGTGCCGTCATGGTTTCCTCCCGGGCCTGGACTTTTTCTTCCACGACTGTAGACTAAAAAGATGGCCCTGCCCACCCACACGGAGGCCGCCGTGCTCACCGGCCACCGCGCTCCCCTCGAACTGCGCGAGCTCCCGCTGCCCGGCGAGCCGGAGCCCGGCGCCGCTCTCGTCCGGCTCACCTGCACCACGTTGTGCGGCACCGACGTCCACCTCTGGTCGGGACAGATGAGTCTCCCGGGCATGCTCCCGATGGTGCTGGGCCACGAGATGGTCGGCGAAGTCGTCGCCACCGGTCCGGGCACCGCCGACACCCTCGGCCGCGAAATCCGGCCCGGCGACCGCATCGGCTGGTCGGAGTCGACGTGCGGAAGCTGCTACGGCTGCACGATCCTGCGCGAGCCGGTCGCCTGCGAACACCGCGGCTACGGCTTCCTGCAGCGCGCCGACCGGTTCCCCTACGCGACCGGCGGCCTGGCCCGCTACTGCTATGTGACACCAGGCGCGGCGAAGCTGCTGCTCCCGGACGACGTCCGGGACACGTGGGCGTCGATGTCCGGCTGCGCCGGCAAGACCGTGCTGCGTGCGGTCGCCCGGTCCGGCGGCATCCGTCCGAACGCGACGGTCGTGGTCCAGGGCGCGGGTGCGCTCGGTGTCTTCGCCACGGCGGTGGCGCGCCTCTGCGGGGCCGGCGTGGTCATCACGGTCGGCGGGCCGCAATCTCGTCTGGAAGCCGCCGAGCGGTTCGGCGCCACCGCGACCGTCTCCGTCGAGTCCACTCCGGACGAACGCGTCGAGCGGGTGCGCGAGCTGACCGGCGGCCGCGGCGCCGACCACGTCTTCGACTTCGCCGGCGGGCCGACGATCGGCGAGGAAGCCGTCGCCTTCGCCGCCCGGCGCGGGACGGTCGCCATCGTCGGCTCGACCGGCCCGGCGCCGGTCCCCGTGCCGCTGGGCACGGTGATGGGCAAGGAACTCACCGTCGCCGGTTCCCTCAACGGCGACATCGCCGACTACCACCGCTCGGTCGAGTTCTTCCGGTCCTTCGCCGGCCGGATGCCCTGGGACGAGCTGTTCAGCCCGCCGGTCGGGCTGGCCGGCGCGTCCGCCGCCGTCGAGTCGATGTCCCGGCTCGGCGAGCTCAAAGCCGTCATCGACCCCCGGCTGCCCTAGGAGGACCCGCCCGTGCCCATTCCCCAACGCCGCATCGGCCGCGACGGCCCGCACACCGGCGTCCTGTCCCTCGGTTCGTGGCACACCTACGACCGGATGGACTTCCGCGAAGCCGTCTCGCTGCTGCAGGCCGCCGTCGAGTCCGGGGTGAACCTGTTCGACGTCGGCGTGTACGGCCTGCCCGGCGGCCCGCCGGTGTTCACCGACGTGCTGTTCTCGGCCATGGTCCGGGCCGCCGGCCTGCGCCGGGAGGACTACCTGCTGTCGGCGAAGCTGTGGCTGGAGGGCTACCCGGAGCACAGCTTGCGCGCGCAGCTGGAGAACGCGTTCTTCCGCGCCGGGGTCTCCCACGCCGACCTGGTGATCCTCGGCGACCTCCGGCGCGACGACACCGACCTGCACGCCCTCGTCACCGACCTCGCCGAGCTGCACTCGGCGGGGTTGATCGGGCAGTGGGGCGTCAACAACTGGTCGGCGTCGGCGATCCGGGCCGTTCACGGCTTCGCGGCCGCGGACGGCGTGCCCGGTCCCGCGATCGCCCAGCTGAAGTACAGCGTGGCCCGGCGGTCCATTCCGGACGGTGAGCCGTTCGCCTCGGTCTTCTCCCTCGGCGTTTCGCTCCAGGCGTCCGATGTCTTCGAGGGCGGGGTGCTGCTCGGCAAGGGCGGGCGTCAGGTCGGCCGGGACCCCGGTGGCGTCCGGCAGCGGATCGCGGACTCGGCCGCCGGCCTCGCCGAAGTGGCCGGAAGCATCGGCGCGACCCCCGCGCAGCTGTGCCTGGCGTTCACCCTCACGCACCCGGCGAACACGACGACGTTGTTCGGCGCCACCAGCGTCCGGCAGTTCGAGGACAACTTGGCGGCGGTGGCGCTCGTCGAGAAGGTGGGCGCGGCGGAGCTGCGGGCCCTGGTCGAGCCGTTCTGGGCCGACCGCGAGGTCGTCGATCCGGAGGGCCCGTGACCGAGCTGTCCGCCTCGACGCTGCCCGCGATCCGCGCGTCGCTGCGCAACCTCACCCCGGAGGAGGCGATCGGCGACCGGGACATCGTGTGGTCGGACCACGTCCTCGACGGCGGAGTCGTCGTCACGGTCCTGCGGCCCCGGCAGCCGCGGCCCGACGCCCCGGGGCTGTACAGCATCCACGGCGGCGGCATGGTGATGGACGACCGGTTCGCCGACCTCCCGCGCCTGGTGCCGTTGATCGAGGAGTTCGGCTTCGTCTGCGCGACCGTCGAATACCGGCTCGCGCCCGAGCACCCGCACCCGGCGCCCCTCGAAGACTGCTACGCGGGTCTCGAATGGTTCACCTCGGCCTTCGGCTTCGATCGGCTCATCGTGGGTGGTGGCAGTGCCGGTGGCGGGCTGAGCGCCGGGGTGGCGCTGCTCGCCCGCGACCGCGGCGGCCCCGCACTGGCCGGGCAGCTGCTGCTGTGCCCGATGCTCGACGACCGGACGGCGGCGGACCTCCCCGACCTCGTGTGGACGAAGGAAGCGAACGACTTCGGCTGGCGCAGCCTCCTGGCCGGGCAGGTCTCGCCGTACGCGGCCCCGGCGCGGATGACGGACCTGCGCGGCCTGCCGCCGGCGTTCGTGGAGGTCGGCGGCGCGGAGCTGTTCCGCGACGAGGACGTCACCTACGCCCAGCGGCTCGCCCAGGCGGGCGTGCCCACCGAGCTGCACGTCTGGGCGGACGCCCACCACGGCTTCGACCGGTTCGCCCCGGAGGCGGAGGTGACCCGCGCCGCGCTGGCGGCGCGGTCCTCGTGGCTCCGCCGGCTCCTCGGTGCGGGGTCGTGAGTGGATAGGCCGGTTGGCACCCTCCTTGCCACTCACGACCCCCGTGCGCCGAGGATGAACCGCGCGGCCTGCTCGCCGACCAGGACCGCCGGGGCGTTGGTGTTGCCCGTCGTCACCCGGGGCAGCACCGACGCGTCGGCGACCACCAGACCGTCCAGGCCGTGCACCGCGAGCCGCGGGTCCACGACCGCGTCCGCGCCGGTGCCCATCCGGCAGGTGCCGACCTGGTGGTGGTACGTGATCGCCGTCCGGCGGACGTACTCGCGGACGTCGTCGCCCGGTGCCGGGTACAACGGCCGGGCGCCCCACCCCTCCGCCAGCGCCGGCGCCCGGCCGACCTCCAGGCACTGCCCGGCCGACGCCACCAGGCTCTCGAAGTCCGCCGGCGCCGACAGGGCCGCCAGGTCGATCAGGGCCGAGCCGTCCGGCGCCAGCCGCAGGCTTCCCCGGCTCTCCGGCGACACCATGCCCGCCATCAGCGAAAAGCCCGCCGGCGGACCGGACATCCACGGCTCGTACATCGGCACGCTGAAGCAAATCGGCTGCGTGTCGGGCACCGCGAGCCCGGCCCGGCTGCGCCACCACCAATGCACCTGCGTCACCGACCGGCCGGACACCGGCGGCGCCACCTCCCGCGCAGTCGTGAAGATGACCGGCGAAAGCAGGTGATCGTGCAGGTTGCGGCCCACGCCAGGCAGGTCGGCGACGACGTCGAGGCCGAGCGCGCGCAGCTCCCCGGCCGGGCCGACGCCGCTGCGCAGCAGGATCGCGGGCGACGCCAGCGCACCGGCCGCGAGCACCACGAGGTCGGCCCGCAACTCCCGCGGCACACCCTCGATCGAAGCCACCACACCGGTCACCCGGGAGCCCGAGAAGAGCAGCCGCTGCACCAGCGCTCCCGTGTGGACGGTCATCCGCGCGGCCACCGGCGAGCCGTAGGCGTGCCAGGTGGTGAACCGCCGTCCGCCGCGCAGGGTGATCTGCTCGACGGAGACGCCGTCGAGGGTCCCGCTGTTGTAGTCCGGGTTCCCCGGCAGGCCGACCTCACGGCAGGCGTCCACTATGGACTGCTGGACCGGGTGCAGCGGTTCGTTCGGGACGACCTCCAGGAGGTCCTTCTCGATCCGCGCGAACACCGGTTCGACGTCGGCCCAGTACCAGCCGGGCAGACCCCAGCCGTCGTAGTCGGCCGGGGCGCCGCGGACCCAGATCATCGCGTTGAGCGCGTGCGAGCCGCCGAGCACGCGGCCCCGCGGCAGGTGCAGCCGCCGGCCGGCCGCGTGCTCCTGCGGGACCGTGTACAGGTCCCAGTCCTCGGGGCCGTGCCACAGCTCGCCGGCCCGGGCGGGGTCGTGGATCGCCGGGTTGGCGTCCGCGCCCCCGGCCTCCAGCAGCGTCACCGCCGCGCCCGCGTCCACCAGCCGCCGCGCCACCACCGAACCGGCCGAGCCGGCGCCCACCACGATCGCGTCCATGCGCCCCAGCCTGACGCGCGGCCCGGAAGAGCCGCGACATCCCTTCGCGGTCGGTCAACGGGCGTGCGGGAGCGGACAAGACCCGCGGCGCCGCGGCGCCCGATACTCGGCTCACCCCAGGCCGAGGAGGACAACGGGATGGCGACACGCCTCTGCATCGACGGACAGTGGACCGAAGCCGGCGGCGGCGCGCTCCCCACCCGCGACCCGGCCACCGGGCAGGTCATCGACGAGGTCGGCACGGCCTCGCGGGCCGACGTCGACGCCGCCGTCGCGGCCGCCCGGCGCGCGCTTTCCGCACCGGAGTGGGCCGGGCTGCTGCCGGTCCGGCGCGCCGCGCTGCTGTTCCGGCTGGCCGACCTCGTCGAGCGGCACCACGAGGAACTGGCCCGGCTGGAAACCCTCGACCAGGGCCAGCCGATCGGCGTGTCCCGGCAGGTGAGCGTGACCGGCGCGGCGGAGCACTTCCGCTACTTCGCGGGCTGGGTGACGAAGCTGCAGGGCACCACGAATCCGGTGTCCTTCCCGGACACCCTGCACTACACCCGCCGCGAGCCGGTCGGGGTGAACGCGCTCATCACGCCGTGGAACTTCCCGCTGATGATCCTCGCCTGGAAGCTCGCCCCGGCGCTCGCCACGGGCAACACGGTGGTGATCAAGCCCAGCGAGGTGACGCCGCTGACCAGCATCCGGCTGGTGGAACTGGTCCACGAGGCCGGGATCCCGGCGGGCGTGGTCAACCTCGTCACCGGCGACGGCGCGGTCGGCGCCCTGCTGACCAGGCACCCGGACGTCGACCACGTCTCCTACACCGGGTCCACCGCGGTCGGGAAGCTGATCACGGCGGCCAGCGCGGCCTCGAACCTCAAGCGGCTCACCCTCGAACTCGGCGGCAAGGCACCGAGCATCATCGCGGCCGACGCCGACATCGACGCCGCCGTCGCGGGCAACCTCGCCGGGGCGACGCTCAACACCGGCCAGGTCTGCGCCGCGTACACGCGTTTCTACGTCGACCGCAAGCGCGAGCAGGAGTTCGTCGACAAGATGGCCCGCGGCCTCGAGGAACTCCGGCTCGGGCCCGGGACCGAGGAGTCCACGCAGCTCGGCCCGCTCGTCTCGGCGAAACACCGCGAGCACGTCGACTTCCTCGTCAGCACCGGCCGCGAGCAGGGCGCCGACCTGGTGACCGGCGGCCGCCCGGTCGACGGCGACGGCTACTTCTACACCCCGACGCTGTTCGCCGGTGTCCGCGACGACATGGCGATCATGCGCGAGGAGATCTTCGGCCCGGTGCTCGCCGTGACCGCCTACGACGACGGCGACGAACCCCTCGCCCGCGCCAACGACACCGAGTACGGCCTGGCCGCGACGGTGTGGACTCGCGACCTCCGCACGGCCCAGCGCTACGCCGACGGCATCCGGGCCGGTGCGGTCTTCGTCAACATGCCCCCGATCCCGGACATGGCGGCGCCGTGGGGCGGCTACAAGGCGTCCGGCTGGGGCCGCGAGATGGGCCCGTGGGCCTTGGACGCCTACACCGAGACCAAGTCCGTTTGGCTCCACTACGGCGGGTGAACGGGGGTTTCCCCACGAAGCTAATCGTATATTATTTGAGATATCTTCCCGCACCGGCAGGCAGGAACCCTCGATGACCAGCATCGCGCGGCCCGGCAAGATCATCGCGCTGCACCTCAACTACCGCTCCCGCGCCGCCCAGCGCGGCCGGGTGCCGGAGCAGCCGTCGTACTTCCTCAAGCCGCCGACGTCCGTCGCGGCGAGCGGCGCCGCGCTGGAGCGCCCGGCGGGCACCGAACTGCTGGGGTTCGAAGGCGAAATCGCGCTGGTCATCGGGCGCACGGCCCGCCGCGTCACGCCGGCGGAAGGCTGGTCGTACGTCGGCGGCGTCACCGCGGCCAACGACTTCGGCGTCTACGACCTCCGGTACGCCGACAAGGGCAGCAACCTGCGGTTCAAGGGCGGCGACGGCTTCACCCCGCTCGGCCCGGCGGTCCTCGCCGCGGCCGACGTCGACCCGGCGGCGCTGCGGCTGCGCACGTGGCTCAACGGCGAGCTCGTCCAGGAGGACACCACCGGTGACCTGCTCTTCGACTTCGGCCGGTTGGTCGCCGACCTCTCGCAGCTGATCACCCTCGAACCCGGCGACGTCGTCCTGACCGGCACGCCCGCGGGCGCGTCGGTCGCCGTCCCCGGCGACGTCGTCGAGGTCGAGGTCGACAGCGGCGGCCGCAGCACCGGCCGGCTCGTCACGCCGATCACTGCCGGGACCGTCCCCTTCGGACCGTTCGGCGCCCTCCCCCGCGTCGACGAGCAGCAGCGCGCGGACGCGTACGGGACGGCAGAGCCGGGGTTCGAGCTGACCCCGGAACTGCGCGCGAAGATCGAGTCCGTCGGCACCGCCACGCTGTCGGCCCAGCTGCGCAAGCGCGGCTACAACGCCGTTTCGATCGACGGCCTGACTTCGACCCGGCCGGGCGCCCGGCTGACCGGCCGCGCGCGGACCCTGCGGTACCTGCCGTACCGCGAGGACCTGTTCGAGGCCCGCGGCGGCGGCTACAACGCGCAGAAGCGGGCGATCGACAGCCTCGGCCCCGGTGACGTCCTCGTCATGGAGGCCCGCGGCGAACGCGGCACCGGCACCGTCGGCGACATCCTCGCGCTGCGGGCGCAGGTGCGCGGCGCGGCCGGGATCGTCACCGACGGCGGCGTCCGCGACCTGGCCGCGGTGTCCGCTTTGGACATTCCGACCTACCACGCCGGGCCGCACCCGGCGGTGCTCGGCCGGCGGCACGTGCCCTGGGACGTCGACGTGGCGATCGCCTGCGGCGGCGCCACCGTGTGCCCGGGCGACGTCATCGTGGGCGACGGCGACGGTGTCCTGGTCATCCCGCCGGACCTGGTCGAGCCGGTCGTCGACGCGGCCGTCGAACAGGAGCGGCAGGAGACGTTCATCGCCGAGCAGGTCGCCGCGGGCGAGCGCGTCGAAGGGCTCTACCCGATGGACGAGCACTGGCGCGGGAGGTACGCCGCATGGCGCGCGAAACGGTGAACGGCGCCGCGCTGAGCAAGTCGCGGATCGCCTACCAGTGGATCAAGGCCCGGATCGGCGACGGCACCTTCTCCCCCGGCTACCGCCTGGTCCTCGGCCAGCTCGCCCAGGAACTCGGGGTCAGCGTGGTGCCGATCCGCGAGGCGATCCGGCTGCTGGAGGCCGAGGGCCTGGTGACCTTCGAGCGCAACGTCGGCGCGCAGGTCGCGATGGTCGACGAGAGCGAGTACCAGCACACGATGCAGACCCTCGCCCTGGTCGAGGGCTACGCCGCCGCACTCGCCGCCCCCGTCCTCCCGCCCGGCAGCCTGGCGCGAGCCCGGGCGCTGAACACCGAGCTGGCCGCCTGCCTCGGGCACTTCGAACCGGCCCGGTTCACCGGGCTCAACCGCGGCTTCCACGCCGTGCTGTTCGAAGCCTGCCCGAACCCGCAGGTCCTCGACCTGGTCCGGCGCGGCTGGGACCGGCTCAGCGGCCTGCGCAGCTCGACGTTCAGCTTCGTGCCCGGACGCGCCCGCGAATCGGTCGCCGAGCACGAAACCATCCTCGGCCTGCTCGAACGCGGCGCACCGGCCGCCGACGTCGAGCAGGCCGTCCGCGCCCACCGGCTGGCCACCCTGGACGCCTACCTCGCCTACCGCCGCCACTGACGCAGGAAGGGAAACCCATGCGATTCCGCTCCGACCCCCGGGCCATCCGCGGGTCGATCGCGCCGCTGATGACGCCGTTCACCGCCGAGGGCGCCGTCGACCACGACGGGCTGAGGAACCTCGTGCGCTGGCAGCTCGCCGCCGGCACGCACGGCATCTCGATCGGCGGCTCCACCGGCGAACCCGGCTCCCAGACGGTGGCCGAGCGCGCCGAGGCGATCCGGACGGTGGCCGCGGAGGTCGGCGACCGCGTCCCGCTCGTCCCGGGCACCGGCTCGGCGAAGCTCGACGAGACCCTGGAGCTGACGGCGCTGGCGCGGGACGCCGGCATCGACGCCGCGCTGGTCATCACGCCGTACTACGCCCGGCCGACCCAGGACGCCCTGTTCGTCTGGTACCGCACGGTCTGCCGGGAGTTCCCGGACCTGCCGATCGTCGCCTACAACGTGCCGAGCCGGACCGCGGTCGACCTCGCGCCCGAGACCGTCGCCCGGCTGTACCGCTCGTGCGACAACTTCGTCGGCATCAAGGAGACGACGAAGGACTTCGAGCACTTCTCCCGCGTGCTGCACCTCTGCGGCCGGGACCTGGTGGTCTGGTCCGGGATCGAGCTGCTCTGCCTGCCGCTGCTGGCCCTCGGCGGCGCCGGGTTCGTCAGCGCGACGGCCAACATCGCCCCGGCCGCGTGCGCCGAGATGTACACCGCGTGGCAGTCCGGCGATCACGAACGGGCCCGGGAGATCCACTACGGCCTGCACCCGCTGGTCGACCTGCTGTTCGTCGAGACCAACCCGGCGCCCGGCAAGTGGGTGCTGGAGCGGCGCGGGCTGATCGCCTCCGGGCACGTCCGGCCGCCGCTCATCCCGCCGGCCGCGACCGGCGTCGCCCGCATCGAGGAGCTCATGGCCGAAGGCGCGAAGTACCTCTCGCCGACCGACGGCTTCACCGTGGAAGGAAAGCGATGACCCACTACGTCCCGGAAGGACTGCCGGGCGAGCTCAAGCACTACATCGGCGGAGAACTCGTCGACAGCGTCTCGGGCAAGACGTTCGACGTCCTCGACCCGGTGTCCAACACCCCGTACGTCACGGCGGCCGCGGGCCAGGCCGAGGACGTCGACCGGGCCGTCGCGGCCGCGCGCCGGGCGTTCACCGACGGGCCGTGGCCGCGGATGCTGCCCCGGGCCCGCGCGCGGATCCTGAACAGGATCGCCGACGCCGTCGAAGCGCAGGACCAGCGCCTGGCCGAGCTGGAGACCTTCGACACCGGCCTGCCGATCACCCAGGCGCTCGGGCAGGCGCAGCGCGCGGCCGAGAACTTCCGGTTCTTCGCCGACCTCGTCGTCGCCCAGGCCGACGACACCTACCAGGTGCCCGGGCGGCAGGTGAACTACGTGCACCGCAAGCCGGTCGGGGTCGCCGGGCTGATCACGCCCTGGAACACCCCGTTCATGCTGGAGAGCTGGAAGCTCGCGCCCGCACTGGCCTCGGGCTGCACGGTGGTGCTGAAGCCGGCCGAGTTCACGCCGCTGTCGGCGAGCCTGTGGGCGGGCATCTTCGCCGACGCGGGCCTCCCGGACGGGGTGTTCAACCTGGTCAACGGCTTCGGCGAGGAGGCGGGCGACGCGCTGGTCAAGCACCCGGACGTGCCGCTCATCTCGTTCACCGGCGAGACCACCACCGGGCAGACGATCTACCGCAACTGCGCCGCGCACCTCAAGGGCATGTCGATGGAACTGGGCGGCAAGTCCCCGGCGATCGTCTTCGCCGACGCCGACCTCGACGCCGCCCTCGACTCGACGCTGTTCGGCGTGTTCTCGCTCAACGGCGAGCGCTGCACCGCGGGCAGCCGGATCCTCGTCGAGCGGCCGGTCTACGCCGAGTTCTGTGCCCGGTACGCCGAACGCGCGGCGAACATCGTCGTCGGCGACCCGCACGACCCGGCCACCGAGGTCGGCGCACTGGTGCACCCCGAGCACTACGACAAGGTGATGCGGTATGTCGAACTGGGCAAGACCGAGGGCCGGCTGCTCGCCGGCGGCGGCCGTCCGTCCGGTTCGGACACCGGCAACTACGTGGCGCCGACGGTGTTCGCCGACGTCTCGCCGACCGCGCGGATCTTCCAGGAGGAGATCTTCGGGCCGGTCGTCGCGCTGACGCCGTTCGACACCGAAGCCGAGGCCCTCGCGCTCGCCAACGACGTCAAGTACGGGCTGGCGGCCTACCTCTGGACGTCGGATCTGACGCGGGCGCACACCTTCGCCCAGTCCGTCGAAGCCGGGATGGTCTGGCTGAACTCGCACAACGTCCGCGACCTGCGGACGCCGTTCGGCGGGGTCAAGGCGTCCGGCCTCGGCCACGAAGGCGGCTACCGCTCGCTCGACTTCTACACCCACCAGCAGGCCATCCACGTCTCGCTCGGGCCGGTGCACACGGCCCGGTTCGGCAGTGGCCGGAAGGGACAGTCATGACCGCCACCCCGCCGGACGTCATCCGCTGCGCGTACGCCGAGCTCGTCGTCACGGACCTAGCCGCGTCGCGGGCGTTCTACGTCGACGTGCTCGGGCTCGTGGTCACCCACGAGGATGCCGAAGCGCTGTACCTCCGGGCCTTCGAGGAGTACCTCCACCATTCGCTGGTGCTGCGGAAGGGGCCGGTGCCCGCGCTGGGCGTGCTGGCCTACCGCGTGCGCACGCCCGCCGACCTCGACCTGGCCGAGGCGTACTACGCCGGGCTCGGGTGCCGGGTCGCGCGAAGGGCGGCGGGCGCGACGCGCGGGATCGGCGAGGCCGTCCGCGTGCTGGACCCGCTGGGGTTCCCGGTCGAGTTCTTCCACGAGGCCGAGCACGTCGAGCGGTTCACCCAGCGCTACGACGTCCACGGCGCCGGCGCACTGTCGCGATTGGACCACTTCAACCTCGACACCCCGGACGTCCCGGCGGCTCGGAAGTACTACGAGGGCCTGGGATTCCGGGTCTCGGAGGACATCCAGGACGACGAGGGCACGGTGTACGCGGCCTGGATGTTCCGCAAGCCGACGGTCCACGACGTGGCCCTGACCGGCGGCGACGGCCCGCGGCTGCACCACATCGCGTTCGCTTCCCACGAGCGGCACCAGATCCTGCACATCTGCGACCACCTGGGCGCGTTGCGGAAGTCCGGGATGATCGAGCGCGGGCCGGGCCGCCACGGCGTGTCGAACGCGTTCTACCTGTACGTCCGCGATCCGGACGGACACCGGATCGAGCTCTACACGCACGACTACTACACCGGCGACCCGGACAACCCGGTGATCACCTGGGACGTCCACGACAACCAGCGCCGCGACTGGTGGGGCAACCCGGTGGTGCCGAGCTGGTACACCGACGCGTCGGTGGTCCTGGACCTCGACGGCGCCGTCCAGCCGGTCCTCGAACGCGCCGAACCGCGCGAAGCCGATGTCACCGTCGGTGCCGACGGGTTCTCGTTCACCGGCGGGGCGGAGTACAAGCTAGGCGAGCAGGTGTGAGAACCAGTCGCGCATGCGGTGCAGGAAGTCGATCTGGTGGCCGCGTTCGCGGAGCGAATGGCCTTCCCGCGGGTAGACGACGAACTCGTGCGGCCGGTCGCCCAGGGCGTGGTGCAGGAGTTCGGCCTGCGAGAGCGGGACGTTGGTGTCGTCCTCGCCGTGCACGATGAGCACGGGGGTCGCGATCCGGTGCGCGTGGGTGATCGGGCTGGTTTCCCGGCTGCCGAGGGCGAGCTCGAACCGGCTGTGCTCGCCGGTCGCGGCGAGCAGCGGCCAGTCGATGACGCCCGCGGACACGAGGGCCGCCTTGAACCGGTCCGTGTGCGCGACGGCCCAGGCGGCCATGAACCCGCCGTGGCTGCCGCCGGCGATCCCGAGCCGGTCTTCGTCGGCGACGCCCGCGTCGACGAGCAGGTCGATGCCGGTGAGGAGGTCGGTGAACTCCGCGCCGCCGACGTCCCCGGCGACGCTCGCCGCGAAGGCGTGACCGTGGCCGAGGCCGCCGCGCGGGTTCGGGAGGAACACCGCGAACCCCGCGGCGGCCAGCCACTGGCCGCAGCGGAACCAGGTGAGCTGGAACTGGTCGGCGTAGCGGTCGTACGGGCCGCCGTGGACCAAGGTGACGAGCGGGAAGGGCCCGTCGGCGCGGGTCCGGCCGGGCGGGAGGATCAGGAGGCCGTCGAGTTCCAAGCCGTCTTCGGCGCGGTAGGACAAGCGTTCCTGGGCGCCCCAGCGGATCCCGCGCAACGGCGGTTCGCCGAGGCGGGTGAGCGGGCCGCCGGGAGGTCCGCAGTGGACGGTCTCGGGCTCGGTGGCGGTGCTCGCGACGACCGCGACCTTTCCGCCGCCGGCGGTCAGGGACTGGAGGCTGCCGGGCGCGAGGCCGAGCTCGGCGAACGTGCCGGTGGCCGGGTCGAAGCGCCGGATCGTCGTGTCGAGCCCTTCGGCGAACAGGGCCAGCAGCGAGCCGTCGCCGGACTCGGCCAGGCCGATCGGGCAGACGCTCATCCCGGCGGTGAGGTTCCGGTGGCCCTCGGCGTCGAAGATCGCGTCGCCGCCGATCAGGCCGGGCGGGGTGAGGCCGAGGTAGGCCAGGCGCCAGCCGGTTTCGTCCCGCCACCAGGTGAGCGACGAGGCGTCCAGTGCCGGGACGCCGAGCTCCTCCCGCGCCCCGGTGGCGGGGTCGACGAGGTGGAGGCCGGGGTTGAAGAGCCCGGGCTCCCGGTCGGCGACGGACCAGGTGAGCACGGCGACGGTGGCGCCATCCGGCCGCACGGCGGCTTCGACGACGTGCCGCGGGCCGAAGTCGCCGAGGGGCCGGACCGCGCGGGTTCGCGGGTCGAGGAGCCACAGCCGGCCGGGCCGGGCGACGGTGTCCCACGGGGGCGAGCCGGGTTCGGCTTCGCCGCCCGGGAGGTTCCCCTGCGCCGGCCCGGCGGCAGCAGCGCGGTGCCGGTCACGACCCGGCCCGACGACCCGGACCCGGGGATCGGCCGCGGCGTCCTTCTCCCTCGGCGCGACGAGCACCACCGCATCGGTGTCCGGCAGCAGCACGTAGTCGCCGATGCCGGCGGCCCAGTCCGTCAGCTGCTCCGGCGCGCCACCCTCCCGGCCCACCCGGTAGAGCTGGGCGGTGCCGCGTTCGGCACGGTCGGACAGGAAGTAGACGCACCCGGAATCCGGTGACCACCGCGGCTGCCGGTCTTCCGCCGCACCCGGCGCGAGCTCCCGGGGCGGCTCACCACCGTCCGCGGGAGCGAGCCACAGGCCGCTCACCGGATGTGTCCCGGGGTGTCCCACCGGCGCACTCGCGTACACCACCCAGCGGCCGTCCGGCGACACCCGCAGCGTCCGCGGCACCAGCCGGTCGGCCACGGCCTCCGCCGTCAGCTCCCCCATGCACTCCAGTCTGCCTAGCCGCGGCCGGCCGGCGCCACCTCCGGGACCAGGTTCAGCAGCTGCTCGTGGTCACCGGCCTCGCGCAGCACCGGGGCTTCGAGGGTGCCCGCTTCGGGGTCGTCCGCGCGGACCGCCGCCAGGAAGCGGACCACGGAGCGGGGCTCCGGGAGGATCTCGCCGCCCAGGTAGGTCAGGACCGTCGCGCCGGCGGCGTCTTCGATGGCGGCCGCCCAGCCGTGCACTTCGTCCCACACCAGGGCCAGGTCGTGGCCGGGGAACCGGGACAGCCGCCAGTCCAGCGCGATGTAGGCGGCCGCGGGCGTGCCCGTGTCGAGCGTGCAGGACTCCAGCCCGACCCCCACCGCCCGGGCCACCGCGCCCAGGTAGCCGCGCAACCGCCGCTCGAACGAGAACTCCGTGTCGCGCCCGAAGTCGATCAGAATGCTCAACGCCGCCTCGCTTTCCCCGTCCCGCCGCGGGATCCTCCGCGATCACTCGATCGGGTACCCCGGCCTCCCGTCGCTCAATCCCGGCGAACCGGGCGCCGATGTCGTCTATCCGGCGACATCTCAGTTGTCATCGTTGCGATGACATGCTAGAAACGGGAGCATCCGAAGAGAAAGGCGACACACCCCGTGACCGCATCGATCGAACTCCCGACCGGTTACCAGCACCCCGCCGTCCCCGCGCTGCTCGGCTACCTCCTCGACGTCACCGCCGAGCTCGGGATCGGGCTCGAGTCGTGCACCGTCGACCACGACAGCCCGATCTCCGCCTACGTGGCCCTCGACACCCGGCTGCCGCAGTACCCCGACCGCGACCTGGCCCTGCTCTGGGACGAGGTCCACGGCTGGGCGGCGGCGATCGAGACGCACTCGGGCGAGGACCTGATCGTCCTGCGCTACCTGGGCGGCCCCACGGTGGCCCCCGCACCGAGCCGGGTCGCGCGGTTCGTCACCGCCTTGTACGAGGACGACCACAGCTTCGGGCGGCCGGACCCGGTGCGGCTGCGGAGCGCGGAGGACGCCGACGCGCTCGCCGCGCTGCTGCGCCGGCCCGCCGCGGCGCGATGACGGCGCCGCTGCCCCTGCCCGAGAGCTTCGCGCTGCGGCTGCGCGGCTACGACCGCGAGCAGGTCGACGAGCGGATCGACGAGCTGCTGGCCGAAATCCGCTGGCTGAGCACCGACCGCGACGCCGCCGTCGCCGAGGCCGAAAACCTGGCCCGGCAGCTCGAACGGGCCCGCACCGAGCACGCCGAGCTGCGCGCCCGCACCGACCGGCTCTGCCGCACCCCCGCCGACCCGGCCGCCGTCGGCGACCGGGTCCGGCACCTGCTCGACCTCGCGCACGCGGAAGCGGACGGGATCGTCGCAACCGCGCGGGAGCGGGCCGCGGCGATCGTCCGGGAAGCCGAAGCCGCCGCGGACCGGCGGACCGCCGACGCCCGGGCGCAGGCCGGCCGCATCGTCGGCGACGCCCGCCGCCGCGCCGCCCGGCTGGCCGAGATCGAGCGGCGCACGGCCGACCGGCTGCGGCAGATCGACGCCGTCCTCGCCGACGCCGAATCCCGCCTGGCGGAACAGGCCCCGCTCCGCGCGGTCGCCTGAGCGCCGCCGCGTCGTGAAGCACTTACGGGGAATGAGTCTTTTCAGGACGTCCGGCGCGCCACCGGAACCCCGGGTGAGGCAGGATCGGGTTCGTGACCATCGATCAGGCCGGGGTTCCGCAAGCCCCGCCGTTCCCCGAACACGAAGCCCGCGTAGACGCGCTGCGGCGGCAGCTCACCGCGATCGCCGGCGAAGCGACCGTCCGGCTCGCGAAGCGGACCTCCAACCTCTTCCGCTCCCGGGCCGCCGCGAAGCACCCCGGGCTGGACGTCTCCGGCTTCACCCACGTGCTGCGCGTCGACCCCGAGACCCGCACCGCCGACGTCGAAGGGATGGTCACCTACGAGCAGCTCGTCGACGCCACCCTGCCGCATGGCCTGATGCCGCTGGTCGTGCCGCAGCTGAAGACCATCACCCTCGGCGGCGCGGTCACCGGGCTCGGCATCGAGTCCTCGTCCTTCCGCAACGGCATGCCGCACGAGTCGGTGCTCGAGCTCGAGGTGCTCACCGGGGACGGCCGGATCGTCGTCGCCACGCCGGACAACGAGCACCGCGCCCTGTTCCGCGGGTTCCCCAACTCCTACGGCACCCTCGGCTACGCGCTGCGGCTGAAGATCCTGCTGGAGCCGGTGAAGCCGTTCGTCGAGCTCCGGCACGTCCGCTTCCACGACCGGGACACCTACTTCGGCGCCCTGCGCGAAGCCTGCGACAGCGGCGAACACGACTTCGTCGA
Source organism: Amycolatopsis sp. NPDC051102 (assembly GCF_040682815.1). Lineage (NCBI taxonomy): Bacteria > Bacillati > Actinomycetota > Actinomycetes > Pseudonocardiales > Pseudonocardiaceae > Amycolatopsis > Amycolatopsis sp. NPDC051102. The sequence goes on from NZ_JBFBBT010000002.1 coordinate 163,524, forward strand.
CGGCACCGTCTTCGGCCCCGACGAGCTGTACCTCACCCTCGCCTCCTTCACCGACACCGCGCCCGCGACCAGCGACTACACCTGGCTGGACATCTACTACCGGTCCATCCAGCGCCGGGAAACCGACCACCTGACCGTCCGCGACTACCTCTGGCGCTGGGACACCGACTGGTTCTGGTGCTCCCGCGCCTTCGGCGTCCAGCACCGGCTGCCGCGGCTGCTGCTCGGCCGCCGGCTGCTCCGGTCGTCGGTGTACTGGAAGCTCGTCGCGCTCGACCGCCGGTTCCGGATCGCCGAAAGGCTGCTGAAGCTCCGGCGGCTGCCGCCGGAGGAGACGATCGTGCAGGACATCGAGGTCCCGCTCGGCCGGGCCGCGGAGTTCCTCGAGTTCTTCGAACGCGAGATCCCGATCAGCCCGGTCTGGATCTGCCCGCTGCGGCAACGGCCGGGCGGCGTCCGCTGGCCGCTCTACGAACTGGACCCCGAAGAGCTGTACGTCAACTTCGGGTTCTGGTCGGCCGTGCCGCTCGACCCCGGCGAGCGCGACGGCGTGCACAACCGGCTGGTCGAAGCCGAGGTCACCCGGCTCGGCGGCCACAAGTCGCTCTACTCGGACAGCTTCTACACCGAAGACGAGTTCTGGCGGCTCTACAACGGCGACACCTACCGCGAACTCAAGCAGGCCTACGACCCGGGCGAGCGGCTGCTCGGCCTCTACGAGAAGTGCGTCCGCCGCCGGTGAAAGGAACGAACGTGACCCAGGAAAGCACCACGGTCGGCGCGGTCTTCGAGCGGCTCCTCGGCCCGCGCGCCACCGTGTCGATCACCGCCTACGACGGCAGCAGCAGCGGCCCGGCCGACGCCCCGGTGGCCATCCGGGTGCGCTCCCCGCTGGCGCTGGACTACCTGATGTCCTCCCCCGGCGACCTCGGCCTCGCCCGCGCGTACGTCGCCGGCGCGCTCGACGTCGAAGGCGACCTCTACACGGCGCTGCACGCCCTGTCGGCCCAGGTCGACCAGCTGACCCCGGCCGACCGGCTGTGGCTGCTGCGCAAGCTCGGCCCGCGCCACCTGCGGCCGGTCAAGCCGCCGGCCGAGGAGCACCCGAGCCGGTTCCGGCGGGGGATGACCGCGCTGCGGCACTCGAAGCAGCGCGACAGCGAAGCCATCGCCAGCCACTACGACGTGTCCAACCGGTTCTACGAGCTGGTCCTCGGCCCGTCGATGGCGTACACGTGCGCGGTGTTCCCCACCGAGGACGCGACGCTGGAGGAAGCGCAGGCCAACAAGTTCGACCTGATCTGCCGGAAGCTCGGCCTCAAGCCGGGGATGCGGCTGCTCGACGTCGGCTGCGGCTGGGGCGGGATGGTCGCGCACGCGGTCCGGCACTACGGCGTCGAGGCCCTCGGCGTCACACTTTCGCGGGAACAGGCGCAGTGGGCGCAGAAGAACATCGTCGCGCTGGGCCTGGCGGACCGGGCCGAGATCCGCCACCTGGACTACCGCGACGTCACCGAGACGGGGTTCGACGCGATCTCCTCGATCGGGCTGACCGAGCACATCGGCGCCCGCAACGTCCCCGGCTACTTCCGCTTCCTGGCCGCCAAGCTCAAGCCGCACGGCCGGCTGCTCAACCACTGCATCACCAACCCGGACTCCAGCGTCGCCCACCGGTCGCGGGGGTTCATCGACCGCTACGTCTTCCCGGACGGCGAGCTCGAGGCGCCGGGCGAGCTCATGACGGCCATGCACGACGCCGGGCTGGAGGTCCGGCACTCGGAGAACCTGCGCGAGCACTACGCGAAGACGCTGGCCGGGTGGTGCGCCAACCTCGACGAACACTGGGACGAGGCGGTCGCCGAAGCCGGTGCCGGGCGCAGCCGGGTTTGGGCGCTCTACCTGGCCGCTTGCCGGCTCGCGTTCGAACGGCGGGAGATCGAACTGCACCACATCCTGGGCGTGCGGACCGACCGCGAGGGCGGGATGAGCATGCCGCTGCGCCCCGATTGGGGAGTTTGACGACCGGGGGTGGCCTCTTCGGCCCGGTGATGGGATAATGGTCTTGAGACCGGATGTCCGAACGGGGCATCCAGGCTCACTACAAAGAGTAGGTATGGGTATGGCTCAGGGCAGTGTCAAGTGGTTCAACGGCGAAAAGGGCTTCGGCTTCATCGCGCAGGACGGCGGGGGTCCGGACGTGTTCGTCCACTACTCCGAGATCCAGGGCAGCGGCTTCAAGTCGCTCGACGAGGGTCAGCGCGTGGAGTTCGAAATCGGCCAGGGCCAGAAGGGCCCGCAGGCCCAGCGCGTCAGCGTCATCTGAGCCACGAGGCACCCTAAGGCCCTCGCCCCTTCCTGGGGCGGGGGCCTTACTCGTTCCGGCCACACTGCGGATTCACAACAGTCCGGTAACGTGGAGGACGTCGAGGGACCCCCTCGGACGTCGGCGGCCCGCCGGTGTCCCCCCTCGGCCGTGGCCATCGAGGCCGAGCGCCGGCAGGAGCGGCGACGAGCCCGGCCCACCACAGACCGCTGACCGCCGGGTGTTCCCGCCCCCGGCCTCCGCGCGGGCCCCGACCCGCGTGTGCTGACTTCGAAACGAGTACCGCATGACCGCCTCCGTGAAGGCTGCCCGGCCCACCCCGAAACCCGTGCTCGACGGCAAGCAGACGATCCCCGAGCTGATCACCATCCGCACGTTCCTGATCCTCCCGTTCCTCGCGCTCGCCGCCGCCGTCCCGGTGTTCTGGGGCTGGGGCGTCAGCTGGCTCGACCTCACCCTCGGCGGCGCGTTCTTCGTGGTGTCGACGCTGGGCATCACGGTCGGCTACCACCGCTACTTCACCCACGGCTCGTTCCGGGCGAAGCGGGCGCTGCGGATCGCGCTGGCCATCGCCGGCGGCCTCGCGGCGCAGGGCCCGGTGATCGGCTGGGTCGCCGACCACCGCCGGCACCACGCCTTCTCCGACCGGGACGGCGACCCGCACTCACCGTGGCTGTTCGGTACGTCCCCAGTGGCACTGGCCCGCGGCTTCTGGCACGCCCACATGGGCTGGCTCTTCGGCCGCGACAAGACCAACGTCGACCGGTTCGCCCCGGACCTGGCCGCCGACCGCGACCTGCGCGTCGTCGACCGGCTCTTCCCGCTGTGGGTGGTGCTGAGCCTGCTGCTCCCGACGCTGCTCGGCGGCCTGCTCACGCTGTCGTGGTGGGGCGCGCTGACCGCGTTCCTGTGGGCGGGGCTGGCGCGGATCTCCTTCCAGCACCACGTGACGTGGTCGGTGAACTCGATCTGCCACATGATCGGCGAGCGCCCGTTCACCAGCCGGGACCGGTCGGCGAACTTCTGGCCGCTGGCGATCCTGTCGATGGGCGAGTCCTGGCACAACACCCACCACGCGGACCCGACGTCGGCTCGCCACGGCGTGCTGCGCGGCCAGCTCGACGTCTCCGCCCGGGTGATCTGGGCGTTCGAGAAGCTGGGCTGGGCGTGGAACGTGCGCTGGCCGACGGCCAAGCGGCTGGCGGCGCTGACCCGCTGACCCTTCCGGCGAAACACCTCGAAAGTCCTTGCCCGGCGCGGCCGGCCGGGGTGACTTTGGACCGGTGGACACCGTCGCGCTGACGTTCGACGACGGCCCGTACCCGGAGACGACTCCGGACCTGCTGGCCGCGCTCGGCGACACGCGCGCGACGTTCTTCCTGTGGGGCGAGCACGCCGCGGCGCACCCGGACCTGGTCCGGGCCATCGCGGCGGCCGGGCACGTCATCGGCAACCACACCTGGACGCACCCGCACCTGTGCACCCTGCCCGCGGCCGAACGCGACCAGGAGGTCCGGCGCACGCAGGACCTCCTGGCCCGGCTGACCGGCGTCCGCCCGGTGCTGTTCCGGCCGCCCTACGGCGACACGGACGCGTCGGTCCGGGCGATGCTGGCGGCCCACGGGCTCACCGAGGTGCTGTGGAGCGTCGACACCCGCGACTGGGCCGGCTGCACCGCGGACGAGATCGTCGCCGCGGCGGACCGGGTCCGGCCGGGCGGCGTCGTGCTGATGCACGAAGGCCGCCCGGCCACCCTCGACGCGGTCCCCCGCATCCTCGCCGCGCTCGCCGCGCGCGGGCTGCGACCCGGCCCGGTCAGGAGTTGAGCGCGAAGTACGCCGGCTTCGGGCGCAGGTTCTCGTCGAACAGGCAGGCCGCGCCTTCACCCGGGAAGACGTCCGGGACCCACGAGTGCCGGTCCGTGAAGCCCCACGTCGTGAACTCGACGCACTTGCGGACCGCGTGGCAGCCGTCCCACAGCTGCCCGAAGTAGCTCGCCTGGGTGGCGAGCTTCGCCGCGTCCGGCGGCGTCGGGATCCGGACGTCCGCCTCCGTGACCGCGGTTTCCACGCCGATCTTGGCGAAGCGCGCCAGGTTCTCGCGGTACTGCGCCGGGAAGCCGTACTGGATCGACAGGTGCCCCTGGACGCCGACGCCGTCGATCGGCACGCCCTGCCGCCGCAGCGTCTTCACCAGGTCGTACACCGCGTCGCTCTTCGGGTTGATCCCTTCGATGTTGTAGTCGTTGAGGTAGAGCTTCGCGTGCGGGTCGGCCGCGTGCGCCCAGCGGAAGACGTCGGCGACGAAACCGTCGCCGAGCTTCTGCCGGAAGACGGTGTCGCGGCGGGTGCCGTCCTCGTTGAAGATCTCGTTGACGACGTCCCAGGCGCGGATCTTCCCCTTGTACCGCTTGACCTCCGTCGTGATGTGGTCGCGCAGGACCTGACGCAGTTCGTCGGCGGGCAGCGCGGCGACCCAGTCCGGCAGCTGCGAGTGCCAGACCAGGGTGTGCCCGCGGACGGTCTTGTGGTGCGCCCGGGCGTACTCGACGATCGCGTCGGCGCCCGACCAGTCGTACTGGCCGCGCACGGCTTCGACCGTGCCCCACTTCATCTCGTTCTCGGGGGTCACGTTGTCGAATTCCCGGGTGAGCACCGCCCGGTAATCGGTTTCCGACGCCAGGTACGCCGCCGCCACCGCGCTGCCGACGTAACGGTTCGTGGTGTATTGCAGCGGCACCGAGGCCGAAGCCGCCGGCGCCTGCCACACCGCAATACCCATGACCGCCGCAACCGCCATCAGGATGCGCTTCCCCGGAATTCTTCGCGACATCTTCGTCCTCCGCGTGACAATGGTGCTCCGAAAGTTTCCAACCGTTTCAAATCGGGTTTCGATGACCTAGAATCTCCTTCATGACAACGAAGTCCGACGGTCTCGAGCCGAGTGCGTCCCGGGTGACCATCGCCCGGATCGCCGCCGAGACCGGTGTTTCCGTGCCGACTGTTTCGAAAGTGCTGAACGGCCGGCCCGACGTCGCCGAAACCACCCGAGCCCGCGTCGAAGCGGTCATCGGCAAATATGGTTACCGGCGCCGGGCCGACGAACGCTCCCGTCGTTCCCGGCTGCTGGAACTCATGTTCCACGAACTCGAAAGCACCTGGGCGCTGGAAATCATCCGCGGTGTCGAGTGCGTCGCCCGCGAAAACGGAATGGCGGTGGTGCTGGCCGAATCTTCCGGCCGGCACACGCCGGGGCAGAGCTGGCTGGAGAGCGTGCTCGCCCGGCGCCCCGTCGGCATCGTCTCGGTCTGCTCCGACTTCACCGGCGGGCAGCTGGCGAAACTCCGCGCGCGGGACATCCCGCTGGTCGTGGTCGACCCGGCGGGCGCGCCCGGACCGGAGACGCCCTCGATCGGGGCCACGAACTGGCAGGGCGGGCTGACGGCCACCCGGCACCTGATCGAGCTGGGGCACCGCCGGATCGCGATGATCGGCGGCCCGGAAGGGGTGCTGTGCAGCCGCGCCCGGATCGACGGCTACCGCACGGCGCTGGAGACGGCGGGCCTGGCGTTCGACCCGGCCCTGGTCCGCCGCGGCGACTTCCACGTCCGGTCGGGCTACCGGGAACTGGCGTCATTGCTCACCCTCCCCGACCGCCCGACGGCGGTGTTCGCGGGCAGCGACCTGCAGGCGCTCGGCGTGTACGAGGCCGCGCGCGGTGCGGGGCTGCGCATCCCGGACGACCTTTCGGTGGTCGGCTTCGACGACCTGCCGATCGCCCGCTGGCTGACCCCGGAGCTGACGACGGTCCGCCAGCCGCTCCAGGAGATGGCGGCGGCGGGCGCCCGGCTGGCGATCTCGCTGGCCCGCGGGGTGGATCCGGAGAGCCACCGCCTGGAGCTGGCGACGAGCCTGGTCGTCCGCCACAGCACCGCGGCCCCGGCCCACCACGGCCACCGGGTGCTGACCGGCGGGCGGTAGGGCGTGACCCACGGCCGGCGAGCGCGGCGCCGGCGGTCGGGCAACGGTCTGCGGGCCCCGGAATTGTCGGTGCCCACCGGTAGAGTGGAAAACGGGGGGCGCCCCCGGCGGGTGGGCGTTCTGCGGCCTTCCCCGCCGGCGTGGACCCGGGCCGCGCCTCTTCGCCTCGCTCACCACGGCCACCGCATGCTCTCCGGCGGGCCCAGGTAGCTCGCCCGCAGCCCGCCCGTGTCGATCACCAGCTTCTGGACGATCACCGCCGGGTCCACCATCCAGAACTTCAGCACGTGCCGGCCCGCCGCGGCCACCACGTGCCGCGTCGAGGTCAGGTTCACGTTGTCCGACGTCGTCCGCTCCCACTGGCGGTTCATCGAGGTGTCGTCCGCCCCGGTCGCCTTCGTGATGTTCACGACCTGCGGGGCCGCGTCGTCGAACGAGACCGCGTACCGCAGCCCGTCGCCCGGCAGGACGTTGTTGCGCGGGGACAGGTACGCCCACACCGTCACCGGGCCCGTCGTGAACAGCGTCATCCGGTATTCCAGGCGTGGCCCCGACCCCGGCGCGCGGCTCGCCGCCGTCACCGGGAACGGCGTCATCCCCGCCCCCGTCCGGCCGATGTCCGGGATCCGCCGCCACGCCACGTCTGCCGCACCGACGTTCGCGCTGCAGTGCTCGGCTTCCATCGAGACGTACCCGCCCGCTTCGATGAACCCGTGAGGAGGCAACACCGGATTGCGCACCACGGCGTCCACCGAGACCGAACTGCCCGCGCCCGAGACCGTGATCGGCACGGTCGTGGTGCCTTTCGGCGCCCGGGTCCAGTCGATCCGCACGGTCATCCGCAGCTCCTCCTCCACGCGGCCGCCCCGCGGCTCGACCAGCACCCACGGCGCGCCCGGCGCCACGGTGCAGCGGAACGGCGTCCGGCCGCGGTTGAAGACGTCGATGTACTGCGGTGGCGCGCTCTGGTACGGGCTGAACCCCGGCAGCGCCGGCCGGCCGGGGGCGCCGGGCCACGCCTGGTCCGAGCCGTCGACGGCGACCCCCAGTGCCGCCGTCGCGGGCAGGTCGAGGCGTTTCACCGCCGGGAAGAGGACGTCCGGCAACGCCACGTTGTTCAGCTCGGGCTGCTGCCACGGTGCGTTCGGGCCGTAGCGGGCGACGTCGCCGTAGTCGATGTGCGGCTGGGTCTGGAACCCCTGCCACTTGCCGCCGGCGATGCCGGTGTTGTACTTCGCCGCCAGGGCGAGGTCGTCGGCGAAGCGGGCCTCCGCGACGGCGGCCAGGCCGTTGGCCGAGGCCCGGCCCTGCGCCGCGTACAGCAGGTTCGTGAACTCGGCCCGCCGCAGCGCGTACAGGTTGGCCGACGCCTCGACCTCGTAACCCACCAGTTCGTAGTAGGCGTCCTGGAACGCCTTCGGCAGCCGCGCGCCGATCTTCGACGCCCGCGCGGCGAGATCGCGCCACTCACCGGTGACCCGCTCCAGCTCCCGGTAATCGACCAGGCTGAACGGCGTCATCTGGTCGTCGTAGGTGATGCTGCCGTCCGCCTGCAGGGTGATCCGCCGGTTGAGCAGCTCCGGCTTGCGACGCGACTGCAGGCGTCCGTAGTCGTGCAGCACCCCGGCGACGTCCGCCGCCACCGACGCGCCGAAGTTCGTCTCCGCGAACTGACGCTCCCATGTGGACAGCCGTTCCACCGGCAGCGCGGCGGGGTCCCAGGCGTAATCGAGGAAGAACTGCAGCGGCAGCTCGTTGCCCTTCATGTCGCCGACGTTCGCCACCCACAGGCGGTCGTTGCCGTAGGCGCTCGCCTGGTGCAGCTGCTCCCAGGTGTTCGCGAGCAGCGCGGTGTCGACCCACTTGTAGTTGCGGCCGCCGCCGACGTAGTCGAAGTGGTAGTACAGCCCGTAGCCGCCGGGGTGCGGCGGCAGCGACAGGTCGGGCATCTTGCGGATGTTGCCCCAGTTGTCGTCGGTGAACACCACGATGACGTCGTCCGGCGGCCGCAGGCCCTGCGCCCAGTACCGCTGGACCTCCTTGTACAGCGTCCAGACCTGCGGCACCGTGGTCAGGTCCCGGCCGGTTTCGCGGGCCAGGATCTCGCGTTCGGTGGCGATGATCTCGCGCATCAGCTCGATGCCGTCGCCGTCGGGCAGGCCGACGTCGCCGTTGCCGCGCATGCCGAGCGTGACGACGCCCTCGAAGTCCTCGCGGACCATTCGGCGGATCCCGTCGGTCCAGTAGGCCTTGATCGCCTCGCCGTTGCGGCGGAAGCTCCACTCCCCCGTGCCGCCGTACGGGTCGTGCCCCGGCGTGGTGATGTTCCCGGCCGCGTCGCGGACCGCGGGCACCGCGTGCCGGTTCCACTCCTCGATCCCGCGCATCATCGGCGCCTCGTGCGAGGTGCCCATCACGATGCCGTACTCCTTGGCCGTGGCGTGGTTGAGCGGGTCGTCCTCGGCGAACGCCCGCCCCCACACCGCCGGCCACAGGTAGTTGGCCCGCAGCCGGAGCATGGTTTCGAAGACCTTCGCGAAGAACAGGTGGTTGAAGCCGTTCGGGAACCCGGGCGCCTGCCCCGGCCCGAAGAAGGCCGGGGCCCAGGTGCCGAGCGCCGGGTTCTCGTCGTTGATGAAGAACCCGCGGTACTTCACGTGCGGGGTGCCCAGGCTGAACCGCTCGCGCGGCAGGTGCAGCTCCGCCTGCCGCCGCGGCGGCACGTCCGCCCACCAGTACCAGGGCGAGACGCCGATGCGCCGCGACACCTCGTAGACGCCGTAGATCACGCCGCGCTGGTCACTGCCGGTGAGGACGAGCCGTCCGTCGACGACCTGGCTCAGCGACGTCTCCCACCGGCCGGCGATCCCGGTGACGTCGAGCTTCCCGGCCGCCACCAGGCCGTCGACCAGCGGGCTGTGGCCGAGGGTGCCGACCACGACCACCGGCCCCTCGCGGGGGACGACGTCGAACGACACCGCGGGCCGCACGCCCGTGACGCGCTCGACGTCGGCGGCCAGGTCGCCGGCGACCCGGCGCACGCCGGGCAGGTCGCCCGAGCCGACCACGATCGTCGCGGCCTTCCCCCGCGCCACCAGCGGAAATCCGGTTCCGGCTTCGGCCAGGCCGGGCAGGGCCACAGACCCCGCCCCGGCGACGGCGAGCAATTGCAAGAAGGCACGACGGTGGACCTCGGACGGCACGGCAGACCTCCTGAGTCAGCCCTTCACGGATCCGGTCAGCCCGCCGACGATGCGCCGTTCGGCGAGCACGAAGAACGCGAGCGCCGGGATCGCCGACAACGCGGTGAACGCCAGCACCCTGGCGGTGTCCTGGGAGAACTGCGACTGGAACATCGCGACGCCGAGCGGGAGCGTGAAGTGCCCGGAGTCGTTGAACACCAGCAGCGGCAGCAGGTAGGCGTTCCAGCTGGTGACGAAGGCCAGCACGGCGACCGTGGTCAGCGCGGGCGTCGACAGCGGCAGCAGGATCCGCCAGAAGAACCCGAGCCGGGTGGCGCCGTCGAGCACCGCCGCGTCCTCGATCTCGCCCGGGATCGCGTGCATGAACGGCCGCAGGATCACGATGGTCACCGGCAGCGAGAACGCCGCCTCGGGGATCGCCACCCCCCAGAAGCTCTCGAGCAGGCCCAGCTGGCGCAGCCACAGGTACAGCGGCAGCGTCGCCACCGTCAGCGGGAACAGCAGACCGATGGTGAACAGCGTGTACAACGCCTCCCGGCCCTTGAACTGGTACCGCGAGAGGGCGTACCCGGCCATCGACCCGAGCGCGACCGCGAGCGCGGTCGCGATCACGGCGATCAGTGCGCTGTTGCCCAGGAACGTCCAGAACGCGCTCGAGCCCAGGACCGAGGCGTAGTTGTCGGTCACCCACGGGCCGGGCAGCCCGGCCGGGTCGGTGTTGATCTGGGCGTTGGTGCGGAACCCGCCGAGCACGACGAACAGCAACGGCACGACCGTCACGCCGACGATGACGATCGCCGCGAGGTAGCCCATCGACAGGCCGAACTTGCCGGACCGCATCAGCCCACCATCCTGGTCAGGGCACCCTGGGTGTCGCGGCGCAACGCGAACCGCTGGTACAGCAGGGCGAACACGAAGCAGATGACGAAGAGGATCACCGCGACGGCGGAGCCGAACCCGAACTCGTAGCGCTTGAAGCCGTGGTCGATCAGGTAGGTCGCCATCGTCGTCGAGGCGTTCGCCGGGCCGCCGGTGGTCATGATCCAGACGACGTCGAACAGCTGGAGCGAGCCGATCACCGACAGGAAGATCCAGATCCGGATGGTCGGCCCGAGCAGCGGCAGCACCACGTGCCGGGTCGTCTGCCACGCCGAAGCGCCGTCGAGCGCGGCGGCTTCGCGCAGCTCGGCCGGCACGCCCTGCAGCCCGGCGAGCAGCAGGATGATGCCGAACCCGACGTACTTCCAGGTGATCACCGCGAACAGCGTGTAGAGCACGATGCCCGGGTCGGCCAGCCAGTTGTGCACCAGCCCGCCGAGCCCGGCGCTCCTGAGCACCTGGTCGACGAAGCTGTTCGGCTGCAGCATGAGCGACCAGATGACCGCGGTGATCGCCTCGGACAGCACGTAGGGCGCGAACACCAGGGCGCGCAGCACGGCGCGGCCCCGCAGCTTCCGGTTGAGCAGCATCGCCAGCCCGATCGACAGCGGCAGCTGCACCACGATCGACAGCCCGGCGATGATCAGGTTGTGCACGATGGCGCTCTGGAACACGGTGCCGTTGAACGCGTCGGCGTAGTTGTCGAAGCCCACGAAGTCGTCGAGCGCGCCGAAGCCGTTCCACTTGAACAGGCTGTAGAAGGCGGCGATCCCGATCGGCACCAGGACGAACCCGGCGAACACCAGCAGGGCCGGCCCGAGCAGCACCACCAGCTCCAGGCGTTTGCCGAGGCCGGAGCGTTTCGCCCGGGCGCGGACCGCCGGCACGGGCGGCCGCGCCGCCGCCCGCGCCGGAGTCGTCGCCGTGGTCACTTGTTGCCCGCCGCGGCCTGGTTGACGGCGGTCACGATGCCTTCGGGGGTGCCCTGGCCGGCGAACATGTTGGCCACCGCGTCGTTCAGCGCGGCGCCGACCGCCGTCGGGAAGGCCCGGTCGAAGTACATCTGCACGTACGGTGCCTTCGTGCCGTAGTCGTTGACCTGCCGCAGCGTGTCGGTCTTCAGCGACTTCGCGGCCGCGGCGTTCACGGGCAGGCCGGTCCCCTTCGCGGCGAGCTCGGTCTGCACCGGCTCGCTGACCAGGTACTGCAGGAAGGCCGTGCAGGCCTTGAAGGCACGGGTGGTGCAGGCGAAACCGTCACCGCCGCCGAGCGCGGCCGCCGGGTCGCCCTGCCCGCCCGTCACGGTCGGGAACGGGAACCAGCCGACCTTCGAGTCCAGGTCCTTGTCCTCGGTCAGCGACGACATCGTGCCGGGCTCCCAGTCGCCCTGCAGCTCCATCGCGGCCTTGCCGTTGGCGACGAGGCCGGCGGAGCTGCCCGCGCCCTGCTGGGCGGGCGTGCCGGCGAACCCGGTCTGGAACGGCTGGGTGGCCAGGAAGTTCTTCAGGTCCTGCCCGGCCTTCGTCCAGCACGGGTCCTCGAGCTTGACCGCCTTCACCGACTGCTGGAGCACCGCGGTCGAGCATTCGCGGATGGCGAAGTAGTTGAAGTAGAAGGCATCCGGCCAGCGGTCCTTGCCGCCGACGGAGATCGGCGCGATGTTCTTGGCCTTCAGCGCCGAGACGGCGGCGTTCAGCTCGTCCATGGTCTTCGGCGGGGCGGTGATCCCCGCTTGCTGGAACAGGTCCTTGCGGTACCAGAAGCCGACGAAGTGCTGCGTGAACGGCACGCCGTACTGCTTGCCGTCGACCTGCCACTTTTCGCCGAACTTGCCGGTGGCCTGCTCGATCCACGACTTGGTGTCGTCGGTGATGTCGGCGACCTTGCCCGAGGTGATCTGCCCGGCGAGGTCACCCGAGCCCCAGGACTGGTAGATGTCCGGCGGCTCGGCCGACTGCAGGGCGAGGGGCACCTTCGTGTTGAAGTCCTCGTTCTGCAGCGGCTGCGCCTTGATCGTGACTTCGGGGTGCGCCTTCTGGTAGTCGGCGACGACCTTCGCCCAGACCGACTTGATCGGATCGGTGGTGCCGTTGTGCCACCAGGTCAGGGTCACCGGACCGCTCGGCTGAGCGGGGGTGTTGCCGCCGCCACCGCTGCACGCGGCGAGCGCGAGCGGGACGACGGCCGCCAGGGCGGCGAGAACGGTATTGCGGCGTTTCACAAACATCGTGGGTCCACTCCTGACGACTTCGGCCGAGTTGGACGGGGCGGCTGGGCGCCCGGGTTGGCGAAGAGTCTGCTCCCGGGACAAATGCGATGTCAATCGTTGTCGATAACGTTTTCCATGGTTAGTCTGAGCCGATGCAGCCCAGTTCCAGGGTGACCATCCGTGACGTCGCCGCCCGGGCCGGCGTCTCGGTGGCCACGGTCTCCAAAGTGATCAACGAGCGCTACGGCGTCTCCGCCGCGACGCTCGCGCGCGTCCGCGCCGTCATCGAAGAGCTCGGCTACGAGGCGAGCCTCGTGGCGCAGAGCCTGAGAAACCACCGGACGAACGTCATCGGGATCCTGGTCGCCGACCTCGAACCGTTCTCGACCGAGCTGCTGAAGGGAGCCGCGGACGCCATCCGCGGCAGCGGGTTCGAACTGGTCGTCTACTCCGCGGGCGGGCGCACCGGCGACCCGGTGGGCTGGGAGAAGCGCTACCTCTCCCGGCTGAGCGGCACCCTCGTCGACGGCGCCGTGCTGGTCACGCCGGCCGTCTCGCTGGAAGCCGTGCCCGGCACGCCGGTCGTCGCGGTCGACCCGCACACCGGGCCGTCGCACCTGCCGACCATCGACTCCGACAACCTGCGCGGCGCGCAGCTGGCCACCGAGCACCTCCTGGAGCTGGGGCACCGGCGGATCGCGTTCCTCTCCGGCCGCCCCGACCTGCAGTCGGCCGAACTGCGCAAGACCGGGTACCTGCGCGCGCTGGCGGCCGCGGGCATCGCCGCGGACGAGGCCCTGATCCGGATCGGCGCCTACGACCCGGAGGTCTCCGCGGCCTCGGCCCACGCCCTGCTGACCGGACCGGACCGGCCGACCGCGGTGTTCGCCGCGAACGACATCTCGGCCATCGCGACCGTCGGTGCGGCCCGCGAACTCGGGCTCACCGTGCCCGGCGACCTGTCCGTGGTGGGGTTCGACAACGTGCCCGAGTCCGCGCTCTGCAGCCCGCCACTGACCACAGTGGACCAGCCGATCCGCGAGATGGGCCACCGGGCGATCCGGATGCTCATCGCGCTGATCAACGGCGACGAGGTCGGGCCGACCCACGTCACCCTCGACACCGGCCTGGTGGTGCGGCACTCCACCCGCGCCCTCTCCTGAGCCGTTCCCACGCCTCCCCAGACGAAGGGCGGAAACCCTTGACCACGCAGCCCACCACGGCCGGAGAGCCGTGGCGCGACCCCGCGGCCGATCCGGGCGAGCGAGTCCGCGCCCTGCTGGCGCGGATGACCCTGCGCGAGAAGCTGGCCCAGCTCTACGGCGTCTGGGTCGGCATCGACTCCGGCGGCGAGATGGCGCCGCACCAGCACGAGTTCGTCGACGCGGCGGTCGACTTCGACGACCTGGTCCGCCACGGCATCGGGCAGCTGACCCGCGCGTTCGGCACCCGGCCGGTCGACCCGGTGATCGGGGCGCGCAGCCTCGCGCGCACCCAGCGGCAGATCGTCACCAGCAGCCGGTTCGGGATTCCCGCCGTCGTCCACGAGGAGTGCCTGACCGGCCTGGCCGCGTGGCAGGCGACGATCTACCCCGCGCCGCTGTCGTGGGGGGCGACCTTCGACCCCGAGCTGGTGCGCCGGATGGCGGCGAAGATCGGACGGACCATGCGCGGGCTCGGCGTGCACCAGGGACTCGCGCCGGTCCTCGACGTCGCCCGCGACCTGCGCTGGGGGCGGGTCGAGGAGACGATCGGCGAGGACCCGTACCTCGTCGGGACGATCGGCAGCGCCTACGTCGCCGGCCTGGAGTCGGCCGGCATCGTCGCCACGCTCAAGCACTTCGTCGGCTACTCCGCCTCGCGCGCCGGGCGCAACCTCGCACCGGTTTCGGCCGGGCCGCGGGAGATCGCCGACGTCCTGCTGCCGCCGTTCGAACTGGCGCTGCGGGCGGGCGCGCGCTCGGTGATGAACGCCTACACCGACACCGACGGCGTCCCGGCCGCCGCCGACACGACGTTGCTGACCGGCCTGCTGCGCGACACCTACGGGTTCGACGGCACGGTCGTCGCCGACTACTTCTCGGTGGCGTTCCTGCACCGGCTGCACGGGGTCGCCGCCGACCGCGGCGACGCTGCCCGGCAGGCGCTCACCGCGGGCGTCGACGTCGAGTTGCCCACCATGGACTGCTACGGCGAGCCGCTGCTCGCCGCGGTGGAAGAGGGCGCGGTCGAGGTCGCCGCCGTCGACCGCGCCCTCGAGCGGGTGCTGCGGCAGAAGTGCGAGCTGGGCCTGCTCGACGCGGACTGGGCGCCGGAGGTGCCCGAGGAGATCGACCTCGACGACGCCGAGTCACGGGCGCTGGCCCGCGAAGTCGCCGAACGCTCGATCGTGCTGCTGCACAACGACGGCACGCTCCCGCTCGCCCCCGGCACCGGCGTCGCCGTGGTGGGTCCGCGCGCGGACACCCCGGGCGCGATGCTCGGCTGCTACTCGTTCCCGCTGCACGTCGGCGTCCACCACCCCGACGTCCCGTTCGGGGTCTCGGTGCCGACCGTGCTGGACGCCCTGCGTCCGGTCTACGACGTCACCTACGCCCTGGGCTGCCCGGTGACCGGCGGGGACGACGACGAAATCGCGCAGGCGGTGGCGGCGTGCGCGGACGCCTCGGTGTGCGTGGCCGTGCTGGGCGACCGGGCCGGGCTGTTCGGCGGCGGGACGTCCGGCGAAGGCTGCGACGCGCCCGACCTGCGGCTGCCCGGGCGGCAGGAGGAACTGCTGGACGCCCTGCTCGACACGGGCAAGCCGGTGGTGCTCGTCCTGCTTTCGGGGCGGCCGTACGAGCTTTCGCGGCAGCTCCCCCGGCTCGCCGCGGTCGTCTGCGGCTTCTACCCCGGCGAGGAGGGCGCGCCGGCGCTCGCCGACGTCCTCAGCGGCCGGCTCAACCCGGCCGGGCGGCTGCCGGTGAGCTTCCCGGCGGCCGGCGCGAGCCAGCCGTCGACCTACCTGGCGGCGCCGCTCGGCCGGCGCAGCGAAGTGTCCACAGTGGACCCGTCGCCGCTGTTCCCGTTCGGCCACGGGCTGTCCTACAGCCCGGCCACCTGGCTCGACGTCAGCGCGACCGGCTCGCTGTGGCCGACCGACGGCGTGTGCCGGGTCCGGGTGACCCTGCGCAACGACCACCAGCGCGAGACGTCCGAAGTCGTCCAGGTGTACCTGCACGACCCGGTGGCCGAGGTCGCCCGGCCCGAGCGCCAGCTGGTCGCGGCCCGCCGCGTCACCGTGGCCTCCGGCGCGACGACGGTGCTGGACATCGCGTTGCACGCGGACCTGACGTCCTACACCGGCCGCGACGGCCGCCGCCAGGTCGACCCCGGCGACGTCGAACTGCGCGTGGGCACCTCGAGCGAGCAGATCGTGGCGACACTGCACTGCACGCTGACCGGGCCGCGCCGCTTCGTCGGCTACGACCGGGTCCTGGCCCCGGAGTTCTCGATATGAAGCGTCCGCTGGTGATCCTGTTCCTGGCCGTGCTGACCGCACTCTTCGTCGGTGCCTCCGGCCGTCCCCTGCCGTCGCACTGGGTGGCGACCTGGACGTCGATGCCCCAGCTCACGGAGCCGGGCAATATGCCGCCGGCACCGTTCACCGGCACCGACCGGGTGCTGGACAACGCGTCGGTGCGCGAAACGGCGCACGTGACGGCCGGCGGCCCGCGGATCCGGCTGCGGTTCTCGAACGCCTTCGGCGGCGCGCCCCTGCCGCTCACGGCGGTGTCGGTGGCGCGGCCGGCCGGTGGCGCCCCCGGCGTCGCGGCGGTCGTCCCCGGCAGCGTCGTGCCGGTGACGTTCCACGGCAAGCCGTCGACGGTGGTGCCGATGGGCGCGCAGGTCGTGTCGGACCCGCTGCCGTTCCCGGTGCGGCCGTCGGAGAACATCGCGGTGACGGCGTACCTGGCGCACGGCCAGGCGTCGACGTCGATCACCTCGCACCCCGGCTCCCGCACGACGTCCTACCTGCTGGCGGGCAACCAGGTGGCGGCCCTCGACCTGCCGGGCGCGACCCCGGTGGACCACTGGTACTTCTTCAGCGGCGTCGAGGTGCTTTCGCCCGCGTCGGCGGTGGCGGTGATCGGCGACTCCATTTCGGACGGCCGCGGTTCGACGACCAACGGCAACGACCGCTGGCCGGACGTCCTGGCCGCGCGCCTGCACGACGTCGCCGTGGTGAACGAGGCCGCGGGCGGCAACCGCGTCCTGCAGGACGGCCTCGGCCCGAACGTGCTGGCCCGCCTGGACCGGGATCTGCTGTCCACGAGCGGTGTTTCGTGGGCCATCGTGTTCGAGGGCGTGAACGACATCGGCACGGCGGCCCCGGCCGACGCGGCGGCGGTGGCCGACCAGCTGATCGACGCGTACGACCAGATCCTGGTCCGCGCGCACGCCCAGGACATCAGCGTCTACGGCGCGACGATCACCCCGTTCGGCGGCAACACCGCCTACGACGTGCCGGAACGCGAAGCGGCGCGGCAGAAGGTGAACGCGTGGATCCGCCAGCCGGGCCACTTCGACGCGCTCCTGGACTTCGACAAGGTGGCCCGCGACCCGGCGGCCCCGGCGCAGCTGCTGCCGGCCTACGACGTCGGCGACCACCTCCACCTCAACCCGGCGGGATATCGCGCGCTCGGTTCGAGCGTCCCGCTGCGCCTGTTTTCGTGAAGGAAAGGTTTCCCACGGAATAGTGGACAATTTCCGGACGCGGTTTTCCCGGCGCTGATCACTGTTCGCCGACCTCGGTCTGACGGACGGTGATCGCGCCGGATACCTGTTGGGACACAAGCGAGTCTCGAAGCCGGGGCCCCTGTGCCGCGGATCACGGTGCTGCCCCTAGTATGTCGCCGTCTGCTCGTCCCCACAGGAAGTCGTCGCTCCCGGAAAGGGAAACCATGTCCGACGTCATCAACAGCATCTTCGGCCGCCCCAAGAACGAAAACCCCGGCTCGGGCGGGTACGCCTACGGCACCGTCGAGCCCGAGCCGGTGGTGGTCGCCGAGGCGCCCGCCATCGAGACCGACGCGGCCGACGAGACCGATGTCGCCGTCGAGGAAACGGAATCCGTACCGGAGGCGGAAGCCACCACGGAAACCGCCGACGACGACGCGGCCGAGACCGGGGACTCCGAAGAGGACGCCGCCGAGCCGGCCGTGGCCGAGACCGAAGACGCGGACGCAGACGTTGCGGAGGCCGAGGAAGATCTCGCCGACGCCGAAGACGACGACACGGACCTGGCCACCGCCGAAGCCGAGCCGGGTTCGGAAGACGAGGCAGTCGCCGAAGCCGAACCGGCTGCCGAGGACGAGCCGGTTTCGGAGGACGCGGCAGTGGTCGAGGCCGAGCCGGTCATCGAAGTCGAGCCGGTCATCGAAGTCGAGCCGGTCACCGAAGCCGAACCGGTCGCCGCCGAGGACGAGCCGGCGGCGGCCCGGCCGGCCGCGGGCACCCGGGGCAGCACCACGGTCGCCGACGGTGTGGTCGGCAAGATCGTGCTCCGGATCGCCGGCCGGGCCGAGGGCGTGCACAGCGTCGACGAAAGCGGGATCAAGGTCGAGCTGGCCGACGAGGTCGCCTGGATCACCATCCCGGTGGTGGTCGAGTTCGGCCACGCGATCAAGGCGCTGGGCGAGCAGATCCGGGTCGCCGTGATCGACGCCGTCGAGCAGTACCTGGGCCTCGACGTCGAGGTCGTGGACGTGCACGTCACCGACATCCACTTCCCGGAAGCGGGCTGATCCCCCCGGTGCCCGGTCCTCCGGGGCCGGGCACCGCGGTCAGCGCACCCGGTAGCGCAGGTGGAGCACGTCGCGGTCCGCGAGGCGCCGGAGGAGTTCGAGCTCGGCCTTCGTGTCGCCGAACAGCCGCCGCCCGCCGCCGAGGAGCACCGGGACGACGTGGAGTTCGAGCTCGTCGAGCTGCCCCGCCGCCAGCAGCGCCTGCGCGGCCCCGGCGCCGTGCACCATGACCCCGCGATCGCCCGCCGCGGCGCGGGCTTCTTCCGCGGCCGCCGTGACATCGGTGAAGAACCGGGCGCTCCCGGGCGGGATGTCGGCGGGATCGACGCGGTGGGTGAGTACGTGGATCGGCACGCCGTCGTGGTGGTCGCCGCCCCAGCGGCCCGCCAGCTCGAACGTGCGGCGGCCGGTGATGAGCGCACCCGTCGCCGTCGCCTCGCGGACGACCTGCGCGCTGGGGCCGTCCCCGTGGCGATCGTCGAGCCAGTCGAAGAGCCGGCCGCCACCGACGCCGAGCTCCTGGCCGGGGCGGTCGTCCGGCCCGGCCACGTAGCCGTCGAGAGAAATCGTCGTGTACAGGCGGATCATCGGGGCCCCTTCCGGCCGGGTTCGCTTCACCCCCGCGTCGAACGAACCCCGCCCGGATCGACAGCCCCTCAGTTCTTCCTCGCCCGGGCGAGCACCTCCTCCAGCCGCAGCGGGCTCGCCGGGTGGTGCGACAGGCACAGCGGCGTCGCCACCTGCCGGAAGCCGAACGCCTCCCCCGCCACGTAGAACTGCGCGCGCTCCAGGCGCGAGATGTCCGCGACCGGGCTGCCCTTGGCGCGGGCCAGTTCGTTGGCCGCCGCGATCTGGGCCGGGCTGTTGAGGCGCCCGAAGAACTGCGTCATCGCGTTGCCGACCACCTGGTTGTGCAGGCCCTTGGGCGCCTGCGTGGCGAACAGCAGCCCCAGCCCGTACTTGCGCGCCTGCGAAGCCAGCACGATCGTGCTGCGCGTGCTCGCCGTGAGGGTCCCGGACGACGCCAGCGTCTGCGCTTCGTCCATCACGAACAGCGCGCCCAGCGGCCGCTCGCCGGCCGGGTTCCGCTTGACCCAGGCGAACAGTTCCATCTGCAGCTGGTTGACGAAGTTCTGCCGCTGCTCTTCGGCAGGCAACCCGACGAAGCTGATCACGGAGACCCGGGCCCGCTTCCCCGCCACCGGCGTCAGCAACGCCGCCGGATCGACCGGCTCCCCGCCGCCGGCGAAGAGCGGATCGTTGACCATGGCGGCTTTCAGCACCTCGGCCAGGTCGGCGGCGATGCGCTTGGCGTCGTTGAGGTTGCTGACGTCCTCGGGCAGGTCGGCCATCAGCTCGATCAGGTCCGGCAGGCTCCGCGACCCCGTCCGCGCGTGGTGGACGACGGCCTGCCGCAGCACGGCCAGCCCGATGTTGGCTTTCGCGGTGGTCCCGGTGAGCCGCGCCTGCGGAGCGAGCGTCGCGACGGCGACCTCGACAGCGGCGGTGAACTCGTCGGTGTCGTCGAGCACCCCGCCGAAGTCGGGCAGCGGCCGGAAGGCCAGCGGCCGCCCGGTGGCCCGCCCGGGCGTCCAGACGACGACATCGGTTCCGGCGAGGTACTTCTCGGCGAGCTCGGCGTCACCGTCGCGCCAGCCATCGGGCGGTTCGGGCCAGGGATCCCCGAGCCGGGCGAGGTCGTTGTTGGGATCGAGAACGATGGCGGAGACCCCGAGCAGGGCACATTCCTCGACGACCCGCCGCAGCAGGACCGTCTTCCCGGAACCGGACCCGGCGAAGACGGCGGCGTGCTTGCGGAGAGCGGAGAGTTCGATCCGCACGGGCTCACCGGAGCCGACGACGGTCCCGAGGGTGATCGCCCCCTCGGCGGGCGGCGGCTGCGTGGCTGCGGAGGGCTGCCCGGACGCCGTTTCGGCCGGCGCGGAGGGCTTGTCGGGCAGCACGGCGGACAGCAGATCCGACCGGCTGGCGGGCCGGCGGTCGATCAGCCACTCGTGCAGCTCGCGGCCACCGTGGCCGAGCATCTGCTGCAGCGCCGCGAAAGTTCGCACGTCGGCATCGGAAAGCCGGATCGTCCGCCCGCCGGCGGCGGTGAACTTCTCGACCTCCTGCTTCGTCTTGATCCCGCCCCGCCACTCCTCCCGGAGGATGATGAGGTGGCGGTTGGCGGCTCCCTGCAGCTGCCCCGCCGCCGAGCGGGCTTTGCGGAACCGGCTCAGCGCGGCACGCGGGTCGCGGGCCGCGATCGCCCGGAACGCCCAGTGCTCCTGCAGATCCGCGGCCTCGTCCAGGGTGCGCGAAAGCCAGGCGTGCACCTCACTCCGCCCGTTCTGGCGCTCGCACGACCACTCCAGCTCGTCGTCCCCCACTTCGGTGACCCAGCACCGCAGGGCCGCGGAGAGGAGGTCCGGCATCACCTTGTCCACCGTCTTCTCGGCGAGCAGCGCGCCCGGGTCCGCCTCCGCCTGCAGCTTCTCGAACTCGGCGTCGAGCTCGGCGAACCGGTCGTTCTCCACCTCGGTACGTCGGGGCACGACGGGCAGCGGAACCTTTTCGTCGAACGAGGTCAATTCCCTGACCTGCCCGCTGCGCAGGCACAGATCGATGTGCGCGCCGATGCGCTTGAGCAGTTGCCGCGGAGTCCACTGATCCCAAGGTTCGTCGAACGCCACGGGTGCCACCGGCCAAGTCGGATGCGGCGGTGTGAAATCCATGGCTCGATAGGCCACGCCAAGCCGCTTCTCCACCAACGCCCGACCCACTCCGGCATCCGTGATCCGGCCGAGTGCCACCGTTTCGCGGAAACGATCGGTTACGGTGCCCGCCGCCTTCGTCCTGATCTGTTCCCACGTGCTGGGGAGGCAGGCCAGCACGGTGAGGGTCTTGCGGGTGACTTCCCGCAGCCCCATGAGCCCGTCGGCGATCTGCGCGACGAGCAGATCCTCCTCGCCGCTGTCCCCGATCGCCTCGGTGCGCTGCACCGATCGGGCGACGAGGGTGTCGAGCTGGTCCACAGCGATCACGACCGGGCCGGTGAGAGCGAGCAGCCGCGTGATCTCCTGCACCAGAACCCGGGATGGTTTCGGCCGCGAGTAGATGTTCCACTTGCGGGCTTCCGCGGTCAGCTCGGCATCGCCGTCGAGGTAGTCATCACCGATGTACTTGGCGCTGCGGTCCCGGCTCGCGATGAGCACGAGGGCCCGGGCCGTATCGCCGCACTCGTCGGCGACCACCTCGTCGAGCGATTCCACCCCACCGACGAACGCCTCGACATCGTCCACGGTCAGCCCGCGGCCATCCCTGATCCTGGCCTCGACCTCGGCATCGACGTGGGCGCGCAGGCAAACCCGGAGAAGGAATTTCCTCAGCTGCGACTCGCCCGAATCGTCCGGCCGGGCCAGCCCACGGCGCAGGGCCTCGGCCGTGTTCTCCCAGAACGCCTCCGCCGCGGTCACATCGTCGAGGAAGAAGTACCCGCGTGCCCGGTGCACCCGGCGCCGGACCAAGCCGAGGAGGTGAGTCTTGCCGACCCCCTTCAGCCCCTGCAGGACGAGTCCGATCGGGCTGGGTCCGTCGCTGGCCACAGCCTCGCGGATGCCCGTGTCGAGGGCGGCGAGCGCGTCGGTGTGCAGACCGTCGACGTGGTAGGGCGAATCCCGCCAGACGTGATCGGGGGTGTCCGCCCAGTCGAAACTCAGTGTCGCCAGTGCTTTCAGCTCGTCCATCGCTATGCCTCGATCGAGAGCAGGTGGTTGTCCTCACCGCCGATGCGGATCGCCGCCTCGTGGTCGGCCGCGGTGAGGGTCTTGCGGTTGTCCTCCGGAACCAGGTGCGCCTTGCCGGAACGGCTCAGTTCCTTGAGCACCACGTCCACCTCCGCCGCGGACGCGCCGAGTTTCGGGCGCAGGTCCACCAACGCGACCCACCCACGGGGCTCCCGCACGAGCTCGCGGTAGGCGACCCGGATACGGGTTTCGAGATCTTCGGCCGGCTCCGGGGAAGCCGAATCTCCGAACACGTCGGCCAGGCGCAGGTTCCGGTCGCGCCGGAAGCCGTCGAAGCCACCGAGGACCAGGTACAGCACCGAGCAGAGCGTGCTCTGCGGCCGGGGCGGTGGCGGTGTCCCGGCTCCGAGTTCCTTCTCGCACCAGGCCCAGCCGCGGTCGGTCAGCTGGTGGACGAACGTGCGGCCGGCCTTCTCGCTGGTGACGTACCCGCTGTCGTTCAGCTCGGTGCGTTCCTTGCCGGTGAGGGTGAACCCCACCCGTTCCTTCAGTTCCGGGTTGGGCACCTCCCGGCCCAGCACCATCAGCGTCAACATCGCCGCGGTCTGCTTGTGTCCCAAGCGGTCGGTCATCCGAGATCCTTCCGGTGTTGCGTCGTGGTTCGGGCGCGGGTGTCGAGGGTCCGCAGGAGCCAGTCGATCGACCGCCGGACTGCCGGCGGGGCCGCGTGGTGGCCGTCGCCGTTCGGGGCGCGCGGTTTCACCGCCACCGCCAGGTCCGTCGCGAGGTCGTGGGTGCGGCCGCTGTCGCCCGCGCCGACGGCTGCCTGGAGGGCCGTGACCAGTTCGTCGACGAGGTCCCAGCGGGACGGGCGCAGCCGGGATTCGCGGGCCTGGCCGAGCAACGCGGGCAGATCGAGGTCGTCATCGGCGTCGACCAGCGGGATGAAGCCGTTCAGCTGGCCGACCAGGTCACGGGCCACCTCGGCCGGGCCCCGCGAGCCGCTCAGGCGCAGGTAGCGGAGGTTCCCGACGTAGCCCGGGAGCGACGAGGCCTCGGTGCCCGCCGTCAGGATCGGGATCACCCGGCGGTCCTGGCCGAGCGTCCGGTGCAGGAACAGCTCGACCTCGGCGGCCTGCCAGCGGCTGACCTTGCCGTCGACGACCAGGCACAGGTGCCGCGCGTCGTCCTCGGCCCGCGCGAGCAGCGAACGGTCACCCGAGAGCGACTTCACCACGCGCACGTCTCGCTTCTCGAGCTCGGCGACCAGCTCGTTCGCCGTGCGGACCGACGTGCGCGGGATGCTGACCCGCAGTTCGTGCTTGAACTCCCGGCGGCTCGACCGGACGGAGGCGACGTAGGCGTCGCGGTTCTCGGCCAGCAGGTCGGTCCGGTCGAGCCGGCAGGCGACCACCGCCGCGACCGTCTCGAGCGCGAACCCGATCTGGTCGGCGCTCGGCGTCTGTTCCGACAGCACCGGCAGCTGCTCGCCGAAACTCCAGTAGGACACGTACGGCAGGGTGAGGTGCCGGGCCATGGTCGCCGGTTCCACCGTCTGGTCGAGCCACGTCCGGTACAGCTCGGCCGTCTCGTCGACGACGATGCGGCGCCAGGTCTCGGACCGGTCGTACTCCTCCCGGTTGTCGAACCGCGACAGCACCGGCAGCACGGTCAACCGCGACCGGTCGAACGGCAGCAGATTGCGTGCCGCGTCGGCGCGCCGGGCCGCCTCCATCGCACCGAGGATGCTCTGGCGGTTGGCGGTGAACAGCAGCACGAGGTGGTCCGGCAGGTGCGCCGTGCAGATCCCGCCGATGTCGGAGATCCCGGTGCGGCTGTCGACGAGGACGAAGTCGTAACGCTCGATCCACTGCTCACGGCACTTCTCGAGGTATTCGCCGAAGCCGTCGTCGTACAGGCCGTCCCAGTCGATCTCCTGCACCTGGGTGATGTAGCCGGGCCCTTCGCGCCCGGCGGCGACGAAGTCGAGCACGCCTGCGTCGGTCAGCCGCTGGACGTGGGCCTCCGGCGCGAACCGGCCGTGCCGGAAGTCGTCGACGAGGTCGACCACGCCCCCGGACGGCGGCCCGGGCAGCCGCGGCCGGAAGTAGTCGCCGAGCCCGGGGGCTTCGAGGTCCCAGTCCAGGCAGAGCACCCGGTGCCCCCAGCGGGCCAGCAGCACGGCGATGTTGGCCAGCGTGAAACTCCGGCCGACCCCGCCCTTGTAGGAGTAGAAGGTGAAGATCGATCCCGGCATCGGTCAGAACCTCGGCATCCGCGCCCGCTTCGGCGGTTCGGGGGCCGGGGTGCGCACCGGCCAGTCGCCGCGCCACTCCGGCGCCCGTTCGATGAGCTCCTCCAGCTCCACGGCGATCTGCTTGATCTGCTGGTTGAAGTCGAGGTAGGCCGGCGCGGTCTGGAAGTGCTCGAAGGGGTGGTTCCACTGCTGCAGGTCACGCGGGCGCCGCGCGTGGGCCCAGTCGGGGAAGTGCCGGGAGTCGCAGAAGATCACCGGGTAGATCAACGGCCGCCGCCGCTCACCCGGCCGGGCCGCGGTCAGCGCCTCCCGCTCTTCCATCGAGGCCCACTCGGCCAGGCACCATTCGTCCCGGAAGTACTTCGGCGAGCAGACCGGAACGAGCACCCGGGAGCGCTGCAACGCCGAACTCAGTTCCGCCGGCCAAGCGGCACCGACGCGGACCTGGTCGTCGAAGAAAATCCGGACGTCGTCGTACCGGTTGTTGTCGAGCACTTCCAGCAGGCGTGGGTGAAAATGGTGGCGAATCCACGCCGATATGTCACCCGCGGTACGGAGGTAGCTGATGAACACGTCGTACTCGTACACGCGTGTCATCGCTCCTTCACCGCTCCGGCCAGGCGAATCGATCCTAGATCCACCGGGGGCCGCCGAAGAAGACGGGAAACCTGACAGATTCGGGACAATAGCTGGCCACGGTCGAAAGCCGCCGGAAAACGCAGCTCTTGACAACGCGACGGCGCACGGATATATGACAGGCGAACACGGAAGACGATCGTCCGAATCGTTTCCGGAAACCGATCTCCCGGATCGGTGATTCACCGACCGATCCCGAGGGGAAACCGATGGCCGACCACGAAGCACCGTGGGTGTTCTTCAGCTACTCGCACGACTCCGAGGAGCACAAGAAGCAGGTCCGGGAGTTCGCGACGTTCCTGCGCGGCCGGATCGGCCTCGAGGTCATCCTCGACCAGTGGCACGACAACGTCCGCATCGACTGGTCGCTGTGGGCGACCCGTAACCTCAAGGCGGCCGACTTCGTCATCGTCGTCGCCTCTCCCCTGTACCGGGCCCGGGCCGACGGCGACGCGCCGCCGGACGAGGGCCGCGGTGCCCAGTTCGAGACCGCCATCATCCGCAACAAGCTGACCAAGGACATCGAGGACGGCACCCGGCGGGTCCTCCCGGTCGTCCTGCCCGGCCGGTCGATCGACGAGATCCCCGAGTTCCTCAACCCCTACTCCATGACCCGGTACGAGATCGCGGAGTTCACCGACGAGGGCGTGGCCGACCTGCTCGCCGCGATCACGGGCCGGGGCAAGCACCCGATGCCCCGCCGCGGGGTCTGGCGCGGCGGGGCATCGGAGCCGCAGCGGGTGCCGGCCGGGGAACTGCCGTGGACGTGCGCCAGTCCCGGAATGCGACGCGGTGAGGCGTGGATCGACGGCCTGCACTACGAGGACAGCATCGTCCTGCGGCCGAGCACGCCGGCCGCCACCGGGCCGGGGTTCGTCGAACTGGACCTCGGCGGCCGCTACCAGCGGTTCACGACCGTCGCCGGGGTACTCGACAGCGCCCGGGACCCGTTCCAGGTCGGGCGGGTCCGCGTGGTGCTCGACGGGGCGCCGCGGTCCGAACACGACGTCTCGGCCGGGAAGCCGGCCACCATCGACCTGAACGTCTCCGGTGCCCGTGTGCTGCGGCTGGAGATGTCCCGGCCCGGGGCGACGGCCTCGCCCTTCGGGTCGGCCGCCGTCGTCGTCACGCGGCGGGGCCGGCCGCCCGAACTGGCTCTGGGCGATCCGAGCGTGACCTAGCCCGGCACGTCTGCAGGTCCACCTCGCGCAGCGCCGCGCCGACCCCGGGCAGGGCCACCGCGTTCATCGACAACGACGTCACGCCCAGGCCCACCAGCACCGGCGCCAGCACTGGGTCCGCCGCCGCCTCGCCGCACACGCCCACCGGCTTGCCCGCTGCCGCCGCCGCGACCATGCCCACCAGGCGCAGCAACGCCGGCTGGTGGGGGTCGTTCAACGCCGCCACCGCGCCCAGCTGGCGGTCCGCCGCGAACACGTACTGCGCCAGGTCGTTCGTCCCCAGCGAGACGAAGTCCACCTCCGCCAGGATCTCGGCGGCGCACAACGCCGCCGCCGGGATCTCGATCATCACGCCCACCCGGGCGATCCCCGCCGCCCGGGCCCGCGCGGCGAACCAGGCCGCTTCCGCCGCCGTGGCCACCATCGGGGCCATCACCGACAGCTCGACGCCCGTGTCCGCGGCCGCCGCCGCGATCGCCGACAGCTGGCGGTCCAGGAGCTCCGGGCGGTCGAACGCCACCCGCAGCCCGCGGACGCCCAGTGCCGGGTTGGGTTCCTCGCCCATCGGCAGGAACGCCAGGGGCTTGTCGGAACCGGCGTCGAGCGTGCGGACCACGACCGGTTTTCCCGCGAACGGCGACAACACCGCCGCGTAGGCCGCCCGCTGCTCCGCCTCCGTCGGCTCCGAAGCCGCCGAGAGGTAGCAGAATTCCGTGCGGAAGAGGCCGATTCCCTCCGCGCCGGCCGCTGCGGCCGCCGCCGCGTCCGCCGGTGATCCGACGTTCGCCAGCAGCTTCACGCGGTGGCCGTCGGCGAGGCGGCCGACGCCGTCCCACGTCGGGCGGGCCGTCCGGGCCGGTGCCCGCACGGTGCCGTCGGAAGGGGCCACCGTGCCCGCGGCCCCATCGACCGCGAGCCCCGGGCTGTCCAGCTCCAGCACGCCGGCACACGCCACCACCGCGGGAATCCCCAGCGCCCGCGCCAGGATCGCCGTGTGGCTCGTCGGGCCGCCCTCCTCCGTCACCAGCGCCAGGACCAGCTCCGGGTCGAGGCCCGCCGTGTCGGCCGGCGCGAGGTCGCGCGCCACCAGCACGCTCGGCGACGTCAGCTCGGGGACGCCCGGCGGGGTCACTCCCAGCAGGGCCGCGGCGATCCGGTCGCGGACGTCTGCGACGTCCCGCGCGCGTTCGGCCAGGTAACCGCCCGCCGCTCGCAGCGCCGTCATGAAGTCCCCCGCCGCCTCCCAGACCGCGCGCGCCGCGGGCAGCGAACGTTCGAGCACCAGCTTTTCCGCGGACGCGACCAGAGCGGGGTCCGACGCCATCGCCGCGGTGGTCTCCAGCAAGGATCGGGCATCTCCGGACACGGAACGGGCACGATCGGACAACGCGGCCGCCACCGAAGCCGCCGCCGGCCCGATCTTGCCCGCTTCGGCCCCGAGGTCCGCCGGAGCGGGCGAAGAAGCAGGTTCAGGCAGGTCAGCGGCCACGACAACGCGGGGGCCGTCGACCCGGCCGGGGCTGACGCCGACTCCGGACAACTGCATGGAAAGACCTCCGGAAGCAAAGGATCTCGTAACTGGGGATTGACAGTACGGTAACAACGGGCACAATCAAACGGCAACGGGCAAATATCGGAGAGGAACGGGCATGTACGCCGCCGAACGGCACCAGCTCCTGGCGCAACGCGCACGACGCGACGGCCGGGTCGACGTCAACGACGTCGCCACCGAACTCGGTGTCGCCCCCGAGACCATCCGCCGCGACCTCGGCGTGCTCGAACGCCAGGGCGTCGTCCGCCGCGTCTACGGCGGCGCCGTCGCCGTCGAACGGCTCGACTTCGAACCCGAGGTCGCCCTGCGGGACCAGACCAACGCCGCCGAGAAGGACGCGATCGCGCGGGCCGCGCTGGACCTGGTGCCCGACCGCGGCTCGATCCTGCTCGACGCGGGCACCACGACCAGCAGGCTCGCGACGCTGCTGCCCACCGACCGCGAGCTGACGGTGATCACCAACTCGATCCCGGTCGCCTCGATCCTCGCCACCCGCCCGGGCGTCACGCTGCACATCCTCGGCGGCCGCGTCCGCGGGACGACGCTCGCCGCGGTCGAAGCCTGGACGCTGCACGCACTCGACGGCCTGCTCGTGGACGTCGCTTTCCTCGGTGCCAACGGCTTTTCGGCCGAGCACGGCTGCACGACACCCGACATGGCCGAGTCCGCGGTGAAGGCCGCCGTGGTCGCCGCCGCCCGCAAGCGGGTGCTGCTGGCCGATCACAGCAAGTACGGCACCGACCAGCTCAGCCGGTTCGCGCGGCTGGCGGAGATCGACGTCCTGGTCACCGACAGCGGCCTCGACGCCGGCGCCGTGGCCGAACTGGAAGAAGCGGGCCCGGAGGTGGTGCTGGCGTGATCGTCACCGTGACCCCCAACCCGAGCCTCGACCGGACCGCGCGGCTGGCCGATCTGCGCCGCGGCGAAGTCAACCGGGCCGAAGCCGTGCGGCTCGACCCCGGCGGCAAGGGCGTCAACGTCGCCCGCGCGCTGGCCGCGGCCGGCACCCCGACCGTCGCGCTGCTGCCCGCCGGCGGCCCGGTCGGCGAACGGCTCGCCGACCTGCTCGCGCCCGAAGGCGTCCCGGTCGTCGCGGTGCCGATCGCCGGGTCGACCCGCAGCAACATCACCCTCGTCGAAGCCGACGGGACGACGACGAAGATCAACGAGCCGGGCCCGGAGATCTCCCCCGCCGAACTGGCCACCCTCGAACGCCGCGCCGTCGAGCTGGCCGCGCGCGGCGAATGGCTGGTGTGCTGCGGAAGCCTGCCCGCCGGCGTGCCCGACGACTTCTACGCGCGGCTGACGAAGCTGGCCCGCGAAGCCGGCGCGAAGGTCGCCGTCGACTCCTCCGGCGCGCCGCTCGCCGCCGCCTGCGCGGGCGGCCCGGACCTGCTCAAGCCGAACCTCGACGAGCTGATCGAGCTCGCCGGCCACCCGCTGCCGCTGCTCGGCGACGTCGTCGCCTTCTGCCACGAGCTGATCTCCGGCGGCGTCGGCCGCGTGCTGGTCAGCCTGGGCGCCCGCGGCGCGGTGCTCGTCGAGGGAACCGAAACGCACCACGCGCTCGGCCCGCTGGTCGCCGTGCGCAGCACCGTCGGCGCCGGAGACGCCGCACTCGCCGGGTTCCTCCACGCGGGAGGAACCGGCCCCCGAGCCCTGCGGACCGCGGTCGCCTACGGCACCGCCGCGGTCACGCAGGAGGGCAGCCGCATGCCCACCCCGCAGGACGTGCACCCGGACCAGGTGCGCGTGCTCGCAGCCGACCCCACCTTCACCCTCAGCGGAGCCGCCGCATGACCACCCCAGACCTGATCACCGCCGACCTGGTCGACCTCGGCCTCGCCGCCGCCGACAAGCAGGGCGCCGTGCGCGGCCTCGCGCAGCGGCTCGTCGACGCCGGGCGGGTGACCGACCTCGACCTGTTCCTGAAGGACGTCGCCGCCCGCGAGGAGCAGATGGCCACCGGCCTCGAAGGCGGCATCGGCATCCCGCACTGCCGCTCGGCCGCGGTCACCGCGCCGACGCTGGCTTTCGGCCGCAGCGCCGCGGGCATCGACTTCGGCGCGCCGGACGGCCCGGCGAAGCTGATCTTCCTCATCGCCGCGCCGGAAGGCGGCGGCAGCGAGCACCTGAAGGTGCTGGCCGCCCTCGCCCGGCGGCTCGTCCGGGCGGAGTTCAAGCAGCACCTGCTGGACGCCACCGACGCCGTCGCCGTCGCTTCGTACATCCGCCAGGAGGTGGCCTGATCATGAAGTTCGTCGCCATCACCGCCTGCCCCACCGGCATCGCCCACACCTACATGGCGGCCGAGTCGCTGGAGCAGACCGCCAAAGCCAACGGCGACGAGATCGTCGTCGAGACGCAGGGTTCGGCCGGGTCCGAGCCGCTGTCGGCCGAGGACATCGCGAGCGCGGACGCGGTCATCTTCGCCGCCGACCTCGCCGTGCAGGGCCGGGACCGGTTCGCCGGGAAGCCGATCGTCGAGGCGCCGGTCAAGGCCGCGATCAACGACGCGGCCGGGTTGTTCGAACGCGCCAAGGCCGCCGCCCGCGAGCCCGTCGCTCCCGCTGCCGCCCCGGAGCTGACCTCCAAGGTCGGCGCGACCGACAAGGCCGGCACCAAGATCCGGCAGTGGCTGATGACCGGCGTCAGCTACCTGATCCCGTTCGTCGCCGCGGGCGGCCTGCTCATCGCGCTGAGTTTCGCGCTCGGCGGCTACAAGATCGTCGACGCGCCGAAGGTCACCGAGCACTTCGACGCGGGTTCGGTGGCCGGCTGGGCCGCGCTGATGTTCCAGATCGGCAGCGCGGCCTTCAACTTCCTGGTGCCGGTGCTGGCCGGGTTCATCGCCTTCGCGATGGCCGACCGGCCGGCCATCGCGCCCGGTTTCGTCGGCGGCGCGATCGCCGTCACCGTCGGCGCCGGGTTCCTCGGCGGCCTCGTCGCCGGTCTGCTGGCCGGCGGGGTCGTGCTGGCGCTGAAGAAGATCCAGGTGCCGAAGGCGATGCGGGGCATCATGCCCGTGGTCGTCTACCCGCTGCTCGGGTCCATTGTGGTCGGTGTGCTGATGTACGTCGTGGTCGGCAAGCCGATCGCGGCCGCCACGACGGGGCTGACCGGCTGGCTCAACAGCCTCAGCGGCGTCAGCGCACTGCTGCTGGGCGCGCTGCTCGGCCTGATGATGGCCTTCGACATGGGCGGCCCGGTCAACAAGGCCGCGTACGCCTTCGCCGTCGGCGGCCTGACCACCGGCGCGACGGCGTCCCTGCAGATCATGGCCGCGGTGATGGCGGCCGGGATGGTCCCGCCGCTGGCCCTGGCGCTCGCGTCGACGGTCCGCAAGAAGCTGTTCACCGAGGCCGAACGCGAGAACGGCCGGGCGGCCTGGCTGCTCGGGGCGTCGTTCATCACCGAGGGCGCGATCCCGTTCGCGGCGGCGGACCCGTTCCGCGTGATCCCGTCGATCATGCTCGGCTCGGCGGTCACCGGTTCTCTGTCGATGGCCTTCGGCACGACGCTGCGTGCCCCGCACGGCGGGATCTTCGTGCTCCCGCTGATCGGCAACCCGCTGCTGTTCCTGGTGGCGCTGGTCGCCGGGACCGCGGTGGCCGCCGGTTCCGTTATCGCGCTCAAGCAGGTGCGCTTCCGCGCGGCCGAACGCTCCGCCGCCGTCAGCACCCAGCCCGTCAACGCGTGAAGGAGTCCCGCATGAAGGAGTCCACTGTGTACCAACGACGTACGCTCGTCGCCAGCAGCGTCGGGCTGCACGCCCGGCCCGCGGGCCTGGTCGCGAAGACGGCCGCCGGTCAGCAGGCGAAGGTTCGCATCGCCAAGATCACCGGCGGGGTGGCGGGCGACCCGGTCGACGCGGCCAGCGTCCTCGGCCTGATGACCCTGGGCGCGGCCCACGGCGACGAGGTCGAGCTGACCGCCGAGGGCGACGCGGCCCGGGAGTCCGTCGACGCACTGGCCGAGCTGATCGCCCAGGACCTGGACGCGTAACGAGAACAAGCACGGCGAGGGCGTGGCACACGAATGCCGCGCCCTCGTCGCGTGTTCAGGCGCGGATGCCTTCCAGCTGGAGGTCGAGCAGCCGGCGCCACTGGCCGTCGCCCATGTTCGCCATGGCCGCGCGGGTGATGAGGATGAAGTCCCCCGGGCCGAAGTCGGCGCGCAGCCGGCCGGCTTCGACCGCGCGCCGCACGATGCGCCCGACGATCGCCGAGAACGCGGCCTTCTGCTCTTCGATGTCGGCCCAGCTCGGTTCTTTCGGCCCGAGGAGGGCGAACCGGAACGCGGCGTCGGGTTCCACCGCTTCCAGGTAGCCGTAAAGCAGTGACTCGAACGCCACCCAGGGGTCTTCGGCCTCCTCGGCGCCCTGGGCGAGGAGGGTCATCTCCTCGAACCGGCGGCCGATGATCGCCGCACGCAGGGCTTGCTTGTCGGCGAAGTGCCGGTACAGGGTGCCGACGCCCAGCCCGGCACGCTCGGCGATCTCCTCCATCTGCACGGCGTCGCCTCGCTGGGCGAACAGCTCGCCGGCGGCGTCGAGGATGGCGTCGCGGTTGCGCCGGGCGTCGGCGCGCAGCGCACGTCGGGAAGCGGTCATGGTCGCCCCAGCGTACTTGACGGCGGCGGCTTCGGGACTATATTCGGAAGCGGAATTCACCTTCATCTTAGGAGCCACCATGATCGTCGTGACCACACCGACCGGGCAGATCGGCCACCGGCTCGTCCGGCACCTGCTCGCCGGGAACAGCAAGGTCAAGGTCGTCGTCCGGGACGCCGCCCGCCTGGACGACGACGTCCGCGCCCAGGTCGAAGTCGTGACGGGCACCCACGACGACCCGGCCGTGCTCGACGCGGCACTGCCCGGCGCCGACGCGCTGTTCTGGCTCGTCCCGCCGAACCCGGCCGCGCCGAGCGCGGAAGAGCACTACCTCGCTTTCGCCCGGGCCGGCAGCGCGGCCGTGCGACGTCACGACGTCGGCCACGTCGTCGCGGTCAGCAGCGCAGGACACGGCTGGACCAGACCGGCCGGGGTCCTCTCCGCGGCCTTCGCCATGGACGTCGAGCTGGAGCGGTCGGGCGCGGCCTACCGGGCGGTGTCCCCGCCCTTCTACATGGAGAACCTGCTCGGTCAGCTCGCCTCGATCCGGGAGCGCGGCACGTTCACCCTGACCTGCGCCGGTGACCAGCCGCTCGCCACGATCGCGACCCGCGACGTCGCGGCCACCACTGCGGGCCTGCTGACGGACCTTTCCTGGACGGGACAGGCGGACGTGCCCGTGTTCGGCCCCGATCGGCTCACCCCCGACGGCATGGCCGAGGTGATGAGCGAGGAGCTCGGCCGGCCGGTCGGCTACCAGCGCGTCGCCCTGGCCGACTTCGCCGCGATGCGGCGGTCGCAGGGGGCGAGCGAGCGGGCGGTCGCGGACGTGGTCGAGATGTTCGCCGCGCAGGACGAGGGAATCTACGACGCGGACTGGGCGAAGGCGGCGATCGCGCCGACCGACTTCCGGACCTGGTGCCGGGAGGTGCTCAAGCCCGCGCTCTGACCAGGGGAACTACGCCGGGCCGAGCAGGGCGATCGAAGCGCGCACCGCGACCTCGGTGACGTCGCCGGCCCGGCCGCCGTCCTCGACGGTCGTCGCGATCAGCTCGCGCAGGCCGCCCAGCAACATGATCGACAGCTGGCGGGACGGCGGCCTGATCCCGGCCGCGCGCATCTCCGGGGTGTCCGTCAGGCGCTGGGTCATCGCGATGAAGCCCTCCATCGCGTCGCGCTGCAGGTCGCGGGCCGGGGCGCCCAGCGCGGGGACGTCGCGGATCCAGCTCAGCGTGATCGCCGGCTCGGACTCCGCGCAGGCGATCCACGCCTCGATCGCCTGGCGGACCTGGACCGCCCAGGGCGCACGGGGGTCGACCGCCTCGGAGATCTGCCGGATCATCGAGCGGTTCGCCTCGGCCAGCAGCGCGATCAGGCACTCTTCGCGGCTGGAGAAGTGTTCGTAGAACGTCCGGCGGGACGTGCGGGCACGGCGGACGATGCCGGCCACCGTGGTGTCGCGGAAGCCGTCCTCGGTGATCGACT
The DNA here is from genome assembly GCF_040682815.1 of Amycolatopsis sp. NPDC051102. Taxonomy (NCBI): domain Bacteria; kingdom Bacillati; phylum Actinomycetota; class Actinomycetes; order Pseudonocardiales; family Pseudonocardiaceae; genus Amycolatopsis; species Amycolatopsis sp. NPDC051102. Next base: position 197,373 of record NZ_JBFBBT010000002.1, read on the forward strand.
CGGCCAGTCCATCCAGGAGGCGCTGCCGGTGCGGGCGGGTGTCGACGTCCACGGAAGTCACGTTATACCTCCCTCTTGCAACAGGATGGTACACCGGCGTACCGTACCGACGGTACGCTCGCGTACCACCTTCCGGGAGGGTCGATGACGACCGTGACAGGACCGACCGTGACGCTGCCGCCGGGGCCCACCGTGCCCCGCGCCGTCCAGGGCGCCTATGCCCTCACCCAGCCCCTGCGCGGCATGCGGCGGCTCAAGGACCGCTACGGCGACGCCTTCACCGTGAACGTGCCGATCTTCGGCCGGGCCGTCGTGATCAGCAATCCCGCCGAGATCAAGCAGCTGTTCACCTCCGGGCCCGAGCTCGCCGACAACCTCGAGGTCAACCTCGGGCGCGTGCTCGGGCCGCGGTCGATGTTCGCGCTGTCCGGTGACGAGCACAAACGGCAGCGGAAGCTGCTGGTGCCGCCGTTCCACGGACGGCGGCTGGCGGCCTACGAGAAGATCGTCGAAGAGGAAACCGTCCGCGAACTCGCGACCTGGCCGGAGGGCAAGGCCTTCGCCACGCTGCCGTCGATGATGCGGATCACCCTCAACGCCATCCTCCGCGCGGTTTTCGGCGCCGAAGGGGCCGAGTTCGCCGAGCTGCGCGAACTGCTCCCGCCGTTCGTCACGCTCGGCTCGCGGCTGGCCGTCGCGCCGATCTCCAAGAAGGGCCGCTTCAACCCGTGGCGCCGCTTCGAACGGATGCGCCGCGAGTACGACGCCATCGTCGACCGGCTGATCGCGAAGGCCCGGCCGGACGGCGACGACGTCCTCGCGATGATGCTGCAGACCCGCTACGACGACGGGTCGGGGCTCGGCCGCGAGGAGATCGCCGACCAGCTGCTCACGCTGCTCACCGCCGGGCACGAAACCACGGCGACGACGCTGGCCTGGGCCGTCGAACGGCTGCGCCGCCACCCCGCCCTGCTGGCCGAACTGACCGAAGGCGACGGCAAACTGCTCGACGCCACCATCCTCGAGGTCCAGCGCACCCGGCCGGTCATCGACCTCACCGCCCGCCAGGTCAAGCAGGACGGCTTCCGGCTGGGCCGGTGGACGCTGCCGAAGGGGTACGCGGTGCTGGTCAGCATCGCGCTGATCCACGACGACGACGCCGTCTTCCCGCACGCGGCCACCTTCGACCCGCACCGCTTCCTCGGCGCGCGCCCGGACCTCTACCAGTGGATCCCGTTCGGCGGCGGCACCCGCCGCTGCCTCGGCGCCGCCTTCGCGACCATGGAGATGACCGTCGTGCTGCGGACGCTGCTGCGGGACTTCACACTCGTTCCGACCGGCGAGCCCGGCGAACGCTGGCACTCGCGGGGCGTCGCCTACGCCCCCGCCAAGGGCGGCCGCGCGGTCGTGCGCCGCCGGAGCACCGGAGGAGATTCGTGACCGAACAGATCGCCGACGCCGGCCGGGGCATTTCCCTGGCCTACGAACGGATCGGGGACACCGGCGCCGAGCCGCTGGTCCTCGTCGCCGGGCTGGGCCAGCAGCTGCACAGCTGGCCGGACGCCTTCTGCGCGAAGCTCGCCGAGCGCGGGTACGAGGTCATCCGGTTCGACAACCGCGACGCCGGGCGCTCGACGCACTCGCGGTTCCGCCCGCCGAGCCTCTTCGGCATGCTCGCGGGCCGGTTCCCCGCGCAGCAGTACGACCTGACGGACATGGCCGCCGACACCGCCGGCCTGTTCGACGCCCTGGACATCGAGACCGCGCACATCGCGGGCGTGTCGATGGGCGGCATGATCTCCCAGACCACCGCGGCGCTGCACCCGCACCGGATCCGCACGCTGACGTCGATCATGTCGACGACCGGGTCGCGCCTGATCGGCCGGCCCGCGCTCTCGACGTGGCGGCTGATGGGCGCGAAGCCGCCGAAGTCCCGCGAAGAAGCCGTCGAAAGCGCGGTCCGGATGTTCCGGCACATCGGCTCGCACGGCTTCCCGTTCGACGAGGCCTTCGTGCGCGAGCTGGCCGGAACCGGCTGGGACCGCGACCCGACGTCCGGCGGTGTCGGCCGCCAGCTCGCCGCGATCATGAAGTCCGGCAACCGGACGCCGCTGCTGCGCAGGATCACCGCGCCGACGCTGGTGATCCACGGCGACCGCGACCGGATGGTCCACCCCACCGGCGGCGCCGCCACCGCGCGCGCCATCCCCGGCGCGCGCCTCGAAACCGTCCGCGGCATGGGGCACGACCTGCCCGAGGGCGCCTGGCCCACGGTCCTCGACCTCATCGACGAGCACGCGAGGAGCAGCGATGTCCCGGCCTCGTAGTGCCGATCCGACCGAAAGCAGGCGGAAACGGTCCGCAGCCGATCCGCACGAGGCGACGGGTTCCGCCGTGGCTGCCGTCGGATCGGCACGTAAACGGCGCAGCATCACCGGCCGCCCGGTGGTGATCACCGGTGCGGCGTCCGGCATCGGCCGGGCACTCGCCACCCGGCTGTCCCGGCTCGGCTCGCCCGTCGCCCTGGCTGACGTCGACGAAGACGGCCTGAAGGCCACGGCGGCCGCCCTGCACGGCCGTGTGCTGACGCGCGTGCTCGACGTCCGCGACGCCGAGGACCAGCTCCGGTTCGCCGTCGAGGTCCGCGAGTGGCTCCCGGCTCCGCTGGCCGCGGTGTTCAACAACGCCGGCGTCGCGGTGACCTCGAGCGTGCTCGACGCGGTGCCCGAGGACGACGACTGGCTGCACGACATCAACTTCCGCGGCGTGGTGCACGGGACGCGCGCGTTCCTGCCGCTGCTCGTCGAGCAGGGCGAAGGCGCGATCGTGAACACCTCCAGCGTGTTCGGCCTGCTCGGGATGCCCTACCAGAGCGCGTACTGCGCGGCGAAGTTCGCCGTCCGCGGCTTCACCGAGTCGCTGCGGCAGGAGCTGCGCGGCACCGACGTCCGCGCGGTCACCGTGCACCCGGGCGGCATCACGACGAACATCGCGCGCAACGCCCGGGTGCGCCGCGACCCCGAGGGGCGCGGGCGCACCCACGAACAGATGGCCGCGCAGTTCGAGGCCATGACGATGACGTCACCGGACAAGGCGGCGGCGATCATCCACGCCGGCGTCGACCGCGGGAAGGCCCGCATCCTGGTCGGCCCGGACGCCTACCTGTTCGACGCGCTCGCCCGCATCACCCCCACCCACTACAACGCCGTGCTGACGCGCGTGATGCAGCGGCGGCGGACGGAGGCCGTCTGACATGACCGACCACGTCGACGTGCTGATCGTCGGGGCCGGGTTGTCCGGCGTCGGCGCGGCCCACCACCTGCGGGCGGCGTTCCCGCGCAAGACGTTCGCGATCCTCGAAGCCCGCGACGCGATCGGCGGCACCTGGGACCTGTTCCGCTACCCCGGAGTCCGGTCCGACTCGGACATGCAGACCCTCGGCTACCGGTTCCGGCCGTGGACCGACGCGAAGGCCATCGCGGACGGCCCGTCGATCCTGCGGTACGTCCGCGACACGGCGGCCGACGCGGGCATCGACCGGTTCATCCGCTTCGGGCACAAGGTGGTACGGGCCGAATGGTCCACAGAGGACGCCCGGTGGACGGTCGAGGCGGTGCACGAGGGGAAACCCGTCGAGATCACCGCGAAGTTCCTGTACCTGTGCAGCGGTTACTACGACTACGCCGCCGGGCACACCCCGGACTTCCCCGGCCTCGAGAACTTCGGCGGCACCGTCGTGCACCCGCAGCACTGGCCCGAGGACCTGGACTACACCGGCAAGAAGGTCGTCGTCATCGGCAGCGGCGCGACGGCGGTGACGCTCGTGCCGGCGATGACCGACCGCGCCGCGCACGTGACGATGCTGCAGCGCTCCCCCACCTACATCCTTTCGCTGCCGTCGGAGGACGTGCTGGCCAACCGGCTGCGCGGGCTGCTCGGCCCGCGGCTGGCGTACCCGATCGCGCGCTGGAAGAACGTCGCGGTGAGCACGCTGATCTACCAGCTCAGCCGGCGCCGCCCGGGCGTGGTGAAGCGGCTGATCCGCAAGGCGGCGCTGAAGCAGCTGCCGCCCGGGTACGCCGTCGACACCCACTTCAAGCCGCGCTACCAGCCCTGGGACCAGCGGCTGTGCCTGGTCCCCGACGGCGACCTGTTCCGCTCGATCCGCCGGGGCGACGCCTCGATCGTCACCGACCGGATAGCCTCCTTCACCGAACGGGGCATCCGGCTCGAATCGGGCAGCGAGCTCGAAGCCGACATCGTCGTCACCGCCACCGGGCTGCGACTGCTGGCCTTCGGCGGCATCGAACTGGTCGTCGACGGCGAGCCGGTGAAGCTGCCGGAAACCATGGCCTACAAGGGGATGATGCTCAGCGGCGTGCCGAACTTCGCCTTCACGATCGGCTACACGAACGCGTCGTGGACGCTCAAGGCCGACCTCGTCGCCGAGTACGTCGTCCGGCTGCTGCGCCACCTCGACCGCGGCGGCCACGACCAGTGCGTGCCGGTCAACGACGACCCGGCGGTCACCGAGCAGCCGCTGCTGGACTTCGACGCCGGGTACGTCCGGCGGTCGATCGACGAGTTCCCGAAGGCCGGGTCGCGGGCGCCGTGGCAGCTGGGCATGAGCTACGCGCACGACGTCGTCAAGCTCCGGCACGGCAAGATCGACGACGGCGCGCTGCGGTTCTCGCGGCGGCCCGGGGCGGGAGCGGGCAGACTGAGCGCATGACGCTCGCCACTGCCCCGGTCCGGGGGCGCTGACATGCACTCCGCGGGACTCGTGCTGCACCCCCGCCGCGACTCCGCCGCGGCCGTCGACGCCGTCCTCGGCTGGGCCGGGAAACGGGGCATCGAGGTCCTCGGCATCGCCGACGAGATCGTCCGGCTGAACTGCGCCGCGGTGGGGGTGACGCCCGAGGAGCTCGGGCGCCGCTCCGACCTGGTGGTCAGCCTGGGCGGCGACGGCACGATGCTGCGGGCCATGCGGCTGGCCGACGGACAGCGCGCGCCGGTGCTCGGGGTGAACCTCGGCAAGCTCGGCTTCCTCGCCGAGGTCGACGTCCCCGACCTGCCCGGCGCGCTGTCGGCGATCGACGGCCACGAGTTCACCGTGGAGCCGCGGCTGGCGGTGGACGCGGTGCTGCAGGGGCGGAAGATCACCGCGTTCAACGACATCGCGGTGGTGCGGGTGCCCGGCGACGGCAGCGCGGTGGTCGCCGTCCGCGTCGGCGGCCAGCCGTTCGTGAGCTACTCGGCCGACGCGGTGGTGGTGGCGACCCCGACCGGCTCGACGGCGTACAGCTTCTCGGCGGGCGGCCCGATCACCAGCCCCGCGGTGGAGGCGCTGCTGGTGACGCCGGCGGCGCCGCATTCGGCGTACAGCCGCGGTGTGGTGCTGTCGGTGCACGACGAGGTGACGCTGGAGCTGCTGCCGACCAGCGGCCGGCTGGCGGTGGAGGTCGACGGCCAGGTCGAGGGGTACGTCTCCGCCGGTGAGCGGCTCGACCTGCGCGGCCGGCCGAGCGCGGCCCGGGTGGTCCGGCTCGGCATGACGACGTTCTACCAGCGGGCGCGGCGCAAGCTGCGGCTCACCGACTCGGCCGAGATCCCCCAGGACGGCGACCACTGACGGTGTCCTGCGTCACAGCGCGGGCGCGTCGGCAATGGTCACGGAAAGGTCACGGGTAGCGTGCGCGGCTGCGCCTGAACCAGCCCTACCGCCCCGGAGTGTCTCTCTACATGCTGTGTCCCGCACCCGTCCGCCCCCGCCTGCGCGCCCGCCTCCTCGTGCCCGGGGCACTCGCCGCTTTCGCCGGCGCCGTCGTCCTGTTGACCGTGCTGCACGTCGACCGCCGGCTCGCGCCCCTCGACCCGGTGAGCACGATGCTCAGCGACTACGCGCTGAGCCCCGGCCGCGGCCTGTGGGACGGCGCGCTGCTGCTCACGAGCACGGGCTCGGCGTTGCTGCTGGTGGCGCTCTACCGCCGTGGCCTGCTGGCGAACCCGGCGCTGGTGGCGGCGAAGGCGCTGTGGTGCGTGAGCCTCCTGGCGGTGGCGGTGTTCGCGAAGGACCCGCAGGGCGGCGCGATCACGGCCACGGGCAAGATCCACCTGTACGCCTCGGCGGTGACGTGCCTGAGCCTCCCGATCGTCGGCTGGGCACTGGGCCGCCGCCACCGGGACGACCCGCGCTGGCGCCGCTTCGCGGCCTGGTCCCGCCGGCTGGCCCTGGCGGCGATCCCGTTCTACCTGCCGTTCATCGTCCCGTTCGCGGTGAACGTGATCCTGGGCGGTCACCTGCCGACCGTGGCGACGGGCCTGGTGGAGCGGCTGATGATGGTGCTGGAGATCGCCCTGCTCGCGGTGCTCGGCCAGTGGGCCCACCGGGCGATGCCGGCCGGGGTCCGGTTCCGGGCGGCGGTCTCGCCGGCCTGACCGGCGGCCGCCCCTATCCGGGCTGGTCCTGCGTCCGGTGCAGCAGCCAGTCACGGTTCGTGCGGATCAGCGCGTACCGCACCGCCCCCGTCCGGCCGTGCAGGGTGAACAGGATCCGCTTGGCCGTCCGGTCGTGCTCTTCCCACCAGCCCGTGTCGGCGATCTTCTTCGTCTCGTCCTCGTAGGCGAGGTGGTCGAGCGCGTGGTCCGGCACCGCGACCGCGAGCCGGTTCGTGGTGGTGTCCGGCGGGAGGCCGCGCGGGACCGCCCACGACCTCAGCACGCCCGCCTCCTCCAGCCGCAGGTCGAAGTGGTGCCGGGGGCGCCAGTGCTCGTGCAGCACGAACGCCGGTCGCCGATCGGTCACGTCCCTCACCCTGCCAGACGCCCGCCCCGCTAGGTTGGACCTCGCACGGGGAAACCAGGGAGGCCGCGGTGAACGTCGCCGGTGGGGTGTTGCCGGCCGCTGCCGGGGTGGCCCTCGTCGTGTTCGCCGTGCGGCTGGGGCGCGAACCGCGACGGCTCGGCAACGCCGTCTGGCTCGGGGTGGCGCTGCTGCTGACCGCGCTGTGGCTGCTGCGCACGGCGTTGCACCTGGAGTTCCTGACGCCGGTGCTGGTGGGGCTGCTGGGTGTCGTGGTGGTGCTCGTCGCCCTGGGGCTGCCGGTCGCGCTGATCGCCAACGGCGTGCAGATGTGGCGGCGGGAAGGACGCAGCGCCGGAAATCTGCTGTCGCTCGCCCTGGGCGTCGGGCTCGTGGGGCTGGAGGCGCTGTTCTTCGTCCCGCTGGGCCGGTGGGGTTCGGCGCTGGTGGCCATCGCCGCCGTGCTGGCCTGCTACTTCGGGTTCCTGTTCCTGTCGCTGCTGATCTACTCGGTGGTGTACGGCAGGCTCGGCCGCCGCGGCGGGTTCGACGCGATCATCGTGCTCGGCTGCGGCCTGGCCGGCGAGCGCGTGCCGCCGCTGCTCGCCGGGCGGCTCGAGCGCGCGATCCGGCTCCACGACCGCGAGGCGACGCCGCCGCTGCTCGTCGTCTCCGGCGGGCGGGGTCCGGGCGAAGCCGTCACCGAGGCCGAGGCGATGCACGCCTACCTGCGGGACCGCGGCGTCCCGGACGACCGGATCCGGCGTGAAGACCAAGCCCGCACGACCGAGGAGAACCTCCGGTTCTCGGCCGCGCTGCTGCCCGCCGAGGCGCGCCGGGTGGTGGCGGTGACCAGCAACTACCACGTGTTCCGGACGGCGGTGGAGTGCCGCCGGCTGGGCCTGCCGTTCCAGGCTACGGGCGCCCCGACGGCCCGGTACTTCCTGCCGAGCGCGCTGCTGCGCGAGTTCGCGGCGCTGATCCTGCACTACCGCCGGACGACGATCGCGGCGTGCGCGGTGATCGTCCTCGGCGGCCTGGCCCTGGCGATCTTCGCCTAGCCCGGGCGCAGCACCGAACACGCGCGGGCCACGCCGTCCTCGGCCCGCAGTCGCGCGCCGACGTACTGGGCGCCGCGCCGGAACAGCGGGTTTTCCGTCAGTTCCCGCAGCCGCGCGGTCAGCACGTCGGCGTCGAGCTCCTTCAGCGGCAGCGGTTTCGGGCCGGCGCTGAGCCGCGACACCCGGTCACCCCAGTAGGGCTGGTCGGAGAAGACCGGGCAGACGAGGGCCGGCACACCGGCCCGCAGCCCGGCCGCGGTGGTGCCGGCGCCGCCGTGGTGGACGACGGCGGCGGTGCGCGGGAACAGCCAGTCGTGCGGGACGTCCCCGGCGACCAGCAGGTCGTCGGCGTCGACGCCGGAGCTGACCACCCCGCGCAGCCCGGCCCGGCGCAGCGCCGTCCGGACGACTTCGAAGGTCCTCTCGGCGTCCGCGGGCTGCATGCTGCCGAAGCCGACGTAGACGGGTGGCGGCCCGGCGGCGAGGAAGTCGCGCAGCCGCGGGTCCGGCGGCGCGGGGGTGTCGAGGAACCAGTAGCCGGTGACGTGCACGCGCTCCGGCCAGTCGGGCGGCCGCGGCACGACGGCGTCGGAGAAACCGCACAGCACGGCCGAACGCCGCTGCGGCCCGCGCGGCCCGGCTTTGGGCAGGCCGAGCGTCTCGACGCGCCAGCGGTCGACCTCCGGGCGCAGGACCTGCCAGGCGAGGGCGTCGACGGCGCCGAAGCTGAGCTGCCGCCCCCAGGGTCCGAGCCGCGCGGCCCGCGGCAGGAGCGGGTGGGCGAACGCGCGCGTCGGCACGCTCGGCTGGTAGTGCAGTTCGGCGTCGGGGACGCCGAGGTGGGCGCCCAGGTGCGCGCCGAGGAACCCGAGCGAGGGGGCGAGCACGAGGTCCGCCCCGGCGGCCCCGGCGTGGACGTCGGCGAGGAGCCGGTCGAGCACGGGCCGCAGGACGTCCCGGAGCCGGGAGACGAAGGACAGCCGGCGCCCGGCGGTCCACGCTTGCCCGGCCGCCGAGCCGAGGATGGCACCGGGGTCGGCGGATAGGGGCGCGAAGGTGAGGTGGTGCGCTTCGACGAGCGCCCGGAAGGAGGGCGCGGCGAGCACCCGCACCCGATCCCCGGTGGCGGCGAGGCCCCGGCCGAGGGCAACGCAGGGTTGGACGTCGCCACGCGAGCCAGGCGCGACGATGACCACCTGGCGGCTCATGGCTTCGCCTCGACGAACCGGCCCCGGTGGACCGGAGCCGCCGCCGTCCGCGATCGGCGGGGCGGCCGCACGCCGGGACGGCAGGCCACCACGCCTCCCGCACCGCTCCACGACCCCCGCCAAATCGCGCCCACGGCCGACCGCGCTCACCGCTTCGCCGCCGTCAGCCGGTACCGCAGCCGGAACGGCAGGTTCGCCAGCACCGCCGCCAGCCGGGCATCCGCGCCCACCAGGTACCGCGGTGCCGGGCGGCGGGCCACCAATGCCCGCACCACGACCTCCGCCGCGCGGCGCGGGGGCACTCCCGTGCGTTCCGAGCGCGCCGCGCTCCGCTCCGCCGCCGCCAGCTGGGCTCCGTACCGCTCCAGGGCCGCCGGGGACAAGCCCGATCTGACTTCCTCCGCCGCCGCTCTCGCGCGCGGCCAGATCGCCGTCGTCACCGCTCCCGGCTCGACCAGGACCACGTGGATGCCCTCCGGGGCCAGCTCCGCGCGCAGGCTGTCGGTCAGGCCGACCAGCGCGAACTTCGCCGTGTGGTACGGGCCGACCATCGGTCCCGCGATCCGGCCGCCGATCGACCCCAGCGTCACCACCCGGGCCGACTCCGCGCGCCGCAACGCCGGGAGCATCGCGCGCGTCACCGCCAGCTGACCGGTCACGTTCACCTCCAGCTGCTCCCGGAACGCCGTCAGCGGCACGTGTTCCAGCGGCCCCGGCCGGGCCAGGCCCGCGTTGTTCACCAGGCCCCGCAACGGTCCCGCCGCCGCGACGCGCTCCCCGCACTCCGCGATCGAGTCCGCGTCGCGCAGGTCCATCCGCACCACCGTGACCGCGTCGCCGTACGCGCGCCGCAGTTCCGCTTCGTCGGCGTCCGTGCGCACGCTCGCCCACACGTGCGCGCCCCGCCGGACCAGCTCCGCCACGCACGCGCGGCCGATGCCGCCCGATGCGCCGGTGACCACGTAGGACGGCTTCACGACGCCAGCACCTGCAGCATCCGGGGCCACGTCCGGTGCAGCTGCTCCTGCCAGTACGCCCACTGGTGGGTGCCCGGACCGTAGAGATCCACCGTCGCCGGGACGCCGAGCGCGCGCAGCCGCGCGGCCATCGCCGTGGTCTGGGCGCCGCACAGGAATTCCAGGAGCATCGCGCCCGGCAGCACGTCGATCGGGAGTTTCGCGTCGAGCGGGCCCGGCAGGCCGTTGCCCGCCGAGAGGTACAGCTCGGTGCCGCGCAGGCGGCCGGCGTTCACCAGCGGGTCGTGCGCCGCCCAGCGCGCGGCCTCGCGGCGCCGGTCGCCCCACAGCGCCTCGGGGTCGAGGTGGGCCGACGTGACGATCGCGCCGGTCAGCAGCTCGCCGGCGGGGCCGGTCGGGTTGAGGTTGCCGCTGAAGGACGCGGCGTAGCGGAACACGCCCGGCCGCCGCGCGGCCAGCTCGATCGCGCCGTACCCGCCGAGGGACAGGCCGGCCGCCGCGCGCCGCCCGTCGCCGCGGTAGCCGCGGTCGATCAGCTGCGGCAGCTCGACGGCGGTGAACGTCTCCCACTGGTTGAGCGCGATGTCCTTGCCGTAGTTCCACCAGTCGCTGAAGAAGCCCGCGGGCCCCGAACCGGGCATGACGACCAGGACGCCGGCGTCGTCGGCGAGCCGCCGGACGTCGGTGTTCGCGCTCCAGCCCCGGTAGTCCTGCAGCCGGGTCTCGCCGGCGAGCAGGTAGACCGCCGGCCAGTTCCGGTCCGGCTCGGCCGCCCAGTCCCGCGGCAGGATCAGCCGGACCATCGCGTACGCCCCGACGCCGGCCGAGCGCACGGTCAGGTCGAGCACCCGGCCGTCACCGTCCACAGTGGTCTGGGCGACGACGTGCGACCCGTCGTCGGCCCGCGCGTTCGGCACGGCCGCCGCGGCCACGGCGGGCACGCCGGGCAGCGCGCACGCCACGGCCGCCAGCACCGTGCCCCACCTCGCAAACAGGCGCATGCGTTTCCTTTCCCGTTCACGAAATTCCGAAGAAGTGCGGTCAAGCTAGCCGAACACCGTTTGAACGCGCAATTGTCCTGTCCACGATGCGGGCGGACAATGTGAATGGAAGGAAAACAAACTCCCCCGTCAGGGTGAGTCGCCGGTCGCGGAGCGTGGCCGATCTCGGACGCCCGTGCCACTTCGCCGGTCCGAACTCGCCAGTAACCTGCGATTCAGCAGGTCACCGCCCGTACACGAAGATGTTTACGCGGTCTTGAGGCGCTTCCGGTAACCGATTACCTGCCGTAACCTGACCCGTGCCGCCGGGCTCGCGTGTCCCGGCGAAGGGTTCCAGCGCCGGGACCGCTCCTCCCCCGAGAATGCTCCCGGAAGGGTTCCCATGCCTGCCCGAATTCGTTTCTCCCCGGCTCGCGCCGCCGTCCTCCTGGTCGCCGCGGCCGCCGTGGCGGCCATTTCGGCCGCCGAACCGGCCACCGGCGCGGCGCCGGCGCCGGCACCTGTTCCGGGGCCGCCCGCGGTACCCCCGGCCGCCCTGCTGCCCGCCGAAGCGATCCCCGGACACCCCGCGGCCCGGGACGTGTTCGACGTCGCCACCGCACTGTCCACTGCGGACCGCTCGGACGGCACCGGGTGCGACGACGTCGTCCACGGGCGGCTGCTGAACCCCGGCGCCGCGACCGGGCAGGGCTTCCAGACCGCGGTGCCCGGTGGCCAGCTGTCCGAGCTGGTCGCCCGCACCCCGCACCCGCCCGATCTGACCGCCTGGACCGCGCAGGCACGCCGCTGCGGCCAGGTCACCCTCGACGATCAGGGCTTGCCGGCGGTCTCGACGACGACCGTCACGGCCGCGCCCGCGGTTCCCGGCGCGCAAACCCTGTCCTACCAGCAGGTCCTGACCCTGCCCGGGCAGCCGGCCGAGGTGCCGGGCCTGCGCCTGCGCACCGTCGCCGTCGCCGCCGGCGACGTGCTGGTCCTGCTCCGCGACGCCGGGACGACCGGCCTCGACCTCGACACCCTGGCCGTCACCGCGTGGCAGCACGCGGCCCCGCGGCTCGGCCGCTAGCAAGGAGAACCCCATGTCCCACCCGACTTTCCCGGCCCTCGGCGGCGACACCCTGACCGCGTGCCTGCGCCACTGGGCGGCGGCCACCCCCGACGCCCCCGCCGTCACCTTCGCCGACTTCGCCACCGACCGCGCCGGCCGCCGGCGCACCCTCAGCTGGCAGCAGCTGGCCGAGCGCGTGGACGCCGCCGCGGCGGCGTTGCCGGTGTCGCCCGGCGACCGCGTCGCCGTGCTTTCCCCGCAGGGTCCCGATTACATCGTCGGCTTCCTGGCCGCGATCGCCGCGGGTGCGATCGCGGTGCCGTTGTTCGACCCGGGCCTGCCCGGCCACGCGGGACGGCTCGCCGCGGTCCTCGCCGACTGCGCGCCCGCCGCCGCCGTCACGAACACCGCCGCCCAGCCGGCGGTCGAGCAGTTCCTCGGCGGCGACGTCCCGGTCGTCGCGGTGGACCGGCCCGGTCCGGCCCGGTCGTGGCCCGCACGGCAAGCCACTCCGGACGACGTCGCCTACCTGCAGTACACCTCCGGCTCGACCCGCAGCCCGGCCGGGGTGGTGCTGACCCACGCGAACGTGCTCGCCAACGTCACCCAGGCGGTGCAGGGCCTCGGCCTCGACCCGGCGGCGGCCACCACGGTGTCCTGGCTGCCGCTGTTCCACGACATGGGCCTCGTCCTCGGCCTGATCACGCCGCTCGCGCTGGGCCTGCGGTCGGTGCTGATGGACCCGCTGGCCTTCATCGAGCGGCCGGTGCGGTGGCTGGAACTGCTCGGCGACCACGCCGGCAGCTGGAGCGCCGCCCCGAACTTCGCCTTCCACTACTGCGCCAGCCGGATCCGCGAACCCGACCGCGCCCGGCTGCGGCTCGGCCGCGTCGCCGCGATCGTCAACGGCGCCGAGCCGATCAACCCGGACGTCCTCGACCGGTTCCACACCGCCTTCGCCGCCGCTGGCTACCGGCCGGAGATGACGCGTCCGGCGTACGGCCTGGCCGAGGCGACCGTCTTCGTGACCACCGGCCCCGCCGCGGTCCCGCGCGTCACGACGTTCGACCGCGACGCCCTCGCCACGGGCACCGCGCAACCGGCGACGAGCGGCGTCCGGCTGGTCGCCTGCGGTGCCCCGGCCGGTCAGCTCGTCGCCCTCGCCGACCCGGAGACCGCCGTCGCGCTCCCGGACGGCTCGGTCGGCGAAATCTGGGTCCACGGTCCCAACGTCGGCGACGGCTACTGGCAGAAACCTTTGGAGAGCACGGAAACCTTCGGCGCGCGGCTGGCCGGCGGCCGGCCGGGAGGGCCGTGGCTGCGGACCGGCGACCTGGGTGTCCGGCACGGCGGCGAGCTGTACATCGCCGGCCGGATCAAGGACCTGATCATCGTCGACGGGCGCAACCACTACCCGCAGGACGTGGAGGCGACCGCCGCGTCGGCCGACGCCGCCATCCGCCCCGGCAGCGTCGCCGCCTTCGCCGTCGAAGGCGCCGACACCGAGGCCGTCGTCGTGGTCGCCGAACACCGCGGCCACGCGGACCTGACCGAACCGGCCGAACGCGCGCTCGCCGCCGCGATCCGCCGGCTGGTCTCCGACGCGCACGGGCTCGCGCTGCGGGACGTCCTGCTCGTCCCGGCCGGGCGGGTCCCGCGCACCTCCAGCGGCAAGATCGCGCGCGGCGCCTGCCGCGACCGCTACCTCGCCGGCGACTACGGAAAGGCCCTGGCGCGATGAGCGACCCGACGACCGACACCCTGCGCCGCTGGCTGCTGGACACCGTCGCCGAGCACACCGGCGTCCGCGCCGAGCCGCACCGCCCGCTCGGCGACTACGGCCTGTCCTCCCGCCAGGCCGTCGGCATCGCCGCCGACCTCGAAGAGCGGCTCGGCCGGCGGCTGCCCGCGACGCTGCTGTGGGAAAGCCCCACCATCGACCACCTCGTCCGCAGCCTGACCGGCGCCGAGGAGCCGGACGTCCCGCGGACCACCGACCGCCGCCGGACCGATCCCGTCGCCGTGGTCGGCATCGGCTGCCGCTTCCCCGGCGCGGACGGGCCGGCGGAGTTCTGGGAGCTGCTGAGCCGCGGGCGGGACGCCGTCCGGACCGCACCGCCCGGCCGCTGGGACGCCGGCGCGGCGCCGGTGCTCGGCGGGTTCCTCGACGACGTGGCCGGCTTCGACGCCGGGCACTTCGGCATCACGCCGCGCGAGGCGGCGACGATGGACCCGCAGCAGCGGATGCTCCTGGAGGTCACCTGGGCAGCACTGGAGGACGCCGGGATCGCGCCGGCGTCGCTGCGCGGCAGCCGGACCGGGGTGTTCACCGGGATCGCCACCCACGACTACGGCCACCTGACGATGACCGGCGGCGAGCCGGACCTGTGGACCGCGACCGGCGCGGCGGGCAGCATCGCGGCGAACCGGCTGTCGTACGTCTACGACCTGCGCGGACCGAGCATGGCGGTCGACACGGCGTGCTCGTCTTCGCTGGTGGCGGTGCACCACGCGGTGCGCGCGCTGCGCGACGGCGACGCGGACGTGGCGCTCGCGGCCGGGGTCAACCTGATGCTGCTGCCGGGCCCGACAGCAGCCTTCGCCGCGGCCGGGCTGCTCGCGGACGACGGCCGCTGCAAGACGTTCTCGGCGGCCGCCGACGGCATCGCGCGCGCCGAAGGCTGCGGCGTGGTGGTCCTGAAGCGGCTGACGGACGCCGAATACGACGGGGACCGGGTGCTCGCGGTGATCCGCGCGTCGGCGGTCAACTCCGACGGCCGGTCGAACGGCCTGGCAGCGCCGAACCCGGTGGCGCAGCAGGCGATGCTGCGGGAGGCGTACCGCGGGTTCGATCCGTCCACTGTGGACTACGTGGAGGCGCACGGCACCGGCACGCTGCTCGGCGACCCGATCGAGGCCCGCGCGCTCGGCGCGGTGCTGGGCGCGGGCCGCGCAGCGGGCACACCGCTGCTGATCGGCTCGGTGAAGACGAACATCGCGCACGCGGAGGCCGCGGCGGGGATCGCCGGGCTGATCAAGGTGGTGCTGGCGATGAAGCACGGCACACTGCCCCCGCAGCTGCACTTCGCGGCGCCGAACCCGCACATCTCCTTCGACGACCTGCGGCTGAAGGTGGTCACGGAGGCAACGTCGTGGCCGCGGCACACCGGCCGCGCGATCGCCGGGGTGTCGGCCTTCGGGTTCGGCGGGACCAACGCCCACGTGGTCCTCGAGGAACCGGCGTCGCAAGAGGACACCGGGCGGCCCGCCGCCGGCGTCCGGATCACCGTGCTCTCCGCGCGCACCCGCGACCGGCTCGCCGAACGGGCCGGGCAGCTGGCCGACTGGCTCGACACCCCCGCCGGACGGCGCAGCCCGCTCGCCGACGTCACCCACACCCTCTTCCGCCGCGACAACGCCGACCCGCACCGCGCGGCCCTCGTCGCCGCGGACCACAGCGAACTCGCCGGTCTGCTCCGGGCCGTCGCCGCCGGTACCGATCCGCTGCCCGCCGGAGCCGTCACCGGGACCGCCGTTGACGGCGAAGGACCCGTGTTCGTCTTCTCCGGGCACGGTTCGCAGTGGCCGGGGATGGGCCGGCGCCTGCTCGCGGCCGAACCCGCGTTCGCCGCGCAGATCGACAAGCTCGGGGATCCCTTCACCGAACACACCGGGCGGTCGCTGCGGGCGCTGCTCACCGGCGGCACGCCCGGCTCGCTCGCCGAAACGCAGCTCGCGATCTTCGGGATGCAGGTCGCGCTCGCCGCGCGGTGGGAGGCGCTCGGCGTCCGGCCCGCCGCCGTCCTCGGGCACTCGCTCGGGTCCGCGGCCGCCGCCGTCGTGGCCGGGGTGCTGACCGCCGACGAAGCCGTCCACCTCGTCGCCACCCGGGCCCGGCTGCTCGGCACGATCGGCGACGGCGGGGCGATGGCCGCCGTCGAGCTGACACCCGGCGACCTCGCCCGCCACCCCGGTGTCGAACTCGCCGTCGACTCCGCACCGGGGCAGCTGACCGTCGCCGGGGACGCGGCCGTCCTGGACGAGCTCGTCGCCGAGCTCACCGCCGCCGGGCGGGGCGCGCGCCGGCTGCCGGTCGGCGTGGCCGGGCATTCGGCCGGGGTCGAGCCCGTCCTCGGCGCCCTGCGGGACGCGCTCGCCGAGCTCGGCGGGCGACGGCCGCTGGTGCCCTGGTACGACACCGTCCTGACCGATCCGCGCGAGCTGCCGGACTTCGACGCCGGGTACTGGGCCGCCCACCTGCGCCGTCCGGTGCGGTTCCGGCAGGCCGTCACCGCCGCGGCCGCCGACGGGCACCGCGTGTTCGCCGAGATCTCGCCGCACCCGATCCTGCGGGGCTCGCTCGCCCGGACGCTCGAAGCCGCCGGCATCGGCGACGCCGTCGTGACCGGCACCGTGCGCCGCGGCCAGGACGAGGTCCGCGCGTTCGGCGCGGCCGCGGCGACGCTCTACTGCGCCGGCACGCGGATCACCCTCAGCACCCCGGACGACGGCGCGCGGCTCGCCGACGTCCCGCCGATGCCGTGGCGCCACGAACGGCACTGGTACACCGGACCGGCGCCGATCGCCGAGGACGCGCAGCCCGTCACGGCGCCGGCCCCCGGCCCCGGGCCGGACCGGCTCACCGAGATCGTCGCCGCGATCATGGGGCTGTCCCCCGGCCGCCTCGACCCCGGCACCCCGCTCGTCGACCTCGGGCTGGACTCCCTGATGGCGAACCGGATCCGCGAAGCCGTCCGCCGGGAGCTGGGCACCGAGCCCGACACCGCCGCCGTCCTGCGCGGCGCCACCCTCGCCGACCTCAACCGCGACCTCGCGCCCCGCGGGCGGGCCTGGGACGCCGCCGACCGGCTCGTCCTGCGGCTGTGGCGGGAGCACACCGGCGCCGACGCCGCCGGCCCGCACGCCCGGCTGACCGCCACCGACTGCCCGGAACACCTGGCCCGGCTGCTCGCCGACGGGCTGACGGCCGAGCTCGACACCCCCGTCGACCCGGCCGAGCTGCTGGCGCACGACACCCTCGCCGCCATCGCCGACGTGGCGCGGGCCGTCCTCGACACCCGCGAAGAACGCGGGCCGGTGCACGTCCTGAAGGCGGGCGACGCCGGGACCGCGCCACTGCTGCTGTTCCACCCCGGCGGCAGTACCTGCACCGTCTACCGGCCGCTGCTGGACCGGCTGCCCGCCGGCGTCCCCTGCGTCGGCTTCGAACGCGTGCCCGGCGCCACCATCGAGGAGCGCGTCGACCGGCTGCTGCCGCTGGTCCGGGCGCGCCGGCCGCACGGGCCCTACCGGCTCGCCGGCTGGTCGTTCGGCGGCGCTCTCGCCTACGGCGTCGCCGCGCGGCTGGCCGACGAGGGCGAAGCGGTCGAGCTTGTCGCGCTCATCGACACGATGCTGCCGCTGCCGGAACCGGACCTCGACCCGCGCGCGTCGTCGGCCCGGCGGTTCCTGCGCTTCACCGGCTACGTCGAAGGCACCTACGGCCGGGCCGTCCGGCTCGGCCACGAGGAACTCGCGTCGCTGCCCGAAGAGGAACAGATCGAGCTCACCATGCGCCGGGTCGCCGAAGCCGGGCTGCTGAGCCCGGGCGTGCTCCGCCACCAGCACCAGTCCTTTTCGGACACCCTGGCGGCGGAACGCGGGACCCCGCGCCGCTACGACGGCCGGGTGGTGCTCTACCGGGCGACCGAGCCGTACGCCGCCGGGCTGGCCATGGAACCGCGCTACTCCCGCACCGACCTCGCGGCCGGCTGGGCGGACCTGTGCCCGCGGCTGGAGATCGTGCCGGTGCCCGCGCACCACCTCTCGGTGGTCGACCCGCCGCACGTCGACGTCGTCGCGCGGCACCTGGCCGGCCTGCTGTGGCCGTGACCCGGGCGTGGCCGCTGCTGGCGGTGCTCGGCGCCGGCCTGTTCCTGGTCGCGGTGGACGCCACCGTGCTGCACGTGGCGCTGCCGGACCTCGTCCGGCAGCTGCGGCCCGGCGCGGCCGCCCAGGTGTGGATCGTGGCGATCTACCCGCTGACCGCGGCGCCGCTGCTCCTGCCCTCGGGCACGCTCGGCGACCGCTTCGGGCGGCGCCGGGTGCTGGTCACGGGTTACGCGCTGTTCGGGCTGGCGTCGCTCGCCTGCGCGCTCGCCCCGAACGTGGCGGCCCTGCTCGCCGCCCGGGCAGCCCTCGGCTGCGGGGGCGCCCTGATCATGCCGGTGACGATGTCGCTGCTGCGGGAGCTGTTCCCCGACCGGCAGCGGCGCCGGACGGCGATCGCGGTGTGCAGCGGCATCGCCGGGACCGGTTCGGTGTTCGGGCCGGTGCTCGGCGGCCTGCTCGTCGAGACGTGGGGCTGGCGGGCGACGTTCCTGGTCAACCCGCCGGTCATCGTCGCCGCGGTGGCGGCGGCCCTGCGGTGGCTGCCGCGGACCCCGCCCGGGCGCGGGCCGTGGGACGCGCTCAGCGCCGGGCTCGCCGCGGGCGGCGTGCTCGGGATCGCCTTCGCCGCCGGGCCGTCGGGGGGCGGCCCGGCGGCGGGGGTGGCGGGCGCCGGACTCCTCGCGTTGTTCGTGCGCCGCCAGCGGCGGGCGGCCACGCCCCTGCTGGACCTGGCCCTGTTCCGGCGGCCGGGCGTGCCGGGCGCGGCCGGCGGCGTGCTGCTGGTGATGAGCACGCTCGTCGGCCTCGGGCTGCTGCTCGCGCAGTACCTGCAGGTCGTGCTCGGGCTCTCCCCGACGGCCGCGGCGGCGCGGCTGCTGCTCGTGCTCGGGGCGTCGGCCCTGGGCAGCGTCGTCGCCCCGGCGCTGCTGAGCAGGTTCGGCAACGCCGGGGTCCGCACGGCGGGGTACTCCCTCGCCGCGGCCGCCCTCGCCCTTCCCGCGGCGGGCGCGTTGACCTCGCCGTGGTGGCTCGGTTGCGCGCTGGTGGGGTCAGGGTTCGGCATGGCGCTCGCGCTGACGTCGAGCACCGACACGCTGCTGTCGGCCGCGCCCGCTGACCGGGCGGGTGGCGCGGCCGCGGTCGAGAAAACCGGCTACGAGCTGGGCGCGGGCCTGGGCACGACGGCGTTCGGCTCGCTGGCCGCCGCCGTCTACGCGGCCCACCTGGTGGTGCCGCCCGGCGTGCCGGAAGCGGCCGAACGGCTGGCGACGGCCGGGCCGGCCCAGGCGGAAGCGGCGTCGCACGGACTGGCGCAGGCTGACGAGCTCCTCGCGGCGGCCCGGACGGCCTGTACGGTCAGCGTGCAGGCCGCGGCGGCCGTCGCTGCTGGGCTGTTCGCCCTCGCGGCGTTGGTCTCGATCATCCGCCGCCGTATAGGGCGTTATACGATCAGAAGTGGTCGCGGTCCGCTTCCCGGGCGGCGACCTCGGCGCGGTCCGCGAGCCGTTCCAGGCCACGCAGGGGCTGACGCATCCGGGGGTTTCCCCGCAGCCGTCCGGCGTTGCGGTCCAGGAACGCCCAGTAGCCCGCGGTGAACGGGCAGGCGCCGGGCCCGGTCCGTTTCTTCGGGTCGAACACGCAGCCCGGGCAGTGGTCGCTCATCCGGTCGATGTAGGCGCCACCGGCCGCGTACGGCTTGGTCGCCACCATTCCCCCGTCGGCGTACTGGCTCATCCCGATCACGTTGGCCGGCATCACCCAGGGGAATCCGTCGACGAACGCCGTGGCGAACCAGCGGGTCAGCGCGGCCGGGTCGTAGCCGCGCTGCAGCCCGTGGTTGCCGAGCACCATGAGGCGTTCGATGTGGTGGGCGTAGCCGCGGTCGCGGACGCCGGCCAGCGCGGTGCGCAGGCACGCCGCCTCGACGGCGTCGGCGTCCAGCGTCCGCCACCACTCCGGCAGCTTCCGGTGGGCCTGCAGGGCGTTGCGGCGCAGGTAGTCCGGTCCGGCGTGCCAGTACCAGTGCCACACCCACTCCCGCCAGCCCAGCACCTGCCGGACGAACCCTTCGACGCTGCTCAGCGGCGCGTCCCCGGTCCGGTACCGCGCTTCGGCCTGCCGGACGACCTCGCGGGGATCGAGCAGCCCGAGGTTCAGGGGCACCGAAAGCAGCGCGTGCGCCATCGCCCAGTCGTGGGTCAGCATCGCGTCCTGGTGCGGGCCGAACGCGGGGAGGCGGTGGTCGAGGAACCGGCGCAGCGCCCGGTTCGCTTCGTCGTGCCCGACGGCGAACTGCCGCGGGCCGTCCACGCCGACCGGGTGAATCTCCCCGGCGCGCTCGGCCGCGTCGAGTTCGGCGCGGACCCGCTCGTCGATCGCGTTCTCCCGCGGGCGCCACGGCGCGGGGACGTCGAGCCGGACCGCTTTCGGCGGCGGCCGCCGGTTGTCGTGGTCGTAGTTCCAGTGCCCGCCTTCGGGTACGCCGTCGGCCTCCAGCAGCACGCCGAACTTCCGGCGCTGGTCGCGGTAGAAGTCCTCCATGACGAACCGCGCGCGGCCGCCGGCCCAGGTCGCGAAGTCCTCTTTGGACCGCATGAAGCCGGGCGTCGGCAGGATTTCCGTGACCACGCCTTCGTCGCGCAGCCGCCGGACGAAGGCGTCGGCCGCGTGCGACGTCGGCTCGTGCACCACGACCGGGCGCCCGAAGCGGCGCAGGCCGGTGCGGTAGTCAGGCGCGTCGACGAGGGTGACGCGGTCGCCGAGGTCGGCGGCGAGCCGGTACAGCGCGGCCTGGACCAGGTGCAGCTTCTGCCGGTGGAACGGTTTCGCGGCGAAGGCCGCGGCCGACCGGATCAGCAGCACGTCGCGATCGCGGTGTGCGGGCGTGCTGTGGAAGTGCGGTCCGAGCTGGTCGGCGAACAGCCACAGCGCGGGCTCGTCTCGCATGCGCGGAACGCTAACCCGCTTCCGGCGGCTCCGCAGCGTAGGTCCGGAGGATTTCCGTGGTGTCGCCGAGGAACCGCGCCACCACCTCCGCCTGCTCCGGGGGCAAGCCGTCCGTCAACCGGGTGATGGCGTCGACGAGCGGGGCCAAGGCGGCCCGGACCTCGACGCGCGCCGCTTCGCTCACGACGAGGGTCACCCGCCGGCCGTCGCGGGGGTGCGGGTCGCGGCGGACGTGGCCGGCGGCCTCCAGGCGGTCGACCAGGACGGTGGCCGACGCGGACCGGATCTTGAGCGCGTGCGCGAGGTCGACGGTACCCATCGGCACGCCGGTCGCCAGGTGCTGCAGGGCCTGCACGTCGGTCGCCCCGAGGCCGAGGCGCCGGGCCAGCGCGACCTGGACGTCGTGGGCGAGCGCGAGCAGCTCCCGCAGGGCGAGGTTCACCCGGAGCGCGACGGGACGGTCTTCCACGGAAGTCATTCTAAGTTAGCTAGACAATCTAGCTAGATTTGCTACCGTGGAGCTCGTGGACGTCCGAGCGATGAACGCCGAAATGACCGCGAAACTGATCGACGCCCCGGCCGAGGCCCCACCCGAAGGCGGGTACGCGCTGCGCGTCGTCGAGACCCACGGCCGCCGCACCGGCGAACCGCGGCGGGTGCCGCTGGCCGTCGTCGCGCACGACGGCGGGCAGTACCTCGTCTCCCCGGTCCGCGACCGCGACTGGGTGGAGAACCTGCTGGTCACGCCGGAGTGCGCGCTGCTGTCCGGCGGCCGGCGGGAGGACCGCCGGGCCGAGCCGGCCGAGGGCGAGGAAGCGGCCGCGGTGGTCGCCGCCTACCTGGCCGCGATGTCGGTGCCGTGGGCGATCCGGGCGTTCCCGGTCCCCCAGAACGCCACCCTCGGCCAGATCCTCGCGCACCTGCCGGGCATGGCGGTGTTCCGCCTGTCCACAATGGACGCACCGTGAGCGTCGCGATCGCCGGCGGCGGCCCCGGCGGCCTGCTGCTCGGCTACCTGCTCGCCCGCGCCGGGATCGAGGTCACCGTGCTGGAGTCCCGGTCCGGCTTCGACCGCGACTTCCGCGGCGACTCGCTGCACCCCTACACCCTCGAACTGCTCGACCGGCTCGGCTTGGCGGACGCCCTCCTCGAACTCGACCACTTCAAGGCGCGCTCGTTCCGGTTCCACACCCCCGACGGCGTCTACCGCGCCGCGGACTACGACCGCCTCCGCACGCCGTTCGCCTACATCGCCCTGATGCCCCAGGTGCGGTTCCTGGACTTCCTCGCCGAGCGGGCGAGCGCGCTGCCGTCGTTCACCCTGCGCACCGACGCCAAGGTCACCGGGCTGCTCGAAGACGCCGAGGGCACGGTCACCGGCGTCCGCCACCGCGGCGGCGAACTGTCCGCATCCGTCGTCGTCGGCGCCGACGGCCGGTTCTCCACCGTCCGCCGGCTGGCCGGGCTCGAAGCCCGCCCGCTCGGCGCCACCACCGACCTGCTCTGGTTCCGGCTGCCCCGCTCGGCCGGCGACCCGCCCGACGCGGACCTCGACCTCTACTTCGGGCGCGACGCCTACGTCGGCGTGCTCGGCGGCGTCCGCGACTGGCAGGTGGGCTACAGCCTCGAGAAGGGCTCATACCCGGCGTTGCGCGAGCGCGGGGTGGAGCCGATCCGCGCGTTCGTGCGCGAGCGCGTGCCGTGGCTGGCCGACCGGGCGCACCTGCTCACGGACTTCTCGCAGACGACGCTGCTGTCGGTGGACATCTCGCGCGTGGACCGCTGGCACCGCCCGGGCCTGCTGCTGCTCGGCGACGCCGCGCACGTCATCTCGCCGGTCGGCGGCAACGGCATCCTGATGGCGGTCCAGGACGCCGTCGCCGCGGCGAACCGGCTGATCCCCGCCGTCCGCCGGGGCGGAGTCACGCCGGCGGACCTCGCGGGTGTCCAGGCCGACCGGATCCGGGCGATCGAGCGGGTCCAGGCCGAGCAGGTGCGGGTCGAGCGGCGGGCCGCCGCCGCCCGGGCGCGCGGCCGCGGCGCCGCGCCCCCGAAGCTGCTCAAGTACCTGTTCGCGGTGCCCGGGGTGCGCACCCGCGGGGCGCGCGGCAACGCCTACGGGCCGTTCCCGCCTCAGCTGGACGAGTCCCTCTTGTCGTCGTAGGAGGTCCAGCCGCCCTGGCTTTCGGCCGCTTCGACGTCGGCGTCGGCGGACGCGGCGTGGGTCATCGCGGCGATCGTGCGCTCGAGGCCCTGCTGGACCTCGTCGCCGTCCGCCTCGCGGACGCTGTGCAGCGTGACGGTGATTTCCGAGGTCGCCGGGCCGTCTTCGCGGATGCGCAGTTCGCCGTGGTAGTCGTCGGGACCTTCGGCGCCCCACTTCAGCGAGCGGGTGCCCGGGTCGGTGTGCAGCCACGCCTCGCTCGCGACGCGGTTGCCGTGCACCTCGGCCTCGACGTGGACGGTGTCCCCGCCCTGCGGCTCGGCGACTTTCATCTCCGGGAAGTAGCGCGGCAGGTTCTCGGGATGGCTCAGGAACGCGAACAGCTCGTCGGCGGGGATGTCGGCGGTCACGGTGTGGCGGTACTCGGTCATCTTCTCACTCCTGCTCAGCGGTCGGCGATCGCGGACGGATACCCCTGATGCGGTGCATTAAAAGGGTTCGCGCGGGGAACCCCGGAAGCATGACGGCCACCGAACCCGAGACCCGGGCGCCACGGCGGGGCCCGGCCCCCGTCCAGGGCATGGGCATGCTGATCGGCCTGTTGTTCCTCGTGCTCGCCGCGCTGGAGCTGATGACGGGGGTCCCGACCGCCGGCGGCCCGAGCGTGCTGTTCGGTGTGCTCGCCGTGTCCGGGGTGTGGACGCTGGTGCACCTGCTGACCGGCGCCGCCGCGGTGTTCTGCACCCGGTCGTCGCGCTGGGCCGCGCGGTTCCTGGTCGTCGCCGGCGCCTGCTACGCCGTGGCCGGGCTCGCCGGGCTGCTCCCGCTGCCGCGCGCGGTCACCGACACGCTGCCGCTGAACACCGCCGGGATCTGCTTCGACCTGGCGCTCGGCACGGCGATGCTCATCCTCGGGGCAGGGTGGCTCCGGCGCGGACCGGCACGACGCCGCTGACGACGTCGTCCCGCGGCTCGAACCGCACGAGCAGCGCCGCGACCAGCACCGCGAGTCCGAACAGGACATAGCCGTTGCCGGTGAGCTGCTGGCCGAAGCCCCACTGCCGTTCCACCTCGCCCCCGCGCGGCCACCACCACTGCGGCCCCGCCACGAACAAGACCGCGCCGGCCCCGGCCAAGACCGCGACCCCGCGCCGCCGCGTCCGGCGGGCCAGCTCCGCCCAGCCGAGCAGGACGACCACGGCCCAGACCCAGTGGTGGGTCCACGAGATCGGCGAGACCAGCAGCCCGCCGACGGCGTTGAGGCCGAGCGCCACGGTGGTCTCCCCCGCGGCCAGCGCGCGGCGCACGCCCCACGCGGTCACCACCAGCACCACGGCCACCAGCGGCAGCCACCACGCGGTCCGCGCCTCCGGCGGCACCCCGGCCCGGGCGAGCAGGCCCAGCAGCGACTGGTCGCCGGCGTAGGTCGGCTCGCCGACGCGGCCGGTCTCCCAGAGCGCGCCCGTCCAGTACCGCACCGAATCCGCACCGGCGAGCACGAAGCCCAGCGCCGTCGCGGCCACGAACGTCACGACGGCGGTCACCGCGGCCCGGGTGTCCCGGCGCAGCAGGAAGTACAGCAGGAACACCGCCGGGGTCAGCTTCACCGCGGCGGCGAGGCCGATCAGCAGGCCACGCGGCCACCGCGGGGTGTCGACCAGGACGTCCAGGACGACGAGGGCGAGCAGCAGCAGGTCGATCTGGCCGGCGTACAGCGTGCGCAGCACCGGCTCCAGGACCTCGGCGGCCAGCAGCAGCACGCCGACTCGCCGCCAGTCGCACCGCGCGCCGAGCGCGCGCAACACGGTCACCAGCACCAGCGCCAGCAGCCCGAGCGTCAGCAAGGTGAGCGCGAGACAGGCGGCCCAGTACGGCAGCACCGCCAGCGGGGCCAGCACGATCGCCGCGAACGGCGGGTAGGTGAACAGCAGCGACTGGCCGTCGCCGGTGGGCGGCAGCGTCCCGTAGAGCGCCTGGCCGTGCAGCAGGGCCGCCGAGCCGAGCCGGTAGACGTCCAGGTCGACGCGGTAGGCCGGCAACCGCCACCGGCCGCCGTTGTACGACACGAGCACCGCCACCAGCACGATCAGCTGCGCCCCGAGCAGCACGTACCTGTTCCCCAGTTTGGCCCGCACCCCTGTGCCCCCTCCGGTCATCCCCCGCATTCTGTCGGGTCCCGGCCGGGGCACCATCCGGGAAACCCCCGGAGGCGACCCCGGAAAACCCCTTGCCGCCCGTGCCACCCTGGGCGCATGGGGACTCCGGAGGGCTTCGCCTACCGCGACGAGCGCGGCACGGTGGCGATCACCCACCACGGCCGGCCGGCCGGGACGCTGCGCGGGGCCGCCGCCGCGCGCTTCCTGGCCGCGGTGGCGCGCGGCGACGACCAGCAGCTGCTCATGGCGCGCGTGACCGGCAACTACAAGCACGGCAACGAACGCCGGGCGCGCGAGCACCCGCGCAACCGCGGACGCTGACTCGTCCGGCCGTTCGGGGCAAGCGGCACAACCGGATGGGCTAGCATCCCGTTCCGTGCCGACCTCGTCAAAAATTCACGCCAACCCCAACACCGGCTTCGCGTGGCTGAGGATGATCGGCGCGATCACGGTGATCGTCGACCACAGCATGCCGCTGCTGCACCCGCAGCGGCTGACGGTCTTCCCCGCGTCCTGGCACATGTCGCCTGGGTACATCGCACTGATGGGCTTCTTCGCGATGAGCGGCTACCAGATCCAGGACAGCTGGGCGCGCGACCCGTCGTGGTGGCGGTTCGCCGCGCGGCGGCTGCTGCGGATCATGCCGCCGCTGGTCGTGGTGCTGCTGGTGACGGTGTTCGTGATCGGCCCGCTGGTGACGACGTGGCCGGCGCACGCTTACTGGACGCACATCCAGACCTGGCGCTACCTGGTCGGCACGACCGTGCTGTTCTACATGCAGCACGAGCTGCCCGGGGTGTTCGCGGCCAACCCGTACCCGTTCTCGGTGAACGGCGCGCTCTGGACGCTGCCGATGGAGCTGCTCGGCTACGGGCTGGTCCTGGTGGCCGGGGTGATCGTGCTGATCGGCGTGCCGCGCTGGTTCCTGCTGGTCGTCCTCGGCGGCATGGTCTACACCGACAGCGTGCTGCGGGCGACGTTCGAGTACCACGGCGCCGGCGGGTCGCTGCTGGTCGTGCCGATCGGGTCGACGGTGTCGTTCCTGGTGCCGTTCGTGATCGGGGTGGTGCTGCACGCCTACCGCGACCGGATCCCGCTCAAGCCGTGGGTGGCGCTCGTGCTGTTCGCCGCGTACCTCGGGCTGAGCCAGACGCCGGCGAGCCGGTACGCGCTGGCGCTCAGCGCGGCCTACGGTGCGATCACGCTCGCGACGCACTGGCCGCGGAAGCTGGAGGCCGCCGGCCCGTATGTCTACGGCAGCTACGGCACCTACATCTGGGGCTTTCCGATCCAGCAGCTGCTGATCCTCGCCGGCGTGCGGCAGGTGTGGCTGCTGATCCTGCTGGCCGTACCGGCCGCCTACGTCGTCGGCCAGCTGTCCTGGAACTACGTCGAAAAGCCGACGCAGCGGCTGCGACGGCACCTGCGGCCGCCCGCGCCGGTCCGGCGGCCGGTGGCCGCGCCGCCGCAGCTGCCCGTCACCGCGGCCGCCCCGGTGCGCAGATCCTGAGGCATGCTGGCGCGGTGACCTACGACGTGTGGAAGATCCGCGAGCACTTCCCCGCCCTCGACGGCGGCGCCGCCCACTTCGACGGCCCCGGCGGCTCCCAGGTCCCCGACGTGGTCGGGGCGGCGGTGGCCGGCACGCTGTGCGCGGCGATCGCCAACCGCGGCGTCGTCACCGCGGCCGAACGCCGGGCGAGCGCGGTGGTCGCCGAAGCCCGGCAGGCGGTCGCCGACCTGCTCGACGCCGACCCGGCCGGTGTGGTGTTCGGCCGCAGCATGACGCAGCTGACGTACGACTTCTCCCGCACGCTGGCCCGGAACTGGGGCCCGGACGACGAAGTCGTGGTCACCCGCCTCGACCACGACGCGAACATCCGCCCGTGGGTCCAGACCGGCGCGAAGGTGCGCTGGGCCGATTTCGATCCCGCGACGGGCGAGCTCGCGCCGATCGGGCCGCTGCTGTCGGAGCGGACGAAGCTGGTCGCGGTGACGGCGGCGTCCAACCTGCTGGGCACCCGCCCGGACATCCCGGCGATCGCGGCGGAGGTCCACGCCGCGGGCGCGCTGCTGTACGTCGACGGCGTGCACCTGACCCCGCACGCGTCGGTGTCCGCCGGAGACCTCGGGGCGGACTTCTACGCGTGCTCGCCGTACAAGTTCCTCGGGCCGCACCTGGGGGTGCTGGCGGCGGCGCCGGCGTTGCTCGAGACTTTGCACCCGGACAAGCTGCTGCCGTCGACGGACGCGGTCCCGGAGCGGTTCGAGCTGGGCACGCTGCCGTACGAGCTGCTGGCCGGGACGACGGCGGCGATCGGCTTCCTCGCCGGGCTGGTGCCGGGTCCGGGTTCGCGGCGGGCGCGGCTGGTGGCATCGATGGCGGAGCTGGAGAAGCACGAGAACGCCTTGCTGGCGCGGCTGGACGGCGGTCTGGAGTCGTTGCCCGGTGTCACGCGGTACGGGTCGCCGGAGCGCCACCGGACGCCGACGGTGTTGTTCTCGGTGGACGGGGTGCCGTCGCAGGCCGTGTACGAGCATCTCGGCGCGGCCGGGGTCAACGCGCCGGCCGGGAGTTTCTACGCGATCGAGTGTTCGCGGCACCTGGGGCTGGGCGACACGGGCGCGGTCCGGGCGGGAATCGCGCCGTACACGACGGAGGACGACGTCGACCGGCTGCTGGCCGCAGTGGCGTCGCTCCCCCGCCGCTGAATGCGTCGTGAGTGGTAAGGCGAGTTAGAACTCGCCTTACCACTCACGACCCGCTCCGGGTCGGCGCGAACCCCGTCGGGCGGGGGGTGAAACTGCCCCGCCCCGAGGGGCGGCTCC
>NZ_JBFBBT010000002.1:225466-265084 GCF_040682815.1 Amycolatopsis sp. NPDC051102
CAAAATCAATAATAAACATCTGTACTGTTATCCTGTGGTTTCTATCCTCCTTTGGGGGCGTTGTTTTTACCTCCTACCACCACCCCCCCACCCCCCCCCCGACGCTCACGGGACCGGCGCGAACCCCGACGGGCGGGCGGTGAACGTGCCGCGGCCCTGGGTGCGGCTCCGCAGCCGGTTCGCGTAGCCGAACAGCTCCGCCACCGGGACCGTCGCCGTCACCACGGCCGTGCCCGAGCGCACCGCCGACCCCGCCACCCGGCCGCGCCGGGCCGCCAGGTCGCCGAGCACGACGCCGACCGCGTCGGCCGGGACGGTCACCACGACCTCGGCGACCGGTTCGAGCAGCCGCAGGACCGACGCGCGCAGCGCTTCCCGCAACCCGAGCCGGCCCGCCGTCCGGAACGCCAGGTCCGACGAGTCCTTCGGGTGCGTCGCGCCGTCGGTCAGCGTCACGCGCAGGCCCGTCACCGGGTGGCCGCCCAGCGGTCCCTCCGCCAGGGCGTCCCGGCAGCCGGCCTCGACCGCGCGGACGTACTCGCGCGGCACCCGGCCACCGACGACCGCCGAGGCGAACTCGAACCCTTCGGCGGCCGGCGAGACGTCCAGGACCACGTGCGCGAACTGGCCCGCGCCGCCGTCCTGCTTGACGTGGCGGTAGACCAGCCCCGACACGCCGCTGACGACCGTCTCGCGGTGCGCCACCGACGGACGGCCCACCGCGACCTCGAGGCCGCGGTCCAGCCGCAGCTTCTCCACCGCCACCTCCAGGTGCAGCTCGCCCAGCCCGGACAGCACCGTCTGCCCGGTCTCCGGATCGACCCGCACGACCAGCGACGGGTCCTCCTCGGCCAGCCGGGCCAGCGCCGCCGTCAGCCGCTCGCCGTCGCCCGCGCGCCGCGGCTCAATGGCCACCGAGACCACCGGGTCCGCCGTCACCGGCGGCTCCAGCAGCACCGGCTCGCCCGGCGCGCACAGGGTGGCGCCGACGCGCGCCGCCTTCGGCCCGGCCACCGCGACGATGTCGCCGGCCACCGCGCTGTCCACTTCGGACTGCCGGTCGGCTTGCACGCGCAGCACCCGCGCGACGCGTTCGGTGCGTCCCGCGTCCGTCACCTGGTCCCCCTTCCGCAGCGTTCCGGAATAAATCCGCAGGTACGTCAGCCGTCCGGTGGCCGCCGCGACGACCTTGAACACGAGCGCGGCCAGCGGCGCGGCCGGGTCGGCGGGCCGGTCGGGCCGCACCGGCGGGACGTCCGCCGGCGACGGCAGGTACGCCACGACGGCGTCGAGCAGCGGCTCGATTCCCCGGTCGCGGTAGGCCGCGCCGCACAGCACGACCAGCCCGGCGCCACTGAGCGTCAGCTCTCGCAACGCCTTCTCCAGGGTCTCCGCCGAAATCGTGCCGGTCGCGCAGAACTCGTCCAGCGCCACCGGATGCAGCTCGGCGACGGCCTCTTCCAGCACCCGGCGTCGCCGGCGGGCCTCGGCGAGGAGGTCGTCCGGCACGTCCGCCAGCCGCAGCAGGTCGGCGACGCCGGTGAAGCCGTCCTCGCGCCCGATCGGCAGCTGCACGACCAGCGGTGCCGGGTGCAGCCGCGCCCGGATCGAGGCGACGGCGGCGTCGAGGTCGGCGCCCGCGCGGTCGAGCTTGTTGACGAACGCGATCCGCGGCACGCCGTGCCGATCCGCCTGCCGCCACACGGTTTCGCTCTGTGGTTCGACGCCCGCGACGGCGTCGAACACGGCGATGGCGCCGTCGAGCACCCGCAGCGACCGCTCGACCTCGGCGGTGAAGTCGACGTGGCCGGGGGTGTCGATGAGGGTGAGCCGGTGGCCGGCCCAGGTGCAGCTGACGGCCGCGGCGAAGATGGTGATGCCGCGGTCGCGTTCCTGCGGGTCGAAGTCGGTGACGGTGGTGCCGTCGTGGACCTCGCCGGTCTTGTGGGTGGCGCCGGTGCGGTGAAGGATCCGCTCGGTGACGGTGGTCTTGCCCGCGTCGACGTGGGCGAGGATGCCGAGGTTGCGGACGGTGGTCAGGGTGGTTCGCACAGCCGTGTCCTTTGTGGACGAAGTGATCGGGACGGCGCGATTCCCCGCGACGGCAGGCTTACTTGCGCGTCACGAAGCCCGGTGCGAGCCGCGCGGCAGGCACCGAGGACGCGAAGACACCAGGATCACCTCGGACCGCGACCGGGGAGCGACAGCGATGCGGACACGCACGGCCGGCTCCCTTCGTTCGACGCGGTGGACAGGTTCCGCCGCAGCCTAACGACACCCGCCCCCGCGGCCAACGGGTTTTCCGCCCGCCGTCCACCGTGCGGAAGGAGTCGACACGCGTGATCAGGAAGCCGACACGCGTGATCAGAGGGTCGACACGCCGCCCGGACCCCGCCGCGCTCGTGTCGTCCCTTCAATCACGCGTGTCGTCCCTTGAATCACGCGTGTTGACCGTTCGATCACGCGTGTCGGCTTGCTGATCACGGGCGTCAGGGGGTGGGCGGGGCGACCACGCGGAGCTGGAGCATGGCCGCGAACCTCGCCTCCGGGTCGGTCATGTCGAAGCCGCCGACTTCGGCGAGGCGGCGCAGGCGGTAGCGGAAGGTGTTGGGGTGGACGTGGACCGCGGCCGAGGCCGCGATGACGTCGCCGAAGGCGTCGAGCCAGGCGCGCAGCGTCTCGACGAGGTGGGCGTGGTGCTGCTCGTCGTAGGCCAGCAGCCGGGCGACCGGCCCGGTCGGGCGGTCGCCGCGGGCGGCGACCAGGTCCTGCAGCTCCAGCAGCAGCGCCTCGACGTGCACGTCGGCCAGCAGCGCGACCCGCCGGCCGGCGCCGCTGCCCGAGCGCAGCACCCGCAGCGCGCGGTCCGCGCTGTCGCGGGCTTCCGGCAGCTCGGCCGCGCTGCGCGCGAGCGGGCCGATGCCGACCACCGCCCGGACCCGGTCGCCCACCCGGTCCAGGAAGTCCTTGGCGATCCGCAGGGCGCGCCGCTCGCCGTCGGCGTCGCGGGTCACCGGCACCAGCCCGTACGCCGTGTCGCCGACTAGCGCGGCGGCGCAGCGCGGGTGCACCGCGCTCAGGTGCATCGCCAGCCCGTCGGCCAGCCGCTGCCGGTCGGCGGCGAGTTCGGCGTCGGCGGCCCCGGCCCCCAGCACCGCCAGCGCCAGCACGACGACCGGCTGGTCGGCCAGGCCGAGCCGGCTCAGCGCCTCGCGCGCGGCGGCCCCGCCTTCGAGGGCCGTGCTGAGCAGGTCCGCGCGCAGCCGCCGTTCGACGTCGGCACCGGCCCGGACGCGCAGCAGATGCAGCGCCACCAGCCGGGCCGCGTCGCAGAGCGCCTGCGTCCGGTCGGTGGTCAGCGGCTCGTGCACCGCCGCCCAGATCGAGCCGAGGATTTCGTCGCCCGCGCGGACCGCGACGGCCACCCGCAGCAGCTTCAGCCCCTCGAGGCCCTCGCCGAGCAGGTCGACGTACACCGGCTGGTCGGTGCGGTAGAGCTCGCGGAACACCCCGCGGTCGGCCAGCACGCGGGCGTACCGCTCGGGCACCTGCCGGCCGAGGATGGTCTCGACGCGCGAGCCGTCGGCTTCGTCCTGCCGGCCCGAGAACGCCAGCACGCGGGACCGCCGGTCCTCGATGGTGACCGGGGCGTCGATGAGCGCGGCGATCGCGTTGGCCACGGCGAACAGGTCACCCGACGGCAGCCCGGCGAGGGTCTCCGGCTGCGCGTCGCCGACGTCGCCCTCGGCCAGCAGCGACCGCAGCATGGCGGCGAGCTGGGCCCAGGACGCGCCGCGGGCCAGGCTCAGCAGGGCGACGCCGGTTTCCTCGACGGCGGCGGTGATCGCCGCGGTCACCGTGACCGGCGCCCGCAGCACCAGCCCGGCGGCGTCGTGGCGGGCCAGGGTCCGCAGCTGCCGCACGACCTCGTCCGGCTCGGCGAGGCCGACCCCCAGCACCAGGGCGTGCTGCGGCAGCGCAGGTTCGTCGAGGGGGTCGTGGATGGCGACGCCGCCGATGCCGCCCGGGCGGTCGCCGTCGCCGAGGACCAGGTCCAGGAGGGTGCCGCCCAGGTCGTCGAGGACGCGGCCGAGGCTGGCGTGCGGGCGCAGGTTCACCGAAACGAGCACCTCCCGAAGCTAGGCGCGACGCCGTCAGCCTAGTTCGTCGCCGGGGACGAAATCAGCCTTCGACTTCGTCCCGGGCGACGAACTCCTCCGGTCGGGGGATGGGCCCCGAGCCCGCAGCTAGCTCAGCTTCGCCGCCACGTTGTACGCCTCCACCAGCAGTTTCGCGTTCGGCACCCGCCGCCGCGGCTCGACGCGGATGGTGCGGCTCTCCCCCGGCAGCAGCCAGAAGTAGTTGTCGCCGTAGCGGGTCGGCAGCACGCGGTCCGTGCCGTTGCGTTCCCGCAGCGACAGCCGGATCATCGCCGCGACCGTCCGGCCGTCGTTGCGGACCGTCGCGGTGTAGGCGTCGCCGTCGGGCCGCAGGGACGTGGTCAGGCGCGCGCCCGGGAGCTGGTTGAGCGCCCGCATCGCCGTGTCCGTGCGGTACCGCCAGTACGTGTTCTCCGACAGCACCGTGCCGCGGCCGTCGGTCAGGGTCAGCCGCAGCAGGTGCAGGTCCGGGAGACCGTCGTCGAACGGCACCGTGAACGCGTCGCCGGCCGAAACCGGAGCCACTTCGAGCTTCTGCTGCCGGGCCTGGCCGAGCGCCGCACCGTCGAGGCCGTACAGCCGCGCGGTGGCGGTGACACCGCTGAGCGCCGACGGCGTGTGGTTGACCACGCGCACCTGCCACGTCGTCAGATCGGCTTGGACGTGCCGGGCTTCGCAGCCCTTGCGAGCGCCGTAGTAACTGCCGTTGACGTCGAGGTCGTAGTCGTAGGTCTGCCAGACCGTGCTGTGCCAGGCCGGGTGCGACATCCACAGCAGCACGCCGGTCGCGTCGTTCCACAGCTTCGCGTTCCACGCCTCGAAGATCGCGCGCATGCTCTCGTAGTTGACGAACTGCGCCTTGCGGCAGAACTCGGCCAGGCTCGTCGACGGCGCCAGCCGCGCGTCGATCGCCGCCAGGTAGCTCTGCGGCGACTGGTTGCCGTTCGTGGACCAGTCGTGCAGGAACCACGGCGCGCCGATCGGCCAGCCGGGGTCACCGGCCCCGACCAGGTTGCGCATGCTTTCCACGACCGACACCGTCGGCAGCCCGATCTCGCTCCAGAACCCGTACTTGCCGCCGGTCGCCTCCCCGGTGAAGTACCGCTTCGGGTCCTGCCAGTAGTACGGCCCGTCGCCGGTGATCACGCCGCCCGCCGAGTTGCCCTGATAGAGCAGGTCGGTTTGCGCGTGGACGATGTCGCGCAGCGCGTTGTCGATCGCCGGCGGCGGCGTGCCCTCGTTGCAGCCGAACCAGACCGTCGCGCAGGCGTGGTGGCGGTAGCGCAGCACGGTGTCCTGGGCCTGGGCCAGGAAGATGTCGTGGTTGGCCGGGTCGGTGGACCAGCCGTCCCAGAATTCGTTCCACAGCAGGATCCCGTACTTGTCGCAGGCGTCGAACAGCTCCGGCCGGTACGACGAGCCGACCCAGTTGCGGATCAGCGTGAAGTTCATGTCGCGGTGCATCGCGACGACGGCGTCGGCCCGCTCGGCCGGCATCCGGCGCAGCAGCTCGTCCCAGCCCCAGCTGCCGCCGCGGGCGAAGATCTTGACGCCGTTGACGAGGAACGTCAGCGGCTTCGGGCTGTTGTCGACCGAGGCGGCGTCGGTCCAGGTGTCGCCGTCCTGTGACACCTGGATCTTGAAGGTCGCCGCGTACGCGGTTTCCCAGGTCAGCACGACGCGGTCGAACGCCGTCGCGGCGCCGAGGTCGACCTGCAGCCACTGGTTGTCGCTGTACTCGGACGTCCAGCGCGTGTTCGGGTCGCCGTCGAAGGCGCGTTCGGGCGGGTTGCCGTCGGCCACCGACGACGAACCGGCCGGCTTGCCCTGGGCCAGGTCGGGCCCGGAGCCGTTCAGCACGGCCATCGTCCAGAGCGAGAAGCCCCAGCCGGTGGCCCGCTTGAGGCCCTGCATGCGGACGAACCGGGCGTTCTGCGGCGCGAGTTCGACGGTCTGGGTGGCGCGGCCGCTGTCGATCACGATGGGCAGGTCGTACCGGTAGCCGATCTCGCGCAGGCCGATCCTGACGGTCCGGCGGTCGCTCGTGGCGGCGCCGATCGCCGCGGTCAGCGTCAGGTCGTAGAGGTTCGGCTCGCCGTAACCGTTGGGCCACCACAGCTTCGCGTCGCCGATCCGCTGCTGCGGGAAGACGACGTCGGTGGTCTGCCCGGCGGGGACGGTGACCGTGCTCGACACGGTCACCGGGCCGAAGGCGGCGGTGACCTTGACGCGCTGGGCGGTCGCGGCGGCGTTGCGCACCGGGACGGTCAGCGTCACCTCGGCAGTCTTCGCGTCCGGCACCTTCGTGTCGACGCGGACGTCGCCGAGCACGGCGGCGCCGGTGGAGCGCAGGCGCACGTGGTCCCAGAGGCCGGCCGCGCGGTCGCGCACCGCGGGCATCCAGTCCCAGCCGGAGACGGCCAGGTAGGTCGGCGAGTTCTCGAACATCGTGCCGCCGGCGTCGACCCAGGAGCTGCCGTTCGACCCCTTGTCGCCGGGGCTGCCGGGCTTGGGCATCGGCGCGACTTCCACGGCGAGCACCTGCTCGCCGGTGCGGCGCAGCGCGGCGGTGACGTCGTGGACGCCGCGGCCGAACGGGTGGCTCTGCGTGGCGATCTCGGCGCCGTTGAGCCAGATCCGCGCCTCGTGGTTGACGCCGTCGAACTCGAGCCAGATGTGCCGCCCGGGCGAGGTGTCGAGGCCGCGCGGGAGGGTGAAGCGGCGGCGGTACCACCACGCGTGGCGGGAGAGCGCTTCCGGGACGTGCAGGTTGTTCATCCCGAACACCGGGTCGGGCAGCTGCCCCTGCTCGACGAGCGAGGCCAGCACGGTGCCGGGGACGGTCGCCGGCAGCCAGCCGCGGGTGTCCACGCCGGCCCCGGAAAGCGCCCGGCCGTCACCGGTGGGCGCCCAGTCGTCCATCGTGAGCACCCAGCCGGACTCGAGCGGCACGGTGCCGTCGGCCGCCACGGCGAGCGCGGGCGGGTTGTCGTCCGGGCGCACCGGGAAGCTCGTCCAGCCGCGGACGGCGGGCCGGGCGCCGCGGCTGGTGCCGAAGACCTGGAAGCCGTTGAGCCCCAGCGGGTTGGCCGTCGAGCGGCGGCCGGCGGTGAACCGGACCCAGCGCGCGGTGACGGCCAGCGGGATGGTGACGACGCCGCCGGTGCCCTGGTCGGCGTGGTGGACGGTGCGCCAGGCCTTGCCGTCGCCGGAGACGTCGAGGTCGAACGCCGTCGCGTAGCTGGACTGGACCTCGAAGCCGCTGGTGTGGCTGCGGGACGCGCCGGCGTCGAAGGCCGGGTCGCCGGGCTGCGCCTCGAAGGTGAGGACGACGGACTCGATCGCGCACGCCGCCTGCAGGTCGACGACGATCCACTGGCCGTCGCCCTGGGCGGCGCGCCAGCCGGAGCCGCGGACGCCGACCTCGGCGAGGCCGTCGACGGCGAACTCGGCCGGGGTGGCGGCGTAGTCGGTCGAGGACACCTGCACCGGCCGGAACAGCGCGAGGTCGGTCCGGCGGCTTTCCGGTCCGGCTCCCGGGGTCCCGGCGGCTTCCGCGGCCGCCGCGGTGCCGGGCAGGACGGCGGCGAGGCCGAACCCGGCCAGCAGCCCGGTCCCGGCGGCCAGGACGTGCCGCCGCGATACCCGCTCGATCTTTTCCGCCATGCGAACTCCGTTCTCGAAGCGGCAGCCCGGGAGCCGGCGCACGACCTGGCGGGTGTCGCACCGCGGGCTGACAACGTTGCCAGGAAGCTTCCGCCGCGGCCGTCGGAACCGTCAAGAAGACAAGGAGGACAAGAATTCGGAAAAATGACATCGATGTCGGCGAGACGGCTCGTCGTGCCCCGGTGAGCGAAACGGGTTAATGTTGCAACGTATTTGCAACGAAGTGTCGGAGGTAATGGTGGTCCAGGTCGAACGCACGGTCACGGTGAGCACGCCGATCGGCCCGGTGGCGCAGTACCTGGCGGACTTCGCGCACACCGAGGAATGGGACCCGGGGACGATCTCGTGCATCCGCAAGGACCGGGGCCCGATCGAGGTGGGCACGCGGTGGCACAACGTCTCGGAGTTCCGCGGCCGCCGGACGGAGCTGGAGTACCGGCTGACGCACCGCTCCCCGGGCCGGGTGACGTTCGTCGGGAACAACAAGACGGTGACGTCGACGGACGACTTCGAGCTGACGTCCGGCCCGGCCGGCACGACGGTCCGCTACCAGGCGACGCTCGAGTTCCACGGCTGGGCGAAGCTCGCGGCACCGCTGTTGAAGCGCGAGTTCGAGCGGCTGGGCGACGAGGTGGCGCCGGCGCTGAGCCGGGAGCTGGCCGCATTGGGCTGAGCGGCGGGCGGGCTGAACGGGGGTGCCCGGCTCAGGCGGCCGGGGGCTCGGAGCCGTGCGGTCGCCGAGCGGCGGGCAGGCGCTGGCAGGTGCTCAGCTCAAGCGACCCGCGACCCGGAGCCAGGCGGTCGCCGAGCGGCGGCTGCGGCCAAGGGCGGCCGCGTCAAGCTGCGCGGTCCAGGCTGAAGCAGCCGCACGCCGGGTCTCCGGCCGGACCCGTTCCAGCGTGAAATCAGCCCGCGTCCGGCCGCGGCAAGGCCCCGTTGCCGCTACTCCTGGGCGTGCTCGAGCGCCAGTTCCATCGCCGAATTCAGGTCGTTCACCCGAGGGAAGCCGCGGTCGCCCAGGTGGTCCCAGCCCGGGCCCGCCGTGCCGACCGGGCAGCCCAGGTCGCGGATGCGGGCCGCCAGGAGGTCGTCGGCGGTCGGGGGTGTCTTCGACCAGAGCAGGACCAGGACCGGGTCGAGGCGGGCCGCCAGGTCCGCCACCGTCTCCGCCGGGACCAGCTGGCCCAGGTACGCCACCGGGACCCCCGCCTCGGCCAGCGTCGCCCGCAGGGCCTCCATCGGCAGCGAATGCCGCTCCGCCGGGCAGCACGCCAGCAGCACCGGACGGCCCGGCACCGCCGCCGGGAACCGGCGGCTGAACCGCTCGAACGCCAGCGAAATCTCGCTCGTCAACGCCCACTCCGACGCGAAGCACACGTCGCCGCGCTGCCAGCGGTCCCCCAGGCCGCGCAGCACCGGCGCGAGGACGTCCGTCCAGGCCGCCGCCGGGCCCATCGTGCCCAGCGTTTCGTCCAGCAGCCCGGCCACCGAGGCGTACCGGAGCTCGTCCGCGGCGTCCGCCAGCTCGTCCACCCGGCGCGCCGCCGGCACCTCCGGCTCGGCGGCACCGGGCGCGCCGAACGCGGCCGCCGCGGCCTCCCGCACCGGCATCCCCCGCGCGACCAGCCGCTGCATGTGCTGCAAGCGGCGGACGTCGGCGTCGGAGTACCGGCGGTGCCGTCCGGCGCCGGCGGGCGGCCCGATCCCGTACCGCGCGCTCCAGCTGCGCAGCGTCACCGGCGACACGCCGAGCAGTTCGGCCACCTTGCCGGGCGCCCAGGCTCCTGCGACGGACGGCGCGTCGACGTTCTCGGGTTCCACCGCATCCTTTCGCTCGCGGACGGCGAACGTCCGAAGCTTAGCGACGCCAGGCCCACCTCACCGGCGACACGGCGAAGCGGCGCAGGTGGCAGCGGTCCCGGCAACTGACGCCCCGGCGTGGGCGAGCCCGCGCATCCGAGGCAAACAGCGGGAACGGCGACCATCCCGGATCACGCAAGCCGGCGAACCGAAAACCTCGGCAGGCAGGCCGGCGGCGGGGACGCGGCGGCGGGGCGATGGCCTGCCGCGTCCCCTTCGGCGCCGCCCGGCGCCGGTGATCCGGCCCGCGTCGGCCGGATCCGGCCGGCCGCGTGGTGTGGCATCCGCCGCGGCCGGCTACGTGCGGAACCCTTGCTCTGCCAAGCTATCCCACATTGCAACGGTTGTGCATCGTCTTCCCTCGGATGTCGCAGCGCGTCCGCTTTCGCGGGGCGTTTTCTCCCGCCGCCGTGGGTACGATCCGCTAGGCGCTCGAGGAGGAGGGACCCGATGACCGACGACCGCACCGTGCCCCGATTCGCCACCACGACCGACGCCGGGATCGTCACCGTCCGCTGTGCCGGCGAACTCGACCTCGGCAGC
Source organism: Amycolatopsis sp. NPDC051102 (assembly GCF_040682815.1). Lineage (NCBI taxonomy): Bacteria > Bacillati > Actinomycetota > Actinomycetes > Pseudonocardiales > Pseudonocardiaceae > Amycolatopsis > Amycolatopsis sp. NPDC051102. The sequence continues at coordinate 235,696 of NZ_JBFBBT010000002.1, forward strand.
GCCGCCGTCCTCCGCGCCGCGCTGCTGGGTCCCGTCCACGCCGGCGCCCGCGGGGTGATCGCCGACCTCACGGACACCACCTTCTGCGATTCGACCGTCTTCAGCGTGCTGGCCGAGGCCTGTCGCGACGCGGCCGTGCGCAACGTGCCCTACGCCATCGCGGCGGCCGAGGGCGCCGTCCGCCGGCCGCTGCGCCTCCTCGGCCTGGACCGGTTGCTGCCGCTGCACACCTCCTCCGACGGGGCCCGCGCCGCCGTCGGCGCGTGCCCGGCCGCGGTGGTGATCCCGGAGACGCCGGTTCGCGTCTTCACGGCCCCCGCCTGGCCCTGACCGCGCAGGAGCGCCCTCCGCTCACTCGCCGTACTGCGAACCCACGCGGCACATGCCACGATCGGGTGAAGTCCCGCACGACGAGGTAGGCAGGTTGCTGGCGGTAACGAATGCGGAACGGACGGGTGCGCGGGGCCGGTGGCTCCCCGCTGCCTTCGGAGCGGTGCTGGGTGCCGCCGTCTTCCTCCTGGTCCGGACCAGTCTCACCGATGACGGCTACATCACCCTGGCGTACGCGAAGAACCTCGCCGTGCACGGCGAATGGGGCATCGTCCCCGGCTCGCCCGCCAACTCGGCGACGTCTCCCCTGAACGTCCTGCTCCTCGCCGCGCTGACCCTGGTGACGCGGGTGGCCGGCAGCCCGCACCCGGTCGTCGCGCTCGGCGTCCTCACCGTCCTGAGCGGGGCCGGGCTCGGCTGGGCGTGGCAGCGCATCGGCCGCGTGCTGGCGCTGCCGCCCGCGGCCGGGGTGCTCGGCGTCGCGCTGGTGCTGCTCAACCCGTTCGTGCTGTCCGCGATGGGGCTCGAGGTGCTGCTGATCCCGGTCGTGCTGCTGGCGCTCACGGTCTGCGCGCTCGAGGGCAGGCCGGTCTGGTTCGGCGTCGCGGGCGGCCTCGCCGTCCTGACCCGGCTCGACCTCGTCGTGTTCGTCGCGGTGATCGGGGTGAGCACGCCGGCGATCCGGCGCGGCCGGCGGGCCGCCGTGGGCCTGACCGCGCTCACGGCCGCGCCGTGGTTCCTGGTGAGCTGGCTCGCCTTCGGGTCGTTCGTGCCCGACACGCTCGTCATCAAGCAGCTGCAGGCCGGGGTGTTCGCGCCGTGGAGCTACAGCACCGGGCCGATGATGTACTACCTCGGCTGGCCGGTCACGGTGCTGGTGTCGTTCCTCCCCGCCCTGGCCGGCGTGGTCGCGCTCGCCGCCTGGGCCGCGGCGCGGTTCGCCGTGCGGTGGCCGGAGTTCCCCGCGCTCGGCCCGGTCGCCGCGCTGGCCGGCGGCGGGATCCTGCACTACGTCGCCTATTCGTTCCTCGGCGTCGGCCCGTTCCACTGGTACTACGTGGCGCCGGTGACCGCGGCGAGCACGTTCGCCGTCGCCGCCTTCGGCACCTGGTACGCCCAGGCGCGCGAGCGGACGGCGTGGCGGACCGGGCCGCCGGTGCTGGCGCTCGGGCTCACCGGCGTGCTGGCGCTGAGCGCCGCCGCGGTCGACGCCGCGCAGGGACTGCCGTGGCCGTCGCCGGTGGTCTTCGGGAACTGGGCGAGCGCGCGGGACTACGCGCGGGTGGGGACCGAACTCGGCTCCCGGCTGCACGGCGCGAGCGTCGCCAGCCCCGGCGAGATCGGCACCCTCGCCTACTACTGCGAGTGCGCGATCATCGACGAGTTCTCCGACCGCGGCCACGCCGTGGAGCTGATCGAAAAGCGGATCCGGCTGGCCAACCCGGTGATGAGCCTGGCGCTGCGGGTCAACTACCACTGGCTGGACACGTCGGTGCCGCCGCGGCGGCCGGACTACCGGCTGCAGTACGGCTCGGGTCCGGCGACCGGACCGGACAGCTGGCCGGTCCGGTCCGCGGCGAAGGGCGACGGCCACTTCACCCTCCAGCCGGGGCCGTGACGGAAAACTCGCCGGATTCCCCGGGATGCCAGACTGCGCAGCGGCCGGGAAAGGCCATAGGGTTCGCATCATGAAGGTCGGCCTGCTCACCCGCGAATACCCGCCGGAGGTCTACGGCGGCGCCGGGGTCCACGTTGAGTTCCTCGCCCGGGAGTTGCGGCCGCTGGTCGATCTCGACGTCCACTGCTGGGGCGCGGACCGCGCCGACGCCACCGGGCACACCGATCCGCACGGCTACCGCCAGCCCGCGTTCACGACCATGGACATCGCGGTGTCCATGGCGAACGCCCTCGAAGGCCACGACCTCGCGCACAGCCACACCTGGTACGCGAACCTCGCCGGGCACCTGGCGAAGATGACGCACGGCATCCCGCACGTCGTCACCGCGCACTCGCTGGAACCGCTGCGGCCGTGGAAGGCCGAACAGCTCGGCGGCGGCTACCGCGTCTCGTCGTGGATCGAGCGCGAGGCCTACGAAGCCGCGGACGCGATCGTCGCGGTCAGCGGCGGGATGCGCCGGGACGTCCTCGCCGCCTACCCCGCGGTGCCGCCCGAGCGCGTGCACGTGATCCACAACGGCATCGACACCACGCTCTACCGCCCCGACCCGGGCACCGACGCGCTGGCCAAGCACGGCATCGACCCGGACCGGCCGTACGTGCTGTTCGTCGGCCGGATCACCCGGCAGAAGGGCGTCCCGCACCTCGTGCGAGCCGGCGCGGACCTCGACCCGGGCGTCCAGCTGGTGCTGTGCGCGGGCGGGGCCGACACCCCCGAGCTCGACGCGGAGTTCCGCGGCCTGGTCGCCGACCTCGAGAAGACGCGCACCGGCGTCCGCTGGATCCCGGAGATGCTGCCGCGGAACGAGGTCGTGCAGCTGCTCACCCACGCCGCGGTGTTCGCCTGCCCGTCGGTCTACGAGCCGCTCGGCATCGTGAACCTGGAGGCGATGGCGTGCGGCACCCCGGTGGTGGCCAGCGACGTCGGCGGCATCCCGGAGGTCGTCGACGACGGCCGGACCGGGCTGCTGGTGCACTACGACGACCAGGACGCGCAGGCGTTCGAGGCGGGCCTGGCCGCCGCGCTGAACGAGGTGGTGGGCTCCCCGGACCGGGCCGCCGCGATGGGTACCGCCGGCCGCGAGCGCGCGGTCGGCGAGTTCGGCTGGAAGGCGATCGCCGAGCGGACGGTCGCCCTCTACGAGGCGTGCGGGAGGTCGCTGTGAACAGCGAATGCCATGTCCTGGGCATCGTGCTCGCGGGCGGGGAGGGCAAGCGCCTGATGCCGCTGACGGCGGACCGGGCGAAACCGGCGGTGCCCTTCGGCGGCACCCACCGGCTGATCGACTTCGTGCTCTCCAACCTGGTGCACGGCGGGATCCGGCGGTTGTGCGTGCTGACGCAGTACAAGTCGCACTCGCTCGACCGGCACATCTCGACGACGTGGCGGCTGTCGTCGCTGACCGGCGAGTACGTCACGCCGGTGCCGGCCCAGCAGCGGCTCGGCCCGCGCTGGTACCAGGGCAGCGCCGACGCCATCCACCAGAGCCTCAACCTGGTCCACGACGAGAACCCCGAGTACATCGCGGTGTTCGGCGCGGACAACATCTACCGGATGGATCCGCGCCAGATGCTGGACGCGCACATCTCCTCCGGCGCGGGCGTCACCGTCGCCGGCATCCGGGTCCCGCGGAAGGAAGCGAGCTCGTTCGGGGTCATCCGGACCACCGACGGGCTGATGATCGACGCCTTCATGGAGAAGCCCGCGGACCCGCCGGGCCTGCCGGACTCGCCCGAAGAGGCCTACGTGTCCATGGGCAACTACATCTTCACCACGAAGGTGATGCTGGAAGCCCTGTACGCCGACGCCGAAAACGCCGCGTCCCACCACGACATGGGCCGCGACATCATCCCGGCGCTGGTCAGGTCGGGCGAAGCCGCCGTCTACGACTTCAACACCAACGTCGTGCCCGGCGAAACCGAACGCGACCACGGCTACTGGCGCGACGTCGGGACCATCGACAGCTACTACGACGCGCACACCGACCTGATCTCGACGCACCCGATCTTCAACCTCTACAACCGGCGGTGGCCGATCCTCGCCCACCCCGGCCAGCGCGCGGCGGCGAAGTTCGTCGAAGGCGGCTCCGCGAACCAGTCGATCGTCAGCAACGGCTGCATCATCTCCGGCGCGCAGGTCGTCGACTCGGTGCTCTCCCCCGACGTCATCGTCGAACAGGGCGCGGTGGTGCAGGGTTCGGTGCTGCTCGACGGCGCCCGCGTCGGCCGCGGCGCGGTGGTGCGGCGGGCGATCCTGGACAAGAACGTCGTGGTCCCGCCCGGCGCGCACATCGGCGTCGACCTGGCCCGCGACCGCGGGCACTACCACGTCAGCGAGGGCGGCATAGTCGTGCTGGGCAAGGGGGAACGGGCGATCTGAGCCGGCCGGGCGCTCAGGAGCGGGCGGCCGCCGAAATCCGCTCGACGACCTGCCGCGGGTCGATCCCCCAGCGCTCGGCCAGTTCCGAGATCGACGCGCCGGCCGCGTGTTCGGCGGCGATCATGCTGTTCACGGTGCCGGCCAAAGCTCACTCCTCAAGCGCGGATGCACGTGCACCCGGGATGCTACATGTTCACTGCGGACGTCGAACGAAGTGCCGCACGTCGGCCTTCCGGTGTCCGCTCACCGCCCCGTTTTGTCCGGCTCACTGGCCGGTTCCGGCGTATTCGCCTTCGCGCGCGTCGCGCTGAACACCGCGTCGAAGATCGGCGTCGGCTCACCCTCGTCGCGCTTCGGCCGATCGTCCCCCGGCTTGCGCCTTTCCTCTCCCACGCGCCCAGTTTCTGCGACGGCTGCCGATTTCGCTGGGGCCGTCCCGGAAAATCGCCCGCCCGGGGGATCACCCGCGCGGCGCCGATTTCCCTTTTCGGCGGCGGCGAAAAGCCAATTACCGGGGTTGATTTCCCACTGTGCCGGGAATAACCGCGGTATCCGCGGGATTGCACCGGTCATGAAAGCAGTCGTCTACCGCCAGTACGGCGGTCCCGAGGTCCTGACGCCGACCGAACGGCCCGTCGCGGACCCGGGGCCCGGCGAAGTCCGCGTCCGGATCGTGGTGTCCGCGGTCAACCCCACCGACTGGAAGGCGCGCAGAGGCCTGCGCGCCGAGCCGGGGGCCGAGGCACCGGAAACCGTGCCCAACCAGGACGGCGCGGGCGTGGTCGACGCGGTCGGCCCGGACGTCACCGGCTTCGCCCCCGGCGACCGCGTGTGGACGGTCATCGCCGGCGCCCACGGGCCCTTGTCCGGCACCGCGCAGGAGTACACGGTGCTCCCGCAGGAGAAGCTCGTCCGGCTGCCCGACGAGGCCGGCTTCGACGAAGGAGCCGGGTTCGGGGTCCCGGCGCTGACCGCGCACCGGGCCCTCACCGTCGCCGAAGACGGGCCGTCCCGGCTCGCCCCCGGCGCGCTCGAGGGCCGCACGGTGCTGGTCAGCGGCGGCGCGGGCGCGGTCGGCAACGCGGCGATCCAGCTCGCCCGCTGGGCCGGGGCGACGGTGGTCGCGACGGTCAGCAGCGACGAGAAGGCCGCGCTCGCCCGCGCGGCGGGCGCCCAGCACGTGCTGCGCTACCCCGACCCGGAACTCGCCGCCCGCATCCGCGAGGTCGCCCCCGGCGGCGTCGACGTGGTGGTCGAAGTCGCGGCCGGGGTCAACGCGAAGCTGCACACGGAGGTGCTGCGGCCCCGCGGCACGGTCGTGGCCTACGGCGACGACCGCGGCAGCGGAACCGTCACCCTGGACTTCCGGGCGATGCTGTGGCTGAACGCGCGCTACCAGTTCCTGGTGCTCTACACGGTGGGCGAGGACAAACTGCGCGCCGGCACCGAGGACATCACCGCCGCGTTCGCCGACGGCGCGCTGCGGCTCGACGAGGCCCACGGCGTGCCGGTCCACCGGTTCCCCCTTTCCGAAACGGCGAAAGCGCACGCCGCGTCCGAAGCCGGCGTCACCGGAAAGGTGCTGATCGACGTCACCCCGGCAGCCTGACGTCCCGGGCTCAGCCGGCGGTGATGCGGAGGCCGCGGCGCAGGGCGTCGAGCTCGTCGGCGAACATGCGGCGGGAGATTTCCGCCGTCTCCACCAGCCCGGAGCCGTGGAACGTCCCCGGGTAGTGACGCAGCTCGGCCGGCACGCCGGCGTGGGCCAGGCGCTGCGCGTAGCCGATGCCTTCGTCGCGCAAGGGGTCGAACTGGCAGGTCGTCACGAACGCCGGCGGCAGGCCGGAAAGGTCGGTGGCGCGGGCCGGCGCGGCGTAGGGCGACACGTCGTCGCCGCCCGGCTCGGCGCCGAGGTAGCTCGTCCAGCTGTACACGGCGTTCGGCCGGTTCCAGATCGGCGTGTCGGTGTAGGCGCGCATCGACGGCGTGTCGAGCCGGTCGTCCAGCTCCGGGATGCCGAGGTACTGGAAGCACAGCGCCGGGCCGCCGCGGTCGCGGGCCAGCAGGGCGACCGCGGCGGCGAGACCGCCACCGGCGCTCTCCCCGGCCACGCCGAGCCGGGCCGGGTCGACGCCCAGTTCGTCCGCCTTCGCCGCGACCCAGTTCAAGGCCGCGTAGCAGTCCTCGACCGGCGCCGGGAACGGGTGCTCGGGGGCCAGCCGGTAGTCCACCGACACGATCACGATCCCCAGCTCGTCGACCAGGCGCAGCACGTGCGCGTCGAAGGTGTCGAGGTCGCCCATGACGAAGCCGCCGCCGTGGATGTACAGCAGCCCGGGCGCCGGCGCGGTGCGGTTCGCCGGCGCGTAGACGCGCACGGGGACGTCCGGGGCGTCGGACGGCCCGGGCACGGCGGTGTCGCGGACGTCGACGGGGTGCTGCGATTCGTAGGCGGGCAGGACTTCGCCGAGCTGCGCCATCGAGGAACGCGCGGCCAGCAGGGACTCGTGGTCGGTGAGGGTCACGGCCGGGAGCATGTCCAGCCAGGGCAGCAGCTCGGGATCGATCGCGTAGGTCATGCTCCGATCATGGGCCGCCGCGGGCGCGCCCGGCCACCGCCAGGCGGCGGGCGTTGCCGGGCCGACCCTCGCCATCCGGCGGCGGGCGCGCCTATCGTGACGGCATGAAGGGGCTGCTGCTGAGGCTGTCCGGGCTCGACGCCGACGCCGAAAACGCCGTGCGGGTCATCGGGTTCTTCGACCGCCTGATCGCCGGCCGCGCCGGCCTGGACGCCTTGGTGCGCAGCACGGCGGGCCTCGCCGGCTGCCCGGTCGGCGTGCACGCCCCCGGCGAGGGGCTCTCGCTGCGCGCGTCACCGGGATCCGACGTCGTGACGCCGGGCGCGGCACCCCCGGGGGCGGCGGTGCGGACCCTGGAGGGCGGCGTGGTCGTGTGGGTGGCCCGGGCGGGCGCGCCGGTCCCGCTCGACGACATGCTCCTGGAACGGTTCGCGATCGCGGCCGCGATCCTGCTGGAGCACTCCGGCGTCCCGCGTCCCGAGCTCGGCGACCCGGCGCTGGTCGAGCTGGCGCTGTCCGAGGACGCCGGCACGGCGGAGCGGTCACGAGCCCTGCACCTGCTCGGCTTCGGCCCGGCAACCCGGTTGCGCGTGCTGGCGGGCACGGGCGTCGACGCACTCGCGGGCCGTTCGGCGCGGCTCGGCGGGGTGCGGGTGGTGTTGCTGCCGGGCGAGGTGCCGTCGCTGCCGGACGCCGCCCGGGCGGGCATCGGCCCGGAGCGCCCGGCGATCGAGGCACCCCGCTCCTGGGCGGCGGCCCGCACGGCGCTGCGGTTCACGGCGGCGGCGGAGCCGGTGGTGTGGTGGGAGCGGCTGGGCGGGCTGGCGGCATTGGCGGGCAAGCTGGACACGGCGGAGCTGGCCGAGCAGCCGGACGTCCGCGGGCTCGACCGCCTGGCGGCGGAGCCCCACGGCACGGACACGCTGGCGGCCCTGGACGCGCTGTGCGCAACGGGATCGGCCCGGAAGGCGGCGGCGGTGCTGCACCGCCACCACAGCACGATGCCGGCCCGGCTGGCCCGCGCGGAGGCGGTCCTGGGTTTCGAGGTGGATTCGCCGGCGGGCCGGTTCCGGCTGCACTTGGCGCTGGTGCTGCGGCGGTTGCGGGACAACGCCGAGCTGGGTTGAACGTCCTTTTTGGACTCGGTCCGAGTGTGCGGCCGCGGGGTGGGGGGCTGGCTGCGGCTTGCGCGGGTGCCCGGACGGTCGGTTCGCGTACCTGGACGGTCGGGTCGCGCACCCAGGCAGTCGGTTCGCGCACCTGGACAGCCGGGTCGCGGCTGGGCGCGGGTTCAGGTGGCCGGGGGCAGGGAGCCGCGGGCTCGGCTCACCAGGTCGTCGGCCGCGGTGGGCCAGGTCGGGTGATTGAACTCGAAGCCGGCCTTCAGCAGCCTGCCCGGGACCACCCGGCGGCTCTTCAGCAGCAGTTCCGTGTCGCTGCGGAGGACGAACGCCCCGATCTCCGCCATCCACCTCGTCGCCGGCAGGCCCACCCGTACGCCCGCCGCCGTGCGCAGGGTCCGCAGGAACTCGCCGTAGGGCAACGGTTCCGGGGCCGACAGGTTCACCGGGCCACTCACGTCTTCGCGCTCGATCAGGAACTCGATCGCCCGGGCCAGGTCGCCGTCGTGGATCCATGACATGTACTGGGCGCCGCCCGCCACCGGGCCGCCCAGGCCCAGCCTGGCCAGGCGCAGCAGCATCGTGAACGCCCCGCCCGGCTCCGGGCTCATCACCATCGCCGTGCGCAGCGCCACCTTGCGCGTGTGCGGCGTCGCCGCCAGGCGCTGCTCGCGCTCCCACGCCTTGGCGATGTCGACGCTGTAGGCCCAGTACGCGGGCACGTCCGGCTCGTCGCCGCCGAGGACGCCGGTCGTTTCATCGTTCGGCGGGCCGGACGTGTGCGCGTAGATCGTCGCCGTGCTCATCTGCAGCCAGACCCGCGGTGGTCGCGCCGCGCGCTCGATCGCGCCGCCGACCACCCGGGCCGAATCGACGCGCGAGTTCAGCATCTCGCGCAGGTTCGCCCGGGTGTACCGGCAGTTCACCGACCGGCCGGCGAGGTTCAGCACGACGTCGCTGCCGTCGATTTCCGCCGTCCACGGCCCGGCGCTCCGCCCGTCCCAGCGAACGTGGCGCACCCCCGGCTCCGGCCCGGCGGCCCGCCGCGTCAGCACGACGACCTCGTGCCCCTCCCCCGCCAGCCTGCGGCCCAGCACCCGCCCCAGATGTCCGGTGCCACCCGGAAGCACGACCTTCATGAGACCCCCTTCGCCGGAACCCACGGTACCGAAGGAATTGAACACGTTCAACTCTCACCCGATCGTTACTCATCATCCGAAGAATTGTCACGAACCGTTACGCTCCCTGAAGGACCGCCGAGGCGCCGCAGGGCGCCCTCAAGATCGAATAACGGCGGCCCGGAAGATCACGGGACAGTCACCGCCATTCGGCCGATCGGGCCAGAAAAGCCGCAGGTCACGCTCCCGCAAAGGAACTTTTTCGCGGTGAAACACGACCCCCGTGGCTCGATCCCGCGCGCGTAACACGCCCCGCCGCCGCTGACAAGGGACCTCGGACCTTCGCACTCGGGCCGGTCGCCCGAGGTGCAACCCGGCCGTGAATTCGCACACTCTTCGTGACGGTCCACCCGGACCAGCCGGAGCCTCCCTGCGGTCCGGCCTCCCGACGCAAAGCTTCCAGGAGAACCCTCATGCGCAAGATCAGCAAGCGGTCCGCGGTCGTCCTCGGCGCCGCCGGTGTGGTCGTCCTCGCCGGTGTCGCCTACGCGGCCTGGTCCAGCGGCGGCACCGGCACCGGTTCGGTCACCTCGACCACTTCGGTCGACTCCGCGATCACGCCCGGGAGCTCGGGCAGCGCGCTCTACCCGGGCGGCGGCACCGACTTCACCGTGACGATCGACAACCCCAACAACTACCCCGTCGTGGTCACCGCGATCACCGCAGGCTCCTCGAACGCGGTCAGCGGCTGCGCCGCCGGCACGGTCACCAGCGCGGTGCCCTCGAGCACCGCGGGCACGATCGCGGCCAAGGGCACGAACACCTACACCCTGCACGCGACGATGAGCAGCACGGCCACGGACGCCTGCAAGGGCCAGACCTTCGCACTGCCGCTCACCGCCACCCTCGCGTCCGCCTGATCCGCACCGGACGGCGCCCCGATGTCCAAGTGGCGGATCGCGGTTCCGGCCGGCGCGCTCGCGGCCGTCGTGGTGACGTGGTTCGCGGTCGGCCCCGCGCCGATCGCGAACACCGCGAACGGCAGCGGCATCAAGCCGTTCGGCATCGCCGACGTGCCCGGCCGGGCCACCGCGTTGTTCCCCGGTGCGACCGGGACGCGGTGGATCCGGCTGGCCAACGCCGAGAACTTCCCGATCCTCGTCCAGACCCTGACGGCCGACGTCGGCAAGCCCGTCGACGGCCGCGGCCGGCTGGTCCCGGCCTGCCCGGCTTCGTCGGTGCGGGTCGACGCACTGCCCAAACCGGTGACGGTCGCCGGCAACGGCACCGCCGACGTCGCCCTCACCAGCCACATGCTGCCCGGCGCGCCCGACGCGTGCCGGTCGGTCACCTTTCCCCTGACGTACACAGGAACGGCGGTCAAGCCATGAAGAACCCGACCCTGCGCCGCGTGCTCGTGGTCACCACGGTGGTCGGCGCGACGCTGGGCGGCGGGATCGCCGTCGCGGCGTGGACGAGCTCCGGTTCCGGCACCGCCGGCGCGAAGGCCGGGACGGCATCCGCTCCGGCGACCGGGGCAGTGGACACCTCGGCGATCACCACGGGGCTGCTCTACCCCGGGGTCGACGGCAATGCGCTGATCAAGATCACCAACCCCAATCCCTATTCCGTCAAGGTCACCGATATCGCCGCCAACGGAACCGCCACCGTGTCCGGCAACAGTGGCACCTGCGCGGGCAACACGGTGACCTGGAACGCGAAGCAGCCGGGCACCGTCTTGGCCGCGGGTGCGACCGCAACGATCACGGTGACGGGCGCGGTCACGATGGCGACGACCGCCCCCGACGGGTGCCAGGGGGCGTCGTATTCGCTCCCGGTGACCGTGACGGTGGTGAGCCAGTGAGCGCGCCCCGGGTGGTCTTCGCGGCCGCGATGGTCGCGGCCGCGTGGACCACGGTGATCTCCGGGCTGGTCGCGTTTGGCGCGGCGAAGGCGGAAGCGGCCTGGCAGAAATCCGGTCCCGGCAACGGGTATGCGCTGGCCGGGACGCTGCCTGCCACCGGCCAGCCGGTCCTGGACAGCACGAAATGCAACAACGGCAACGGCGGCCCCACGGCCACGCTCCACTGGACCTACCCGGCCACCTTGCCGCAGGGCTTCGAGGTGCTCACCTCGCTCACCGCCGGAAATCCCACGAACAGCACAACCACCACGAGCACTTCGGTCACCGTCCCCATTCTCAGCACCAGCAAGACCACGTACGTGAGCGTGCGCGCGGCCACCGGTGCGTGGCGGGGGCGCCGATCCGCGGAGGTGCAGGCCTGCTGACTCCGGAACACCCCTGAAAGCCCTGCAACGCAAAGGAAAGCACCATGCTGGAACGACTGCGTACCGCCCGCGCCAACCAGGACGGCTTCACTCTCATCGAACTGCTCATCGTCGTCGTGATCCTCGGTGTGCTCGCCGGGGTCGTCGTGTTCGCCGTGTCGGCGTTCAACGGTGACGGCAAGGCCGCCGCGTGCAACGCGGACTGGAAGAGCGTCGAGACCGCCAACGAGGCCTTCTACGCGAAGACCGGCGGTTACGCCGCCAGCCCGGCCGCGCTGAAGACCGCCGGTTACCTGAAGGACGAGCCGTCGACCACCAACGGCTACACGATCGCCATCACCGCCGGTGTCGTCACGGCTTCCGGCGCCTGCACCCACTGATCACCCTCCGCGGGGTGGGGCCGACCCACCCCGCGGACCCACCTCGCCCCGGAGGGAACCCATGCCCACCCAGATCGGCAGCCGCGTCGACGGCCTGCTCGAGGCGTTGTGGCAGGCGCGTGGCACCGACCTGCTGCTCACCGCCGGACTGCCGCCCCAGCTGCGCGTGCACGGCGACCTCTCCGCGGTCCCCGGCCACCCCGTCCTCACCGGTGAGGACACCCGCGCCCTGCTCGCCGAGCTCCTCACCGACGACCAGGCGCACGCCTGGCGCACCGCCCGCGAGTTCGACTTCTCCTTCGGCTGGCGCGACGAAGCCCGCGTCCGCGGCAACGCCTTCACCCAGCGCGGCGAAACAGTCGTCGCGCTGCGGATGATCCCGCGCCGGATCCCGGGCATGGCCGACCTCGGCCTGCCGCCGGTCCTGGCCGACTTCGCCCGCCGCCACCAGGGCCTGGTGCTCGTCACCGGGCCGACCGGGTCCGGGAAGTCGACCACGCTCGCCGCCGTCATCGACCGGATCAACAGCGAACGCGCCTGCCACATCCTCACCGTCGAAGACCCGATCGAGTACGTCCACGAACACCGGCGGTCCGCGGTCAACCAGCGCGAGGTCGGTACCGACACCGAGTCCTTCCCCGCCGCCCTGCGCAGCGCGTTGCGGGAGGACCCCGACGTCCTGCTGGTCGGCGAAATGCGCGACCTCGAGTCGATCCGCTTCGCCCTCACCATCGCCGAGACCGGGCACCTCGTCTTCGCCACCCTGCACACGAACGACACCGCGCAGTCCCTGGCGCGGATGATCGACGTCTTCCCTGCGGGGCAGCAGGAACAGGTCCGGGTGCAGCTCGCCGCGGCGCTCACCGGGATCGTCTACCAGCGGCTGCTCCCCCGCATCGGCGGCGGGCTCGTCGCCGCGTTCGAGGTCCTGGTCGCGAACACCGCCGTGCGGAACCTCATCAAGGAGGGCAAGCCGCACCAGCTGCGCAACGCGCTGGTCACCGGACGCCGCGAAGGCATGGTGACGCTCGAGCAGTCGCTGTCCGCGCTCGTCGCGGCCGGGCTGGTCTCCCCCGCCGACGCGGCCGCCCGCAGCCTCCACCCGCAGGACATCGACCCGCGTCCCCGGCCGCGGAGCGTGCCGGCATGAGACTCCGCACCCAGCCCCGCACCGTCGACCTCCGCACGGTGACGCCGGACCGCGCCGCCGCCGACCTGCTCGGCGAGGCGAAGGCCCGCGAGCTCTGCGCGATCCCGCTGGCCGTCCGCGAGGACGCCGTGCTGGTCGCGGTCGCCGACGCGGCCACCGCCCCCGCGCTGCAGGCGGCGCTCGGCCGCCCGGTGACCGTCGCCGTCGCCGCCCGCGCGGACATCCTGGCCACCATCGGCCGCACCTACCGCGCGCTCACCGGCGTCGACCAGCAGGTCAAGGCGTTCGAAGCCCGGGACGCCGTGCGCCGCGACGCAGCCCGCGCCGAAGCGCCGTCCGCCGCGACCGACGACGCGCCGGTCGTGCACGTCGTCGCCCTGCTGATCAAGCAGGCGCTGCGGGACCGGGCCTCCGACATCCACGTCGAGCCGCAGGCCGAGCGGATCCGCGTCCGCTACCGCATCGACGGCGTGCTCCACGACGTCCTCGACCTGCCCGGCTCGATGGGGCCCGCGGTGACCAGCCGGATCAAGATCCTCGCCGGGATGAACATCGTCGAGCGCCGCCGCCCGCAGGACGGCCAGATCAGCATGGAGGTCGAGGACCGGCCGGTGGACATCCGGGTGGCGAGCACGCCGGTCGTCGGCGGCGAAAAGGTCGTGCTGCGGCTGCTCGACAAGAGCCGCCCGCTGTTCCGGCTGCCGCAGCTCGGCATGCCCGAGGAGATGGCGACGCGCTATTCGGCGGTGCTGCAGTCGCCCTACGGCATGGTGATCTGCGCCGGGCCCACCGGCAGCGGCAAGACCACGACGCTCTACGGCTCGCTGGGCGAGCTCGACAGCAGCGAACGCAACATCATGACCATCGAGGACCCGGTCGAGTACACCATGTCCTCGATCAACCAGATCCAGATCAACGAGCAGACCGGCGTCACCTTCGCCGACGGCCTGAAGTCGATCCTGCGGCAGGACCCGGACGTCATCCTCGTCGGCGAAGTCCGCGACGTCGACACCGCGCGCATCGCCGTGCAGTCCGCGCTCACCGGGCACTTCGTGCTCTCGTCGCTGCACGCCACCGACGCCGCGTCGGCCCTGCACCGGCTGCTGGACATGGGGATCGAGAACTTCCTCGTCGCGTCCTCGGTCACCGCGGTGCTCGCCCAGCGGCTCGTGCGGCGGATCTGCGTGCGCTGCAGCGAGTACTACCAGCCCACCGCCGAGGAGATGTCCTTTTTGGACGCCCTGGGCGCGGACGGCCCGGCGGGCGGGTTCGTCCGCGGGGCCGGCTGCAACTTCTGCGCCCAGACCGGATTCCTGGACCGCACCGGCGTCTACGAGCTGATGCCGGTCAGCGACGGGATCCGCACGCTGGTGCTGGACAGCGCCCCGCACCGCGAGGTGCACGAACTGGCCCGCAAGGAAGGCATGCGGACGCTGCAGGACGAGGCCCTGCGGCTCGTCGCCGAGGGCGTCACCACCCCGGCCGAGGTGCTGCGGTCGATCTACCTCACCGGAGGGGCCCGATGAACCGGTACGCCTACGTCGCCACCGGCCCGGACGGCCTGCGCACCCACGGGGTGCAGAAGGCCGCCGACGCCGACGCCGCCGTCCTCGCGCTGTACGAACGCGAACTGCGCGACATCGAGCTGACCGAGAAGAAAAGCGTGCTGAGCCGGGAGCTGACCGCGCCGCGGGTCAAGCGCGAGGTCGTCATGCACCTCTCGCGCCAGCTCGGCGCGTTCGTCCGGGCCGGGCTGCCGCTGATCGACGCGGTCCGCATCCTCGGCGCCGAGGCCGCGAACTCCTCGCTGGCCCGGATGCTGCGGGACGTCGAGCAGGGCCTGCGCGGCGGCGACCGGCTGTCGGACTGCATCGACCGGCACCCGAAGATCTTCCCCGAGTTCTACCGCGAGATCCTGCGCTCGGCCGAGCTGACCGGCCGGCTCGACAAGGTCCTCGACCAGCTGGCCGGCTACCTCGAGCGCGACCTCGAAGCCCGGCGCAAGATCAAGGCGGCGCTGATCTACCCGGCGATGATCGCGCTGATGTCGGTCGTCACCGTCGTCGTGCTCGCGACCTTCGTGCTGCCGCGCTTCAAAGCCTTCTTCGCCAGCCTGAACGCGAAGCTGCCGCTGCCGACGCGGATGCTGCTGGCCATCACCGACTTCCTCGGCCAGTGGTGGTGGGCGCTGCTGGCCGGGCTCGTCGTCGTGATCGCGTCGTACGCCCTCGCCGTGCGCACGCCCGGCGGCCGGTACGCCCGCGACAGCGCGCTGCTCGCCGTGCCGGCGATCGGCCCGGCCGTGCGGCACGCGCTGGTCGAGCGGTTCTGCCGGATCCTGTCGTCGATGGTGAGCGCCGGGGTGCCGCTGCCGGAGGCGCTGCGGGTCGCGACGGACTCGCTGCGCAACCGTGTGTTCATGCGGGCGCTCACCCGCGTCGGGCAGGCGGTGCTGGCCGGCGAGGGCCTGGCCCGGCCGCTCACCGGCTCCGGGCTGTTCCCGGTGACCGCCGCGCAGATGATCCGCGTCGGCGAGGACACCGGCACCCTGGACACCCAGCTCGAGGTCACGGCCCAGTACTACGAAGGCGAGCTGGACTACCGGCTCAAGAAGCTCACCGCGCTGTTCGAGCCGGCCGTCATCGTGGTGATGGGCCTGGTCGTCGGGTTCGTGGCGATCGCGCTCGTCTCGGCGATGTACGGCATCTTCGGCCAGGTGCACGTCTGATGCCCGCCGGCGACCGGGGCGAGAGCCTCCTCGAGCTGCTGGTCGCGGTGGCGATCCTGGGCGTCGCCGTGCTCGCGATCGTCGGCGGGATCGGCGTCAGCGTCCTGATGTCCGACGTCCACCGCAAGCAGGCGACGGCCGGCGCCGGGGTGCGCGACTTCGGCGAGGCCGTCGAGAACCAGGTGATGGCGGGCGGGTACTTCGCGTGCGCGGCGCCCGCGAAGTACGCCGCCCCGGCCGGCTTCACCGTGCCGGCGGGCTTCACCAGCTCGGTGGCGTCGGTGAAGTACTGGACCGGCTCGGCGTGGTCGGCGACCTGCGGCACCGACAGCGGGCTGCAGCAGGTCACCCTCCAGGTCGCCAGCGGCGACGGGCGGGCGAGCGAACGCCTGGAAGTCGTGGTGCGCAAGCGCTGCGGGCTCGGGGAGGCGGCGTGCTGAGCCGCCGGTCCGACGCCGGGTTCACCCTCATCGAGCTGCTGGTCGTCGTGGTCATCCTGGGGGTGATCGCCGCCCCGATCGCCAACGCGGTGATCGTGTCGATCCGGAACACCGACACGACGTCCGCGCGGCTGGCCGTCTCCCACGACGCCCAGCAGAGCTCGGCGTTCTTCGCCCAGGACGTCGCCGCGACCGGGCTGCGCGACTACTCGGGCCTGGTGGCCAGCGGCGCCGTCCCGTTCTCGCCGTCGGTCCAGCTGAACGCGGCCTACAACGCGGGCGGCCAGGTCTGCGGCACGGCCGCGACGCCGGTTGCGCTCGTCCGGCTGCTGTCCGACGACTGGGACACCAGTCCGCCGTCCGCGACCCGGCGCACCGCGATCGTCGCCTACTACCTGGCCGGGACCGAGCTGCACCGCCTGCGCTGCGTGGGCTCCGCGGCGCCGGTGTCCGACTCGGTCGTCGCGCACAACGTCAAGGCTGGCACGCCCGACGTCACGTGCTCCAGCGCCTGCACCGCGGCCGCCGTGCCGCTGTGGGTCAAGCTGACCTTCACCGCCGTCGCGCCGAGCGCCGACCCCTACCCCATCACCCTGTTCGGGCAACGGAGGCAGACATGAACCGCCGGTGGAAGGGCGACGACAGCGGGGCCGCGCTGCCGCTGGTGCTCGTGCTGGTCACGGTGATCGCGGTGGTGCTGGGGGCGCTGCTGTCCTTCGCCGACACCAGCATCCGCACCACGGTCAACCTGCGCGACCAGGCCGCGTCCGCCTACACCGCCGACGGTGCGCTGCAGGCCGGGATCAACGCGATCCGCAACAGCACGTTCACCGGCGCCGCCGGGGAGCACTGCTTCGGCGCGTCCGACACGCTGAGCCTGCCGGACTTCGGCAGCGGCGGTTCGGCCGCCGTGTCGTGCACCGCGGACCCGGCGAAGGTGTCGATCCAGTGCCCGTCCCTGAGCGTGTGCAACCGGCCGGGCAGCGCGATCCTCACCCTCGGCACCGGCGGCGAGGACGGGCTCAACATCCAGCAGCCGACCGGTTCGTCGTTCAAGGTGCACGGGATCGTGTATTCGAACTCGAACATCAACGTGGTCAACGGATCCCTCGACACCAACACCGCGGTGTACGCGCGCGGCGGCTGCGCGGGCACGATCCACAGCAGCCCCGCGGCGGCGTGCGGCTACGGCGGGTCGAGCCTCGGCGCCGACCCCGGATACGCCTCCGTTCTCACGTCGGTGCCGCCGTACCGGACGCTGCCGGCGTGCACCAAGGCCGGTTCGCTGATCACCTTCCAGCCCGGGTACTACGACGACGCGGCCGGGCTGTCGGCGATGATGTCGAGCAGCAGCAAGTGCAAGGACAGCACGTGGTGGTTCACGCCCGGCGCGTACTACTTCGACTTCCGCAACAGCGCCGCGGTCCGGCCGCCGTCGCTGCCCGGCGGCGACGACGTGTGGACGGTCGACAACGGCTACCTGGTGGCGGGCACGCCGGTGGACGACAGCGGCCGGGTCATCGCCAAGCCGCCGGTCCCGGCGAAGATCCCCGCCGCCTGCGACAACCCGATCGACGACGCCAAGGCGGCCGGCGTCCAGTTCGTCTTCGGCGGCGACAGCCGGCTGGCGGTGAAGGCGGGCCAGGCGGAGATCTGCGGGACCTACAGCGCGGACAAGCCACCGGTCGCCCTGTACGGCCTGGTCTCGGGTGCCGAGACGCCGGCGACCACGACGCTCGTCCCCGGTTCCGCGACCGGCGACTTCACCGGCGCGACCGCCGGCAGCCTGTCCAAAGTGGACAATGCGGGGGCGACCTGGGCCGCGCCCGGCAAGAGCGGGGGCAGCGCCACCCTGACCGCCACCGCCTTCGCCCCCGCCGTGGCGCCGCCCGCCGGGACGATCCTGACCTCGGCGAAGATCCGGGTGACCCACAGCAACGACCACGGCGCGAGCAAGGACTCGCGCACGGCCCAGTTCACCCCCATGGGGAGCTCGCCGATCCCGCTCACCCTGTCGACCCCGAAGGACAGCTCCGCCGCCACCGACGTCACCGATGTGACCAGTCAGCTGGCCCAAACGGTGTACGACGGCACCTTCACCGGCGGCCAGCTGGGTTACGCCGTGAACGTCAACCACGAAGGCACCGAACTGGTGGACGCGGTCCAGCTGGAACTCGCCTACACCCCGCCCGCCCTGCGCGCGGAGAGCGGGTGCACGCAGCTGCCGTACACGAGCTCCTCGGCGTGCGCGCTCGTGACGGCCGTCAACAACTCCGGCAACCGGTTCTACGTGCAGGGAACGACGTACGCGCCGAAGGCCGTCCTGGACGTCACGCTCAACAACGCGACCGAACCGATCTTCCGCTTCGGCGTCGTCGCGCGGTCGTTGTGGGTGAAGGAGACCGGCAGCGTGTCGTTCACCGGTGCGGTGATCGAGGTCCCGGACGACTCGCCGGGGTTCGTCTTCGGCGTCTACCTGTCGGCCTACGTCTGTCCCGGCGCGGGGACGTGCTTGCCGGACGGGACGCCGGTGGCCCGGGCGCGGGTGGCCTACGTCGACGGCGATCCCACGAACCCGGTGGCGGGCTCGCGGCAGGTGTCCGTGCTCAGCTGGTCGGGGAACCGGTGACCGCTCAGGCGAGGCCGGTCAGCCGCTGGTAGGCGTCGCCGAGCGGGCCGGCCGCGAAGAGCGCCACCAGGGCCGCGGCGATCATGAACGGCCCGAACGGCAACGCCGTCTTGCGGTCGCCCTTGCCGGCGGCGAGGACCACGACGCCGGCGATCGCGCCGAGCAGGAACCCGCCGAACGCCCCGATCAGCAGCGCCGCCCAGGACACGTACCCGAGCACGCCGCCGAGGATGCCCGCGAGCCGGACGTCGCCGAAGCCCATGCCGGCCGGGTACGCCAGCGCGAGGGCGAGGTAGAAGGCGAACAGCGCGGCGCCGCCGATCCCGGCGCGGGCCAGTGACCACCAGTCGCCGTGGTACCAGGCGGACGCGGTCAGCAGGACGGCGAGGACCGGGTAGGACGGCAGCACGATCGCGTTCGGCAGCCGGCGGCAGTCGAGGTCGATCAGGGCCAGGGCGATCCCGATCGCGCCGAAGTACAGGAAGGCGGGCAGGTCCGGCGGGCCGAACCGCAGGGCGAGCAGCGCGAACAGCACCGCGGTGCCCAGCTCGACCAGCGGGTACCGGACGCTGATCCGGCTGCCGCAGCCGGCGCACCGGCCCCGCAGCACGAGCCAGCCGAAGACGGGCACGTTGTGCCGCGCCCGGATCTCCTGCCCGCAGTCCGGGCACCGCGACGGCGGGCTGACCACGGATTCGCCCCGCGGCACCCGGTGGATCACGACGTTCAGGAAGGAGCCGACGAGCAGCCCGAGCACGGCCGCCGTCACGACCAGCACCGCCATCGGGCTCCTCCGGACTCGCCTCGGCAACGCCGCAGATCATGCCCGACGCGGCACCCGCCCGCGAGCCGACCGTTCAGGTGCGCGAGCCGACCGCCGGGGTACGCGGGTTAGGGGTCCCGGGGCCGGGCGGGCGCGCCTACAGTCTGGAGGATGACCGCCGCCGGAGGGCCGATCGTCACCGGGGTGGACGGGTCGGCCGAGTCGCTCGACGCCGTCCGCTGGGCGGCGCGGACCGCGCGGCTGCGGGACGCGCCGCTCGAAATCGTGCACGCCCTCGACGTCCCGGCCCTGATCGCCGGCGGGGTCGTCCCACCGCCGGAGGAGATGGTCGACGCCCTGCGCGCCCGGGGGCGGCGCGCGCTGCGGACCGCGCAGGAACTCGCCGCCGCGCAGGGGGTGCCCGGCGCCACCGCCCGGCTCGATCCCGACCGCGCCGCGCAGGCGCTGATCGGGGCGTCGCGCGCGGCCGCGCTGCTCGTCGTCGGGTCGGCCGGGCACGGCAGGCTCACCAGCCTGCTCGCCGGTTCGGTCGCCGCCGCCGTCGGCACGCACGCGCGGTGCGACACCGTCGTCGTCCGCGGGGACAGCTGGGACGAACCCGCCGCGGCCGACCGGCCGGTCGTCACCGGCATCGACGGCAGCGAAGCCGGCGCCCGGGTGCTGGCCGCCGCCGTCGCCGAAGCCCGGGCGCGCCGGGCGCCGCTGGTCGTCCTGCACGCCTGGGCGGACAGCCCGCCGCCGCACCGGGACCCGCGGTGCGTCACCGAGGCCGGGCACCGCCTGCTCGGCGAGCGGGTGCTGGCCCACGACACCGGCGACGTCGCGGTCGAGCAGGTCGTGGTGCACGCCCACCCGCGCCGCGAACTCGTCGAGCGCAGCGCCGCCGCCCAGCTCGTCGTCCTCGGCGACCGCGGCCGCGGCGGCTTCCCCGGCCTGCTGCTCGGCTCCACGGGCCAGGCCCTCCTGCACCACGCCGCCTGCCCGGTCCTGCTGGTGCGCACCACCGCGTGAAGAGAAGCGGGACGGAAGCGGGACCCGGCAGGATCACGCGCGGAACGAGGGAGAAGAAGATGAAGACTGCGGTGAAGGCCGTTCTCGCGGCCCTGCTGGCCGGGACGACGGTACTGGTGATCCCGGCACAGGCGGCCACGATCGTCCAGCGGACGGCCGTCTGCCACGCGGGCGATTACAGCGGCACGTTCACGCTCCGGTACGACACCTCCGGTGGCTACCACCGCATCATGAACGGGTACACCACGTCGGGGCCCTACATCGGCGACGTCGTGGGCAAGGTGTCCCTGCGGATTTCCTACCGCACCGGATCGACGTCGCAGACGGTGTACTCGCACTCCTCGTCGACGACCGGGAGCACCACCTTCACGATGCCGTCGACCGCGACCGTGCCGGTCACGTCCACGGGCACGGCGTCGGCGACGTTCGACAACGGCACCGACTCGTGCGTCGCGACGGTGCTGATCAGCTGACCGGGTCCAGCGCCGCGCGGAGGATGGCCTGCGCCGAACCGGCCAGCACCGCGGCCGCCTGATCGCGGCCGAGGCCGCCGATGTCGGTGAGCCACACCAGGGACTCGATGCCCGTCGCGGACCGGATCGCCACGGCCAGGCCGTGCCGGTCGACGGCCGGGTGCGTGTCCGCGAGCGGGGCGAGGGCCTCCTCGATCCAGCGGATGGCCCGGCCGCGGCGCAGCACCGGCTGCGGCGCGCCGGGTTCCAGGGACAGCCGCAGCTGCGCGCGCAGCTGCGGCTCCCAGCGCAGCGTGAACTCGGTGAACGCGCGCATCACCAGTGCCAGGCGGGCCGCGGGGTCGGCCGGCGCGTCCGCGGGCAGCAGGCCCGCGTCGTCCTGGATCTCCGGGTACGCGGCGAGCAGCAGCGCGCGCTGGTTCGGGAAGTACCGGTAGGCGGTGGTGCGGGAGATCCCGGCCGACTCCGCCGCGTCCTCGACCGTCGGCGAGCGGCCTTCGGCGAGCAGCTCGTGGGCCGCGGCGACCAGCGCGGCGCGGGTCCGCCCCTTCTGCCGGCTCCGGCCCGTGGACTCATACGGCACTGCCATGCCATCATGGTACTCCAGTCCCACGAAGGAGGCGGCCATGACCGGTGACCCGGCCGACACGAACCCCGAGCTGTACCGGGTGGTCTTCGAAAACGAGCGGGTCCGGGTCCTGGAGTACCGGGACGGCCCCGGCGACCGGACCGCGCCGCACCGGCACCCGGACACGGTGATGCTCACGCTCAGCGCGTTCCGCCGCCGGATTTCGGCCGGCGGCCGCGAAGTGCAGGTCGACCTGCCCGCCGGCGCGGTGCGCTGGGTCGCCGCCCAGGAGCACTCGGGCGAGAACATCGGCGAGACCCCGACGCACTCCTTCTTCGTCGAGCTGAAGGAGCCCCGTCCCGGCGGGGCCGTGGCGGGCACCGCCCTGGGTCCCGGCGGACCGTGACCCAGGGCGGTTCTCACCCCGCCGTCAGCAGCTCGAGTGCTGGATCGTCTTGAAGATGTCGACAGCGCTGAAGAGCGACGCGTCGAAAGTGAAGGGCTTACTCCACGGGTAGCGCGGCGGCGGGTTGCCGTCGTCCATCCGCGGGCTGTCGAACATGCCCGCCGAGAACAGCTGCGTCCCGGCCGTGGTCTTGAAGTCGAAGCTGGAGTGCCAGACGTCGCCGGAGTGCGTCTGGAAGGTCAGCGTGGTCGCGCTCCAGTCGCCCGTGCCGTCCGAGCGGATCACGATGGTGCCGTTGTCCTGCTCGCAGTCTCCGACGTGCAGCTGGCCCCACGTCGCGCTCTTCACCTCCAGCACCGCCGCGGAGTGCGCCGGCGCGGCCTGCGCCGGCGTACCCGGCAGCAGCGCCGTCCCCACCGCCGCGGCGGCGAGAACCGGTGCGAGACCCCGAATCGTGCGTTTCATGGACGTCCTCCCGAAGAACCCGTGGCTGCGGACCCCTCCGGTCCGCGGCGCCGAGCCTCGCAGCGCCGGTCGACAATCCGTCGACAGTTCGTCGACGGAGAATTACCCACCTGTCGGACGTATCCCCGGCGGCGCCGGCCGCTCTTGTACGCCGAAGCGCGCGGTGCCCCCGCGTGCGGAGGGGCGGGCATGGGCGGGGTGGACCTGGCGGTGCTGGGACCGTTCGAGGTGCGGGTCGGCGGCGAGCCGCGGGACGTCGGCGGGCCGCGCCTGCGGGCCCTGCTGGCGGTGCTGGCGGCGGAGGCGGGCCGCGTCGTCAGCGTCCCCGCGCTGGGCCGGGCGCTGTGGGGCGAGGGGGCGCCCGCGCACGCCGACCGGACCCTGCGGACCTACCTTTCGCGGCTGCGCGGCACCGTGGACGCCGACGTGCTGCTGACCCGGTCGCCCGGCTACGTGCTGCGCCTGGGGCCGCAGGACCTCGACGCCACGCGGTTCGAGCAGCTCGCCGCCGACGGACGGCGGGCGCTGGCCGCCGGGGAGCCCGCCGCCGCGCGGAAGCACTTGGCCGCCGCGCTGGCCCTGTGGCGCGGCGGCGCCTACGAGGAGTTCGCCGGCGTCGAAACCCTGGTGGCGGAAGGGATGCGGCTCGACCGGCTGCGGCACAACGCCGTCCAGGACCGGATCGACGCCGACCTCGCGACCGGCGAGGACACCGGGCTGATCGCCGAGCTGGAGGCGCTGACCGCCGAGTTCCCCGGGCACGAACGGCTGTGGGCGCAGCTGATGACGGCGCTGTACCGGGCCGGGCGGCAGGGTGACGCGCTCGAGGCGTTCCGGCGGGCCCGGCACGGCCTGATCACCGCGTCCGGGGTGGAGCCGTCGCCGGTGCTGGCGCAGGTGCACCGCCGGGTGCTGGCCCACGACCCGGCGCTGCTCGCGGTCCGCGCCGAGGCCGTGGTGACCGCTCCGGACGACGCACTCGCCGCCGGCGAGCACGCGCTGCTCGAAGACGGCGACCTCCGGACCGGCCGGGAGCACTTCGAAACGGCCTACGTCCGGGCCGAGCGGGCCGGGGACGCCGACACGCTCGCCCGGGCGGCCCTCGGCCTGGGCGGGGTGTGGGTGCACGAGCATCGGACGTGCGCGGCGTCGGCGGCCCTGCTGACGCGGGTGCGGTACGCGCTCGAGCGGGTGGATCCCGGGTCCTCGCTCGGGCACCGGCTCCAGGCACGGCTGGCGGCCGAACTGGACTACGAAGCCGGCACGCACGAACGGATCCTGGCGGTCGCCGACCGGACGCGCGCGGCGGGCGACCCGGTCGCCCACGCCGAAGCGCTGAGCCTGGCCCACCACTGCCTGTTGGGCCCCGACCACATCCGGCTGCGGCACGCGCTCGCGACGGAGCTCGTCGCGGTGAGCGGCCATTCGGGGCGGCGCACCGACCTGGTGATGGGCGTGCTGTGGGCCGCGGTCGACGCGTTCCTCGCCGCGGACCCGCACGCCGAGCGGCGCCTGGGCGAGCTCGACGACCTCCTGGCCGAGCGCAAGCACCTGGCGGCGGGGTTCGTGGCGGACGCGCTCCACGTGATGCGCCACATCCGGGCCGGCCGGTTCCGCGAGGCCGAAGCGGGGGCGCAGGCGTGCGCGGAAGTCGGGCAGGCCGCGGGCGACTTCGACGCACTCGGCTGGTATGGCGCGCAGCTGGTGGCGATCCGCTGGTTCCAGGGCCGCCTCGGGGAGCTGGTGCCGGTGCTGGACGGGCTGATGCACTCGCCGACGCTGAGCCCGATCGACAACTCGTACTACGCGGCGCTCGCCGTGGCGGCGGCCGCGGCCGGTGACCGCCGGACGGCGGCGGGTGCGCTGGCGCGCCTGTGCGGCGAAGACCCGGGCGCGCTGCCGCGGTCGAGCACGTGGCTGATTTCCCTGTGCGGCGCGGCGGAAACGGCCTACCTGCTGGACGACCGCGCGACGGCGGCCCGCATCCACGAGCTGCTGGTGCCGTTCGGCCACCTGCCGGCGATGGCGAGCCTGGGCATCGCCTGCTTCGGCTCGGTCCAGCACCCGCTGGGCACCACGGCGTTGACGGCGGGCGACGCGGACCGCGCGGTGACGCACCTGCGGGCGGCGGTCCGGCACAACCTCGCCCTGGCGCATTGGCCGGCGGTGGTCTTTTCCCGGCGCCGCCACGCGGAGGCGCTGCTTCGCCGGGGCGGCCCGGGCGACGCCGCGGCCGCCGAGCGCGAACTGGCCGCCGCGGACGAGGAAACCCGGACGTTCACCGGACCACCCGTCACTGCGCGATGAGCCGCTCCCGCTGCTCCTCCAGCCGGAACAGCGGGGCGATCGCCGCGTTCTCCAGGGCGCGCCGCACCACGCGGGACGGCTTGAGCACCAGGTCGATTCCCGTTTCCGCACAACGGGTCCGCAGCCTGCCCAGCGACGCCACGCCCGTCACGCCGCAAAAGGCGACACCCAGCAGGTCGACGACCAGGCGCTCCGGGGCGGCCGCCACCGCCCGGTCGAGCTCGGCGTCGAGGCGCGGGCACGTGACCATGTCGATCTCGCCGGTGATCGTGACCCGCAGCGTCCCGGGCCGGGGCTCCGCGGTCGTCGCGGTCAGCAGCAGGGCGGACGGGTCGAGAGCGCTCATCGGCGGACTCCTTCACGACGGGGACGGCTGCAGGTGATCACCACCTACCCCGCACCCGCGCCGCCCAAACACGGCTCAGCCCCGCCAACCCGGTGACGCCACCGGCCGGACCGGGACCCCGCCCCGCGCCGAACCCAGGTCCGTCAACGAGACCCGCTCCAGGCCGTTGCCCGGCCCGCCGTCACTGGTCACCGCCAAGGCCAGGGTGTTGCGGCCGTGCGGGTCGAGGATGCCGCTCGGCAGCGCGAAAGTGTGCTGCGGGCCGACGTCCCCGATGTACTGACCGGCGTTCCAGCCGTTGAGGAAGACCAGGACCCGGTAGCGGCCGCCGGACCGCGGCTTCGCCGGATCGCCGATCGTCAGGCCCACCGACGTGTCCTGGCCGCGCGGGACCCGCAACGAGAACGTCGTGCGGTACCACGTCGTCCCCGGCGAAGCGGCCGGCGCGGGGACGGCCGCCGGCGCCCAGCCGCGGTCGGGGAAGCCCGGCAGGGACCAGCCCGCGCGCTCGCCGGCGAGACCGCCGTTGTTCAGCGGGCCGCGCACCGGATCGGCCGTGCCGCCCTGGAGCTTCCACGCCACGCCGGGCAGCGAGGACGAGATGAGGCCGCGTCCCTCCTTGTGGGCGTCGTTGACGCCGCCGTCCTCGTTGTGGCCGTCGTTGCGCACCATCACCGAAAGCACGTGCGGGCCGTCGCCGCGCAGTCCTTCCGGGACGGTGAACGCCGCCGTGCCGGTCGTCGGCGGCGAGGCCAGCGCGGACGGCAGGACGTGCTCGCCGAGGTACTGCCCGTCCAGCCACGCCTGCAGCATCCCGGCGCCCCCGCCGCCGTAGCGCAGGCTGACCTGCTCCCCCGGCGTCCCGGTGAACCGCCCGCGGTACCAGACGTCCCCGACGCCGAAGCCGTAGTCGTCCGCGGTCAGCACCGGCTGCCCGGCCGGTGGCGGGGTGGTGCTGTTCGTCGTCGTCCGGTCCGCGGCGGCCCACGCCGAGTCGTCGTAGCCCGGATCGGCTTCCGGCGAGCCGGGAGCCGAACGCCAGCCGGTGAGCTCGGGCAGCCGCGGGTCGGCGGGCCCCGGCAGCGGGCGGACCGCGAGCAGGCTGCCCGAGGCGGTC
Source organism: Amycolatopsis sp. NPDC051102 (assembly GCF_040682815.1). Taxonomy (NCBI): domain Bacteria; kingdom Bacillati; phylum Actinomycetota; class Actinomycetes; order Pseudonocardiales; family Pseudonocardiaceae; genus Amycolatopsis; species Amycolatopsis sp. NPDC051102. The sequence goes on from NZ_JBFBBT010000002.1 coordinate 261,994, forward strand.
GGCCGCATCGGCACCGGGGTGCCGTTCCACACCACCAGCGGGCTCCGGGCGCCCCACACCTCGAGGTCCCGCGGCGCCTTCGTGTCGCCGGTCAGCGTGGTCCCCAGGCCGTTCTGCGCGGTGCGCACCAGATCCGGGCCGCGCACGAGCAGGCCCGAGTCCAGCCAGAACGTGTCGGCGGTGGCGTCGTCGGCCAGCAGCAGCGTGACGGCCGGGCGGCCGCCACCGCTGATGCGGACGCGCGCCAGCCCGTCGTGCCGGTAGGCCAGGCGCAGGTCGTTGCCGGTCCAGGTCGTCGTGACCGCCCCGGAAAGGACGTCCACGCGCGGCCGGGACGCGTACCGCAGCACCGTCTCGCCGTCCTCGCCCGCCCGGCCGTGCAGCAGCACGGTCCCGGCCGCCTGGGCCATCAGCTCGGACGTCGAGTACACCAGGTGCTGCCCGGCGACGTCGAAGTTGGCCACCAGGTGCTTGGCGTCCTGGCCATTCAGCCGGAGCGGCACGGTGTACGTGCCGTCCGATGTGGACAGCGGGAAGGTGAAGGAGTCGTCGGTCGTCGCGTTCGACGGTGAGTGCACCGGCAGGTAGAAGTGGACGCCGGTGTCCAGGTTGACGTTGTGGTAGACCTTCACCGCGGCCGACGACGGCGTCACCGGCTCGCCCCGGTCCATTTTGGCCAGATCCGGAACGGTGCCGAGGAAGTAGCCCAGCTCCTTCATCGTCTGCGCCTTGGGCCGCAGCTGACGTCCTTCGTCGATCGCCGCGCCGTAGTCATACGACGAGTAGACCACCGGCGCCGGCAGCCAGCCCCACGACGTGCCGCCGAAGGTCATGTAGAAGTTCTGGATCGTCAGGCCGTTCGCCAGGTTGGTGCCGTAGAAGACGCGTTCGTAGCCCGGCCCCTGCCGGACGGCGGTGCACGGGTAGGTGCCGTTGCTGCCCCAGTAGTCGAACCAGCCGCCGCCGAACTCGGCGACGAACCCGGGGGTGTTCGGCGACGCGCTCGCGCCGCCCTTGGCCCCGCCCGGCCCGTAGGTTCCCCAGTCCGGCGCGGAGTTCGGGGTGCCCGGCGTCGCGTCGGTCCGGCAGGCGCCGCCGGGGTAGCCGTCGAAGGCGTACAGGTCGACGTCGCCTTCGACGGTGCCGGGCACGCCGGAACCCGGCGGCACCCAGATCCCGTTGCGGCCCTTGTCGTTGTGGAACACCGGGACCGTGATGCCGTCGGCCCGCACCTTGTCGTGGAGGTGCGCGACGTAGGTGCGCTGCGCGGTCCCGGTCGCGGCCAGCTCGTTCTCGATCTGGTAGAGGATCACCGGGCCGCGGCCGTCGGTGTACTGGTGGCGGGCGATGATCCGGTCGATCAGCGACAGCCACTCGTCGGCCGCGGCGAGGTAGTCCGGCGCGTCACTGCGGGCCCGGCCGGCCTGGGTGCTCAGCCACGGCGGGAACCCGCCGCCGGTGACCTCCGCGTTGATGTACGGCCCGGGCCGCGCGATGACGTACAGGCCCGCTTCCGCGGCGAGGTCCAGGAGCCGGTCCATGTCCCGCACGCCGGTGAAGTCGTACACCCCCGGCGCGGGCGAGTGGTAGTTCCAGTCGAAGTAGATCGACACCGCCGTGTAGCCGGTCGCCTTCATTTTCTGCAGCACGTCCCGCCACAGGTCCGGGCTGGGCAGCCGGAACGGGTGGAACTCCCCCGACCAGACGATCTGCCGGCGCCCGTCCAGCATGAGCGAGTACTTGTCGAACGTGACCCGGTGCTTCACCGGCGGTGCGGCCGAGGCCGGCGCGGCATCGAGCCCGGTCGTGACGATCAGGGCGAGCAGGAACGACAGGAACCGGCGCATGGAGGAACTTCCCGATCGGCGAGGTATAGGGCGTTATACGAAGTTCAGTACACGTACGGCCAGCCGGCACTGTCGTAGCCGATGAGGTTGATGCCGAGCTTGCCCGTCAGCGGCGTCGCGTCCGAGTAGTAGTAGTGGTAGATCAGCACGTCGGCGTCCGAGTCGTGCAGGACGGCCACGTGCCCGGGGCCGTGCACCGCGCCGTGGCTCGCCAGGATCTGCGTGCCGCCGCCGGCGGTCATCCGGACGCCGGCGCGGTCGGTGTACGGGCCGGTGATCGACGTCGAACGGCCGGCCATCACGCGGTAGGTGCTCTTGGTGCCCTGGCAGCACAGGTCCCAGGAGACGAACAGGTAGTAGTAGCCGCCGTGCTGGACGATGTAGGGCGCTTCCTCGGCGGACGTGCTGCCGGTGCGCTGGGCGATGCTGCGCAGCGCGGTGTCACTCGTGCTGCGCTTGCCGGTCGCCGGGTCGAGCCGGATCATCTTGATGCCGGTCCACCACGAGCCGAAGCTGAGCCACCAGCGGCCGGACGAGTCGACGAACAGGTTGGGGTCGATCGCGTTGTAGTCGTTGCTCGTGTTCGTCTGCACGACGATGCCCAGGTTCGTCCAGCTGCCGGGCAGGCCGGTCGTGCTGGTGGCGAGGAAGATCGCCGAGTTGCGGGAGCCGAGCGAGGAAGCGGCGTAGTACAGGTAGTACTTGCCGTTGTGGAACGAGATGTCCGGCGCCCACAGGTACTCCGGCTTGGCGGGGTCGGTGAAGGGCGCGGTCCACGGCGCCCCGTTCGGCCAGACCGAGCCGATCTTCGTGAAGTGGATCCGGTCGGTCGAGCGGCGGATCTGCAGGTACTGGTCGGTGGAGTAGAGCAGGTAGCTGCCGTCCGCCGCGCGGATCATCGACGGGTCGTGCACCGCCTCGATGTCCCCGGTGACGTAGCCGGGGTCCGGGTAAGTCGCGGCCTGCACGGCGGGGACCCCCGCCAGGGCGGTCGCGATGGCGACGAGAGCGAGAAGGCGGCGCAGGCGCATAAAATGTCCCAAAGTCGAGTGTTAACGCTAACAGTGCACAACGGTGAAAATGGTCGGCGTTCGAGGGGGCGCCGTCAAGGGCCGGACGGCGGGTCTCCCCCGCCCGACCCCGGCGACGGTCGTGGGGTGGTTGGGCTGTTATAACACCCCGTACCACACCACAACGCGGCCGTTGAACAGGTGACGCCCCGCGCCCCCCCCCCGGGACAAGTT
>NZ_JBFBBT010000002.1:265094-282970 GCF_040682815.1 Amycolatopsis sp. NPDC051102
GGGGGCGCTCTCTCGGGGGGGCCCGGGCCCCCCCCCCCCCCCCCCGGGCCGGCGGTGGTGGTGTTTAGGCATTTTACCCCGCCCCTTCACCACCCACGACGGCGTCAGTGCACGGGGTTCCACCCGTCGCCGCCCGCCAGGTACTTCTGGGCGGTGTAGTTCCCGGCCTGCGCAGCGGGCAGCTGCGGCCGGTCGGTGCCGGTCCCGGCGCCCGGGCCGGTGTTGCGGTACTCGGAGAACCGCGCGTCCTTCCAGGAGAAGCCCGACATGTCGGTCCACGGCGCCTGCTTGATCGCCGCCGGCAGCGACGTCTCGCGGATCAGGACCTGGGCGATGGCGTCGACGTCCCCGCTCGGGTGCCACGGGCGGCCCAGGTAGAAGCTCGCGTTCGCCGCCGAGCTGACCACCTTGCTGCCGACGATCAGGAAGCCGTACGGGTTCGACCGCCGGGTGCTGGCCGCGGTCAGGAACCCGTTGTTGCTGCTCGAGCCGCGGTCGAGCGCGGTGATCGTCGCCCGGTCGAACACCGCGGTCGCGCGGCCGAACATGAAGTCGACGTCCCCGCTGATCGCGCAGGCGCGGTAGTACTGGCGGCCGACCGTGCCGACCGCCGCGGTGTCGGCGTACAGCGTGTCCTGGTGGCCCAGGAAGGTGACGTTGTCGAAGACCATCCGGTCGCCGGAGGTCTTCACCGCGACCGCCTGCGTGTCGGTGATCTCCGGGTGGGCCTTGCGGTCGAAGGAGTTGCGGAAGGTCAGCGCGGTCGCGGTGAAGCCGTTCGCGGCGATGGTGGCGGTCGCGCTGCCGGAGGTGCCGTACGTCGAGCCGTCGGGTTTCTTCGTCCCGCTGGCGTTGTTGTAGTCGATGACGACGTCGGCGGCGTTCCCGGTGGTCCCGCGCAGCGTGATGCCGGTCTTGCCCGACGGCACGGTGATCACTTCGCGGTAGGTCCCGGGTTTGACCGAGATCGTGCCGCCCGCCGAGACCGCGTTGATCCCGGCCTGGACGGTGGTGTAGTTGCCCGAGCCGTCCTTGGCCACGACGACGTTCGCCGCCGCGGCGCCGGCAGCCGGAGCCGACAGCGACGCCCCGGCGACGACCGACGCGACGAGCAGGGTCTTGAACATGACGCCTCCACGCTGGAACGCGCCGGGGGTACCGGACGGCGGCCGCCACCCCCGGCGCGGGCCGGTTACTTGTAGGTGATGTCCGCCGCGGTGTAGAGGCAGTTCGTCGAGTCCGGGCCGCTGCCGGTCTTCGTCGGCTCGCCGCTGGTCACGCCCTTGTACTTCGAGCACGGCTCGATCTTGCGGCTCGAGTCGCCGACGATGGTGATCCTCGTCAGCTTGGCGGTGTCACCGTAGTTGGTGTTTATGCCGACCAGCGCCTTGCCGGGCACGGTGGCGGTGACGTTGTCCACGACGACGTTGCGCTTGTACTGCGTCTTGCAGTTGCCGCACGAGCGGTACAGCTTGCCGAAGTCGTTGACCTGGAAGTTCCGGATGTACATGGTGCCGGGGCCGTTGTGCTGGAACACCTTGTCCGACGCCTTGCGCGCGCCGCCGCCGTCGATGGTCATCGTCTGCGAGGCGGAGGTGCCCTTGAAGGTCGCGGCGTCTTCGCCGACGTCCTCCCACCAGACGTTGAGCAGCGTGCAGGTGCCGAGGCAGTGCACGCCGTCGGCGGCCGGGCTGCCGAGGACGACGTTCTTCAGGGTGGTGCCGTTGGAAAGTTCGAAGATCGGGCTCTGGTCCTCGCTCTGGCCGCCGGTGCCGAGGTCGCCGGTGCCGTAGAACCGCTTGAGGCCGCCGTCGTAGGTGCCGCTGGTGACCTTGACCGTCTTCGGCACCGGCACGTTCGTGCCCGGGTTCGGCCAGGAGGCGGCCGACGCGGTCGCGCCGGTGCCGACCGCCGCCGAAACCACGAGCGCGGCGACCGCCGCCACCCGGACGATCCGGGACAGTGCTGGGGGAATCATTTCTTCGTCACTCCCTGGTCTCGAGCTTCAATCGGCGCTGACGGAAAGCGTCCGACCGGGTTGTGAAAGCGCTTTCTCGTACCGAAGTTTCGGGTTGCGGGCAGGCCGTGTCAATGTCGTTCGCCGCAGCGCCGCGCATGTCGCCCGGATGGTCGCCGCCGCCGATTGTTTTCAGAAAACGGCGAAAGCGTCGAAGGTTCAGCGCCCGGGGCCGGCCCCGGCGAGCACCAGCGCCGGCACCGCCCACGCCGGGTCGAGGCGCTGGACCAGCGACGGCGTCCAGCCGACGTCCGGGCCGAGGTCCGGGTCGTTGGCGGCGTTGTACTCGGCCAGCAGGTCGACCGGCCGCGGCCACGCCGGGCCCTGCGCGACCAGCGTGCCGGTCGCGTGCAGCACGGTGCCCTTCCAGTAGTGCACCAGCTGACCCAGGGGCAGCCCGGCCGGGACGCGGAAGAAGTTGTTCTCCGCGTAGATCCGCGACTGCACGCCGACGCCCAGCGAGTACGTGTAGGCGGCCGGATCCCGGACGAGGTAGAGGTTGTCGTAGACGTGCACCTGGCCGTACCGCACCCGCGGCGCGCGCTGCCCGATCTCGGAGAACAGGTTGTGGTGCAGCGTGACCCGCAGCTTGCCGACGTCGTAGGCAGGCTTGTCGGTGTTGCCGATCAGCATGGTCTTGTCGTGGTCGTGCAGCCGGTTGTACGAGACCGTGACCAGGTCGGAGCCGTTGACGATGTCGAGCAGCCCGTCGTGGACCTCGTACTTGCGGCCGAAGTACGACGGCTGCACGGTGTTCCCGCCGTCGCTGAACTCGTTGTGGTCCACCCACACGTGCGTCGCGCCGACCAGGTCGACGTTGTCGTATTCGGAGTTCCAGTTGCCGTCCGCGGTGTCGAGCGGATCCCACTGCGGGAAGCAGTCGTGGGCGTCGGAGAAGTGCAGGTTCCGCAGGATCACGTTGTCGCCGGTGACGCGCAGGGTCAGCCCGTGCAGGGTGGCGTGCTCGCCGAGCCCGACGACCGTCGTGTCGGGGCCGACGTCGAGCAGGACCTGCTTGGCCTGGTTCGCCTGCGACCGCGCGCGGGCCTCCTCCAGCGGCCCCGACGGCGGCACTCTCCCCCAGGTGGCGGGGTCGTAGGCCGCCAGGTAGGCCGGGAGGCTGTAAGCCGGGTCGGCGAAACTTTCACAGCTCGCCGGCCGGTCCGCGGCGTCGACGTTGCCCTCGATCGTCCCGCGGACGTAGATGATCTTCGGTGCGCCGGGGTTCGCCGCGAGGGCCGCGGCCAGCTCCGATCGCTTGGTGACGGTGTGGACGTCCGCGGGCGCGGCGGCCGCACCGCCGGTCGTGCCGGTGGTCGCGGCGGCCCAGCCGTCGTGCACGCCCAGGACGACCCGGCCGGGGTCGCGGCCGTGGGCTTGGGCGGGTGCCGCGGTGAGCGTGAGTCCGAGCAGGGCGAAGCACCCCGCGAAAGCCTTCCAGCGCATTCTCGGCTCCTCTAGTCGGTGTCCTGTCTCGTGAGCACCCGCGCCGCGTGCCGGGCGAGGCCGGCGGCGTCCGGGGCGCCGTCGATGACGACGACGTGGTGGGTCAGTGCCAGCTCCTCGTCCGGTTCGAGCAGCCACGGCCGGTGGTAGGTGGCGGCGAAGCTGACCACGGGGAACGGCTCGGCGCGGACGTACCAGGCCGTCGGGTGGGCCGCGTTCGCCGGGCTGTCGGCGAACAGCAGCGTCGAGGTCCGCAGGCTTTCGTCGTGCTGCCCGGTGAAGGCCAGCCACGGCGACCGGTGCCCCATCGCCTCGGCCGCCGACCGGCCGTCCGGCGTCCGGACCGTGCCGCCGGTGAACGACCGTGGCCCGCGCCAGAACAGCCCGCCGTAGCCGGCGGTGTCCCGGCCTTCGGTCACCGGGCTCCCCCACCGCAGCTCGTGACCGCTGGTGTTGCGCAGCCGGCTGGACCAGGTGAGCGTCCAGTGCCCGCCGTCGGCCGAGACGTCGCCGAAGCGCAGCGTGCGGTGCTCGGTGAGCCAGCGCCGGCCGGCCGCGGTGCGCCAGGCCAGCTCGTGCCGCAGTTCGCAGTGGCCGCCCGCGTCGTCGAGGCTTTCCCAGCGGACGTGGCCGACGGTGCCGTTGTTGTCGAGCGGGGTGTAGCCGCGGCCGCGCACGTAGGTGCGGCCGCCCCAGAAGTTCTCGCCCGAGAGGTGGGCCATGGTGAACTGCAGGCCGTTGTGCCAGGTGTGGTCGTGCGGCCGCACCGCGGTCACCGTCTCCCCCGCGGTGGTGCGCAGCGGGTGCAGGTACGGCTTCGGTGAGTCCCCGGCCGGCGTCGGCGGCACGACCACGTACTCGGCCAGGACGACGTCGCCGAGGCGGACCCGCACCCGGCCGTCGTCCGCCCCGGGCGGCTCCAGCGACAGGTCCCCCACCGCGGCCCGGCTCACGCCGGTTCCCCGATCTCGCCGAGCAGCTCGGTCACCGCGACCGGGCGGCCGGTGACCAGGGACCGGTTCGCGGCCAGCCCGGTGAGCAGGGCCTGCAGGCCAGCCTCGTGGCCGGCCGCGCAGCCGAGCTCGTCCGGCTCCGCGTCGCCGAGCAGCTCGGCGAGCATCCGCTCGTCGCCGCCGCCGTGCCCGTCGCCGAGGAGCCCGTCGAACACGGTTGCCGGCGGTTCCCAGTGCCGTTGCACGGTCAGCCGGGCCTGCGCCCGCTTCGGCACCGGCTCGGCGCCGGCCGCGTACTCGTTCTCCCGGACGTCCAGTTCCAGCCGCCCTTCGCTGCCGGAGAACGCGACGCGGTAGCCCTCTCGCGGCGAATACGCGTGCAGGTGGTAGTTCAGCACCGCGCCGCCGTGGTGGCGCACGAGCACCGACAAGTCGTCCTCGATGGTGACGCCGGGGGCGAACACGTCCTGGTTCCGGACGTAGCCGTCTTCCCGCTCGGCGTCGCGGTAGAGCGCGCGCAGCTTGGGCGAGGCATCGAGGTCCAGGGCGAACCGGTCGCCAGCCGTCCGGCCGCCGTTCTCGTCGCCGTAGAAGAACAGCCGCCCGAGGGCGAACACCGTCTCCGGCCCGCGGCCGAGCCACCAGTTGACCAGGTCGAAGTGGTGACCGGACTTGTGCACCAGCAGGCCGCCGGAGTTCGCCTTGTCCCGGTGCCAGCGGCGGAAGTAGTCGGCGCCGTGCGCGGTGTCGAGCAGCCAGCTGAACTCGACCGAGCCGATCTCGCCGATCGCGCCGGCGGCCAGCAGCTCCCGCACCCGGCGGTGCACCGGGTTGTACCGGTAGTTGAAGGCGACCCGCACCGAGCGGCCCGTTTCGCGCCGGGCGGCCAGGATCCGCCGCGCGCCTTCGGCGTCGGTCGTCATGGGCTTTTCGGTGACGACGTCGCAGCCCGCCTCCAGCGCGGCGACGACGTAGTCCGCGTGCGTGTGGTCGGGCGTGCACACGACGACGACGTCGATGCGCTCCTTCGCCAGCATGGCGGCGAAGTCCTCGGGCCGGTAGGCGGGGACTTCCGTGCCGAGCCAGCCGTTGTGGACCCGCATGCGGGTCTCGTTGTGGTCGCAGAAGGCCGCGAGCTCGGCCCGCGGCGACGCGGCCAAGGCCGTGGCGAACAGCTGGGCCCGGGAGCCCAGGCCGACGATCGCGTGGCGACGCACCGCCATCACCTCTCTCTTTTCAGGCGCGCGTACCGGCGCCGGTCCAGGGCAGGGCGAGTTCGGAGAACAGCGTGAGCCGGTCGGCCGCGGTGTCGACGTCCCGGTCGACGCCCGGCACGACGAAGTGCCGTTCGGGCCCGGTGTCCACGGCCCGGACCCATTCGGCAGGCAGCGGAAGCGGCTCCGGCGCGTCGCGCACGGTCTCGACCAGGGCGGTGAAGGCGCGGGTGGCGGCCAGCGGGGCCAGCAGCGGTTCGCCGTCGCGGACGTGCGCGACGAGATTGGCCAGCAGGTCCCGGGGCGGCCCGACCGGGAGCGGCCGGTCGTGCACGGTCACCACGTCGGTCTTGTAGTGCCAGCGGATCCGGCCGTTCGTGCCGTGGACCAGCACGTACGGCTCGTGGTCGGCCTCGGCGTCGAGCGTGGCCGCGACGACGACGTCCGGCGCGCCGGCGAAGCTCAGCCGGGCGCAGGCGGTGTCGTCCGACTCGATGTCCCGGGCCCGGTACAGCTCGACGGCGATCCGGTCCGGCAGAACGCCGGCCGTGCCGTTGACCAGCAGGGCGGTCGCCACGGCGTGGGCGAACGGGTTGGTCAGGGCCCCGTCGACCACCGGCTGGCCGCCGACGCGGCGGCGGCCCGCCCACTCGGCGCGCGCGAAGTAGCGGTCCCGCCGGATCCAGGCGCCGGCGGCGGCGATCCCGGTGACGGTGCCGACCTCGCCGTTCTCGATGGCCGCCTGCACGACCGGGACCGCGGCGGAGCCGAAGCTCTGGAACCCGGTCTGGCAGGCGCGGGCGCGGGCCAGTTCGGTGAGTTCGCCGAAGGCCGCGAGGTCGAGGACCGGTGGCTTCTCGACGAGCAGGTGGCAGCCGGCGGCGAGCGCGAGTTTCGCCAGCGGCAGGTGCGTGTGCGGCGGGGTGGCCACCACGGCGATGTCCGGGGTCGTGCGGGCGAGCAGTTCGGCGGCGTCTTGCGTGATCACCGCCCCCTCCGGCAGCAGACCGCGAGCCTCCGGCGGGGGTTCGCGGATGTCGCACGCCCCGGCGAGGACGAGTTCGCCACGGTCGTGCAGGACGCGGGCGCGGCGCAGGTGCTGGGCCGCGTACCCGGCCATGCCGAAGACGATCACCTCCGGCCTCATCGGCGGCCGCCGGTGGCCACCGCGGCCAGGGCGAGCGGCCCGGCCACCACGAGGGCGAGGATGGGCAGCATCCAGATCAGCAGGCCGGCGATCCCGGCGGCGCCGGCGAGGAGCACCCCGCGGCCCGGTGCGGCGGCGGTTTCCCGCGCCGCGGTCACGATCGCGCGGCGCCAGCTCGGGGCGGTGCCGTCCGGCGATCGCCCGCCGGCGCCGCTCGCCCTCTCGCCGGCCGGCGCCGGGCCGGCGGTGGCCACCACTTCGCAGGTGCGCACCGCCACCACCACCCCCGCCGCCGCCAGCAGCCACAACGCCGGCTGCAGGACACCGGCCCCCGGCATCGACGCCACCACCTCGAGGTCCACCGCGAACAGCACCACCGCCGCCAGGCACCCCAGCCCGAACGCCACCCCACCCCGGGCGGCCTCGCGGAAGTCCGCCCAGAACGTCGTCCACAGTGGACGTCCGACGTCGTGCCGGATCCGGTCCAGGACCCGGCAGCCCGCCACGAACGCCGGGCCCGCCGTCACCACCGGCACCGACGCCAGCGCCACCAGGACCCCCGCCAGGAGGCAGTCCGAAAAGTCGCCGAGCTCCGTCCTCCACCGGGTCCGCATCGCCGTCACCCCTTCAGGCCGCTGGTGCTGACGCCTTCGACCAGCAGGCGCTGGAAGGCGAGGAAGAACAGCACGATCGGGACGAGCGCGAGCGCGGACATCGCGAACATCGCGCCGAAGTTCGACTCGCTGCTGGTGTCCACGAACAGCCGCAGGCCGAGCGGCACGGTGAACTTCTCCGTGTCGTTCAGGTACACCATCTGCGTGAAGAAGTCGTTCCACGTCCAGATGAACGTGAAGATCGACGTCGTCACCAGCGCCGGTTTCGACAGCGGCAGCACCACGTGCCAGAACGTGCGGTACACCGAACAGCCGTCGATGATCGCCGCTTCGTCGAGCTCACGCGGGATCCCGCGCATGAACTGGACGATGAGGAACACGAAGAACGCCTCGGTGGCCAGCAGCTTCGGCAGGATCAGCGGCACGAACGTGTTGACCAGCCCCGCCTGCTGGAAGATCACGTACTGCGGGATCAGCGTGACGTGGTAGGGCAGCATCAGCGTCGTGATCATGAACGCGAACAGCGCGCCGCGGAACCGGAACTTCAGCCGGGCGAAGGCGAACGCGGCCAGCGAGCACGACAGCACGTTCGCCGCCACCGACAGGCCGGCCACCAGGAAGGAGTTGAGGAAGAAGCGGCCGAACCCGACGTCCGCCGCGCCCTCCCAGCCCTTCGTGTAGCCGTCGAAGACGAACCGGGTGGGCAGCAGCGCCAGCCGGGAAAGGATCTCGTCCGGCGGCTTGACCGACGCGAACGCCAGCCACACCAGCGGGTACAGCACCACGGCGACGATGACCAGGCACAGCACGTGCCAGCCGAACGACCGCGCCGTGCGCGGCAGCGCGATCACTTCTTGTCCTCCGCGTCGTCGTAGAACACCCAGAGCTTCGCCGTGCGGAACACGATCGCCGTCACGATCGCGATGACGACCAGCAGCACCCACGCCATCGCCGACGCGTAGCCCATCCGGAAGTCCTGGAAGCCGACCTCGAACAGGTAGAGCGTGTAGAACAGGTCCGCGTCGGCCGGGCCGCCGCGGCCGCCGCCGATGACGAACGCCGGGGTGAACGCCTGGAAGGCGTGGATCGCCTCCATCACCAGGTTGAAGAAGATCACCGGCGACAGCATCGGCAGCGTGATGTGCCGGAACCGGCGGAACGCACCCGCCCCGTCGATCGCGGCCGCCTCGTGCAGCTCCGCGGGGATCTGCTTGAGGCCGGCCAGGAAGATGACCATCGGCGCACCGAACTGCCAGACACCCAGCAGCACGATCGAGGCGAGGCTGAACTGCGGGTCGTCCACCCAGCTCGGCGTATGCCAGCCGAAGAACGCCAGCAGCTCGTTCACCGGGCCGCCGCCCATGAACAGCGCCCGCCACACCAGCGCCGCCGCAACGCTCGCGCCCAGCAGCGACGGAGCGTAGAACGCGGCCCGGTAGAAGCCGTTCGCACTGCGGCGCGTGTTGAGCAGCATCGCCACCAGCAGCGACACCGCCAGCTTCAGCGGCACCGACACCAGCACGTAGATCAGCGTGACCTTCACCGACTGCAGGTACCGGTCGTCGCCGCCGAACATGTGCGCGAAGTTGCCGAAGCCGACCCACTTCGGCGAGGTGAACAGGTCGTAGTCGGTGAACGACAGGTACAGCGAGACCACCATCGGGCCGACGGTCAGCGCCACCGCGCCGAGCAGCCACGGCGTGAGGAAGGCGAACGCCTCCGGCTGGCTCTTGCGGCGGCGCCCGACGGGCCGGTCCCGGCGCCGGACGCGCGTGGCCGACGCCGGCGGCGCGACCGGCGGGTCCGGCGTGCGCAGGGTCGTCATCGGCTAGGACAGTCCCTTCTGGGCTTCGGTCATGAACCGGTTCACCGCGTCGTCGACGCTCATCCGGCCGAACGCGACCTCTTCGTAGGTGCGCTGCAGCAGCTTCTGGATCGCGCCCGCCCCCTTCGGCGGTACCGGCGGCGCGGCCCCGAGCTTCGGTTCGAGCGCGGCTTCGTAGTCGTAGAGGGTCTTGTCGTTGCCGGTCGCGGTGGCCGCCAGCTGGGCCCGGACCTTCAGGTTCGGCGCGAGGCCGCGGTCGGTGCCGACGATCTTGCCGACCTCCGGGTCGTTGACCAGGAAGTCGACGAGCTTCGCCGCGGCTTCCTGCTGCTGGCTGCGTGCCGAGACGGAGAGGAACATCGACGGCCGCCGGTACTGCCCGGTGTCGCCGTCGGCGCCGCTCGGGTAGGGCGCCACGTTCAGCGGTTTGCCGTTCGCCTTCTGGTACGCCGGCAGCAGGTTGTCGTAGGCGAACTCCGAGCTCGTCAGCTTCTTGCCGAGCGGGGCCTGCTCGGGCGAGGTGTTGTAGGACGCCGTGACGTCCGCGGGCGACGCGGCCTTCGTGTCACGGAACTTGCCCGCCAGCTCCCAGTAGCGGCGCAGGTCGTCGCCGGTGAAGCCGAGCTTGCCCTCCGGGGTGTAGAACTGCTTGCCCTGCTGGCGCAGCCAGATCTCCAGCGTCGTGTCGAGGATGCCGAAGTCGGTCACCCCGCGTGCCGTGCCCGCCGCGCCGGCCTTCCGGGCCGCGTCGGCGAACTGGTCCCAGGTCATCCCCTTCGCCGGGTCGGCGCCGGCCGCCATGAATGCAGCCGCATCGTAGATCATCGCCGGGGTGTTCTGCGCCCACGGCACGGCGTACCGCTTGCCCTGGTAGACGCCGGTGGCCGCCAGCTCGGGGTTGACGTCGGCGAGCGAGATCGCCTTGCCCGCACCGGAATTCAGGTCGGCCAGCACGTTGCGGCCGCCGTATTCGGCCAGGTAGCGGCTGTCGACGTTGAGCACGTCCGGCGGCTTGCCCCCGGCCGTCTGCGTAGCCAGCTTCTCCCAGTAGGCCGCGTACGCCGAGAACGACGTCTGCACCTTGATCTTCGGGTTCTTCCGCTGGAACAGCTCGACGGCCTTCTTCGTCAGGTTCGCCCGCCCGTCACTGCCCCACCAGACGAAGGTGATCGTGACGTCGCCACCGCCGCCACCGGAGTCCGAGCCGCAGGCGGCCACCCCGGTCAGCAGCAACGGGACCACCACGGCCAGCGCGGCGACACCCCGTCCCCTGGTCCTACGCTCAGTTGTCCGCCCCATCGAACTCTCCGTCCTCAGCCGGTCAGCACTTTTCTGAAAACGCTGTCAGCGCGCTCACGGTAGGCAGTCCGCCATACCGGTGTCAACGGGCAAACAGCCGCAACAACCCTTGTGCAGCAGCACTTTCAGCATTCAGCACGCACGCCGAGAAAGCGCTTACTCGAACCGGTTCGGTCACCGGTCGGTCAGCGCTCGGGGAGCACCGGCGGCGTTATCCGGTGCGTTCGCCGGCCGCCGCCGGGCGCGCGGCGCTCGCCCACGGCACGCCGATCTCGGAGAACAACGCGAGCCGGTCGGCCGCGACGGCGACCTCTTCGCCGATCCCCCGCACCACCGGGTGCCGGCTCGCGCCTTCGCCGACCGTGCGGATCCAGCCGGCCGGGATCCGCGAGGGCGACGGCGCGTTCCGCACCGCCTCGACCACCGAGGCGAACGCCCGGGTCGCCGACAGCGGCGCGAGCAGCGGCACGCCCGCCGGGTCGCGGTGGTGGGCGATCAGGTTGCGCAGCAGGTCGGCCGGCGGGCCGAGGTGGACCCGCTCGTCGTCGAGTTCCAGGCGGTGGCTCTTGTACCAGAACTTCGCGCGCCCCTCGACGCCGTGCACCACGATGTAGGGCTCGTGGTCCTGCTCGGCGCACAGCGAAGCGGCGACGACGATCTCGGGGCCGTCGCCGAACCGGATCCGCAGGCAGGCGGTGTCGTCGGCTTCGATGTCGCGCGTGCCGTAGAGCTCCAGCGCGATCTCCGCCGGATCGCGGCCGGCGACCCCGCCGACCAGCAGCGCGGTGGCCACCGCGTGGGAGAACGGGTTCGTCAGGGCCCCGTCGACGACGGCCTCCCCGTCCAGCCAGCGGCGCCCGGCCCACGGGTTGCGGCGGTAGTAGGCGTCGGTGCGGATCCACGCGCCGGCCGCGCCGACGCCGACGACATCGCCGAGCTTCCCGCCGTCGATCGCCGCCTGGAGGACGGGCAGGGCCGGGGAGCCGAAGCTCTGGAACCCGGTCTGGCAGGCCGCCCCGGTCTCCGCGGCCAGCCGCGTCAGCGTCGTGAAGCCGTCGAGGTCGAGCACCGGCGGGGTTTCCAGGAGCAGGTCGCTGCCCGCGCGCAGCACCGCGCCGCCGGCCTGCACGTGCGCGTGCGGCGGCGTCGCGACCACGGTGATGTCGGGGCGGCAACGGCGGAGCAGGTCGTCGACGCCGGCGTGCGCGGTGCCACCCTCGGGCAGGAGCGCGATCGCGGCGGCGGACGGCGGCCGGATGTCGGCCATCCCGGCGAAGCGGACCAGACCCTCGTCGTGCAGGATGCGCGCGCGGTGCAGGTAGCTGAACGCGTACCCGGACGTGCCGACGACCGCCAGCCTCGGCGGGTCCGCCACGGTGCGGCTCCGGCTCCCCGACATGGATCTCCGATCGGCGGGACCCGGTGCGGGCCGCGCGGAACTGACGAATGGGTCAGGAGTTCGGGAGAAACTTCCGGTCGCCACCGTAGGGCGTTCGCGACAAGGGTGTCAATCTTCGGGACAACGTCGTCGAATTCGTCGAATTGCCGGTACTCCGAACGGCGGCGCGCGTTTCGAGATAGCGCTTACTGGAATAGACCGGCGACGCCTGCAAGCGGCGGTCAACGTTTGCAGGATTTGTTGACAACGCCCGCAGCCGTTTCCATGATGTTGCTCGGAGCCTGCCGAGGAGTTGCCGTGACCGTGACCATTCACGACGTCGCCCGCCGGGCCAACGTGTCGATCTCGACCGTCTCGCGGGCGTTCACGTCCCCGGACCTGGTCCGGCTGCAGACCCGCACCCGGGTGCTGGCCGCGGCCCACGAGCTGGGCTACCACGCGGCCGGCGCGCCGCAGCCGGTGCCGGCGGCCCGCACCGGGCACATCGGGATCGTGGTCTCGGACCTGGGCAACCCGTTCTTCACCGGCGTGCTCAACGGCGTCCAGGCCCGGGCCCGCCAAGACGACATCGCCGTGCTGTTCGCCAACAGCGACGAGGACCCGGCGACCGAGCAGAACCTGGTGCGCCGGATGGCCAAGCAGGTCGACGGCGTGGTGCTGTGCAGCCCGAGCATGACCGACGACCAGCTGCGCGCGCTCGCCGGGCAGACGACCCTGGTGCTGCTCAACCGGGAGGTGCCCGGGATCCCGTCGATCGTGATGGACGCCGCGGACGGCATGCGGCAGGCGGTCCAGCACCTGGCTGCGCTGGGCCACCGCCGCTGCGCCTACCTGGGCGGCCCGCGGACGTCGTGGGCGAACCGGGCCCGCAAGCTGGGCCTGGCGGAGGCGGCGGAGCGGCATGGCACGGACGTCGTCGAGTTCGGCCCGTTCCCCCCGGTGTTCGAGGGCGGCCTGCAGGGCGCGGACCTGGCGCTCGCGGCGGACGTGACGGCGATCGTGGCCTACAACGACCTGGTCGCCTTCGGCGCGCTGGCGCGGCTGAACGCCCGCGGGGTGCCGGTACCGGACGAGATCAGCCTGGTGGGCTTCGACGACCTCGTCTTCGCGGCGATCTCCGCCCCGCCGCTGACGACGATCGCGATGCCGACGGAGGCGGCGGGCCGCGCGGCGGTGACGATCCTGCTGGGCCTGCTCGACGGCGAGGCCGACGAGCACACGACGCAGGTCCTGGACACCTACCTCATCGTCCGCGCGACCACCGCGCCGCCGCGGGGCTAGCCGCCGAAGACGTGGCGGTGCAGGAACGGGTTGCGGAACTTGCCCTGCGGGTCGAGCCGGTCCGCCAGGGCGCGGAAGTCCGCCAGCCGCGGGTAGCCCTGCGGGACGCCGTGGAAGAGCTTGCCCCAGTGGGGGCGCGCGCCGAACGGCGCCAGGCGCTCCTCGAGCACCGGCAGCACCGCCTCCACCTCGGGCTGGCGTGGCTGCCAGGTGAAGTGCAGAGCCACCCGGTCGCCGCCGTGGCAGGGGCTCAGCCACAGCTCGTCGCCCGCGATCGCGCGGATTTCCGAGACCAGCAGTAGCGGCGCGACGAGGTCGCCGATCTCGCGGACCGCCCGGACCGCGGCCGCCGCGTGCTCGTACGGCACGAAGTACTCCGACTGCAGTTCGTCCCCGACACTCGGGGTGAACGCCAGCGCGAAGTGCGGGAGCCGCTCGTGCCACGGCCCCGGCACGCCCTGCTGCGGCGTGCAGTTGTCCGCGGGGATGCCGGCGGCGTGCGCCGGGTGGCGCGGTCCGTCCGCGGGCACCGCGCCGAACAGCCCGGCCCGCTCGGTGAAGTCGTCGACGCGGCTCTTGACCCACACCTGATCGATGGTGCCGTTCACCCAGTTCGTGAACATGCTGACGCTGTAGCCGGCGGCTTCGATCTCGTCGAAGTGCCGGTCCGCGGCGTCCCACGGCAGGGCGTCGAAGACGTCCTGGCGGACGTCGAACGCCGGGACCACGTCGAGGGTGAGCCGGGTGACGACGCCGAGCGCGCCGAGCCCGACGACGAGGCCCGGGAATTCGGTGTCCTCGCGGGTGAAGGTCCGGAGTTCGCCGTCCGCGGTGACCAGCTCCACCGCCGAGACGGCCGCGGCGAGCCCCGGCTGACGGCGTCCGGAGCCGTGGGTGCCGGTCGCGACGCTGCCCGCCACGGTGATGTGCGGCAGCGACGCGAGGTTCGGCAGCGCGTACCCGGCCGCGTGCAGCTGCTGCGCGAAGTCGCCGTAGCGCGCCGAGCCGCCGACGGTCACGGTGCCGTCGCCGATTTCGACGCCGGCGTCGAGCGCGCGCAGGTCCAGCAGCACCCCGCCCGGGGAGTCCGCGATGTCGTTGAAGCAGTGCCGGCTGCCGAGGGCCTTGACGTGCGCGGCCGCGGCGACGGCCGCCTGCACCTCGGCGACCGTCCGCGGCGTCGTCACCGCGTCCGCGCCGTAGGTGTGGTTGCCGGCCCAGTTCGACTCGCCCACCCGCATGTCCTTCCGCCGTCCGAGATCCCGCTCCCGACCCTACGTCAGCGGCGGCGGTGCTCAGCGGGCCGGGATGATCGCCTGGTGGGTGCCGCCCAGGCCGTGCGGGCTGAGCAGCCGGCCCATCCGCTTCGGCATCCGGAGCGTGATCGCGCGTTCGAGGACGCGCGCGCCGGGGGCGGCATCGGCCAGCCGTGCCTCGTAGCCGGTGCAGTCGCCCGGATCGCGCAGCCACGCCGACACCACGAGGTTGCCCTCCCCCACCACCGCCGCCGAGAGCCGCGTCTCCGGCAGCTGCGCGATCACGGAGCCCGCCCGGTCGAGGTCCGCCGCGCGGATGTCGAGCCGGTAGCCCGCGATCACCGGCCAGCCCGCCGGGACGTGCGCGAGGTCGCACCGGAAGTCGAGTTCGTGGTTGCGCAGCATCCGCGCCAGCGTGCGCCGCACCGCCGACTCGCTCATCCGGCAGTCGCGGGCCAGCTCGGCGTAGCTGCGCCGCCCGTCTTCGCCGAGCGACTCGACCAGCGCGCGCAGGTCCCGGTCGTTCCACTGCTGCGGCACGACCAGCCGGGCCTGCACGGCGGTGTCGTCCAGCACCGCCCGCTGTTCCGGGGCGAGCGCGTTCACCAGCCACCCGCTGCCCTCCCGGTAGACGCGGGTCGCGACGGCGAAGCGGACCTCCCGCACCCCGGGCAGCGTGCCGATGCGGCCGGTGACCAGCGCGTCCAGCGCGTCGAGGTCGCGCGCGGCCAAGCCGAGGAACAGCGCGAACCGGCTCGTCGTGCGCTCGACGCTGAACACCGACGGCCAGCCGCACAGCTCACGGGTCAGGCCGCCGAGGGTGTCCGGGCGGCAGGCCAGGTCGACGTAGCCGACCGTGGTCGTCGGCGCCGTGGCGTAGGCGGTGAGCCAGGCCAGCCCGGCCGCCTGGAGCCGGTCCCAGCGGCGGGCCGCCGTCGTCGCGTCGGTGCCGACGGCGGCGGCGATGCGCGTCCACGGCGCCCGCGGGTCCCGCTGGAGGGCCTCCACCAGCGCGAGATCCGACGCGCTCAGCCCGGGGCGCGCCGTTTCCGGCGGCACGCCGGGCGAAACGGCCATGGCGCATTGTGACCTGATCATGACGGGCTGCCAAGGGGCCGCCGGACACGCCGGCGGCCCCTCGTCGTTCGGCTACTGCCGCCGCAGCCGCGGCACGACCGCCGCGCCGGCCACCAGCACCAAGACGCCGCCGAGCACGAAGGGCAGCATCGGCACGCCGCTGTCGTCTGCGGCCGGGACGGCGCGTTCGCGGCCGCCATAGCCGCCGCCCGCGCCGTCGCGGTCGTAGGCCGAGCCCGGCAGCTTGTCCGCGTACCGCCCGTGCAGCGCCGCGCGGTAGTCCGCCAAGGACAGCTTCGTGCCCGCGGCCAGGCCGGTGACCGAACCGTCGAGGACGGTCACGGCGTCGCCGTGCACCGCGTACCAGGCGTTGACCTGCGGTTCGTGCAGCAGGTAGCCGCCGGCCGCGGCCTGGGCGTACTGCCGTTCGTAGTCCGCGGACGCGACGTTGACGACGGTCCAGGCGGCGCCCTGGCGCTCCGCCCACACGGTGGCGGCGGTGCCGTCGCCGGTCCGCGCCGGCACCGCGACGTAGGCGAGCGCGGCCGGGACGTCCGACTTGCCGGCGACGAATGCCGCCGTCGGCTCGTAGACGGGGACCTGCGTGCGCGGATCGGCCGACTGCTGGGCGGCCGCGGCGTGCGCGCCGGGGAACTTCGTCGCCGCGAGGCGGCCGAGCGTGGCCGGGCCGCTCGTGACCTGGCCGATGGCGGCGGTGTCGGCGGCGGTCGGGGTACCCGCCGGGCCGTCGGCCGCGGCCGCGGCGCCGGCCGTGGTGAGCATCGCGGCGCCGGCCAGCACGGCGACGCCCATGGCTTTGCGCAGCATGCTCATCCCTCGATTCCGTACAGCGTGTGGGTCCACTGGAACTGCGTGTTCGACCGGTAGGTGTCGTAGTTCATCGAGTTGTAGCGGCTGTTGTTCGGCCACGGGTCGCCGTATTCCACCCGGGTCGCGCCGCTGGAATTGTCGTAGCCGTAAAGGACGTGCATGTGACCGCCGCCGGAGCGCCAGCCGATCCGGGTGCCGACCGGGTGGCCGGCGTCGATCTGGCTTTTGACGCCGGTGAAGGAAAGCGTCTGCCCGCTCGAGTTGTACGTCCCGACGCTGGTGAAGCCGAGGTAGCGGAACACGCGCTGCTGGTCGGACAGGTAACCCTGGTTGTTGGCGCAGTCGCTGCCGGACTCGTTGTGCGCGATCTGGCAGAACCGCGTCTGGGTCAGGGAGTAGCCCCAGTAGTCGGCGATGGTGTTGCCGCTGGCGTCCCAGCACCATTGGTCTTTCTGCTGGGCCTGCATGGTGATCCCGAGATCGGTCCGCGCCGCGGCCGCGGCGGCCGGGGCCTGCAGCGCGACGACCGCGGCCGCTGCGGCCGAAACCGCCGCGAGTCCACGAAGGACTCCTGATGTGGTTTTCACGAAGTGTTCCTCCAGCCGGTGACGATTCGACGTGGTGGCACGGAATACTCCGCGCCCGCCCCGGTTATCCGGTACCTACTAAGGGAGGATGCCTTCGCCGGAAACGATTCTCGGCGGATCCCGGCGATTCCGGGGTGCCGGATTCCGGCACCGGATCCGGGCCGCCGGACGGATTCCGGCGGCGGGTTCGCCCGCGCGTCCGGCCCGGGGTTCGGAGCGGCGGTGTAGTGGCGGTGTAGCGGCCGCGAGCAGCGTTCGTCCCCGTCGCCGGGACACGAGGTCCCGGCCACCCGAGGGAGACACATGCGTACCAGGACCATCTGCCAGGCGGCGGCGCTCGCGGCCGCCCTGCTCTTCGGCGGCGCTTCGATCGCCACCGCCGCGCCCGCGGAGGTGTATTCGGACGTCACCGCGGCCGACATCGCCGACCCGGGCGCGGTGATCACCGACTCGGCCGCCGACCTGGCCGCGGCCCGGACGGCGAGCCAGGCGATCGCCTGGTTCTCCAGCCGCAACGGCAGCACGGCCTACCAGGGTTACTGCGAGAAGGCGGTCCGCCTGGCGTGGGACCGCGTGACCCACCACGCGAGCGCGATCGACCACTGGCGGTCCTCCGACGGCGCCCGCCACACGACGGGCACCCCGCCCCGCGGCGCGTTCGTGTTCTGGAACATCTCGGCCTACGGCCACGTCGGCATCGCGGACGGCAGCGGCGGAGTCTGGGCCACCAGCGTCAACGGCGCGATCGGCCACGCCCGCCAGGGCTACTTCGCCAACTACCTCGGCTGGAAGCCGGGCAACAGCAACTGACCGGCCGGGGGGGGGGGGGGGGGGGGGCCCCCCCCCCCCCCCCCGCCGCCCCCCCCCCCCCCCCCGCCGCCCCCACCCCCCCCCCCACGCCCCCGAAACCACCACAAACGCCCGCGCGCG
>NZ_JBFBBT010000002.1:282980-316718 GCF_040682815.1 Amycolatopsis sp. NPDC051102
ATCCTCCCCAAACCACGGGGGGTGGACGCCGGCCAACCCCACCGCCCGGGGGGGGGGGGGCCCCCCCCCGCCCCACCCCGCCGTGTCGTCCCGCCAATCACGCGAGATGACCGCCCAATCACACGAGATGCCCGGCCAATCACGCGAAATGCCCGGGCCGATCATGCGAGTTCCGGCTTCAACCACGCGAGTCCCGTGGCCGATCACGCGAGTTTCGCGCGTGATCACGCCGCTGCGGGCTTGGGGATGCGGGCGCCTCCGGACGCGCGGCAATGCCAGGCGGACCGAACCGGCCGAGCGGCGAGCCGACCAAGCACCCGCGCAAGCCGGCCGGTGGTACCGCCCACGACGGCTTCGCTGCCCACACCCGCTTTACCGGAAGGACGAGATGAGGCCTTCGGGGACGCCGTAGCCCGCAGCCCGCCAGCCCACCGCCCCCGGCGGCCCACCGGCCGCCGCCCCTTCCCCGGCGCGGCCTCAGCTCCGGGCCGCCGCCGAGGGGCTTCGGCGGCGCTGGGCCTGCTCCAGCAACGCCAATCCCGTCGTCTCGCCCTGGTGGTTGCCCGTCTCGCGGAACACCCGCAACGCCCGGTCGCACACCCCGCGCGCCTGCACCGGCTCGCCCGCCGCCAGCAGCGTCTGGCCGATGCCCAGCAACGCGTACGCGCTGCACCGCTCGTCGTCGAGTTCCTCCAGGATGCTCAACGCCAGCCGCAGGCACGTCAACGACTCCGGCAGCCGGCCCGTGTCCCGGTGCAGGGTGCCCAGTTCCGTCAGGACCTTCGCCTCGCGGTGCGGGTCCGCGATCTCGCGCGCCAGCTCGCGGGCCTGGCGCAGCCAGTCCTCCGCCTCCGCGAACTCGCCCAGCAACGCGTACGTCGAGCCGATCGAATTCCGCATCTGCGCGACGCCGCTGCCGTCTTCCGCCCGCTCCAGCCCCGCCAGGGCCCGGCGGTAGAAGCTCAGCGCTTCGCGCGGGCGGTCGCGGACGCGGGCCACCGTGCCCAGGCCCGCCACCGCCAGTGCCTCGCCGCGGGCGTCGCCCAGTTCCGCGAACAGCGCGGCCGACCGCTTCATGTCGCGGGCCGCCGCGTCGTACTCGTCGTGGTACAGGCGGACCTGGCCGAGGCCCCGGCTCAGCACCGCCGCGCCCGTCCGGTTGCCCGCCGCCTCGGCGGCCGCCAGCGCCGTCAGGTGGCTGCGCCGCCAGTCGTCGTACGCGCCGCGCAGGTCGTAGAACGGGACCGCCGCCGCCGTCAGCTGCCAGGCCAGCTCGTCCAGGCCCGCGTCGGCCGCCAGCTGGACCGCCGCCGCCAGCAGCTTGCGCTCCGCGGTGAACCAGCCCAGCGGATCGGTCACCACCCGCGCCGGCACCGGGGCCGCCGCCAGCGCGCGGCCGGTCATCGCGCCGAACGCCGGTGGCAGGCCCGTCGCCGCCGTCTTCGCCAGCGCCAGCAACACCGACAGCACCCGGGTCAGCGTTTCCCGTTGCGCCGCACGGGGTTCCTCGGCCAGCAGTTCCGCCGCATAGCACCGCAGCAGGTCGTGCAGCCGGTAGCGCGGGTGGCCGCCGGCGTCGCGGCCGGCCTGGGACACCAGGTTCGCGTCGACGAGCACGTCGAGGACCTCGTGGGTGCCTTCGCGGTCCAGGAGCGCGTCGACGACCCAGCTCGGGAAGTCCTGCGCGCCCAGCACCGCGGTCCGGCCGAACGCCGTCCGCGCGGACGGCGGCAGCTGGCGCAGGCTGAGCTCGAAACTCGGCCGGACGCCGAGATCGCCGACGCGCAGCTCGCTCAGCCGGCTCGACTCGTCGGCCAGCCGGTCGTGCAGCGTGCGCAGGCTCCACGCCTGCCGCCCGGCCAGCCGCGCGCCCGCGATGCGGATCGCCAGCGGCAGGTACCCGCAGCACCGGACGATCGCCGCGGCTTCGGCGGGCTCGCCGACGACCCGGTCCGCGCCCGCCAGCTCCGAAAGCAGCCGCGTGGCCTCCCGTTCGCCGAACACGGGCAGCTCGACGTGCTTGGCGCCGGCCAGCTCGGGCAGCCGCCCGCGGGTCGTCACGAGCACGGCGCACCCGGCGTCGGCCGGCAGCAGCGGGCGGACCTGGGCGGCCGTCGCCGCGTCGTCGAGCACCAGCAGCATCCGGCGGCCGGCCAGGCGGGACCGGAACACCGCGGCCCGCCGGTCGAGCCCGGCCGGGACGGTGTTCCCGGTGACGCCGAGGGCGTGCAGGAAGTCGGCGAGCACCTCGGCCGGGTCGCACGGCGCGCCCGTGCCCGCGAGGTCGACGTAGAGCTGGCCGTCCGGGAAGCGGCCGGCCAGCCGGTGGGCGACGTGCATCGCGAGCGCCGTCTTGCCGGTGCCGGGCGCGCCGGTCAGCACGACCGGGGCCGGCCCGAGCGCCGCCGAGAGTTCGGCGACGTACTCCTCGCGCCCGGTGAAGTCGGGCAGGTCGGCGGGGAGCTGCCGCACCGGGACCGCTGCCCGCGCCGGCCCGGGCAGCGGCTCGCCGGTCAGGATCGCGGCCTGCAGGGCCCGCAGTTCCGGCCCGGGTTCGACGCCGAGTTCGGTGACCAGCCGCTCCCGCGCGGTCGCGTACGCCTGCAGCGCTTCGGCCCGGCGGCCCGCGCCGGCCAGCGCGAGCAGGTACTGCTGCCAAAGCCGTTCGCGGTACGGGTGTTCGGCCAGCAGGACGGTGAGCTCGGCGATCGCCGGGTCGTGCCGGCCCAGCCGCACCTGCAGCGCCAGCCGCTCCTCGACGGCGGCGAGCCGGTTCTCCACGAGCCGGCCGAGCTCGGGGTCCCAGGCCGGCGCGGTGGGCAAGTCCTCCAGCGGGTCGCCGCGCCACAGCGCTTCGGCCTCGGACAGCAGCGTCAGCGCCGCCTCCGGGGCGCCGTCCTCGGCCGCGCGGGCGGCCTCGGCGACCAGCCGGCTGAACCGGTGCGCGTCGACGTCGCCCGGGTCCACGGCCAGCGAGTACCCCGGGCCGTGGGTGCGCAGGTCGGCGCCGTCCGGCAGCAGCCGGCGCAGGCGCCACACGTACGTCTGGAGGTTCGCGGTGGCCGACGTCGGCGGGTCGACCGGCCAGACGGTCTCGACGAGCTGGCCGGGCGTGACCATCCGGTTCGCGTTGAGCAGCAGGTGGGCCAGCAGCACCCGCTGCTTGGCCCCGCCCAGCGCCAGCGGACGCCCGCCGACCGTCACGGTCAGCGGTCCGAGCAGGTGAAACCGCACTTCAGGCCCCATCGCGCACCCCGTTCCCCGGCGGCCGCCCCCAGGCGGAACCCGGCAGCCGGACTGTAACCGGGCGGCGGCGCGGCCCGTGGGCCATTCGCCCACATCCGAGACAGCGCGGGCCCGGTTGTCACTCGTTTGCCCCACCCCGGTTGCCCTCGGCGCCAGAGTGAGTGTACAGTCACTCACATGACGAAACGCGGTGCCACGCTCTCCACCTCCGACGCCCGGCGGGACGCCGTCGTCGACGCGGCCATCGCCGAGTTCGCCCGTGGCGGCTACCACAGCACGCCGATCAGCGCCGTGGCTGCGCGAGCCGACATCTCCCCCGCCTACGTCTTCAAGTTGTTCCCCGGCAAGGTTTCCCTGTTCGTCGCCGCACTCGACCGCTGCTACGAACTCGTCGCGCACGCCCTCTCCAACGGCGCCGCGCGCGCCGCGGACGCCGGCCCCGAGAAGATCCTCCACGAGATGGGCGGCGCCTACGCGGAGCTGATCGCCGACCGGGACCTGCTGATGCTGCAGGTGCACGCCCAGTCGGCCGCCGACACCCCGGAGATCGCCGACGCCGTGCGCCGCGGCCTCGCCAAGGTGACCGAGCTCGCCCGGTCCCGCTCCGGCGCCGAGGACGAGCAGGTGCAGCGGTTCATCGCCTACGGCCAGCTGTGTCACCTGATCGTCACGCTCGATCTCGACGCGCACACCGGCGACTGGGCCGCCGTGCTCGCCGCCGGCATCCGCCACCCCGACCGGAACTGAACCACCCGGCCCGTTCGGGACGTTTTTCGCGCCCATCGAGTGATTGACCAGTCACTCACAACCGGAAGGAACCTTTCATGAACGTCACCGAGATCGTCCTCCCCGGCCTCGTCGAGCCGGACGGCCTGCGCGTCGGGCAGCGGGAGCTGCCGCCCCTGGCCGCCGGCGAAGCCCTGGTCCGCGTCGAAGCGACCGGTGTCTCCTTCGCCGAGCAGCAGATGCGCCGCGGCAAGTACTACGACCAGCCGCCGTTCCCCTTCGTGCCCGGTTACGACGTCGTCGGCACGGTGCTCGAAGCCGACGACGAGTCCCTGGTCGGGCGCCGCGTCGCCGCCATGACCAAGATCGGTGGCTGGAGCAGCCACCTCGCGGTGCCCGCCGCCGACCTGGTCCCGGTGCCCGACGGGCTGGACGCGGCCGACGCCGAGACGTTCGTGGTCAACGGCATCACGGCGTACCAGATGCTGCACCGGACCGCGAAGGTCGCCGCCGGCGGCACGATCCTCGTCCACGGCGCCAGCGGCGGCGTCGGCACCACCCTCGTGCAGCTCGCCCGGGCGGCGGGGATCAAGGTGATCGGCACCGCCTCGGCCCGGAACCTCGACGTCGTGACCGGGCTCGGCGCCACCGCCCTGGACTACCGCGGCGACGTCCCGGCCCGCGTCCGCGAACTGGCGCCCGGCGGGGTCGACGCCGTCTTCGACCACGTCGGCGGCCCCGGCATCGCCGACTCGTTCCGCCTGCTCGCCCCGGGCGGCACCCTGGTCGCCTACGGCAGTGCGTCCACAGTGAACACCGGGGGCAACCCGAAGCGCGCCGTGCTCAAGCTCTTCGCGCGGCTGCTGTGGTGGAACATCCTGCCGAACCGCCGCGGGGCGCACTTCTACAACGTGTGGGGCGGAAAGCGGAACCTCGCCAAGTTCCGCGCACGGCTCACCGAAGACCTCACCGCCGTCTTCGCCATGGCGGCGAAGGGACAGCTCACGGCGCAGGTGGCCGCGCGGATCCCGCTGGCCGAAGCCGGGAAAGCCCTGGCGCTAGCCGAATCCGGCACGGTCACCGGCAAGGTCGTGCTCGTGCCCTGACCGCACCGAAGGCGGCACTTTCACGTGAAAGTGCCGCCTTCGGGTGTGGTGGGTCAGTCCGTGCCGAACTCCATCGCGGCGCTGTCGAGCAGCTCGTCGTCGTCGGTCTTGCCGCGCGAGGCGATCACCTCGGCGCCACCCTCCGGCATCGCGCCGATCAGGCCGGTCGAGGCCGCCTGCGCGGCACCGATCAGCTTCGGGTGCGTGCCACCGACCATGCCGAGGCTCGCGTACTGCTCGAGCTTCGCCCGCGAGTCGGCGATGTCGAGGTTGCGCATGGTGAGCTGGCCGATCCGGTCGACCGGGCCGAACGCGGAGTCCTCGGTGCGCTCCATCGACAGCTTGTCCGGGTGGTAGCTGAACGCCGGGCCGGAGGTGTCCAGGATGGAGTAGTCCTCCCCGCGGCGCAGCCGCAGCGTCACCTCGCCGGTGACCGCGGTGCCGACCCAGCGCTGCAGCGACTCGCGCAGCATCATCGCCTGCGGGTCCAGCCAGCGGCCTTCGTACATCAGGCGGCCGAGCCGGCGGCCCTCGTTGTGGTAGCTGGCGAGGGTGTCCTCGTTGTGGATGGCGTTGACGAGCCGCTCGTAGGCGGCGTGCAGCAGCGCCATGCCCGGGGCCTCGTAAATGCCGCGGCTCTTGGCCTCGATGATCCGGTTCTCGATCTGGTCGGACATGCCCAGGCCGTGCCGGCCGCCGATGGCGTTGGCCTCCAGCACCAGGTCGACGGCGGTGGCGAACTCCTTGCCGTTGATCGTCACCGGCCGGCCCTGCTCGAAGCCGATCGTGACGTCCTCGGCGGGGATCTCGACCTCGGGGTCCCAGAACGCCACGCCCATGATCGGCTTGACGATCTCGATGCCGGTGTCCAGGTGCTCCAGCGACTTCGCCTCGTGGGTGGCGCCCCAGATGTTGGCGTCGGTCGAGTAGGCCTTCTCGGTGCTGTCCCGGTAGGGCAGGTCGTGCGCGGCCAGCCACTCCGACATCTCCTTGCGGCCGCCGAGCTCGGTGACGAAGTCGGCGTCGAGCCACGGCTTGTAGATCCGCAGGGAGGGGTTGGCCAGCAGCCCGTAGCGGTAGAACCGCTCGATGTCGTTGCCCTTGTAGGTGGAGCCGTCGCCCCAGATCTGGACGTCGTCCTCGAGCATGGCGCGCACCAGCAGGGTGCCGGTGACCGCGCGGCCGAGCGGGGTGGTGTTGAAGTAGCTGCGGCCGCCGGTGCGGATGTGGAACGCACCGCAGGTCAGGGCCGCGAGCCCCTCTTCGACGAGGGCTTCCCGGCAGTCGACGAGCCGCGCGATCTCGGCGCCGTACTGGCCGGCCCGCCCGGGCACCGACTCGATGTCGGGCTCGTCGTACTGGCCGATGTCGGCGGTGTAGGTGCACGGGACCGCGCCTTTGTCGCGCATCCACGCGACCGCTACGGAAGTGTCGAGGCCACCGGAGAAGGCGATACCGACACGCTCGCCGACGGGCAGGGAAGTGAGCACCTTGGACATGCGAATGATTATGCACGGTCATGCATCACCGTGCAATCCGGGGTGCTCGTGGTCACGGAAACCCGCTTGACCTGCGTGGTTCGGTGATCACATGCCTGCTGTCGACGCCGCCCTCGTCCGGCGGCTGCTGCGCGGGCAGTTCCCGGAGTGGGCGGACCGGCCGATCACTCCCCTGGCTTCCGGCGGCACGGTCAACGCCGTGTTCCGCCTCGGGGACGACCTCACGGTCCGGCTCCCCCGCTCCGCCGAGGACGTCGAGCAGGAACGCCGGATCCTGAAGGCGCTCGGTGGGCTGCCGGTAGCGATCCCGGCCGTCGTCGCGGTGGGCGAACCCGCCGAAGGCTTTCCGCGGCCCTGGGCGGTGCACCGCTGGCTCGACGGCGAACCGGCGCTCGAAGGCCGTGACACGCCGGCCCGCGAGCTGGCGGAATTCGTCGTCGCGCTGCGGGCCAACCACGCGGACGGTCCCCCGGCCTACCGCGGGAAGCCACTGTCCACCGTGGACGAGGCCACCCGCCGGGCGATCGCGCGGCTGAGCCGCACGGATGAGCCGTTCGACGCGGCCGCCGCGCGGGCCGTCTGGGCCGAGGCGCTGAACGCTCCACAGTGGACCGGGCCGCCGTGCTGGGTCCACGCCGACCTGATGCCGGGCAACCTGCTGCTGCGGGACGGCCGGCTCAGCGGCGTCCTGGACTGGGCGACCGCAGGGCTCGGCGACCCGGCGTGCGACCTGATCCCCGCGTGGAACCTGCTGACCGCGGCCACCCGGCCCCCCTTCCGCGACGGCGTCGGCGCCGACGACGCGACGTGGGCGCGCGGCCGCGGCTGGGCGCTGTCGATGGCCGCCCTCCAGCTGCCGTACTACCGGCACACGAACGCGGTCATCTCGGCCAACGCCCGATACGTGCTCACGGAGCTGGGGTGCGCCCCGGCTCCGTGAGCACGCTCCGATCAGCTCGGCAGGAGCGCCGGCGCCGCGAGGCGGGTGGCGTTCGCCGCCGCGTCGTCCGGGGCTTCCTGTGCCGAGCGCTCCGCCTCGACGCGGGCCAGGTAGTTCGCCACCTCACGGTCCGTGCGGTGCGAGTCCCAGCCCAGCAGCGGTGCCATCAGCCCGGCGACCACCGGGGCCGCCGCCACCCCGCGGTCGCGTTCCTCGATCGAGATCCGCGTCCGCCGGGTCAGGACGTCCTCCAGGTGCAGCGCACCCTCGTGGGAGACCGCGTAGACGGCCTCCACGCGCAGGTACTCCGAGGTCTCCGTGATCGGTTCCCCGAGCGACGGGTCCTCCTCCACGAGCGAAAGGAGGTTCCAGATCCGCGTCCCGTACCGCTGCAGCAGGTGCTCGACGCGGGTCAGCGGCAGCCCGGACTTCGCGGCCAGGGCGAAGCGGTCCGCCCACAGCTCGTGGTACCCCTCGGCGCCGACGATCGGGAGCCGGTCGGTCCACGACGGCGGGGCCGGGCGGCCGACCTCCTCGACGGCGGCGTCGACGGCGTCCGCGGCCATCACCCGGTACGTCGTGTACTTGCCGCCGGCCACGATGACCAGGCCCGGCACCGGGCGCGCGACCGCGTGCTCCCGCGACAGCTTCGTCGTCGCGGCCGCCTTCGCCGCCAGCAGCGGCCGGAGCCCGGCGTAGACGCCCTCGATGTCGTCGTGCGTCACCGGGGTGCGCAGGACGGCGTTGAGGTGGTCGAGCACGTAGTCGACGTCCGCGCGGCTCGCCGCCGGGTGCTCGCGGTCGAGGTCCCACTCGGTGTCGGTGGTGCCGACGATCCAGTGCCGTCCCCACGGGATGACGAACAACACGCTCTTCTCGGTGCGCAGGATCAGCCCGGTGTCCAGGTCGATCTTCTCCCGCGGCACCACGAGGTGGATGCCCTTCGACGCGCGGACGGTGAACGGCGCGGGGATGCCGGCCGCCGCCGCCATGTCGTCGCTCCAGACGCCGGTGGCCGCGACGACCGTGCGAGCGCGGATCTCGAACTCGACCCCGCTCTCCCGGTCCACGACCTTCGCGCCGACCACCCGCTCGCCGTCGCGAAGCAGCGACGTCACGCGAGTCCGCGTCAGGACCGAAGCACCCTGCTCAGCGGCGGTGCGCGCGATCGTCATCGTGTGGCGGGCGTCGTCGACCTGGGCGTCGTAGTACTGGATCGCCCCGACCAGCGCGTCGTCCGCGAGCGCCGGGGCCGCCTTGAAGGCGCCCCGCTTGGACAGGTGCCGGTGCCGCGGCAGCGCGCGGGCACCGCCGAGGGTGTCGTACAGCGTGACGCCGGCGCCGATGTAGCCGCGCTCCCACACCCGGTGCTGCAGCGGGACCAGGAACTTGACCGGCCGCACCAGGTGCGGGGCCAGCGTCTGCAGCAGCAGCCCGCGCTCCTTGAGCGCCTCGCGCACCAGCTTGAAGTCCAGCTGCTCCAGGTAGCGCAGGCCGCCGTGGATCAGCTTGGACGAGCGGCTGGACGTCCCGGCGGCGAAGTCGCGGGCCTCGACCAGCGCGGTCTCCAGGCCCCGGGAGGCGGCGTCGAGCGCGACGCCGGCCCCGGTCACTCCCCCGCCGACGACGAGCACGTCGACCTCTTCGTTCACCAGCTTCCGCAGCGTCTCCGCGCGGTACTGCGGGGAAAGCGGGGTCACGGTGTTCCTCCTCCTGTTCACTGCACGTCGACCCAGTCGAGCGTGCGGCCGACGGCCTTCTGCCAGCCCGCGTAGCCTTCGGCGCGCTGCTCGTCGCTCCAGGTCGGCGTCCAGCGCTTGTCCTCGTTCCAGTTCTGCTCGAGCTCGTCGGTCGAGGACCAGAAGCCGACCGCCAGCCCGGCCGCGTAGGCGGCGCCCAGCGCGGTGGTCTCCGCGACGACCGGCTTCGACACCGGCACGCCGAGGATGTCCGCCTGCAGCTGCATGCAGAGCTCGTTGGCGGTGACGCCACCGTCCACCCGCAGCACGTCGAGCGTCACGCCGGAGTCGTTCTGCATGGCCTCGACGACGTCGCGGGTCTGGTAGCAGATCGCCTCGAGGGTGGCCCGCGCGATGTGGGCGTTCGTCGTGGCGCGGGTGAGGCCGACGATCGCGCCGCGGGCGTCGGAGCGCCAGTACGGGGCGAACAGGCCGGAGAACGCCGGGACGAAGTAGACGCCGCCGTTGTCCTCGACCTGGCGGGCCAGGCTTTCGCTCTGGGCCGCGCCGCTGATGATGCCCAGCTGGTCGCGCAGCCACTGCACCGCGGACCCCGTGACGGCGATCGAGCCCTCCAGCGCGTAGACCGGCTTGTCGTCGCCGAACTGGTAGCACAGGGTCGTCAGCAGGCCGTGCTTCGAGCGGACCAGCTCCTGGCCGGTGTTGAGCAGCAGGAAGTTGCCGGTGCCGTAGGTGTTCTTGGCCTCGCCGGGCCGGAAGCAGACCTGCCCGACGGTGGCGGCCTGCTGGTCGCCGAGGACGCCGGTGATGGCGACCTCGCCGCCGAGCGGGCCGTCCGCGCGGGTCGTGCCGAACCCGGAGTTCGACGACGGCCGGATCGCCGGGAGCATCTGCCGCGGAACGTTGAAGAACGACAGCAGCTCGTCGTCCCAGTCGAGGGTCTCGAGGTCCATCAGCATGGTGCGGGAGGCGTTGGTCGGGTCGGTGACGTGCACGCCGCCGTCCGGGCCGCCGGTGAGGTTCCAGATCAGCCACGAGTCGGTGGTGCCGAAGAGCGCGTCGCCCTTCTCGGCGTCCTCGCGCACGCCCGCGATGTTCTCGAGGATCCACTGCAGCTTGCCGCCGGAGAAGTAGGTGGCGGGCGGCAGGCCGGCCTTGCGGCGGATGATCTCGCCCTTGCCCTCGCGCTCGAGCGCCGAGGCGATGCGGTCGGTGCGGGTGTCCTGCCAGACGATCGCGTTGCCGTACGGGCGGCCGGTGCGGCGGTTCCAGACGACGGTGGTCTCGCGCTGGTTGGTGATGCCGAGCGCGGCCAGGTCCTTGACCGTCAGGTTGGCCTTGTTGAGCGCGGTCGCGATGACCGAGCGGGTGCGTTCCCAGATCTCGGTGGCGTCGTGCTCGACCCAGCCCGGCCGGGGCAGGATCTGCTCGTGCTCGAGCTGGTGGCGGGCGATCTCGTTGCCGCCGTGGTCGAAGATCATGAAGCGGGTGCTCGTGGTGCCCTGGTCAACGGCGCCGACGTAGTCAGGCATGGTCGTGCTCCTACTCAGTTGGCTGGCTCGAGGTCCTTGGCGGGCATGGCGTCCAGCGGGTCGCCCGCGGGCAGGAACCGCTCGATCAGGTACTTGTAGATCGCGCCGCCGATCAGCGCGCCGATGACCGGGGCCACGATCGGGATCCACCAGTAGGGGAAGCCGTACTGGTCGGTGAACGCCGTGTCGTAGCCGGTCAGCCAGGAGGCCAGGCGCGGGCCGAAGTCGCGGGCGGGGTTGATCGCGTAGCCGGCGTCCGTGCCCCAGGCCATGCCGATGGCGACGACGAGGAAGCCGACGACGACCGGGGCCAGGTTGGCACCGGGCGAGGTGTTGCGGAGGTCGGTGATGGCGAACAGGACGATCAGCAGGATCGCGGTGCCGATGATCTGGTCGCGGAAGGCGCCCCAGTCACCCACGGGCAGCGTGCCATTACCCGGCAGGGTGGAGAACACGCCCTGGGTCTTGATCGTCAGACCCGGGTCCTTGGCGTTGAGCACCTCGGTGTAGTTCCAGCGCACCAGCAGCGCGGCCAGGAACGCGCCGGCGGTCTGGGCCACGGCGTAGGGGGCGACCTTGCGCCACTCGAAGCCCTTGAACACCGCGAGGGCGATGGTCACCGCCGGGTTCAGGTGCGCGCCGCTCACCCGCGAAGCGACGTAGACACCCAGGGTGACGCCGAAGCCCCAGGCCCAGGCGATGCTGTCGTGGTCCCCGATGCCCGCGGCGACGACCTGCGCCACCACTCCGCACCCGAACAGGATGAGGATCATCGTCCCCACGAACTCGGCGGCCATCTCGCCGGCGAGTCCGTGGGCCTTGAGGTTTCGCACCATTGCTTTCCTCCACAAAGGACCTTGTCCCCCTACTGGTGGAGTGAAGTTAAGTTCGCATTTCAGGCCGGTCAACGCACGGCGGTCGGCATTGTCGAACGACCGAAGTGGATGTTCGACATTGTCGAATCGCGGCCGGTCGGGTTAGGGTCCCCGCGTGCCCGGTCCGATCCAGTCCATCGAGCGCGCCGCCGCGATCCTGCGGTTGCTGGCGCGCGGCTCGGGGCGGCTGGGCGTCGGCGAGATCGCCGAGTCACTGGAGCTGGCGAAGGGCACCGCGCACGGGATCCTGCGCACGCTGCAGGGCGTCGGGTTCGTCGAGCAGGACCGCGACACCGGCAAGTACCAGCTCGGCGCGGCCCTGCTGCACCTGGGCACGAGCTACCTCGACGTCAACGAGCTGCGGTCCCGGGCGATCAACTGGGCCGACGCGCTGGCCGCGCGCAGCGGCGAGGCGGTCCGGATCGGCGCGCCCCTGGAGGGCCGGGTGCTGGTCGTGCACCACGTGTTCCGGCCGGACGACAGCCTGCAGAGCCTCGACGTCGGCACGCTGCTGCCGCTGCACGCGACGGCGCTGGGCAAGGTCCTGCTGGCCTACGACACGACGCTGAAGGCCGACCCCGAGCCGTACACGCGCCGCACGCTGGTCACCCAGACGGCGATCAAGCGGGCGTGTGCGAAGGTACGGGAGGCGGGCTGGGCGGCCGAGAACGGCGAGATGATCTCCGGCGAGGCGGGGATCGCGGCCCCGATCCGCGGCCACGGCGGCATCGTGGTGGGCGCGATCGGCGTTTCGGGCCCCGCCGACCGGGTGTGCGAGCCGGACGGCAGCCCGAGCCCGAGACTGCTGACCCAGGTCCGCGACGCGGCGCGCGCGGTGTCGCGGGACCTGGGCGCGTCCCGGTGGTGAAGGGAGGACCATGGTCCAGCGGTACGTGATGTCCATCGACCAGGGCACCACCTCCACCCGGTGCATCCTGTTCGACGCGCGCGGGCGGCTCGTGTCGGTCGTGCAGCGGGAGCACCAGCAGCACTTCCCGCGGCCCGGCTGGGTCGAGCACGACGCCACCGAGATCTGGCGGAACCTGTCCCGGATCGTCCCGCAGGCGCTGGCCGACGCGGGCGCGACCGCCGAGCAGGTCGTCGGGCTGGGCATCGCCAACCAGCGCGAGACGACCGTCCTGTGGGACCGGCGCACCGGCAACCCGGTCGGGCGGGCGATCGTCTGGCAGGACACGCGCACCGACGCCATGCTCGAACAGCTCGCCCGCGAGCCCGGCGCCGACCGCGTCCGGCAGCTGTGCGGGCTGCCGCTGGCCACGTACTTCTCGGCACCCCGCATCCGCTGGCTGCTCGAACGCACGCCGGGCCTGCGCGAACGCGCCGAGCGCGGTGACGTCCTCTTCGGCACCATCGAGAGCTGGCTGATCTGGAACCTCACCGGCGGCGCCGAGGGCGGCGTGCACGTCACCGACGTCACCAACGCCTCCCGCACCATGCTGATGAACCTGCGCACGCTCAACTGGGACGACGAGCTGCTGGACTTCTTCGACGTCCCGCGCGCGATGCTGCCGGAGATCCGCTCGTCGACGGAGGTCTACGGGACGACGTCACGCGTGGTGCCGGGCATCCGGATCGCGGCGGCGCTGGGCGACCAGCAGGCCGCGCTGTTCGGCCAGACCTGCTTCGCGCCCGGCGAGGCGAAGTGCACGTACGGCACCGGCAGCTTCCTGCTGCTCAACACCGGCCCGACGCCGGTGCTGTCCACCCACGGCATGCTCACCACGGTCGGGTTCAAGATCGGCGACGAGCCCGCGGTGTACGCCCTGGAAGGCTCGATCGCCGTCACCGGCTCGCTGGTCCAGTGGTTCCGCGACGGCCTCGAGCTGATCGGCAGCGCACCGGAGATCGAAACCCTGGCCCGGACGGTCGAGGACAACGGCGGCTGCTACATCGTGCCGGCGTTCTCCGGGCTGTTCGCACCGCACTGGCACAGCGAAGCCCGTGGCGTGATCGCCGGGCTGACGTCGTACATCACGAAGGGCCACCTCGCGCGGGCGGTGCTGGAGGCGACCGGCTGGCAGACGCGCGAGGTCGTCGACGCGATGAACGCCGACTCCGGGCTGGCGCTGTCGACGTTGAAGGTCGACGGCGGGATGACCGCGGACAACCTGCTGATGCAGTTCGTCGCCGACGTCCTCGACGTGCCGGTGGTGCGCCCGATGGTGGCGGAGACGGTGTCGCTCGGCGCGGCCTACGCGGCCGGGCTGTCCGTCGGGTACTGGCCGGACCTGGAGGGCCTGCGGCGCAACTGGCACCGGGCCGGGCAGTGGCTGCCGGCGATGGACCCGGCCCGCCGCGACACCGAGTACGCGCACTGGCGCCAGGCGGTCGAGCTGACGTTCGGCTGGATGCGCCCGGCCCCGGCCGCGGCGGCCCCCGGCTCGGACCTGGTCGAGGTGCTGCTGGCCGACCACCGCCGGTTCGAGCAGCTCCTGCGCGACCTGCGCAACGCCGAAGCCGACCGCCCGGCCCTGGTGGCGGAGCTGGCGGCGTTGCTGGTCGCCCACGCGACGGCGACCGAGCGGATCGTCCGCCCCGACGGCCCGGGCGACCCGTTCGCCGAGGACCTGCTGACTGTTTTGGAGGGCGAGGACTTCGAGAAGGCGTTGCTGCGCCTGGAGAACGTCGTGGACGCGCACGTGCGCGGCGAGGAACGCGGGCTGCTGAACGAACTACGCCGGAGCATGTCCACTTCGGACCGCACCGGCCTCGGCCGGGCGTTCGTGGCGGAACGCCGCCGCCAGCTGGACCTGGACTGCGGCGCGGCAGGCCACATCCGCGGTCTGGGCGACCGCCTGAAGCTCTAAACCGGTTGCCCGGTCCGGGTTCCGTCTGCGAGGGTCTCCCCCAGTCGTCCGGACCCGCCTTGGCCGGGCCGTGTCCCTCCGCCCCGCGGCTCTCGCCCGGCGGCGGCGAAGGACGTCATGTCGTATCGTTCGGTGCTGCGCCTTCCCGGCGCCGCCGCCTTCTTCCTGACCGCGGCCACGGGGCGGATCGGCATCGCCATGACCGGCCTCGGCCTGGTCTGGCTGCTCCACGCCCGCACCGGCTCCTACGGCACGGCCGGCCTGGCCGCCGCCGGGTACGCCCTCGCCGAGGCCGTGCTCGGTCCCCAGGTCGCCCGCCTGGTCGACCGGTTCGGCCAGACCCGTGTCCTGCCGTTGGCCCTCCTCGCCCACGCCACCGCCGTCGCGGCGTCCTCGCGGCACCCGCCCCGGCGGCCGCGATCGCTTTCGCCACGTGCGCCGGCGCGGCCGTCCCCCAGCTCGGCGCGCTCTCGGCGGCCCGGTGGGCCCATCTGCTGCCTGCCGGCGCGCTGCCCACCGCCTTCTCGCTGGAGTCGCTGGTCAACGCCACCGCGTTCCTCTTCGGACCGGTCCTGGCCACCAGCCTCGGCGCGGCCGGCCACGCACCCCTCGCCGTCGCGAGTGCGGCGGCCCTGCTCGTGGGCGGAGGCGCGGCACTGGCGGCCCAGCGCCGGACCGCTCCCCCGCCCACGCGGGCACTTCCCGGGCTGTTCCGGCGGTCGTTCGTGCGTCTCGCGCTGCTCAACGCGGTCGTCGGCGGGTATTTCGGCACCATGGGCGTTGCGGTGGCCGCGTTCGCCACGGAGCACGGCGTGCCCGGCGCGGCCACGCCGATCCTCGCCGCCGCCGGCGTCAGCGGGCTGCTTTCCGGATGGCTCTGCGGGATGCGCCGGGCTCCGGCGCACCGCCGGCTCGTCGTCGCCAGTGCGCACCTCACGGCCACCGCGGTGCTGCTTCCCCTTGCGCCGTCCGCGATCTGGCTCGGCGCCGCGGCGGTGCTCACCGAGGCGGCTGTCCCGCCGACGCTCGTCGCGCTCACTGTCCTGACCGAGCAGGTCGTCCACCCGGCGGTCCGTGCGCAGGCGTTCACCTGGAACAACTCGGCCGGCACGGCGGGTTCGGCCCTGGCGGCGTTCGTCGCCGGCCACGTCGCCGACGGGCTCGGCGCTTCCGCCGCGTTCGTGCTCGCCCCCGCAGCCGGGCTCGCGCTTCTTGTGCTGGCAGTCGCTAAGCGCCCTTGAGGCAGCGGCTGCTCTCCCGGACCACGAGTTCGACGTCGGCCGCGGCTCGCGCCGGTGCCGGGACGCCGTCGATGCGGGCGGTCAGGGCGGCCAGGGTCTGGTGGCCCGCCGCCACGAAGTCCTGGCGGACCGTCGTCAGCGGGGGTGCGAAGTAGGCCGCCTCCGGGACGTCGTCGAAGCCCACCACGTGCGCGTCGCGCGGGACCCGCATGCCCGCTTCCGCGAACGCGGCCAGCAGGCCCAGTGCCATGTGGTCGTTGGCCGAAAACACCGCGCCCACCCCGGATTCGACCGCCAGGGACTGGCCGGCGCGGTAGCCGGAGCGGGCCGACCAGTCGCCGCGGACCACCGGCGGGACCTCGGCGCCGTGGCGCTCCAGGGTCTCGCGCCAGCCGCGTTCGCGGGCGCGGGCCGTCGGGCCGTCCTCCGGGCCGCCGAGGTGCCAGACCGTCGGGTGGCCGAGGTCCAGGAGGTGCTCGGTCGCCCGGCGCGCGCCCGCGTAGTGGTCGGTGGACGCCGCGGGCACGAGCGGAACCCCGGTCACCGGCGCGAGTTCGGCCAGCAGGTGCCCGTCGAGCAGCACTATCCCGGCCACCCCCTGCAGCCGGAGGCCGGCGACCGCCGCCAGCACCGCCGGGCCGCTGGTGCCGGACACGCTGAACACGCTCAGCGCGTACTCCCGCTCCCGCGCGGCCGCACGAAGACCGTGCAGGACCGGACCCGACGCCGACGCCCCGGTCGCGATCACGCCGAGGGTGCCCCGGTTGCGCATCCGCGCGCCGAGCGGACCGGCCAGACCTGCGTCGTCCACGGACATGCGTAGATGTTAGCGATCACAGGACGAGACGTGAACTTCGTTCACTTTCCATAAATAACGAACGGGTAACGGCCTGAACCGGTCCCCGCCGGCAGCCGTTCCCCCCATTGCCGGAACCAGTGACACCGGGCGGGTCCCCGATACCCGCACCCCGGTGCTCACTCCCCGGGTTCCGCGCGTCTCCAGCCCGGGCACGCAGGCTGTCTTCGGCGTGCCCGGAAAACCGAAGAAGGTGACCATGGCCCGGAATACCACCCGCACCCCCGCCACGGGCAGACATCGCATCAGCCGGCGCACGAAGATCGCCACCGGCGGTCTCGCCCTCGCGATCGCGGTCGGCGGCATCGTCGTCGCGACCACCGCCGGGCGCACCGGCGAGGCCAGTGCCGACCCCGCCGACAAGTCGTTCTTCATCGACATCGCGAAGGTCCCGGCCGGTGTGAACGTGAACAAGGCGCTGCGGCAGAAGGGCGCCCGCGGCACGTTCACCGTGGACTGCGGCCGCAACGAGAACCAGCACTTCAACCCGGACAACTTCATCGCCCAGCCGGGGATCAAGAACGGTGCCCAGCACCTGCACGACTACGTCGGCAACCTCTCCACCAACGCCGACTCCAACAACAAGAGCCTCGTGAAGGCGGGCACCACCTGCAAGAACGGCGACAAGTCCGCCTACTTCTGGCCGGTCGTCCGCATCGACACCGGCGACGCGGAAAAGAACCCGCCCGCCACGCAGCCCGACCGCGCCGGCAGCGCCAAGGACAAGGCGAGCGCGCAGGTCGACTGCCCGGACGTCGCGAGCAAGCTGCCCGACGTCCCGGACCAGGCGATGGACGAGGTCAACCGCAACCTCGACCTGCTGGACAAGCAGATCGACGAGGCCAACAAGCGGATCGCCAACGGCGATCTGAAGACGCCGCAGGACATCCAGAACGCCGTCGTCGGCCCGCTCAAGGACAAGCGCGCGGCCACCATCGACCGGATCGCCATCGCGATCGGCCGCCGGGCCGCGAAGCCGACCAACCTCGGCGGGCTCGCGCAGTGCGCCCTCAAGCAGAACGGCAAGGGCGGGCTCGACAACGGCGGCCAGAACAGCAACGGCCAGCCCGCGGAACTGCCCGGCGTCAACGACAAGAACGAGGTCGGCGACAACGACGGCGAGATCCAGCGCGTCCAGTCGGCGACGATCACGTTCACCAGCGGCGGCGCGAGCAAGGTCGTCGCGATGCCGCAGTTCCTCCGCATCCTCTACGGCGACGCCAAGCAGAGCACCAACGGCCCGGCCAACGCCCGCCCGAGCTGGACCTGCACCGGCTTCGAGGACCGCCTCACCGACCACTACCCGATCTGCCCGCCGAACAGCAAGGTCGAGCGGATCCACGCCTTCCCGAACTGCTGGGACGGCAAGAACATCGACAGCACCAACCACCGCACGCACATCGTGTTCGCCGACCAGCAGGGCAAGTGCCCCCAGGGCTTCAAGAACGTGCCGCAGCTGGTGATCAAGCTGGTCTACAACATCCCGCACGACATCCAGGTCAAGGGCCAGTACAAAGTGGACGCCTTCGCCCAGGAGAAGCACAACCCCCGCTCGGACCACGACGACTTCGCCAACGTCATGGGCCAGCGCCTGATGAACCAGGCCGTCAACTGCATCAACACCGGCAAGCGCTGCAGCCAGTAGACCGCGGTCGGCCGCGCCGGATCCCCGGCGCGGCCCTTCGTGTCGTCTCCGCAATCACGGGTGATGCCCCTTCAATCACGGATGATGTCCCTTCAATCACGCATGATGGCCGCCCGATCACACTCGAAACGTGATCGGGCGGCCATCTCGTGTGATTGGGGAGTCATCACGCGTGATTGGAGGGACGACACGGTCATGCGAGAGGGGGCTTCCCGTGTTGCCGCGGGAAGCCCCCTCTCGTGAAACACGCAGGGTCAGGAAGCCGCGCGGCGTTTCGTCCAGATGTCGTACGCCACGGCCGCCAGCAGGACGACGCCCTTGACCAGCATCACCCGCTCGCTCGGGGCGCCGATCAGGGACATGCCGTTGTTGATCACCGCCATGATCAGGCCGCCCGTGATCGCGCCGACCACCTTGCCGACGCCGCCCTGGACCGCCGCGCCGCCGATGAAGGCCGCCGCGATCGCGTCCAGCTCGAAGTTGACGCCCGCCGTCGGGCCCGCCTGGTTCAGCCGGCCGGCGAAGATGATGCCCGCCAGCGCCGCCAGGACGCCCATGTTGACGAAGATCCAGAACGTCACCTGCTTGACCTTGACGCCCGAAAGCGTCGCGGCCTGCAGGTTGCCGCCCACGGCGTAGATGTGCCTGCCGAACACCGACTTGCCTGCCACCAGCGAGTAGCCCAGCACCAGCGCCGCCAGCAGGATCAGCACCCACGGGAGGTTCTTGAACCGGGCCAGCTGCACGACCAGCGCGAGCACCAGCACCGCGATCCCCGCCAGCTTCAGCACGAACACCGGGAATGGGTCGACGTCCTGGCCGTAGCCCATCCGTCCCGCCCGCTTGCGCCACTGGGTGAACACGATCCCGGCCACCGCGGCGACGCCCGCGAGCAGCGACACCAGGTCGGCGCCGCCGAGCGGGCCGAGGCCGATGTTGCCCAGGTAGCCGTCGGTGAAGCCGTTCGACAGCGTGCGGATCGCGTCCGGGAACGGGCCGATGCCCTGGTTGCCCAGGACGGTCAGGGTCAGCGCCCGGAACGCCAGCATGCCGGCGAGCGTCACGATGAACGCCGGGATGCCGAAGTAGGCGACCCAGTAGCCCTGCCACGCGCCGATCGCCGCGCCCACGACGAGGGTGATCAGCACCGCCAGGAACCACGGCACGTGCGAGTTCACCATCAGCACCGCCGACACCGCGCCGGTCATCGCGACGACCGACCCGGCGGACAGGTCGATGTGCCCGGAGATGATCACCAGGATCATCCCGATCGCGAGGATCAGCACGTAGCTGTTCTGCACGATGATGTTGGAGATGTTCTGCGGCTCCAGCAGCGCGCCACCGGTGAGCACCTCGAACAGCACCACGATCAGCGCGAACGCGACGTAGATGCCGCTCTGGCGCGGGTTGATCGAGATCCTCCGCTTGGAGCGCTCAACCGGGGGCACGGCGGGCCGTGCTTCGGTCGTGGTCATTCCCGTTCCTTCGTCATGTACTGCATCAGCAGTTCCTGGGTGGCTTCTTCGCGCGTGGCCTCGCCGGTGATCCGCCCCGCCGAGAGCGCGTAGATCCGGTCGCAGAGCCCGAGCAGCTCCGGCAGCTCGGAGGAGATGACCAGGACGGCCTTCCCCTGGGCGGCCAGTTCGTTGATGATCGTGTAGATCTCGAACTTCGCGCCCACGTCGATGCCGCGGGTCGGTTCGTCCAGGATCAGCACGTCCGGATCGGTGAAGATCCACTTGGCCAGCACGACCTTCTGCTGGTTGCCGCCGGACAGCTTCCCGGTCACGCTCTGCACGCTCGGTGCCTTGATCCGCAGATCACGGCGGTAGGAGTTGGCGGTGTCGTGCTCGGCGTGCTCGTTGACCCAGCCGCGCTTGGCCAGCTTGCCCAGCCCGGCCGCGGACACGTTGCGCTGGATGTCCTCGATCAGGTTGAGCCCGTAGCGCTTCCGGTCCTCGGTCGCGTAGGCGATGCCGTGGCGGACGGCCTCCTGCACCGACCGGACGTCGATCTCCTCGCCGTGCTTGAAGATCCGCCCGGAGATGTCCTTGCCCCACGACCGGCCGAACACGCTCATCGCGAGTTCGGTGCGGCCCGCGCCCATCAGCCCGGCCAGGCCGACGATCTCCCCGCGCCGCAGCGAAAGCGACGCGCGGTCGACGACGACCCGGCCGGCCTGGGTCGGGCTGTGCACGGTCCAGTCCTCGATCCGCAGCACCTCTTCGCCGATTTCCGGCTCCCGCGGCGGGAACCGGTGCTCGAGGTCGCGGCCGACCATCCCGGTGATGATGCGCTCTTCCGTCAGCCCCGCCGCGTCGAGCGTTTCGATCGTCTTGCCGTCACGCAGGA
The DNA here is from genome assembly GCF_040682815.1 of Amycolatopsis sp. NPDC051102. NCBI lineage: Bacteria > Bacillati > Actinomycetota > Actinomycetes > Pseudonocardiales > Pseudonocardiaceae > Amycolatopsis > Amycolatopsis sp. NPDC051102. The sequence goes on from NZ_JBFBBT010000002.1 coordinate 303,527, forward strand.
TCGTGACGGTGTCGGCGATCGCCGTCACCTCGCCGAGCTTGTGCGAGATGATCACGCACGTGACGCCCTCGTCCCGCAGCCCGCGCAGCAGGTCGAGCAGGTGGGCCGAGTCGTCGTCGTTGAGCGCCGCGGTGGGCTCGTCGAGGATCAGCAGCTTGACCTCTTTGGACAGTGCTTTGGCGATCTCGACGAGCTGCTGCTTGCCGACGCCGAGTTCCTGCACCGCCCGCGTGGGGTTTTCGGCGAGGCCGACGCGCTTGAGCAGCGCGCCGGCCTCGTGGTTGGTGCGGTTCCAGTCGACCCAGCCGCGCTTGGCCTGCTCGTTGCCGAGGAAGATGTTCTCCGCGATCGACAACTGGCCGCACAGCGCGAGTTCCTGGTGGATGATCACGATCCCGCGCCGTTCGCTGTCGCGCACCGACCCGAACTCGCACCGCTGCCCGTCGAAGGTGATCTCGCCGTCGTACGTCCCGTGGGGGTAGACGCCCGAGAGCACCTTCATCAGGGTGGACTTCCCGGCGCCGTTCTCCCCGCAGATCGCGTGGATTTCCCCGCGGCGCACGGAAAGATTGACGTCCGACAGCGCCTTGACCCCGGGGAAGGTCTTGGTGATCCCGCGCATGCCGAGCAGTTCGGTCATTTCAGCTGACCTGCCGTGTAGTAGCCCGAGTCGACGAGTTCCTTCTGGTAGTTGGTCTTGTCCACGGTGACCGGCTGCAGCAGGAAGGACGGGACGACCTTCTTGCCGTTGTCGTAGTCCTTCGTGTTGTTGACCTCGGGCTTGCCGCCCTTGAGCACCGCGTCGGCCATCTTCACCGTGGTGTCGGCGAGGATGCGGGTGTCCTTGAAGATCGTCGAGTACTGCTCACCGGCGATGATGGACTTGACCGAGGCGACCTCGGCGTCCTGCCCGGTGACGATCGGGTACGGCTGGCCGGCGGTGCCGTAGCCGTTGCTCTTCAGCGCCGACAGGATGCCGATCGACAGGCCGTCGTACGGCGAGAGCACGCCCTGGACCTTCGCGCCACCGGTGTAGGTCTTGGTGAGCAGGTCCTCCATGCGCCGCTGCGCGGTGGCCGGGTCCCAGCGCAGGATGGCCGCGCGGGCGAAGTCGGTCTGGCCGCTCTTGACGACCAGCTTGCCGCTGTCCATCAGGGGCTTGAGGACCGACATCGCGCCGTTGAAGAAGAAGGTGGCGTTGTTGTCGTCCGGGGAACCGGCGAACAGCTCGATGTTGAACGGGCCCGCACCGTTGCCCAGGCCCTTGACCAGCGAGTTCGCCTGCTCGACGCCGACCTTGAAGTTGTCGAAGGTGGCGTAGTAGTCGACGTTCGGTGAATTGCGGATCAGCCGGTCGTAGGCGATGACCGGGATCTTCTTGTCGGCCGCCTCCTGCAGCTGGGTGGTGATGGCGGTGCCGTCGATCGAGGCGATGACCAGGAGCTTGGCGCCCTTGGTGATCTGGTTCTCGATCTGGTTCACCTGGGTGGGGATGTCGTTCTCGGCGTACTGCAGGTCGACCTTGTAGCCGAGCTTCTCCAGCGCCGACTTGATGTTGTCGCCGTCGTGGATCCAGCGCTCCGACGACTTGGTCGGCATGGTGACGCCGACGAGGCTGCCCGCGGCGCTCGCGCCGGAGGACGGGGCCGCCTGGTCCGCCGTTTTCTGGCTCGAGCCGCACGCCGACAGCGTGAGCGCGAGCCCCGCGGCGGCGATCCCCGCGATTGTTCTGCTGAACTTCATTGTTCTTTCTTCCTTTCTCAGAAGCCCTGAGCGAGCCGGTGGTAGGCCTGGTTCCAGCGGATCCGGTCGGCGAAGTCGTGCGGGGTCGTGTCCTTGTCGATGACCAGCAGTTCGACGCCGAGCAGGTTCGCGAAGTCGCGAAGGGTTTCCGTGCCCACGGCCTGGGTGAGCACGGTGTGGTGCGGGCCGCCCGCGGTGATCCACGACTCCGCGGACGTCGCCAGCGACGGCGCCGGCTCCCAGACCGCCCGGGCGACCGGCAGGTTCGGCAGCGGCTCGTCCGGCGCGACGACGTCGATCTCGTTGGCCACCAGCCGGAACCGGTCGCCGAGGTCGACCAGGCCGAGCACGACGCCCGGGCCGGGCGCGGCGTCGAACACGAGCCGGACCGGGTCCTCGCGGCCGCCGATGCCCAGCGCGTGGATCTCGCACGACGGCTTCGCGGCGGCGATGGTCGGGCAGACCTCCAGCATGTGCGCGCCGAGGATCTTCGGCTTGCCCGGCCCGAAGTGGTAGGTGTAGTCCTCCATGAACGACGTGCCGCGGTCCTTGCCGACGCTCATCGCCTTGACCGCCGCGAGCAGCGCCGAGGTCTTCCAGTCGCCCTCGCCGCCGAAGCCGTAGCCGTCGGCCATCAGCCGCTGCACCGCCAGGCCGGGCAGCTGCCGCAGCCCGCCGAGGTCCTCGAAGTTCGTGGTGAACGCGCCGAACCCGCCGTCGGTGAGGAACTTCCGCATCCCGGCTTCGATCCGGGCCGCGTACCGCAGCGACTCGTGCCGCGCTCCCCCGGCCGCCAGGTCCGCGACCACGTCGTAGTCCGCCGCGTACTGCTCGACGAGCGAGTCCACGGTGCCGGTTTCGGAGACCGCGTCCACGAGCTCGACCAGGTCGTTCACGCCGTAGGTGTTGACCGAGACGCCGAAGCGCAGTTCGGCCTCGACCTTGTCGCCTTCGGTGACGGCGACGTCGCGCATGTTGTCGCCGAAGCGGGCCAGCCGCAGGTTGCGCAGGTGGTCGGCGCCGATCGCGGCGCGCGCCCACGCGTCGATGCGGGCGACCACGGCCGCGTCGGACACGTGCCCGGCGACGGTCTTGCGCGGGACGCCGAGGCGGGTCTGGATGAACCCGAACTCGCGGTCGCCGTGCGCGGCCTGGTTGAGGTTCATGAAGTCCATGTCGATGGTGGACCACGGCAGGGCTTCGTTGAGCTGGGTGTGCAGGTGCAGCAGCGGCTTGCGCAGCGCGTCCAGGCCGGTGATCCACATCTTCGCGGGCGAGAAGGTGTGCATCCAGGCGATCACGCCGACGCACGAGGCGTCGGCGTTGGCCTCCTGGAGCACGCGGCGGATGGACGAAGCTTCGGTCAGCACCGGCTTGCCGACGATTTCGGCCGGGAGGCCACCGGAGGCGGCCAGCAGCTGCTGGATCCGCAAGGACTGGCCGGCGACCTGCTCCAGGGTCTCCTCACCGTAGAGGGACTGGCTGCCGGTGAGGAACCAGAGCTGGGGTTTCGACGCGCGGGTCATCGTTCTCCTCGAAACGTTTCAGTGCTGGCCGTAGACGTTCTGGTACCGGGCGTAGAGCCGGTCGACGTCCTCGGGCGGGAGGGGTTCGGGCGTGCCGAGCTCGAAGGCCTTGTGGACGGTGCGGGCGACGTCCTCGACCATCACCGCGGCCTTGACCGCGTCGCGCGCGGTGCGGCCGACGGTGAACGGGCCGTGGTTGCGCATCAGCACCGCCGGCGAGCGGCTGGAGCGAAGCGTTTCGACGATGCCGCGGCCGATGGAGTCGTCGCCGATCAAGGCGAACGGGCCGACCGGGATCTCGCCGCCGAACTCGTCGGCGATCATCGTCAGCACGCACGGGATCGGCTCGCCGCGGGCCGCCCACGCCGTGGCGTAGGTCGAATGCGTGTGCACGACGCCGCCGATCTCCGGCATGTGCCGGTAGACGTAGGCGTGCGCGGCGGTGTCGGACGACGGTGCGAGCTCGCCTTCGACGAGCTCGCCGTGCAGGTCGGTGACGACCATGGTGTCCGCGGACAGGTTGTCGTAGGACACGCCCGAGGGCTTGATGACCAGCAGGTCGCGGCCCGGGACGCGGGCCGAGACGTTGCCCGCGGTCCAGATGACCAGCTCGTTGCGGGTGAGCTCGCCGTGCAGCTTCGCCACCGTCTCGCGCAGTTCCGCGACGGTGTCGAGGACTTCACCGGTCAGCGACATCAGGACCGTCCTTTCGCGACTGCGCGCTTGCGGGCGGCGAGCCGGTGCATGACATCGTTGCCGCCGCGGCCGAAGTAGTCGTGCAACGTCGTGTACTCGGCGTACAGCTCGTCGTAGGCGGCCACGTGCGCGGGCACCGGCTGGTACACCGCGCGCCGGACCGACCCCATCGCCTCGGCGGCCACGCGGACGTCCGGGTAGGCCCCCGCGGCGACGGCGGCGTGGATCGCCGAGCCGAGCGCCGGTCCCTGGTCGGAACCGATGACCGACAGCGGGAGGTTGGTGACGTCGGCGTAGATCTGCATCAGCAGCGCGTTCTTCACCAGGCCACCGGCGATGATCAGCTCGGTCACCGGGACGCCGGCCGAGCTGAACGTCTCGATGATCTTGCGCGTGCCGAACGCCGTGGCCTCGAGCAGGGCGCGGTAGGTGTCCTCGGCGCGGGTGGCCAGCGTCTGGCCGACGATCACGCCGGACAGCTCGTGGTCGACCAGCACCGACCGGTTGCCACTGTGCCAGTCGAGGGCGACCAGGCCGTGCTCGCCGATCTCCTGCTGCGCGGCGAGCCGGGTGAGCTGCTCGTGGCCGTCGCGGGCGAAGTGCTCGGTGAACCAGCCGAAGATGTCGCCGACGCCGCTCTGGCCGGCCTCGTACCCCCACAGCCCGGGCACGATCCCGCCTTCGACGACGCCGCACATGCCGGGGACCTCGCGCAGTTCGGCGCCGTTCATCACGTGGCACGTCGAGGTGCCCATGATCGCCACCATCTGCCCGGGCTCGACGGCCTGGGCGGCGGGCGCGGTGACGTGCGCGTCAACGTTGCCAACGGCCACGGCGATGCCCTCGGGCAGCCCGGTCCAGGCCGCCGCCTCCGCGGTCAGGGAACCCGCGCGGGCCCCCAGCTGGCCCAGCGGGTGCTCCAGCTTGTCGGCCACGAAGGTCTCGAAGCCGGGGGCGAGTTCGCGGAGGAAGTCGCGGCTCGGGTACTGGCCGTCCTGCAGGATGCCCTTGTACCCGGCCGTGCAGGCGTTGCGGACGTAGGCCCCGGTGAGCTGCCAGACGATCCAGTCGGCCGCCTCGACCCAGTGCCGCATCGCGGCGTAGACCGCCGGCGCCTCTTCGAACAGCTCCAGCGCCTTGGCGAACTCCCATTCGGAGGAGATCAGCCCGCCGTAGCGCGGCAGCCACTTCTCGCCGCGGGCGCGGGCCAGGTCGTTGATGCGGACCGCCTGCGGCTGGGCCGAGTGGTGCTTCCACAGCTTGACGTAGGCGTGCGGCTCGGCCTCGAACTCGGGCAGCTCGCACAGCGGCGTCCCGTCCGCGGTCGTCGGCACCATCGTGCACGCGGTGAAGTCGGTGGCGATGCCGATGACGTCGCCCGCGTCCACGCCGGCGTCCCGCAGCGCCGCCGGTACGGCGTTGCGGAGCACTCCGACGTAGTCCGCGGGCACCTGCAGCGCCCATTCCGGTGGCAGCGCGCGGCCCGTGGCGGGCAGCGTCTCGTCGAGCACCCCGTGCGGGTACTCGAAGACGGCGGAACCGAGTTCCGCTCCGTCACGGACCCGCACGACCACCGCGCGGCCCGACAACGTGCCGAAGTCGACGCCGACGGTGAGTGGTTCTCCCACGGTGTCCTCCCTCCTGGTTGGTGACCGGGACGCGGCGCGGGCGGCGGTGAACGCGCCGCGTCCCGGGGTCTTAGCGGCCGGTGAGGACCAGCGTCGTCACGGAGTTGGCCGGCAGCGTCAGCTTCGACGTCGCGGCGAGCCCGGTGATCTCCCTGGTCTGCGGCACGATGGCGGCCGGCGCGGCGAGGCTGTTGCGCCCCGCCGGGTCGCCGGTGAGCGTGGTGAGCGTCCCGGTGCCGTCGACGGCGGTGACGCCGGTGAGCGACAGCCGTGCGGTCTGCACCTGCGGAGTCGGGTTGACGAGTTTGACCGTGAAGGTCTTCCTCCCGCTCTTCGTGGTCACGTTGACCACCTGCCGCAGGGGGCTGCCCTGGTTGAGGCGGCTGGTGACGATCTGCTTGCCGAGGGTGCTGGAGAACATCTGCTGCACCCAGTACGACGGCGAGGCGTAGCTGGTCCCGGCGTCGAAGCCGATCAGGTTGACCGGCCAGTTGGCCTGGTTCTCCTGCACCAGCACCGGCGCGTACATCGAGCCGATGACGACGTCGCTGTTGCGTTCGAGCCCGGTGAGGAACGCGGCCTCGCCGATGGCGGCGGCCAGGGTGCCGGTGGGCCGGCCGTCCTGGGCGCCGTACTCGCCGACGAGGATGTCCGGACCGGAGCGGTCGGCGGTGTCGTAGCGGGTCGAGTTGTCGGTGAACCACTGCGGCGACTGGTAGTAGTGGTCGTCCGCGGCGTCCGGGCGCACCCCGGTCGACGTGCTCGACGCGGCCCCGCCCTGCAGGCCGCCGGTGGTGGCGACGACGGTCAGCTGCGGGTACTTCGCCTTGATGGCGTTGGACATGTCCGTGAAGCGCCAGGCGTAGCTGCCCGAGCCGTCGAACCAGTCCTCGTTGCCGACCTCGACGTAGTGCAGGTCGAACGGCGCCGGGTGCCCGTCGGCGATCCGCTTGGCCCCCCACGTCGTCGAGGCGTCGCCGATGGCGTACTCGATCTCGTCGAGGGCTTCCTGGACGTAGGCCGGGTAGTCGGCCTGGTCGACGTGCTGGCCGTTGAGGGTGTAGCCGGCGAACAGCGCGAGCAGCGGCTGGGCACCGATGTCCTCGGCGAGCTTCAGGTAGTCGAGGATGCCGAAGCCGTCGGTGGACCAGTAGCCCCACGCGGTGTTCTGGTGGCCGGGCCGCTGCTCCAGCGGGCCGATGGAGTTCTTCCACGCGAACCGGGTGTCGAGCGTGTTGCCCTCGAGGTAGTTGCCCCCGGGGACGCGGAACAGGCCGAGCTTCATCGCCGCGAGCTTCTGCCCGAGGTCGGCGCGGACGCCGTTGGGCCGGTTCTTGAAGGTCGGCGGGAACAGCGACACCTGCTGGAACCAGGCGTCCCCGCTCAGCGCCTGCTTCCCCTTGTTGACCAGCGAGACGACGATCCGGTTGTCGGTGGACGCGGCGATCGTCGACGGCGTGGTGAAGCTGAACGTCTGCTGCGTCCACGCAGGCCCGACCGGCTGGACGTCCTTGCTCGCCAGGACCGTGCCGTCCGGCTTCTCCAGGCTGACGCGGATTCCGCCGGTCCAGGTGCCCTTGGCGAAGAAGCTGCCGGTGTACTTCGTGGCCGGCTTCGCGGCGACGCCGTAGAAGCCGACGTTGGCCGCGGCCACCCGGCCGGCGGCCGGGACGGTGTCCGCGTGCAGCTTCAGCGACCGGTCGAGCGCGGTGTTGAGCGGGTTCGCCGTGTCGATCGAGTAGGCGCCGGTCGCGCCCGCGGAGGTGACCAGCGACCAGTACGGCACCGGCGTGTTGCCCGCGCCGCTGCCGGGCTGGTAGCCCTCCTTGAACGTGCGGTTGCGGACGAGCTCGGCGTAGAGCCCGCCTTCGACCGAGTGGCTGATGTCTTCGAGGATCGAGCCGTAGGTGGTCGGCCGGGTGTTGGCGCGGACGACGTTGGCGTCCACGGCCAGCTGGTTCGCCCCCGCGAGGGTGCCGATTTGGGCCGCAGTGAGCGGGAAGCGGCGCAGCTCGACCTCGTCGACGGCGCCGGTGAAGCCGGAGCCGACGGTGAACGGCGCCGCCGCCGTGCCCGACGCCGGGCAGGCGGAGACGTCGAGCGTCGTGCCGGTCGGCGTGCCGCAGGTGCTGGTGACCGCGGACGCGTCGCCGTCGGCGTAGACGGTGAGCCGCTGCGAAGCGCGGTCCAGGACCAGGGCGGCGTGGTGCCAGTTGCCGTCGGCGAGCCCGCCGCCGTTCGTGGTCACCCGGATGGTGCCGACGCGGGCGGTGAGCTTGCCGCCGGTCACGCCGAGCGCGTAGCCGTCGCCGTGGTCGACGAGGGTGCCGTCCGCCGTCGTGCGGAACCAGGCGGCCAGCGAGAGCGAGCCGGTGCCGGTGTCGAACGCGGGCGAGGTGCCCATGTCCACAGTGGACTTGCCGTCGAGCTGGACGGCCTTGCCGGCCGCTCCGGCGGTCCAGGTGGCGCCCTTCAGCGTGCCGTCGGCGGCGTTGGCCGAGGCGTCGTGGGCCACCGTGCCGGCGCCTTCGTCGAAGTGCCACGAGCCGCTCGCGGCCAGCGCGGCGACGGCGGACGCGGTCAGCGGCGTCGGGTACGCGCGGACGTCGTCGATGCCGCCGGCGAACCAGTCGACCGGGTTCCCGGCCCACTTGCCGCGGCCGATCTCCAGGTGCCCGCCCGCGGTCCACGGCGTGGTGAACGGGACGCTCTGCTGCAGGGTTCCGTTGACGTACAGGGAAAGCGTGCCGGCCGCCCGGTTGTAGACACCGACGACGTGCTGCCACTGGTCGGCCTGCGCGGGCAGCGTCGACACCGCCGAAGAGGACGCCGAGTCACCGTCGCTCGCGCGGCGTGTGAAGGCGAAGCGGCCGTCGGCGGCGCGCTGGAGGTAGAAGCCGCTGATCGCCGAGCCGTCGACGCTCACCGCGGTCCGGAAGCCGCCGGCCGCGGACGGCTTGACCCACGCCGACACCGAGAAGCTCTGCGCGGTGTCCACGACCGGGGCCGGGACGTCGACCGCGGCATCGGTGCCGTCCAGGGCGACGCCGTGCGGGCCGACGACGCCGTCACCCCAGGCCGCGCCGCCGGTCAGGGTGCCGGTGCGCAGGTCGAGGGAGTCGTCCGCGGTGGTGGTGCCGGTGCCCTCGTCGAGGCCCCAGTGCCCGGCGATGGCCAGGCGGGCGGCATCGGCGGCGGCCAGCGCGCCCGAGTAGGCGCGGACGTCGTCGATCGTGCCGTCGACGAAGTCCACCGGGTTGCCGCCGTACTTGCCGCGGCCGATCACCAGGTGACCGGTGCCCGCCCAGGAGGTGGGCGCGGCGACGGTCGTCTGGCGGGTGCCGTCGACGTAGAGGGACAGCGTCGACGCGCTCGCGTCGTACACGCCGGTCAGCTGGTACCACTGGCCCGCGACGGGGTCGAAGTTCGCGCCCGCGACCACGCCGTCGGTCGGCGCGTCGCCGGCGAGGCGGGTGAAGGCGAACCGGCGGGAGTCGTCGCGGAACTGCAGGAAGAAGTTGCTCACCTGGCTGCCGTCGACGCTGACGAACGTCTGGTAGCCGGAGGTCTTGTCGAGCTTGACCCAGCTGCTCACGGAAAAGCTCTTGGTCGTGTCGAGCACGGGCGCACCGGCGTCGGCGAAGCCGTTGGCGCCGTCGGTGGTCAGCGCGCCGCCGCGGATGCCCGGGCCCCAGCCCGCGCCGCCGGCCAGCGTCGCCGGGTGGCTGCCCGCGGTGTCGGCGGCGGTCGTCCCGCTGCCGTCGTCGAACGTCCAGTGCCCGGCCAGGCCCGGCGCGGGATCGGCCGCGGCGGCCGGCGCCGCCGCGACGGGGACAGCGGAACACAGCGCCAAGGCCGCGAGGACGGCCACCGGCCGCCGCAGTCTGCGGTGCATGACTCTCCCTTGAGTGTGAGCGCTCACATGGTCCACCCGCACGGCGGACCGGCTGTCAGCGGGTCCGTCGGGTGACAAGGCGCTGCAGGACGATGAAGACGAACAGCAGGGCACCGGTGATGATCGAGGTCCACCAGGAGTTGAGGGTGCCGTCGAAGGTGATGAGCGTCTGGATGATGCCGAGCACCATGATCCCCAGCACCGTGCCGAGCACGTACCCGGAACCGCCGGTGAGGATGGTGCCGCCGATGACGACCGCGGCGATCGCCGTCAGCTCCAGGCCGACGCCGTTGAGCGGGTCGCCCGAGGACTTGTAGAGCACCAGCAGCAGCCCGCCGAGGGCCGAGCAGACGCCGCTGATGGTGTACACCGCGATCTTGGTGCGGCCGGTCTTGAGGCCCATCAGCATCGCGGACTGGGCGTTGCCGCCGATCGAGTAGACCGTGCGGCCGAACCGGGTGAAGGCCAGGACGTAGGCCGCGGCGGCGACGACCACCAGCGCGACCACCACGCTGATCGAGATGTGCAGTTCGCCGCCGAGCGGGATCTGCGTCTGGGCCAGGGTGGCGATGGTGGCGTTGTCGATCGAGTACGCCTCGGTGGTGATCGTGTAGCAGAGGCCGCGGGCGAAGAACATCCCGATCAGCGTCGCGATGAACGGCTGGATCTCGAAGAAGTGGATCAGCGCACCCATCCCGGCGCCGAGCAGCGCCCCGACCACCAGCACGACGGCGATCGCCGCGTACGCGGGCCAGCCGTGCTTCTGCAGCAGGTCGCCGGAGATCACCGTGGACAACGCCACCACCGAGCCGACGGACAGGTCGATGCCGCCGGTGAGGATCACGAACGTCATGCCGACGGCGACCACGAGCAGGAAGGCGTTGTTGATGAACAGGTCGAGGATGACCTGGCCGGAGCCGAACGCCTCGTAGCTGGACGCGCCGAAGATGTAGGCCCCGATCAGCAGCGCCAGCGTGGCCAGGATCGGCAGGTGCCGCTGCTGCGGCCGGTAACCCTTGACGCGGGCGAGGGTGGTCATGCGGTGACCTCCACCTTCTCCGGAGCGGACGCCGGCGCCGGCGTCCCCGGTGTGTTGGCCCGGCGGCGCCGGAGCTTCCGGCGGAACGCGGGCGACTGAAGCAGGCACACCGCCAGCACGACCAGGGCCTTGAACAGCATGATCGCCTCGGGCGGGATGCCGAGGGCGTAGACGGTGGTGGTGAGCGTCTGGATGAGCAGCGCGCCGATCACCGAGCCGCCGAGGGAGAACCGGCCGCCGGTCAGCTGGGTGCCGCCGACGACGACGGCGAGGATCGCGTCGAGTTCGATGAACAGCCCGGCGTGGTTGCCGTCGGCGCTGTGCACGTTCGCGCTGATCATCAGCCCGGCGATGCCGGCGCACAGCGCGCAGAAGACGTAGACGAGCCAGGTCAGCCGGGCCGAGCGCAGGCCGGCCAGCCGGCTGGCTTCGGGGTTGCCGCCGACGGCCTCGACCAGCAGGCCGAGCGCGGACCGGCGGACGAGCACCGACGCCAGCACGAACACCGCCAGCGCGATGAGGATGGCGCTGGGCAGGGTGAGCAGGAACCCGCTGCCGATCCACTCGAACGAGTGGGAGTTGACGGTGATGATCTGGCCGTCGGTGATCAGCTGCGCGATGCCCCGGCCGGCGACCATCAGGATCAGCGTGGCGATGATCGGCTGGATGCCCAGTGCCGCCACGAGCCAGCCGTTCCACACCCCGAGCACCAGCGACAGGCCCAGGGCGAGCCCGAACGCGATCAGCGTCGTGACGGCGCCGTCGGCGTTGTCGCTGACCCACAGGCACGCGAGCGCACCGCTGATCGCCACCACCGAGCCGACCGAGAGGTCGATGCCGCGGGTGGCGATCACCAGCGTCATGCCGATCGCGATGAGGATCAGCGGAGCGCCGTTCTTGAGGATGTCGACGAGGTTGCCGTACAGGTGCCCGTCGCGCAGCTCGATCTTGAAGAACGACGGGCTCGCGACCAGGTCGCCCAGCAGCAGCACCAGCAGGGCCACCACGGGCCAGAACAGCCGGTGTTTGGTCAAGCCTTTCAAGGCAGTCACGCCTGCACCCCCTCGGCCATCGTGGCCATGATGTCGTCCGCGGTGAGCGCCTGGTTTTCCCGCTCCGCCACGACCTTCCGGTCCCGCAGCACCACGACGCGGTGGCTCAGCCGCAGGACCTCTTCGAGTTCGGCGGAGATGAACACGACGGCCATGCCGTCGCCCGAAAGCTGGGTGACCAGCCGCTGGATCTCCGTCTTGGCGCCGATGTCGATGCCGCGGGTGGGCTCGTCGAGGATCAGCAGCCGCGGCTCGGTGATGAGCCAGCGGGCCAGCAGCACCTTCTGCTGGTTGCCGCCGGAGAGGTTGCCCACCAGCGCTTCGGGGTTGGCGGGCCGGATGTCGAGTGCCTTGATGTACTTCTCGGCGATTTCGTCCTGCCGCCGTCGCGACAGCGGCCGCGCCCAGCCGCGGGAAGCCTGGAGCGCCAGCACGATGTTCTCGCGGACGGTGAGCTCTTCGACGAGCCCCTCGGCCTTGCGGTTCTCGGAGAGGAACGCGATCTTGTGGTCGAGCCCGGCGCGCGGGGTCCGCAGCGGCGTGGGGTCGCCGTCGATCTTCACGGTCCCGCTGTCGGCGTGGTCGGCGCCGAAGAGCAGCCGGGCGAGTTCGGTGCGGCCGGAGCCGAGCAGGCCGGCCAGGCCGACGACCTCGCCGGCGTGGATGGCGAGGTCGAAGGGCGCGACCCCGCCCTTGCGGCCGAGGTTTTCGGCGGCCAGCAGCACCGGCGCGCCGGCGACCTCGGCCCGGCTGGGCCCGGAGTCCTCCAGGTCCTCGAGGACTTGGAGCTCCTTGCCGATCATCCGGGTGACCAGTTCGACCGGCGTGATGTCCGCGGTGCGGTACTCGCCGATGAGCTTTCCGTTGCGCAGCACGGTCATCCGGTCGGCGACGGCGAAGACCTGGTCGATGAAGTGCGACACGAACAGGATCGCCATCCCGGTTTCGCGCAGGGCCCGGACGACGTCGAGCAGTTTCTCGACCTCGCCGGCGTCCAAACTGGACGTCGGCTCGTCGAGGACGAGCACCCGCGCGTCGACGTCGAGCGCGCGGGCGATCGCGACCAGCTGCTGCACCGCGATGGAACAGGTGGACAGCTCGGCCGAGACGTCCACGTGGACGTCCAGCCGGGCCAGGAGTTCCTCGGCCCGCCGCCGCATCGGGCCCCACTGGATGCGGCCGAAGCGGCGGGGTTCTCGGCCGAGACAGACGTTTTCCGCCACGGACAGGTTCGGGCAGAGGTTGACTTCCTGGTAGACCGTGCTGACGCCGGCCTGCTGGGCCTCGCCGGGCCCGCTGAAGGCGACGGCGCCACCGTCCAGTTCGATCGTGCCCGCGTCCACCCCGTACACCCCGGTGAGCACCTTGATGAGGGTGGACTTGCCGGCGCCGTTCTCGCCCATCAGGGCGTGCACTTCGCCGGGGTACATCCGGAAGTCGACCCCGTCCAGGGCGAGGACGCCGGGGAACTCCTTGCGGATACCGCTCATCCGCACCATGGGCTGCGGTTCAGGCATTTGGTGTGCTCCGGGGAGGACGCGGGGGTGGGGGGGGGGGGGGGGGGGGGGTGGGGCTGGTCTCGCACGGTCGTGTGCCGCGTGATGAGGCGGACC
>NZ_JBFBBT010000002.1:316728-458331 GCF_040682815.1 Amycolatopsis sp. NPDC051102
CCGCGTGGGGGGGTTTATCGTTTTTGTGGGGGCGGGGGGGGGGGGGGGGGGGGTTGGTGTGCCAATGTTATAAAAACCCGCCCCCCCCCACCCCCCCACCCGCAGGTGAGGTGTCAGTACTGACGCTGCGGCAGCGCGGCCTTGGCCGACGCCTGGTCGAACTCGGTCTCCTGGGTCTCGATGCGGGCGGGCACCTGCTCGCCGGCGGAAACCTTCTTCACCAGGTCCATCAGCTGCGGGCCGAGGAGCGGGTTGCACTCGACGACGTGGTTGATCTTGCCGTCGGCCAGCGCCGTCAGCGCGTCCTTGACGCCGTCGACCGAGACGATCTTGATGTCCTTGCCCGGGACCTTGCCCGCGGCTTCGATGGCCTCGATGGCGCCGAGGGCCATGTCGTCGTTGTGGGCGTAGAGGACGTCGATCTTGGGCTGGGACTTCAGGAAGGCCTCCATGACCTCCTTGCCCTTGGCGCGGGTGAACTCACCGGTCTGCGAGGCGACGATCTTGTACTTCGGGTCCGCCGCGATGACGTCGCCGAAGCCCTTCTTGCGGTCGTTCGCCGGCGCCGAGCCCGTGGTGCCCTGCAGCTCGACGATGTTCACCTGGCCGGTGGCGCTCGCGAACTCCTTGGTCAGCCACTCCCCCGCCTTCTTGCCCTCGGCGACGAAGTCCGAGCCGAGGAAGGTCTTGTAGAGCGACTTGTCCGGCGAGTCGATCGCGCGGTCGGTCAGGATGACCGGGATGTTGGCGTTCTTCGCCTCCTTGAGCACGGTGTCCCAGCCGGACTCGACCACCGGCGAGAAGGCGATGACCTTGACCTTCTGCTGGATGTACGAGCGGATCGCGGAGATCTGGTTCTCCTGCTTCTGCTGCGCGTCGGAGAACTTCAGCTCGATCCCGGCGGTCTTGGCCGACTCCTGGATCGACTTCGTGTTCGCCGTCCGCCAGCCGCTCTCGGCGCCCACCTGGGCGAACCCGAGCGTGATGGCCCCGCCCGAACCGCCGGACGAACCGCCACTCCCGCAGGCGGTGAGCAGCACGAGTCCGGCCGCCGCGGCCGCCGCGGCGGCCCATCGCTTCTTCAGCACGTTCACTCCTCGATCGACGATGATCAGTGGGAAAACCTGTGTGGGGACTATCGGGGTGTTGCGTCTGGTCAAACCGTTGCGTGTTAGCGCTAACAATCCCTCGGGGACGCCCGGTCCCCGCCGGCCGCCGCGCTACCGCGGTCCGGTGCTTTCGCGCACGATCAACTCGGGGACGACCAGGGCGCGCGCGTGCCGGTCGCCTCCGTCCATCCGCCCGGCCAGCAGGCCGAACGTACGCCGTCCGACTTCGATGAAGTCCTGGCGCACCGTCGTCAGCGGCGGCGTGAAGTACGCCGCCTCGGGGACGTCGTCGAAGCCCGCCACGCGCACGTCCCGCGGCACCGAGATGCCCGCTTCGGCGAACGCGCGCAGCAAGCCCAGTGCCATCTGGTCGTTGCCGGCGAAGACGGCGTCCAGATCCTTTTCCTTGGCGAGGGATCGCCCCGCCTCGTAACCGGAGCGCGAGCTCCAGTCGCCGCGGATCACCCGCGGGACGCCGGCACCGTGGCGTTCCAGGGTTTCCCGCCAGCCGAGTTCGCGGTCGCGGGCCTCCAGCCAGTCTTCCGGGCCGGCGATGTGCCACACGGTCCGGTGGCCCAGCGCCAGCAGGTGTTCGGTGGCCCGGCGGGCGCCGTCGCGCTGGTCGACGGAGATCACCGGGACCGGCGCGGTCTCCCCGCCGCCGACCGCGACGACCGGGAAGTCCGCCGGGGCGGCTTCCAGCGCCCGGCCCGCGCTGACGTGCGGGGCGATCACGATGATGCCCTCGACCGCCTGGCGGCGGAGGTTCTCCACCGCGTCGGCGATCGAGGACCGGCCCGGCCGGCTGACGCTGGAGATCGTGATCGCGTACCCGGCTTCCCGGGCGGCGTTCTCGATGCCGTACAGCGTGCTGGCCGGACCGTACAGATTGGACTCGAGCGCGACGACGCCGAGCGTGCCGGTCCGCCCGGTGACCAGCGCGCGGGCCGCGGAATTGGGCCGGTAGCCCAGCTCTTCGATCGCCGCGAGCACCCGGGCGCGGGTCTCGGGGCGCACCGGGCCGGTCCCGTTGATCACGCGGGACACAGTCATGTGGGACACGCCCGCGACGCCCGCGACGTCGGTCAGGCTCGGCTGCCGCGTCCCGGCCGCGGTCGCCTTCAGGGGTCCGCCGGAGCGGGGTCGTTCGGCCACCGGCGTCCCCTTCCGTCCGCTCCGACATGGTCTGCGTCACCTGTTCCGGTGACGACGAGGAGTTAGTGTTAGCGATAACACCCACGGGGTCAACCCCGGGTCGCGTAACGGTCTAGTCACATGCCCTTCACACGGCCCCGACCGCGGATTCACCGGCCCGACCTGCGCGTAGCGTCGTTTGAAATTCACCGCCCGTCAGCGCGGCCCGGTGTTCAAGCGCATGTTCGCCCCGCCCGCGAGGCTGATTACCACAGCCCGCGGCGAGCCGGCCCGCCAGGGACGCGAGCCGACCGCCCAGGGACGCGAGCCGACCCTCCGGGTACGCGGGCCGCCGGGTCAGAGGGCCAGGGTGGCGGCGACGGGCCGGTGGTCGCTGGCGGTCGCGGGCAGCGTCCAGGACGCCAGCGGCCGCACCCCGGCGACGAAGATCTGGTCGATCCGGGCCAGCGGCAGCCCGGCGGGCCAGCTGAAACCGAAGCCGTCACCGGCTTCGTCCTGCGTCGCGGACAGGCGCGCGGTGATCGGAGCCAGCGCGCGGTCGTCGGCGGTGCCGTTGAAGTCGCCGGCCAGCACCGTCCGCGACGCCGGTTCCGCGGCCATCGCGTCGGCAAGCCGGCGGACCGCGGCGTCCCGGCCGTCCGCGGTGAAGCCCGCGTCCAGCCGCACCCGCACCGACGGCAGGTGCGCCACGAAGACCGCGACCGGCCCCCGTGGACTGTCCACTGTGGTCCGCAGGGCGCGGGTCCACGGCATGATCGCCACCGGCCGCGTGTCCCGCAGCGGGTAGGTGCTCCAGACCCCGACCGTGCCCTGGACGGAGTGGTACGGGTAGCCCGCGGCCAGGGCGTCTTCGTACTTCGGGACTTCGGACTTCTTCAGCTCCTCCAGCGCGATCACCTGGGCGCCCGCCGCGGCCAGGGCCCGCGCGGTGCCCGCCGGGTCCGGGTTCTCGTCGTTGACGTTGTGCGACACGATCGTGAAGTCCCCGCCGGGCTCGCGCTTGTCGAACAGCCGGCCGCCGAAGAACCCGCCCCAGACCAGCGACGGCAGCAGGAGGGCCACGAGCGCGAGCGCCGAGCGCCGGACCAGCGCCGCGACGAGCAGCGGCAGCACGAGCAGGCCGGTCCAGGGCAGGAACGTCTCCAGCAGGCTGCCGGCGTTGCCCGCCCAGTTGGGCACGAGCGGGTGCGCGAGCAGCAGCACCGCGGTCAGGACGGCGAAGGCGGCGATGACGCGGCCGCGTCGCCACGTCCCGGGCCACCGGCGCGCGCGGGCCGGGACCTCCGGCCGTTCGGCGGTGGCGGTCACCGGGTGGCCGCCGGCAGTTCCCGCTGGATCGCGGCGATCAGCTTCCCGCTGGTCTCCAGGGCGGCCCGCAGCCCGGCCGCCGGGGTCCCGCCCGGGCTCTGGTGGAGGACCACGCCGAGGATCAACGCGCCGTTGCGCGCCCGCGCCGCCCACATCAGGGCGCCGCCGGCCGCGGTCGACGAGCCGGTCTTCAGCCCGATCACGCCGTCGTGGCCGAGCAGGGTGTTCGTGTTGGCGATCGTGCCCGGCACGCCGTCGACCCGCAGGTCCGCGGTCGCGACGATCTCGCGCACGACCGCGTTCCGCATCACCTCGCGCGCCAGCCGCAGCTGGTCGGTGGCGGTGCTCGTGGTCGAGTCCTCGACGCCGCTGGCGCCGGTGTAGGTGGTGCTGGTCATGCCCAGCGCCGCGGCCTCGCGGTTCATCTTCGCGACGAACGCCTCCTGGCTGCCCGCGTCCCAGCGGGCGAGCAGGCGGGCGACGTTGTTGCCGGACGGGACGAGCATCAGGGCCAGCAGGTCCCGCTCGCTCAGCCGGCGGCCCGCCCGGACCGGCGCGCTCGACTCTTCGGCGGAGGACGCCTCGGCTTCGGCCTGGTCGTCGACGGTGATCTCCGGGCCGCCTTCGCCCGGGCGGAGCGGGTGGTCCTTCAGCACCACGTACGCGGTCATCACCTTCGTGACGCTGGCGATCGGCACCGGCCCCTGTTCACCACGACTGCCGAGCGAACCCAGGTTCTGCACCTCGGCGCTCGCCTGGCCCTCGGCGGGCCACGGCAGCGGCAGGTCGACGACCGGGCGGGCGGCGATCGCGTGCCCGGCGGTCTCCGGCGGGAACACGACCCAGCAGCCGGCCGCGAGCACCACGGCCACGGCGGCGGCGAGGCCACCGGCGACGGGTGGGATGCGGGTTCGGGCCATCGGTCTCCTCCGGGTGCGGGGTGCGCTCGGGGAAGCGCACACCGCTCACGGTGCCCGGAGAAGATCGCCGGGCTGTCGGGGTTGTTCGACAAGCCTGAATCAGAAATGTCCCGATTGTGTCCCGGAATCGGGTCACGCGTTCACGTACGTGATCGACGTTCATCCTGTTGACGGATTCCGAGGGGGTGTCCTATAAAGGAACCGTCCGGGTGTCCGCCGCACACCTCCGCAGTTCCCTTTCCGGAGGCCGTCGGTGTCCCTGCGAAAATCCGTTTTCCTCGGTGTCACAACCCTTTCCGCCGCCGTCGCGGTGGCCGCGTTCGGCGGTCCGGTCGCCGCGCGGGCCGCCGCGGTGAACCTCTCCGCCGTCTTCGCGCCGACATCGGTCTGGACCAGTGGTTACGGCGGCGGCTACACGATCACCAACCGCGGCGACGCGGCCGCCACCGGCTGGACCGTCGAGTTCGACCTGCCCGCCGGCTCGGCGGTGAGCAGCTCGTGGAGCTCGGTGCGGACGCAGGCGGGGCAGCACTACCGGTTCACCAACGCGGGCTTCAACGGCACCATCGCCCCCGGCGGCAGCGCGAGTTTCGGCTTCAACGTCGCCGGGACCGGCCGCCCGGCCGCGTGCACCGTCAACGGCCTCCCGTGCGACGGCGGCGGCCAGGTGACGACGACGCCGACGACGCCGGCCACCCCGCCCCCGGCGACGACCACTCCCCCGCCCACGGGTGACGTCGTCGACGTCTCCACGGCCGCCCAGCTGCAGGCGGCGCTGGCGAACGCGGTGCCGGGGCAGGCGATCCGGCTGGCGCCCGGCACCTACCGCGGTTCGTTCGTCACGACGAAGGCCGGCACGGCGGCGAACCCGATCCGGCTGTCCGGCCCGGCGAACGCCGTGCTGATCAACGACGGCCCGGCGGGCGACGCCCCCGGCTGCCCGGTGCCGGCGGCCGGCTGGGACTCCGGCTACGGCCTGTGGCTGTTCGGCGCGCCGTACTGGACGTTGAGCGGGTTCACCGTGCAGGAGTCCAAGAAGGGCATCGTGGCGGACAACTCGCCGCACACCACGATCGACGGCGTCACCGTCCACCACGTCGACGAGGAGGCCGTGCACTTCCGCCGCTCGTCGGCCGACAGCGTGCTGAAGAACTCCACGATCACCTACACGGGCCTGGTCCAGCCGGGCTACGGCGAAGGCGTCTACCTCGGTTCGGCCAACTCGAACTGGGGCTGCCACGGCAACTCCGGCGGCGTCGACCGCGGCGACCGGATCCAGGTGCTGGACAACCACATCGGCCCGTTCGTCGCGGCCGAACCGATCGACGTCAAGGAAGGCACGTTCGACGGCGTCATCCGCGGCAACACCTTCGACGGCCGCGGCATCACCGGCCAGAACTCGGCGGACTCCTGGATCGACGTCAAGGGCATCGGCTACACGATCGAAGCCAACACGGGCACGTTCGCCCCGCCCGGGGTGTTCGCCAACGGCTACGAGAACCACAACACGAGCACGAGCCCGTCCTTCGACAACGGCTGCGGCAACGTCTGGCGGGACAACCGGTCCGACCTCGGCGGCGTCGGCGAGTACGCGATCAAGATCAGTTCGGTGTCGAAGTGCGCGGTGCGGCCGAACGTGGTTTACGCGTCGAACACCGTGACCAACGCCCGCGCGGGGCTGACGAACATCCCGGTCACGCCGTAAACCATCGCTAGACCAGGTCGTCCCAGGTCCACGGTTCGGCGGGAGTCCCGTCCGGCTCCCGTCCGAACCGGAACCGAGTCGCGTGGTCGTCCGCTTCGAGGAACCGGTCGAAGTGTCCGGCGGCGGGCAACCGGTCCACCGGAATGACGTCACCGGCCTCGTCAGAAGCACGAGGGATGACGGGATCCGCCGGGTCCCATTCCTCGTCGGACAGGTACGTTGCCTTGAGCCGCCTCTCTAGTTCTTCTGCGTGGCCATCGGCATCCACGGCCAGAAGGGCCTCCGAAAGCCGTGCAATGGTGTCAGGCTGGCCGAACGGTGCGTTTGCGACGATACGGTCGGCGAGAGCGGTGACCTGTTCGCCGGCTCCCAGCTCATGGAGCGTTGGAAGCAGAGAATCAGCACTTCGGTGCAGATTGACTACCACCTGCCGAGCGGGATCTCGCGCAAGCAGCACGGCGACCTGGTCGGCCATCCCGACCCGAGACAGAAAATCCAGGAGAAGTCCCACATTGTGCGCCTCTCCGAGAGGCGCGTCCGCCGCTGCACGAACAGAAAGCTTCCTGACTTGGTCGTCCGCCCCGCACTTCTTCAGCGCCTCGAGGCAACTTATCACTCCGAATAGATTATCCAACTTGATGTTTCCAGCGGGATTACGGGCAAGAAGAGATACAATTTGCCCTTCCGCTTCGACGGCTTTGAACGCCCGCAACAACTCTGCTACTTCGACGGGGTTAGAAATGTCAGCACCCAACCTGAGGTCGCGAGCCAGTAGAACGGCCAGCTCATCGGTGGCTGCCACCTCCAGCAGTGTCGGCATGAGCTTGTACGACTCAACTCCGACACCCTCGGCGACGACCCGGCGAGCCAGTCGAGCACCTGGTCGTCTCGCCCCCAGCGGCATAGCGCGACAAGCAACCTTCGGAGGCCGAAGGTGTGCATTGCCACCGACACGTAAGCCGATGGTCTCCTCTCGAGGAGACCATCGGCCTCTTCCTTCATCCCCAGCGTCTCAAACCGCTCCAACAGGGCACTGGCCCCCAAGGGGTCGTCCAGGGACGCCTCCTGAACCGCGCGCGAAGCCACAATCATCAGCTGCCTGCGCGCCCCTATCTCCTGCAACTTCGACAATAGCATTGCCGCGCCGAAAGGGTCGCGCAGCACTACGAACTCCTCAGGGCGGCGAGCCAGCAGGACAGCCATTTGATCGGCCGCGCCAACCTCGTTGAGGGTTTCCAGCGCACTCGCAAGGCTGCGGGAGTTTTCCAGAGGGAACTCCTTGGCGATGCGCATGGCCAGCTCGACGACCTGTTCGCGAGCGCCGATCGAGGCGAGAATTCTCAGCAGGCGCCTGCCACCGAATTCATTTGTCAGAACGGCCTCGGAAATCAGGCCACGCTCAAGAAGGACCCGCACCTCGTCGTAGGCACGGATGGAGCAGAAAATCTGCAGTAACGATTCAGCTCCGAACACACCGGACAGTGGCACACCCGCTGCAGCGCGCCTCGCCAGGATGACGACTTGCTCGCGAGCTCCGAGCGCCAGCAACTCCGACAACAACGCACCGACCGCGGACGCGCTGTCCAGCGATACGCTCGAGGCTGGATCGCGGGCGAGCAACGCAGCGACTTGATCGTCCTCGCCCACCGTGGACAAGGCTTGCAGAAGTTCGGCGATCCAACGCGGATCTTGGAGGTGCGTGCCCATAGCGGCACGGGCAGCCAATACGGTGACCTCTTCGCCGGCACCCAGATCGTGCAGCACTTTCAACAGCCGAGCGACCCCGCCTGGACCATCCAAGGCAACACAGGCCGCCGGGCTTCGGTCGAGCACCACGGCAACCTTATCGGCATAACCCACCGCGTTCAGGTTCGAGAGGAGGCCGGCGACGGAATAACCCCACGAGAGCGGTGAATCCGCTGCGGCACGGGCTGCCAAGATCGTTGCCTGCTCTTCGGCGCCACTGGCGTGCAACAGCGCGATCAATTCTCCGGTACTGCCGTTGATGTCGGCAACTTCGACATGAGATGCGGGATCTCTGGCCAATAAGGCTTGGACCTGGTCACCAGCGCCGACAGCGAGAAGCGCTTCCAGGAACATCCGAACATCGGCCTGATTGTTCAGAGCGATGGCGGAGGCAGGATCTCGCGCCAAGAACGCGTCGACCTGATCAAGGCTTGCCTTCGGGAGCCTGAGCAGGAAGTACCCGAGTCCGGCGGAGTTGTTCAGGGGGAGGCCGGCAGCCGCCTTCGAAGCGACGGCCCGGAGGCAGTCCCGAGCATCAATCGATTGCAGCTTGTCCATCAGGTTGACCACGGGGTAGAGAGGATCAAGAGCGGCGTGGGCCACGACCCACTCCGCCGGCCGGCGGTCACCGGGGTGAAGCATGTGCATCTGTTCGACGAGCTGGGTTCCCGCCCACACGTTCCCGAGCTCCGCCGCCTTCTTGTTAATTTCCACGGCGTCGCGGTAGAGACCGCGAGCCCACGCCGACCTGGCCAGCGATGCCAGGCTCTCCGGCTTCGCCGACAACACAGCGGCGGTCCAGAACCCGACGGGCGGGATGTGATCCGCGCGTTGGGTACGGCCGTACTGGTCGAGGTAGTCCGCCAGCCGGTACAGCGGCTCACCTGGCTCCGGCTGCCGCGTCCGGCTCTTGCGGCGCTCACGGCTGTTCGCCCGCTCCGGAATGCGGGTCACCGGTCCCAAGGCCCCCTTGCACGGGGCGGAGATGTCGGCAAACGCCGTTTCCTGCCAGTTCCCCTCGAGTCCGCTGTACTGAGCGTCGGTGAGGTAGGCGTCCACGGCAGTTTCCAGCAGCTCGCGGGGAAGGGCATTGCGGTGTCCCATGCGGACCGCGTCCATCGCGACCTGGATGAACGCCTTTGCGGCGGCGCTCGCCCCGTAGTACCGCTCGAGCAGCGCCGGTCCGCCGGCGAGGCACTGGGTGATCTGGCCGTCGTCGGCGTGCGCGGCCGCCCACGCCAAGCGCGTGTCGGCTACGGCCGACTCCTTCAGCCGCGCCAAGTCGTCACCGCCGAACCCTTCGGGCACTTCGATGACCGTGCCGTCCAAGACGAGCCGTACCTGCGAACCTGATTCACGAGTGAGGTCGGTGTGGTACTCGGGCCAGAGCGTCCCCAGTACCAGCACGGGTGCTCGGCCGGCGTCGGAAAGGAGGCTCCGAATCTTGGCCGCGACCCGTTCGCCGTGACGGCCCTTCAGGTACTCCTGGGTTTCGTTGAGCCACACCACCGTCCGCGGCCCGACCAGATCGAGGGCCTCCAGCGCGGCCTCGGGCCGTGTCGGGTCGTAGGGGTGCCACAGCCGCCACCGGCCGTCCGCCCGGAGCTGCTCCAGCGCCTCCCAGCAGGCTCTCGTCTTGCCCGCCGACGATCCGGCGACGAGAACCGCCATCGCGCTTTCGCCGTCCGCCGCCCGGGCCACGACCTGCTCGAGCCGGTCGTCGTGCGCACGCCGGACGTACCTCGGCAAAGGGGGCTGCCCGGCCGTGTCGTCGAGGGCAATCGGACGGTGCACTTCGAGCGCGAACGGGTCGACGACCTCCGCCAGAGGCTTCCCGACCGGTGTGACCAGCCACGCGTCCAGCCACAGCTGTGCGGCTCGCGCGGCCGCGTGCGCCACGTCGTCGGCGACGGCCCGGGCCAGCACCACGACGACAGCCACGACGTCGGCCTGCGACGGCGGCAGCTTCGGCTCTCCGATGACCCGGCCGACGGTCGTGCGGTCGGGCGCCCCGGCCAGCTCGCCGTCGGCCTCGATCCACGCGGCCATGGTGTCGAGGGTCGGTGAATCGGCGCGCAGGTAGAGTTCGTAGACGAAGTCCTTCAGCGCGCGCAGCGGACCTGGCGGTACCTGCGGCCGGCCGACCGGCCGGCGCCGCCGTTTAGGATCGCTCATGTCACCACCCCTCGCGGACATTCTCTACCGTTGCCTGCCAGACATCGTGCGGCGAGCCCGAGCCGTGTCAGTCTCGCGACCGGCCATCACCCGAACGGACGCCGACGAGCAGCTTGAGCACTTTGTACGCGTCAGCGCGGCGCGCGGGATCGCGCACGAACAAAGCGGCGAAGCCGGCGCTGGCCGACAGGAGCATGGAAAGCACGGCCCAGCAGGCAATGATCCAGGTGAACACGGGAACCCCTCGTAGCCGGGTGGAAGGCGCGCCGGTCGGCGCGGACCCAGCTTCGGACCGCCGGCGGGAGCCCGGTTCAGTCGCGATGACACGCACCCAGCATTCGCGCCTTTTGCTGTTCAGTACCTGGTCACCCGGCCAGGGACGCCGTACCGGTGCGATGAGTTGCAACGAACTACGCCATCGCCGGCGACGCAGGTCACCCACGCCCGCAGCGCACCCCTCTTGCCCCTGCCTTCATCCCGTGCCGGTACGACGGTGCCCGGGCCTCACCCGTTGCTGTGCCGGAATACCGTCATGCACGATTCGTGTTGTGCCTTCGCCGCGAGCCGGCCCGTACCGGCCACGAACATCCCGGTCACGCCGTAGCCGGAC
Source organism: Amycolatopsis sp. NPDC051102 (assembly GCF_040682815.1). Lineage (NCBI taxonomy): Bacteria > Bacillati > Actinomycetota > Actinomycetes > Pseudonocardiales > Pseudonocardiaceae > Amycolatopsis > Amycolatopsis sp. NPDC051102. Next base: position 327,457 of record NZ_JBFBBT010000002.1, read on the forward strand.
GCGCTGCCGTGAGGCCGCCGGGCCTCACGGCACGATCGCGTCGACGTACCCGCCGTCCACCCGCACCGCCGCACCCGTGGTGGCCGACGCGAACGGGGAACTCAGGTACACCACCAGGTGCGCGATCTCCTCGGGCTCGATCAGCCGCTGCAGCAGCGACTGCGGGCGGTGCTGCTTCATGAACTCGCGCTGGGCTTCCTCCCAGGGCAGGTCCTTGTCGACGAGCTCGTAGACGAAGTCCTCGACGCCGCCGGTGTGCGTCGGGCCCGCGATCACCGCGTTGACCGTGACGCCGGTGCCGGCCGCGTGCTTGGCGAACCCGCGTGACACACCCAGCAGCGCCGTCTTCGACACTCCATAGTGGATCATCTCGGCCGGGATGACGATTGCGGAATCGCTGGCGATGTACTGGATCCGGCCCCAGCCGCGGTCGGTCATGCCCGGCAGGTACGCGCGGGTGAGGCGGACCGCGGCCAGGACGTTGACCTCGAAGTAGTGCCGCCAGTCGGCGTCGGTGATTTCGAGGGGCTCCTGGGCGCCGAAGATGCCGAGGTTGTTGACCAGGATGTCGGCGTCCGGCACCTCCTCGACCACCTGGGCCGCACCGGCCTCCTCCGAGACGTCACCCGGGGCCGGCAGGAAGGCCGCGTCCGGCACCTGCTCGCGCAGCCGTGCGATGGCCTTGTGCACGCCGGTCTCGCTGCGGCCGTTGATCGCGACCCGCGCGCCCGCCGCCGCCAGGCCCGCCGCGATCGCCGCGCCGATGCCCTGGGTGGATCCGGTGACCAGTGCCGTCTTCCCGCTCAGGTCGACCCGCATCGTGAAAGCCCTTCCTCGCCGCCGTGGCTCCCTCCGGCCGATTCAAGCACAGCTCGCCGGAGCCCACCGGCTGGAAAACCCAGTTGCCCCGCCCGGGCCGCCGCCGTCACGATCGGCCCATGACCACGCACCGCTGTTCGCCCCTGCCGACCGCCGCCGCGACCACCGCGCCGGTCCGGCAGCAGCCGTGCCGCCCGCGGAGGCCGAGCACCCCCGCGTCGTGACCGCCGCGCTGCTCGCCGGCCTGGTGGCCGGCTACGGCATCGCCATCCCGGTCGGCGCCGTCGGCACCTACCTCGTCGCCCTCACCGCCCGCACGTCGCTGCGGACCGGCCTCGCCGCCGCTCTCGGCGTCGCCACCGCCGACGGGGTGTACGCGCTGGTCGCGGTCCTCGGCGGCGCCGCGATCGCGGGCGTCGTCACGCCGGTCGCCGGGCCGCTGCGGCTGGTCTCGGCGGCGATCCTGATCGTGCTGGCGGCCCACGGCGCCCGCCGCGCGGTGCGTTCACACCGCGAAGCCACCCCACCGGCCGTGACGCCGCTCGGGCCCGGCCGCGCCTACGTCAGCCTGCTCGGCATCACGCTCGTCAACCCGGCCACCGTCGTCTACTTCACGGCCCTGGTGGTCGGCAGCCGCGCCGGCACCGCCGTCCCGGCGCTCGAGCAGGGCGTGTTCGTGCTGGCCGCGTTCGCCGCCTCGGCGAGCTGGCAAGCGGCCCTGGCCGGCGGCGGGGCCCTGCTCGGGCGGGTGCTCACCGGCCCGCGGGGCCGGCTGGTGACGGCGCTCGCGTCGAGCGCCGTGATCACCGCCCTCGCCGTCCGGCTTGTCCTCTCCTGAGCCGGAAACCGTTGTCCTGCAACGGTATCTGGCACACTCGGGGCGCGGTCACCGGGCGGCCGGCGTGACGCAGGTCAGTGTCGGCACCGCCCAGTCCGCGTGGTCCTGGCCGTTGCCGTCGCCGCCGTCGGTCACCACCAGGTCGAGCACCTGGGCGCCGGTGACGTCGATGTCGATCGGCAGCGCCGCCTGGCCGCCGCGGACCACCGGCGTCGTCACCTTGGTCGTGCCGTCGGCCGCCACGCTGAAGCTGACACTGCCACCGGTGCCGGTTTCGCCGTCGACGCCGACCGAAGCCGTCAGCCGGGTGCACGAGCCGGCCAGGTAGAGCTGGACGTCGCTCTCCGCGTGGGCGCCGAGGCCCTTGGCGTAGGACACCCCGCCGATGGTCATCGGCTTGCCGTCGCCCGCGCTCGCTTCGCCGTTGCTCGTGTCGCGTTCGACCGGGCCCCAGCCGTTCGTGGCGGTGAGGAACGGCAGGGAGCTGACCGCCACGTCGCCCGCCGGCGGCGCCGGGGGCACCGCGCCCACGATCCGCTCCCCGGTCACCGCACCCGCGCGTCCCGCCTGCCGGTAGGCCACCGCGACCTTCAGCGCGGCCGTGTCCACAGTGGACGGCGGGGTCACGGTCCAGGTGAACGTCGCCGGCTTCCCGGCGTCGATCCGCGGGACCGAAGCCGGTGAAGCAGCGCCGACCGTCCACCCGGCCGGTGCGGTGAGCGCCGGCTTGACGTCGAACGCGGGCGGCGCGCCCGCCGGGATCCGCACGGTCGCCGACGCGGTGAACGGCTGCCCGCCCGACGCGGTGTCCGGCGCGGTCAGCGTCACGCCGGCCGTGGGCGCCGGCGGCATCGCGTACCGCACCGGGTCGTAGCCGGGCGAGACGTTCTGCCGGACGGTCAGCGGCGAGCGGTAGCTGCCGTAGTTCGTCCAGGCGATCGAGCCGAGGCCGCCGGTGCTGCCGTCGAGGTTCCACACCGCGACGGCGATGGTGTTGTGGCCGTTCGGGTTCAGGACGCCGTCCGGGATCGGGAAGCTGTGCTGCGGCCCGAGGTAGTTGACGTACTGGCCGAGCTGCCAGCCGTTGACGAAGATCAGCGCGCGGTACTGCCGCGCCGGGTCGTCGGTGATGGTCAGGCCGAGCGAGGTGTCCTGGCCGCGTGGCAGGTCCAAATCCGCGGTGGTGCGGTACCACGAGACACCGGGGGTGGTGTCCTTCGCCGGGAGCGACGCCGGCGCCCAGCCGCGGTCCGGGAAGCCGGGCAGCGACCAGCCCGCGCGCTCGCCGTACAGCCCGCCGGTGTTGAGCGGGCCGCGCACCGGGTCCAGACCGGTCTCGCCGCCCCGGACGCCTTGCAGCCGCCAGGTCACCGACGTCAGTGGGGTGCCGGTCAGCCGGGCGGCGGTGAGCCCGCGGGCGGCCTTGTTGCCGTTGCTGGCGCCGTAGTCCTCTTCGTGACCCATGTTCACGGTCAGCACGGAGAGCTCGTTGTCGCCCTGGTGCAGTGAACCGGCCGGGAAGGTGAACGTGTGCTGCGGGCTGGTCGAGCTGCCGAGGAAGACGCCGTTGAGCCACGCCGAGAACGCGCCCGCCGGGCCGCCGCTCTGGCTCGACAGGGTGATCCCGGTCTGCTTGCCATCACCGGTGAAGTGACCGCGGTACCAGGTGTTGCCGGTGTGGAAGCCGTAGTCGTCGGCGAAGAGGACGGGTTTCGTGCCGATGGCGGTCGAGCTGTTGGTGGTGTCCTTGTCCGCCACCGGCCACGCCGAGTCGTCGAAGCCGGGCTGGCTTTCCGGGGACTCCGGCTGGTGCTTCCAGCCGGTCAACGCGGGCAGCGTCACGGCCTTCGCGGTGGGGGCCGTTCCGGTGAGGCTGCCGCTGGACGTCGGCTTCACCGGCACCCAGGAACCGTTCCACAGCACGGCCTTCTCGGTGCCGAAGACCTCGAAGGCGCCGTCGGTGCCGGTGTCGCCGGTCAGCGACAGCACCCCGTACCCCGCGGCCGCGGTGCGCACCAGGTGAGTGCCGCGGACCAGCACCGGGCCGGCCGCGGTGTCCTGGCGCCAGAACGTCGCCGCCGTCGCCTTGTCCGCGAGCAGCAGGAGCAGCGGCCGCGCGCCGGGCGCGGTGACGAGCACGCGGGTCAGGCCGTCGTGGGTGTAGTTCAGCCGCAGGTCGCCGCGGGCGGCGTCCCAAGTGGACGTGGCCGCCCCGCCGAGGACCTGCACGGCCGGCTGCTTCGCGAACCGCAGCACGGTCTCCCCCGGCCCGCCCCGGTCGCCGTAGAGCACCGCGACGTCACGGTCGCCGATGGCGGCGTTCGTCATGATCTCCGAGGTCGAGTACTGCATCCGCGTGGCGCCGAGGTCGTAGCCGGCGACGAGGATCTTCGACTGCCGCCCGTTCAGCGTGATGCCGGTGCCGGGCTGCTGCGGCACGACCGGGTAGTAGTCGGTGCTGCCCGACAGCAGGTCGACCGCGTCCACCACGACGAACGCGCCGTTCGCCTTCGCGTTCTTCTGCCCGGTGACGACGATCTTCAGTGTGTGCGGCCCGGCGGGCAGGTCCCGCACCTCGTAGCCGGCGAGCTGGTTCTGCTTGCCCGCCGCGTAGAGGTCGACCGAGGTCACCTTGGTGTCGTCGAGGTAGACGTCGGCGATGCCGTGGCTCGGGTCCTTCGACGTCACCCACCGGATGCCGGTCCCGGTGAACGGGACGCTCACGCTGTCCCCGGCGACGTTCGAGAACGACTCCGTGTGCTGGTAGTCGCCGCCGGTGTAGTTGACCTCGGGACCGACGTGGCTCCAGGTGCCGGTGTAGCCGACCTCGGCCGCGCGGTCGTCGTAGGTGTAGCCGGCGTGCGCGGCCAGATCGAGCGCGACGCTGGTGGCGTTCGTGGCGGTCGACGTCGAGTCGCTGTGCCGCAGGGTGTGGAACTGCGTGCGGGTGTCGGGGTTGATCCGCGCGGTGTCGGTGAGTGCCGGGTCGGTCAGCGGCGCGCCGGCCAGCCCGTCGGTCTTGGTGAGCGGGGCGACGGACTGGGTGAAGTAGCCGATCAGCTTGTCTTCGGCGTACTTCGGGTCGAACTGGCGCGCCTCGGTGATCGCCGCGCCGTAGTCGTAGGAGGTGTAGTTCTGCGGGATCGCGCTCCAGCCCCAGGACGTGCCGCCGTGCAGCATGTAGAAGCTCTGGCCGGTGGCGCCGACGGCGATGTTCTGCTTGTAGAAGACGTTCGCGAACTGGTCGTTGATCAGCTGGGCGCACTTCTCGTAGCCCGGGCCGCCCCACGGGTCGAAGGCGCCGCCCTGGAACTCCGCGGTGATCAGCGGCTTGCCGGGGACGTGGTCGTAGCTGATGTCCGGCACGCCGTTCCAGCGGGTGGGGTTCGAGCAGTCGAAGCCCTGCGGGTAGGAGTCGGCGGCGTCGACGTCGAGCGCGGCGTCACCGGCGTTGAAGGTGCCGTTGTTGTTGCCGACCAGCGGAACGGTGATGCCGTCGGCGCGGGCCTTGTCCTCCAGGTGCTTCATGTAGGCGCGGCCGTCGGCGTTGCCGTTGTAGTACTCGTTCTCGACCTGGTAGGCCAGCACGCTGCCGGTCCCGTCGGTCAGCTGGTGGCGCGCGAGGATGCGGTCGATCTGCGTCTGCCACTCGTCGGAGTACCTGAGGTACACGGGATCGGCGCTGCGGGTGTGGCCGGGCGTGGTGGACAGCCAGGTCGGGAACCCGCCGCCGTCGACCTCGGCGTTGATGTACGGCCCGGGCCGCGCGATCACGTAGAGCCCGGCCTGCTGCGCCATGTCGAGGAGCTTGTCGAGGTCCCGGATGCCGGTGAAGTCGTAGACGCCCTGCCGCGGCGAGTGGTAGCCCCAGTCGAAGTAGAGCGAGGTCGCGTTGAAACCGGCCGCCTTCATCTTCTGGAAGATGTCGAGCCACAGGTCGGGGCTGGGCAGCCGGTAGGAGTGGAATTCCCCCGACCACAGGTAGGTCCGGTGCCCGTCGACCAGGAACGAGTAGCCGTCGTAGGTGACGCTGTGGCCCGGGCGTGCGGCGGGCGCGGGCGCGGCCGCCGCGGCCTGCGGGACGGCGATCCCGGCGAAGGCGAAGAGGACGGAAAGCAGGACGGTGAACAGCGACCGGCGACGTTGGGCGGCACGCATGCGGGGGCCTCCTGGAGCGGCGGGGACCACAATCGAACACGAACCTTTGCCGATCACACAGAAGCGGTCAAGATACAACACCACAATGGATCAGTGCCGAGGTATTGTTAGCGTTAACATCGAAGAGTTCGAAGGCTCGCCAATGCCTCTGGGACGTCGGCATTGCCGGGTAGCCCGAGGCGTCAGCGTGGCCTGGTGCTGTCCCGGACGACGAGCTCGGCGGGCACCAGGTGGCGAGCCCGGGCGTCCCCGCCCGCCATCCGCTCTTCGAGCAGCCCGAACGTGCGGCGTCCGACCTCGATGAAGTCCTGGCGCACGGTCGTCAGCGGCGGGGTGAAGTACGCGGCCTCCGGAACGTCGTCGAAGCCGGCGACGTGGACATCCTCCGGGACCCGGATACCGGCCTCGGTGAACGCCCGCAGCAGGCCGAGCGCCATCTGGTCGTTGGCCGAGAACACCGCCTTGAGCCCGCGCTTGCCGACGAGCGCCCGGCCCGCCTCGTACCCCGAACGCGGGCTCCAGTCGCCGCGGACGACCGCGGGCACCCGCAGGCCGCGCCCTTCCAGGGTCTCCCGCCAGCCGCGTTCGCGGTCGCGGGCCTCCAGCCAGTCCTCCGGCCCGGCCAGGTGCCAGACCGTCCGGTGGCCCAGCGACAGCAGGTGCTCGGTGGCACGGCGGGCCCCGTCGTACTGGTCGACCGAAATCACCGGCACCGGCGCCGTGTCACCGCCGCCGACCGCGACCAGCGGGATGTCCGAGGGCGCCGCGTCGAGCGCCCGCCCGGCCGTGACGTGCGGGGCGATCACCACGATCCCCTCCACGGCCTGGCGCCGCAGGCTCTCCACCGCGTCGCCGATCGACGTCCGGCCCGGCCGGGTCACGCTGCAGATCGCGACGCCGTACCCGGCCTCGCGGGCCGCGTTCTCGATGCCGTAGAGGGTGCTCGCCGGGCCGTACAGGTTGGACTCGAGCGCGACCACGCCGAGGGTGCCGGACCGCCCGGTGACCAGCGCCCGGGCCGCGGTGTTGGGCCGGTACCCGAGCTTCTGCACGGCGGCGAGCACCCGTTCGCGGGTTTCCGGGCGCACCGGCCCGCTCTCGTTGACCACGCGCGAGACGGTCATGTGCGAGACACCGGCCATGCCGGCGACGTCGGCCAGGCTCGGCTGCCGGGGCCCCGGCAAGGGCGCCCTCGTCTGCTCCCCCGGTTTCGCCCGGTCCACCACCCTGGCCCCCTCCACGTCGTACCGCCTCACCCCCGAGACGGTACCGCCGAACCGGCGAGTTCCGGACGCCCCGCGCCGCGTCCGGAGCACCGGAGCGGACCGGAAAGCGCTTTCACCGTCGCCGTGGGTCGCACGAGCCCGATCAGCAGCCCGGCCGGCGGTGCGGAGCGGCCGATCGCGGCCGCGCGGAGATCACGGCCGGGGACGACGACACCGGACTCCCCGTGCACGTGATCGGCGAGCGCGGCCCGCCGCGAAGCTGCTCGACGGCCCGTTCCGGCGGCGCTGCGGTCGCCGTCGTGGCCACGCTCGTGATCAGGGACGGCCCGGCCGGGGGCAGTGGTCCGGCCGGATCCGGCGGGCGCACCGCCGCGGCCACGCCCAGCACCGCCACGACCGCGCCGGCACACGTCCCGGCGACCAGCATTGCGGTTCCCCTGCGCATACCGGCTGTTGTCCGCAGGCCGCCGCGGTGTTCGCGCCGAGGCGGCGGATGTGGCCTGCGTCTCATCCGGGCGGGCGCCCGGGGACGCGGGCAAGGGGCGCCGACAACCAGAATCGCCGAACGGCTGACCCGGCCCGACCTCGCGGCGCGGGACACGAAAGAGGTCTTCGCGCGGCTCTTCGACGAGTACGCCCCTCCCCTGCGCGGCTACCTCGCGGGCCGGGTGGGCGTGTACGTCGCCGACGACCTCGTGGCGGAGACGTTCGTCGTCGCGCTGCGAAGACGGGCGAGCTACGACCCGATCCGCGGCTGGCTCTACGGGATCGCCACGAACCTGCTGCGCAACCACGTGCGCCAGGAGGTGCGCGGCTTCCAGCTGACCGCCCGGGCCGGCGCCGGGGACCGGGCGGCCGAGAACCACGACGCCGCGGTCGCCGGCCGCGTCGACGCGGCGGCGCGCCTGCGCGTGCTCGCCGCCGCCCTCGCCGCACTGTCCGAACAGGACCGGGACGTCCTGCTGCTCACGTCCTGGGCCGGTCTCGAACCGGCCGAAGTCGCCGAGGCGCTCGGCGTGCCCGCGAGCACGGTGCGCTCGCGCTTGCACCGGGTGCGCCACCGCGACGCCCGCACCGCTCCGGCGGACTTGACCGCGGCCCGCGCGAAGCTGCTGGCCGAGCTCGACGCCGAGCTGCCGGCCAAGGTCGTCCCGCTGCACCGGCGCCGGTTCGTCCTGCCGGTCGCGGCCGCGGTGGCCGGCGTGGTGGCGGTGACGACCGTCGTCCTGCTGCAGCGGCCGTCCGATCCGAAGCCGGCCGCGGCACCGCCGGTCCCGTCCGCGGCGCCGTCGCCGGTCCCGACGACGGGCCCGGACGTCCGGCTCACGTCGGTGGTGCAGGTGCTGACCCGGTGCGCAAAGCGGTTGGGCCGCCTCCCCCGGGAGGCGGCCCGCTTCAGTCCCGCGCGAGGCGGACGCAGCAGAAGCCCGGCTGCGGGGCCAGCCGCGCCTGCAGGTCGCACTCCCCCACCCCTTCGAGCATTCCCTCCACCAGGCCCAGGTTCATCTCGCACACCAGCCGCGTGTGCGCCTCGGCCAACCGGTGGAACGGGCAGTTGCCCAGCAGCACCTCCGCGCCCTCGACGCGGGGCTCGAAGCCGTTCTCCTCCAGCGTCCCGACGATGTCCGAGCCGCCGCCGGCCAGCTCGGCCCCGCGCTCGCGGGCGCGGCGGCCCAGGATCTCGCGGGCCGAGGCGCCCGTTTCGTCCGCTTCCTCGACCGCCGCCGCCAGCAGGCCGCCCGCCAGCTCGTAGTGGCGCTCCGGCAGCGACACGCTCACCTGCCGGTCCGAGCGGCGGTACAGCTTCGCCGGGCGGCCCGCCCCCGGCCCGGTGCGGCCCGTGCGGCGCTCGTGGCCGACCGCCAGCAGCTGCTCCTCGACCAGGCGGTCGAGGTGGAACGCGACCGTCGCCCGCGGCACGCCCAGCGCCGCCGCGACGTCGTCGCGGCTCACCGGCTCCGGGCGGCGGACCACGTATTCGTACAGCCGGCGCCGGGTCGGCTCGTCCAGCGCCGCCACCGCGGCCAGCGCGCCCGCCTGGGTCTCGTACATCGCCGCATTCTAAAACACATAACTGTTGACGAAAACCCCCACGAGCTTCTAGCGTCAGTCCGACTTGGTTTTAGAAGGAGGCACCCCCGTGACCGTCGATCCCGTCAGCGCAGCGGTCCCGCTGCGGCACCTCGGTGTCGTCCACGACCGCGACGCCGTCGACCTGCACGCGGCGGAGCGCGCGGTCGCCGACCTGCTGCGCGCCCTGGGCAAGGACCCGTTGTCGGAACACCTCGGCGACACCCCGCGCCGGGTGGCCCACGCCTACGCCGAAATGCTGCAGCCGCGCGACTTCCAGCTGACGACGTTCCCCAACGACGAGGGCTACGACGAGCTCGTGCTGGCGAAGAGCATCCCGGTGCAGTCGCTGTGCGAGCACCACCTGCTGCCCTTCCGCGGGGTCGCGCACGTCGGCTACCTGCCCGGCGAACGGATCCTCGGGCTGTCGAAGCTCGCCCGCGTCGTCGAGATGTTCGCGCGCGACCTGCAGGTGCAGGAGCGGCTGACCAAGCAGGTCGCGGACTGGCTGCAGGAGCACCTGGACCCGAAGGGCGTCGGCGTGGTGATCGAGGCCGAGCACCTGTGCATGTCGCTGCGCGGGGTGCGGGCGAACGGCGCGCTGACCGTCACGTCGTCGCTGCACGGCCTGCTGCGCGAAGAACCCAAGACGCGGCAGGAGTTCTTCGCCCTGAGCGGGGTGCACGCCTGATGGACACCTTCGTCGTCGCCGGCGCCGGCCTGACCGGCGCGAAGGCCGTGGAAACACTGCGCGCCGAAGGGTTCGCCGGCCGCATCGTGCTGATCGGCGCCGAGCCGGACCTGCCGTACGAGCGGCCGCCGCTGTCGAAGGGGTACCTGCTCGGCTCCGAAGACCGGTCGTCGGTGTTCGTCCACGACGAGAAGTGGTACGCCGACCAGGGCATCGAGGTGCTGACCGGGCGGCGCGTCACGGCACTGGACCGGGCCGCGCACGAGGTGGAACTGGCCGGCGGCGAACGGATCGGGTACACGAAGCTGCTGCTCGCGACCGGGGCGTCGCCGCGGCGGCTGCGGGTGCCGGGCAACGACCTCGACGGCGTCCACTACCTGCGCCGGCTCGCCCACGCCGACCGGCTGCGCGACGCGCTGGCCTCGGGTGGGCGGGTCGTCGTCGCCGGCGCGGGCTGGATCGGCCTGGAGACCGCCGCGGCCGCCCGCCACTACGGGTGTGCCGTGACGATCGTCGAGCCGGCCGCGAGCCCGTTGCACGCCACGCTCGGCCGGGAGGTGGGCGGCTTCTTCGCCGACCTGCACCGCCGCCACGGCGTCGACCTGCGGCTCGGCACCGGGGTGACGGGCTTCGCCGGCGAATCCGCGGTCACGGCGGTGCTGACCGACGACGGCGAGATCCCCGCCGACGTGGTCGTGGTGGGTATCGGCGCCCGGCCCGAGACGCAGCTGGCCGCCGACGCGGGGCTGGCGGTCGACGACGGCGTGCTGGTGGACGCGGGTCTGCGCACCGAGGACCCGGACGTGTTCGCGGCCGGCGACGTCGCGAGCGTGTGGCAGGAGCGCTACGGACGGCGCGTCCGCGTGGAGCACTGGGCCGCGGCGACGAACGGCGGCCCGGCGGCGGCGCTGGCGATGCTCGGCCGCGAAGTGGTCCACGACGAACTGCCGTACTTCTTCTCCGACCAGTACGACGCCGGCATGGAGTTCACGGGCTGGTTCCCGCCCGGCGGCTACGACCGCGTCGTCACCCGCGGGGACGCCGAGGCGTTCCACGCGTTCTGGCTGACCGGCGGCCGCGTGGTGGCCGGCCTGCACGTGAACAAGTGGGACGAGGGCCTCGACGCGGTCCGCGAGCTGATCCTCAGCGGACGGACCGTGGACCCGGACCGTCTCGCCGACCCGGCTCGCCCGCTGACGGACTGACTCACCCGGCCGGGGCGAACCCGGCCAGGCCGGAGTCGATGAGACGGGCGGCGCTGCGCACGTCGACGGTGACGGCGTCGCGGATCTCCTCGGGCTTGTTCACGCCGTCGAGGCTCCGGCGCAGGGCGGTGGACTGGACACGGCAGAGGCCGAGCAACGCGGTCGCCGCGACCTGGCACAGCGGGTCGTCGGCGGCGCGGCCGGTCCGGACGGCCAGCGCCTCGGCCGCCGCCGCCTCCAGCTGCTCGGCCATCTCGCGGTGGTGCGCGCGCAGCGCCGGCGTCGACCGGGCCAGCGCGGTGAACGCCTGGACGCGGGCGCTCGCCTCGGCCAGGTCGGGCTGGGCGCCCAGCCAGGACAGCAGCGCGTCCAGTTCCCGCGCCAGGATGTCCAGCACCGCGTCGACCGGGCTGCGGCCGGGCCGGGCCAGCCCGGTGCGCAGGGCCGCCATCGTGGCGGCGGGCCGGTCGAGGACCAGGGCTTCCTTGCTGGGGAAGTAGTTGAAGACGGTCTTCTCCGACACCTCGCAGGCCGCGGCGATCTCGGCGACGCGGACCGCGTCGAAGCCACGCTCCAGGAACATGGCGGTGGCGGTGTCGGTCAACCGCCGGCGCATCAGCCGCTTCTTGCGCTCCCGCAACCCCTCGGCGCGAGGCTCGCCAGGCTGCTCCCAGTCCACCGTGGGCAAGGTCATGCGCCCACTGTACTTGTACGGTGACTGAACTTTGTCCTTGCGTCGATAAGTTCAGTGACAGTAATATTTCGGTGTGAGTAACATAGTGCAGTACGCCGCGCTGTTCCTGATCGGCGTCCTCGCCGGCGAGGAGCTGATCGTCCGGTACGGCCTCCACCCGGCGCTGGCCCGGCTCGACGAACACGCCCACCTGCTCGCCCGCCAGGCCCTGGTGCGCCGCCTGCGGGTGGTGGTGCCGATCGTGATGCTCCCGGCGGCGGCGCTCGCCGCGGCGGTCCTCGTGGTGGTCACCGGCCCGGGCCTGGCGCTGCGGTGGGCGAGCCTGCTCGCGATGGTGGCGTTCCTGCTGCTGTCGTTCCTCGGCACGGTGCCGATCAACATCAAGGTCGACGGCTGGCACGCGGACGCACCCCCGCCGGACTGGCAGGCGGTGGTGCGCCGCTGGGCCAGAATCGACGTGCTCCGCTCGACGGCGGCGGCCGCCGCGTTCCTGTTCGCGATCCTCGCCCAGGCCGGCTGACCTGCCGACGGTCGATGTCGGTCGATTCCACGATCGCCCGGGCGCGAACGACGGGTCCGCGGCGACAAGACCGGCGATCCGCGGACACCTGCGTGCCCGCGGCATCACCGCGACTATCCCCGAGCCGGCCGGTCAGATCGAGCACCGGACCTGACCATTCTCAGACCCGCGCTAGTTGTATTGCCCTGTGAGGTTGGGGACGCGGCTGGCGGGTGGTTGACCGGCGAGTGAGGTGTGGCCGCGGTGGTGGTTGTAGGTGTGCAGCCATCCCGGCAGCGCTGTCCGACGTTCGGTTTCGGTCCGGTAGGGCTGGTTATAGGCCCACTCCTCGAGCAAGGTCCGATTGAACCGCTCGACCTTGCCGTTGGTCTGTGGCTGGTAAGGCCGGGTGCGTTTGTGGGTGATCTGCGCGTCGCGCAGCGTGTCGCGCCAGAGGCGGGATCGGTAGCAGGAGCCGTTGTCGGTCAAAACCCGCGCGACAGTGATCCCGCAGCCGGTGAAGAACGCCTGCGCCCGGCCCCAGAACGCGGCCGCGGTTTCCTTCGTCTCATCGGCCAAGATCTCGGTGTAGGCCAGCCGGGAATGATCATCCACGGCGTTGTGCAGGTAGCTGTAGCCCAGGTTCGCGCGGCCACCGACCTTGCGAGGCCGGGCAGGGTCGCGGTGGGCGGCGCTGTTGCGCCCGCCAATGGTGCGACCGTGGACTTTGTGGCCGCCGCCGTCGGGGATGTTGCCGAGCTTCTTGATGTCGACGTGGACCAGATCACCGGGTGCGGCGTGCTCGTAGCGACGGACCGGCCGGCCGGTGGCCCGATCGAGATGCGCCAACCGCGCCAGCCGGTAGCGGATCAGGATCCGATGCACCGTCGAGGGATTCAGGCCGAGCAGGTAGGCGATGCGGGCCGGGCCCCACCGACGGGTCACCCCGGACTTTGATCACGCGGCGTTCGGTGCGGGTGGGTGTCCGGTTCGGGCTGGTCCCCGGCCGGGAGGAACGGTCGGTCATCCCGGCCTCGCCCTGGTTGCGGTAGCGAGCGGCCCACCGCGCGGCGGTGGAGACCGACACCTGGAACCGTTCCGCAGCTCGCCGCAGCGGCCAGCGGTCTTCGACGATGCAGCGGGCCAGCCGCAGTCTGCCGGTCGGGGTCAGGGGTGCGTTAGCGTGGGTCACGAGGGCCTCCGTTGCTTGGTGTAGACGTCGCAATCCACACCGAACCCGGAGGCCCTCCCTCACACCAAGATCATCCGATCACGTGTCGCACCGATCGCAACCTCTCCGGACAGAACAGCTAGTCCTCGCGCCGGTGCCGCCCGCGGCGCACGCCCGCCAGCGCTCGGACGCGGGTGGCCAAGTCGCCCCGGCGGGAGCGGCGCGCGTACTCCAGCAGCGCCTCCGCCTGGGCCTCCGGCAGCCACCCCTGGTCGGCGCCCGCCTCCAGCCTCAGCAGGTGGGTCACCAGCTCCCGCGACTCCTCGTCGTGCTCGCCCGCCAGCTCCGCGAACCGGCCGGCCGCCTCGACCTCGCCGTCGCACCACGCCGTCATCGCCAGCAGCGTCGCCGTGGCCGTCAAGATGTCGCCGCGGTGGACGCCTCCCTCCGCCGCCAGGTGCTCCGCCAGCTGGAAGCTGTGCGTGCCGACCCCACCGGCCCCTTCCCGGCGCACCGCTTGCGCGAGTGCCCGGATCTGCTGCGTGACATAGTCCCCGCCCGACAACCCCGACATGCCGTCCCCTCTGCCGCGCACGCCAACTCGTGCGTCACCCGACAGGTGTACTCCATCCGTGGCTGGATACGTCGGACGCCCCACCGGTTTCGTCCGATCGGTCCGCAAGTCAGCCCGATCGTCCCGGCTCCGCGCGACGCTGGGACATGTACACCGCCGCCGACGTCCGTCGTTCGACGCCGAGTTTGTGCAGGACCGACGAGACGTAGTTCTTCACCGTCTTCTCGGCCAGGAACAGCCGCTCGGCGATCTGCCGGTTGGTCAGGCCCTCCGCGACGAGGTCCAGCACCCGCCGTTCCTGCGGGCTCAGCTGCTCGTACCGCGGGTCGGGCGCCGAGACGTTCTCGCCGCGCAGCTTGTTCATCACCGACGCGGTCAGCGTGGCGTCCAGCAGCGAGCCGCCGCCGGCGACCGTGCGGACGGCCTCGACCAGCGACCGGCCGGACACCTGTTTCAGCATGTAGCCTGCCGCGCCGGCCATGATCGCGCCGAACAGGGCGTCGTCGTCCGAATAGGACGTCAGCATCAGGCAGGCCGGCGGCGGGTCCACTGTGGACCGGATCTCCCGGCACACCGCCACCCCTTCGCCGTCCGGCAGCCGGACGTCGAGGACGGCCACGTCCGGGCGTGCCTGCGGGATCCGCACCAGCGCTTCCGCCGCCGTCCCGGCCTCCCCCACCACCTCGATGTCCGCCTCGGGCTCGAAGACGGTCTTCAGCCCGGTCCGGACCAGCTCGTGGTCGTCCAGCAGGAACACCGCGATCGTCATCGTCCACCTCCCTGCTCACCGGTCATCGCCGGCAGGTCCGCCGTCCATTCCAGCCGGGAGCCGCCGTCCTCGGCGGCCGCCAGCACGCAGTGCCCGCCCCACCGGGCCGCCCGCGCGGCCAGGTTCGCGAGCCCGCTGATCCGGCCGGCCTCCGGCGGCGGGCCGGCGCCGTCGTCGCGGACCACCAGCGTCAGCCGCCTGCCGAACCGGTCCACGGTGACCTCCACCGACGACGACTTCGCGCCGGCGTGCCTCGCGACGTTCGTCAGGGCTTCGCGCAGCGACGCGATCAGGTCGGTGCGGACGGCGTCCGGCACCGCGGCGTCCAGCGGCCCGTCGAAGCCGACGCGCGGTTCGAAGCCGAGCGCGTCGCGGGCGTCGACGGCCACCCGCAGCAGCTCGGCCCGGAGGCTGCCCTGCGCCTGTGCGGGCGCCTGGAGCGAGAAGATGCTGTTGCGGATCTCGCGGATCGTGCCGTCGAGGTCCTGGGCGAACCCGGCGACCCGCGCGGCGACGCCCGCGTCGGCGATCAGCCTGCTGACGCCCTCCAGCCCGAGCCCGGTCGCGAACAGCCGCTGGATCACCAGGTCGTGCAGGTCGCGGGCGATCCGGTCGCGGTCGGAGAACACCGCCAGCTGCTGGCGCGCCTCCTGCGCCCGGGAGAACTCGACGGCGAGCGCGGCGTGCCCGGCGAACGTCTCGGCCAGCTGGACGTCGGAGTCGGTGAACGGCGACCGGTCGCGGAACTTCGCCACCACCAGCACCCCGAGGGTCTCCTCGCCGACGATCAGCGGCACCGAGATCGCCGAGTCCAGGTCCTTGATCATCGCCGGCATCGGCCCGGTGTGGCCGCGCTGCTGCTGTTGGACGTGCTCGCCGTAGTCGCGCACCACGACCGGGCGCCGGGTGGTGAACGCCATCCCGGTGGCGGTCCCCTCGGTCGGCACGGTCAGCCCGGTGAGGCGGTCGGCGTCCTCGCCCGGCGGCTCGACGACGTCGAACACGAGCCGGCCGGGGCCGTCGGGCCGGGCGATCGTGCCCGCGGTCCCGCCGGCGACGATGCGGGCGCGTTCGGCGACCAGCCGGAGCGTGGCCCGCAGGTCCTGCGCCGCGAGCAGGGCGCGGGTGACGTCGTAGGACGCCTCGAGCCAGCGTTCGCGGCGGCGCATCTGGTCGACGAGCAGGGCCTTCTCGACGGCCATCCCGGTGGCCGCGGTGAGCGCGCCGAGCACTTCGCGCTCGCGGCGGCCGAATTCCCGGCCCTCGCCGGGCTCGAGGGTGAGCATCCCGAACGTCTGCGGCCCCGCCCGGACCGCCAGCTCCACCGCGCCGTCGCCGAACGGGCCGCGGCCGAATTCGGCGGCTCCGCCGTCGGCCAGGTCCAGCCGGCCGCGCCGGGCGCCGAGCAGCTCACAGATCGCGGTGACCGCCCGGGCCGGCAGCGCCGGCAGTTCCAGCTCGCGGGCGATGCCGCCCACCGCCGCGAGGATCGCCGGCATACTGATTTCGTCCGCCACGTCCCGTCGACTCCGCTGGGTCCGGCCGAATCCCGGGCCTGCCCCGGGCCGTCAAGGGTCCCACAGGTGACTGCCCGTGTCGGCCCAATCAGGTTCGTCCATCCGGTGGGTCGATGACGGGACCGCTGCCGTTACGGAACTCGCGCAGTCACCCGGCGTGACAGGCGATGCGGTGGCCGCTGATCGTCTCGGCGGGCACGCGCAGGAACCGGTGGCCGGCCCGGACGGGCCCGGGGCACGCGCAGGCGATGTCGCCGACGTCGACCGCGCCGGACTCGGCGGCCCGGCCCAGCAGGCTGACGTACCAGCCCGCGCCGGTGTCGGCGGCGAACTCGTCGGCTTCGAAGGCGACGACGGCGTCGCGCGCGCCCGCGTAGAGAGAACTGCCGGCCGGAACGGCGAACACCACGGCGTCGTCGACCACGGTGAACCGCACCGGGCGGACAGCGGGCATCGCCCGGTGGGTGAAGATCACCCTGCCGAGGCTCGCCGTCCGGAGCAAGGCGAGGCACTGCTGCCGGTCGAGCAGCAGCCCGAAGCCCACGTCGTCCACCATCGCGTCCCTGTGTTTTCTGCTGTGAAATCCCTGGCCACCAGCGTGATCGGTGCGCCCGCCCGCCCGATAGGGCCGTTCGGCCCGGCCGCCCGCGCCGCGGCGGCCGGGCACATTCCGGCCCCGGGGACCAGGGCCGGAAGACCCGGTTCGCGACGGCCGCCCGGCCGGTGTGCCGACCACGCGGAGTCACCTAACGTCGTGACCGTCCGTTGCCGGAAGTGCCGAGAGGGGGTGAGGCCGATGCCGCCGCAGTCCGCAGGAGGTGCGCACGCACCCACGGTGACGTTTTCCGTCGACCCCCAGCTCGTCCGGTCGGCGGTGCAGGGCAACCGGGCCGCGGTGGCCGCGCTGCTCCGCGCGCTGCGGCCGATGGTGTTCCGCTACTGCCTCGGCCGGCTCCGCACCTGGCAGGACGGTTCGTCCGACGCCGAGGACTGCGCCCAGGACGTGCTGCTGGCGATCGTCCGCGCCCTGCCCGGGTACGCCCACGACGTCGACGGGTTCCTGCCGTTCGTCTTCGGGATCGCCGCGCACAAGGTGTCCGACTTCTACCGGCGCCGGGCGCGCGACCGCACGAGCCCGGTCGCCGAGCCACCCGCGGAACGCGACGGCGGCGCGGACCCGACGAGCGAAGCGGCCGAGCGTTCGGCGGCGCTCGACTGGTCGGCGGGGCTGCTGGACACGCTTCCGCCGCGCCAGCGCGAGATCCTGGTCCTGCGGATCATCCTCGGCATGACGGCCGAGGAGACGGCCGCCGCGGTCGGCCTCGGCAGCGCCGGCGCGGTCCGCGTCGCCCAGCACCGCGCCCTGACGACCCTGCGCCGGTTGCTCGCCGGGAACTGAGCGGCGTTCCGGCCGGGTGAGAGCGGCTGCGATCGCGGACCGGTGCCGCGGCGTCCGCCACCGTCACGGCTATTGGCGATCCGCAGTTCCGAATGACCGGCGGGGCATTTCACGCCCATTTCCGCGAGCGTTCCGGCCGTGGACATTCCGCTGGTCTCACCCGGGGATACGGCTGCCGGTTCAGTTCGGTTCAAACTTTTTTCCGCGACCTCTCACCATCAGGACAATCCCCAGGTCACGGCCATGTCCGATCACGGAGACGGCAACTCGGCCTGACGGTTCGTGACGACGGAAAAGAACTTCTTGCCCGGTGTCAAATGCCCGTGTAACTTGCATAACGGAACGATAACCAGCCGGTTGACGGCGCGGCCACGGGCAGGTGTGCCGCGCGCCCACTGATGTCGGGTCAGTGGACCAGCCGGTGCCGTTCCTGCCGACGTTCCGCATTGCCAGCACATCGCGCACGAACCCCGCCTGACCGGCGAGCCTGGGCTCGTCCCCGGTCAGAGTCGTGCGCGCTCCCGCCAGCCCGACATCCGGAGGATTTTCCCATGTCCCGCACCCAAGGACGGCATCGGCTGTCCCGCCGCACGAAGATCGCGACCGGCAGTCTCGCCCTCGCGATCGCGGTCGGCGGCATCGTCGTCGCGACGACCACCGGCAACACCGGTGAAGCCAGCGCCGACGAAGCGAACCCCGCGTTCTTCGTCGACATCCTGAAGGTGAAGCCGAACCAGTTCGACCCGCGACCGGTCACCGGCGCGTCGACCGGCACGTTCACCGTCAACTGCGGCCGCAACGAAAACCAGCACTTCAACCCGGACAACTTCATCGCCCAGCCGGGTGTCCGCAACGGCGCCCAGCACCTGCACGACTACGTCGGCAACCTCTCCACCAACGCCGACTCCAACAACAAGAGCCTCGTGAAGGCGGGCACCACCTGCCGCAACGGCGACAAGTCCGCCTACTTCTGGCCGGTCGTGCGCATCGACACCGGCGAGGAGGAGAAGAACGAGCCCGCCAAGGTGCCCGACGGCGACCGGGCGCAGGCCGACCGGGAGAGCAAGACCGCGCAGGTGGCGTGCCCGGACGTGGCCAGCAAGCTGACCGACATCCCCGACCAGGCCATGGCCGAGGTCGACAGCAACCTCGACCAGCTCGACGGCCAGGCCGACGAGGCCAACCAGCGCATCGCCGCGACGCAGGGCCAGGGCGGCCCGGACTTCGTGCGCAACGCGATCCTCAACCCGCTCAAGGACCGCCGCGCGGCGATCATCGACCGGATCGCGACCGCGATCGGCCGGTTCGCGCCGAAGCCCGGTGACCTCGGCGGCCTCGCGCCGTGCGCGACGAAGCCGGGCAAGGACACCGGAACGCCGACGCCGCCCCCGAGCACGACGGCCGGCGGCGCGCTGCCCGGCCAGGACGAGAACAACGAGCTGCCCGGCAACGACGGCAAGATCCTGCGGCCGCAGCGGGTGCAGATCACCTTCCGCGGCAGCCCGGTCGGCAAGGTGGTGGCGATGCCGCGCTTCCTGCGCGTGCTCTACGGCGACGCGAAGGTGTCGACGAACGGGCCGGCCAACGCCAGGGCGAGCTGGACCTGCACCGGCTTCGAGAACCGCGTCACCGACAAGTACCCGATCTGCCCCGACGGCAGCAAGGTCAAGCGGATCCACACGTTCCCGAGCTGCTGGGACGGCAAGAACACCGACAGCACCAACCACCGCACGCACATCGTGTTCCCGGACCAGTTCGGCCGGTGCGCCAACGGGTTCAAGGCCGTGCCGCAGCTGCAGATCTCGCTGACCTACGACATCCCGCACGACATCCAGGTGAAGAAGCAGTACAAAGTGGACGCGTTCCCGCAGGAGAAGCACAACCCGGGCTCCGACCACGACGACTTCGCCAACGTGATGTCGCAGCGGATCATGAACGGACTGGTCAACTGCGTGAACCGCGGGCGGGCCTGCCGGGCCTGACCACTTCGGACACGCGCCGGGACGCGAACGGCCCCTGCCGGGCAGGCAGGGGCCGGTTTCGGTGGCCAGGCACCGAAAGAGTGGTGCTTTCAAGCGGAACGCCCCGGCCGGGGATGGTGGCCGGGGCGGTTCGCCACCCGGGCGGGGTCTCGCCACCGAAGCCGGCGAGACCCGCGCCGCCGTCAGCGGGTCAGTGGTTCACCTTGAACCACGGCTGCGACCAGCCGAGGTAGGTCTGGCCCCACTTGCTCTTGATCTGCGCGATCGTCGTCTCGGTGTAGCTGCCGTAGCCGTTGATGTCGTTCGACAGGAACTTGCCGTCGCCGATCGAGATCATCGTGTGGCCCGCGCCGCTGCTCTTGAAGAAGGCCAGGCCGCCGGCCGGGACCTGGTAGTCACCCGGGTGCTTGAACGACGCCGGGATCTGGGTCCAGTGGATGTAGGCCGTCTCCGAGCCCGAAGCGGACCAGCCGTAGTTCTGCGCGTTGATCCGGTCGCACCAGCCCTCGTAGGAGTCGAGGTCGCTGGTGTGGATGCGGGTCTTGGCGTAGGCCACCGCCTGGGCGCAGGTCTTCGAGTCGCCGGTGCCCGCGGTGGAGCAGGTCAGCGTCGAGCCCGCGCAGTCCGGCGCCACCCGGCCGTCGGAGCCGGTGTAGACGTAGGAGTCGCTGACGTAGCCGTCGCCCACCTTGTCCCAGATGTCCGACGTGCCGTACTTGCCGTCGACCGTCGAGCCGTTGGTCTGGCAGCTGATGGTCACCGCGGTGCCGTCGGCGATGGACCCGACCGAGGTCGCGCTCGCGCTCGGGCTGGACCGCACGGTCAGCGGCGCACCCGAATCGGTGTGCACCGTGCCCGATGCCGCGAACGCCGGGCCTGCCCCGGCGACCACGATCGCCGCAGCGATTCCGGCCACCCCGGCCATCCGCTTAACGATCCCCATGTTCATTCTTCCGTCCTCCAGTTTTCCGGTGTGAGGACAGCATGGGGACCGCCGGTACAAGGCCCGTACAAAGCGCGGCCGGCGTTCTGGAGTTGCGGCAAACCGGACGAAACCCCGCCACCGGGGCGGGGTTTCGTCGGGTTTCAGGCCAGATATTCCGCCGCGGCGCGCAGGCTGACGTAGGAGCCGCTGAACGTGTCGATCCTCGGACCGTCGCCGGCGGGGCCCGGCACGCCGGTTTCCACCCGGATGAAGTCCACAGTGGACAACGCGGCCAGCAGCGCGCGCACCCGCGGGTGCCGGTGCGCCTCCCGGGTGACCACGACGACGCTGCGGAAGTCCCGCGCCGCCTCGAGGACCGCCTCGGCGTCGTCCGGCGTCGCGGTCATCACCCGCGTCCCCGGCACCAGCTCGGCCAGGTGCGCGCCGAGGCCCCACGGCATCGGCCCGGCCGCGATGGTCGGCTCGGTCTGGACGTCGACCACCAGGGGCGGTCCGGCCAGGCGCGGCTCACCCTGCACCCGCAGCGCCTTGCGGGCCGCTTCGAGGCCGAGCCGCCGGTCGACCGGGCCCACCGAAGCCGGCGCCGGGTCGGTGCCCAGCGCCGCCGTCCGCGCGGCCGCCTCTTCCAGCCGGTCCAGGGGCAGCTCCCCCGCCTCGACGGCGGCCACGATCGCGGCGACGCACGCGTCCAGGTGTTCGGCCTCGAACGCCGCGCCGCCGAGGCACAGCGCGTCCGCGCCCGCGGCCAGCGCCCGCACGGCGGAGCGGCCGAGGCCGTCGTGCCGCCCGTACGCCCCGGACACCGCACCCATCTCGAGCGCGTCGGTGATCACCGCGCCGGTGAAGCCGAGCTCGCCGCGCAGGACGCCGGTGAGCGCCGTCCGGTTGAGCGTGGCCGGCTCGTCGCCCCAGGCCCGCACGACCAGGTGGCCCGACATCACCGAGCGCACCCCGGCCCGGATCGCCGCGGCGAACGGGACCAGCTCGATCTCCCGCAGCTCTTCGACGGTCCGCGGCAGCACCGGCAGGGCCACGTGCGAGTCCTCGGTCGCGGCGCCGTGGCCCGGGAAGTGCTTCGCGCAGGCCGCGACCCCGTACTTCTGCAGGCCGGTGACGTACGCCGCGACGTGCGGTGACGCCTTCGCCGGGTCGGACCCGAAGGCCCGGACGCCGATGATCGGGTCCTCGGCCGCCAGGGTCAGGTCCGCGCACGGCGCGAGGTTCAGCGTGACGCCGCAGGCCGCCAGCCGCTCGCCGAGCGCGGCCGCGACGGCCGTGGTCAGCTCCGGGTCGTCCGCCGCGCCGAGGGCCAGCGGGCCCGGCACGAACGAGCCGGTGTTCACGTCGAGGCGGGTGACGTCGCCGCCCTCCTCGTCGATCCCGACCACAACGCCGTCGCGTTCGCCCCGCAACTGCGCGGTGAGCGCGGCGACCTGCTCGTCGTCGACGACGTTGCGGCCGAACAGCACCACCCCGCCGAGGCCGCCGGCGATCCGGCGGCGCAGCCAGTCCGGCGCGGTGGTCCCGGCGAACCCGGGCAGGAGGACGGCCTCGGCGAGCTTCTCCGGTGAGGTCAACGCGCTACCCCTTCACGGCACCGGCGGTCGCGCCGGACACCAGCTTGCGTTGCACGAGCAGGAAGAAGATCAGCGCCGGCACCGCGTAGATGACCGACGCGGCCATCACCCCGCCCCAGTCGGTGGCGAACGCCGTGCGGAACGACGCGAGCCACACCGGCAGGGTCTCCTTCGGCTTGTCCTGGATGAAGACCAGCGCGAACAGGTACTCGTTCCACGCGGTGATGAAGCTGAACACCGACGTGGTGACCAGGCCCGGGCCGAGCAGCGGCAGCGTCACCCGGCGGAACGCGCCGGTCTGGCTGCAGCCGTCGATCATCGCGGCCTCTTCCAGCTCGTACGGGATCCCGTTGACGAAGCCGTAGAGCATCCACACCGTGAACGGCAGCGTCGTGGCGAAGTAGATCAGCAGCAGCGACGGCAGCGTGTTGAGCAGCCCGGCGTCCCGCATCAGCAGGAACAGCGGGATGAACAGCGCCGACACCGGCGCCAGCTGCGCCACCATGACCAGCACCAGGAAGCCCTTGCGGCCGGTGAACCGCAGCCGCGACAGCGGGATCGCCGCCAGCGTCCCGGCGACCAGCGCGCACAGCACCGACCCGACCGTGACGATCAGGCTGTTCATCAGGTAGGTCGGGAAGTTGTCCTTGCCCAGCGCGGTGGCGAAGTTGCCGAACGAGAACGACGTCGGGATCAGGTCGTACTTGGGCGAAAGGATCTCACCCGGCGTCCGCAGCGACGTGACGAACATCCAGTACGTCGGGAAGAGGATCAGCAGCGCCACGACCACGCCGACGACCGAGAGCGCGATCCGCTGCGGCAGCGACTTCCTCACTTGAGATCACCTTCCGGGGTCCGGACCAGCAGCTGGATGTACCGGCCGGTGATGAGCGCGAGCACGATCAGCATCAGCGTCGCGATCGCGCCCGCCGCGCCGAAGTGGTTGCCCGCGATGCCCTTGAGGTACAGCACGACGGCCAGCGTGGTGCTCCCGCCGTCCGGGCCGCCCTCCCGGATCGCCCAGATCTGCGCGAAGGCGTTGAAGTCCCACAGCACCGACAGGAACGTCACCATCGTGGTGATCGGCCGGATCGCGGGCCAGGTGACCGCGCGGAAGGTCTGCCACGCGCTCGCGCCGTCGATGCCGGCGGCCTCGTACTGCTCGCGCGAGACGCCGATGATGCCCGCGTACAGCGAGAACGTCACGAACGGCACGGCCTGCCACACGATCAGCAGCCCGATCACGGTCAGCGTGCTGGGGCCGCTGGAGAACCACGAGAAGCCGATGAAGCCGTGGAAGCCCAGCCGGTCCAGGGTCTTGTTGAGGATGCCGTACTGCTGGTCGAAGATCCACTGGAACACCGTGGTCGTGGCGATCACCGGGGTGGCCCAGGCGAGCACCAGCGTGACCTGCACGATGATCCGCACGACCGGGTCGAGGTGGCGCATCAGGATCGCCAGCAGCAGGCCGCCGAGGATGGTCGCGGCCACGATCGCGGCGGTGAAGACCAGGGTCCGGACGGTGATCGTCCAGAACTCGGGGTCGGCCAGGGTGTTCGTGTAGTTGTCGAACCCGATCCAGATCGTCTTGCCGGAGACGAGCTGGCCGATGTCGAGCTTGCGGAAGCTGATCGCCAGCACCTGGACCAGCGGCCAGGCGAGCAGCACCAGGATGGCCGCCAGCGCGGGGAGCAGGAGCAGGTACGGGAGGACCCGGTCGCCGAACCGGCCCCGCCTGCGCCGCTTGACCCCGGGGTCGCGCGGCGATGCCGGCGGGGTCGCCCCCGCCGGCATCGTCACATTCGCGGTCGCTGTCATCCGCCGATGAGCTTGTTCAGCGCTGCGTTGGCGTCGGCGGTCGCCTGGTCGAGCGTCTTCTTGCCGGTCAGGTACGCGGTCAGCATGTCCTTGACCGGGTTCTGGCCGGACTCCACGTCACCCCACTTCGGGCTGGCCGGCACGGCCTTGCCGTTGGCCGAAGCCTTCGCCATCACGCTGCCCAGCGGGTCCTTGTCCAGGCCGGTGAGGTCGGTCGAGGTGCCGGGCACGACGCCGGCGGCGGCGAGCTGGCTCTGGTACTTCGCGCTGGAGAGCAGCTTGATGTACTCCTTGGCCGCGGCCACGTTCTTGCTGTTGGCCGGGATCGCCAGGTTCGAACCACCCAGGAACACCGGGGCGCTCTGGCCGGCGGTCTTGCTCGGGATCGCGAACGCACCGGTCTTGGCGGTCAGGCTCGGGTCGGTCTTCGCCGCCGTCGCCAGCTCCCACGGCAGACCGATCATCATGGCCACCTTGCCGGCGCCGTAGACGGTCGCCTGCTGCGGCTTGGCCTCGTCGGCGTCCTTCGGCGCCTTGGTGCCGGAGGTGTCGACGAGCTTCTTGTAGAAGTCGAGCCCGGCCTTGGCCTCGGGGGTGTCGAGGGTGGCCTTGTAGTTCTTGCCGTCGGCCTTGGCGATGTCACCGCCGTTGTCCCAGATGAACGACAGCAGCGCGTACCAGTTCTGGCCCGGCATGTAGAGGGCCTGGAAGTCGGGGTCGGAGCCGAACTTCGTCTTCAGCTTGCCGATCGCGTCGATCCACTCGTCGTTCGACGTCGGCGGCTTGGTGACGCCCGCCTGCTCGAACATGTCCTTGCGGTAGATGACCTCGCGGTTGGCCGCGTAGAACGGGACGCCGTAGGTCTTGCCGTCGTAGGTGCCGGAGTCCGCGAGGCCCTTCAGCCACTGGCCGCCGTTGAAGCTGTCCTTGTCACCGGACAGGTCGGTCAGCACGCCGTCCTGCGAGGCGAACGCCGCGGTCTGCGTGTTGCCGATCTCGATCACGTCCGGCGGGGTGCCGCCGGCCAGCGCGGTGGTCAGCTTCTGCTGGATGCCGTCCCACTGCTGGACTTCGTACTTGACCTTGACGCCGGGGTGCGCGGTCTCGAATTCCTTGTTCAGCGCGTCGGTCAGGGTGGCCGGCGCGGAACCCGTCATCAGCCAGACCGTGACCGTGCCGCTGAGCTGCGCGGGAGCGCCGCTCGACGAAGCGGCCGTGTCCGAGCCGCTGGAGCCCGCGCAGCCTGCGGTCGCGAGGGTGAGTGCGGCGGCGCCCGCCGCCAGCTTGAGCCAGCGTTTCACTCGATGCCGTCCTTTCGATGCCCGGCCACCGTGGCCAGGCGCCCCAAATGGTGTAGACCAATGTTGGGGTTAGAGTGGTACGTACCACAGGCCCTGTCAAGGCGGTTGCCGGAACGTTGTAAACGCACCGGGGAGTTGTACGAGCAGTAGCCGGGTGGTTACCGGCGTCCGGCGCGCCGGTGCCAGAAGTCGTCCTGATAGGAAGGCGTCCCGGTCGTTTTTCACCGCCGGGCAGCGGGAATTCCGCGCGGCCCCACCTGGGCCGCACGACGAAAACCGCCCCGGGAAAGGCTTCCCGGGGCGGCAGTTGCGCGTGCGGCGTGGTTTTGTGTGGCAGCGCTGGTGGAACGGCAGGTCACACCGGTGTTTTCGCCGGCGATCCGGCGCGTCGGCGCGCGCGGTGGGCGGCCATCCGCACCGGAGCGTTGACCACCCCGTAGCCGTGGTACCCGCCGATCCGCTGCACGACCTCGAAGAACACCCGAGCCCCGGCCAGCGCCGTGTAGAAGTGCAGGAACTCGCCGCCGTCGTCCCGGTCGTAGAGCACCGAGTGCGCGCGCAGCCCGGCCAGCCGCTCGGACGGCAGGTCCAGGCGGGCTTCGAGGTCGTCGTAGTAGTTGGCCGGGACGGCCAGCAGCGGCGCGCCCGCGGCCCGCATCGCCGCGGCCGCCGCGAGGGCGTCGGCGCAGGCGAACGCCACGTGCTGCGGTTCGGGCACCGCCGGCGCCCATTCGCCGCGGCGGACCAGGGCGCTGTCCAGCGTAAGCCGGACCTCCCCCGCCGCCACCGCGCGGCTGCGGACCAGCCCGAACGGTGCCGCGAACTCGGCCACCGGGGACGGCGTCAGCCCGAACACCGATCGGTAGAACAGCGCCGCCTCGTCGAAGTGGTCGAAGGGCTGGGTGAGCGCCACGTGATCGATTCCGAGGATCCCCGCGCCGGCCGCCGTTTCGCCGGTCGGCACGAAGTCGTCGCGCCAGTCGTCCCCGCAGAGGAACACCTGGGTGCCGTCCGGCGCCGCGACCGACGCCAGGTCCGCCTCGCGCGGACCGCGCACCCGCGGCAGGACCGGCGCGAGCAGCGCTTCGGCCCGCCGGGCCGAGCGGGCCGGGTCGGCGCTGGCCAGCGCGACCGCACCGACGGCCCCGTGCGCCGCGCCGCCCTCGTTGACCACCACACGGGCGTCGCCCTGCTCCCACAGCTGCACCGGCTTGGTCCGGTGGACGCCGGTGCGCGCGAAGCCGAGCGACGCCAGGATTTCCCCCGCACCCGGGTCGGTGACGACCTCGGCGAACGCGTGGCCGGTCAGCGCCGGGGCGGCGGGCAGGTCCAGCACGCCGAGCGACTCCTTCAGCGCCAGCAGGGACCGCATCGCGTCGACCGCGGCCGGCCGCGGGTCGGCCTGGCGGAAGACATCGTTGAAGACCTCCAGCGACAGCGGGCCGCGGTAGCCCGCGGCCAGCACGTGCCCGGTGAACGCCGTCAGGTCGAAGTCGCCCTGGCCGGGGAAGAGCCGGTGGTGGCGGCTCCACGGCAGCACGTCCATCGGCAGCTTCGGCGCGTCCGCGAGCTGCAGGAAGAAGATCTTCTCGCCGGGGATGGCGCGGATCGGCGCCAGGTCGTGGCCCTTCGACAGGATGTGGAAGCTGTCGAGGCAGACGCCGAGCGCGGGGTGCGCGGCGCGGCGCACGATGCGCCACGCGTGCTCGTACCCGCTGACGTGCCGTCCCCAGGCCAGGGCTTCGTAGGCGATCCGCATCCCCCGCTGCTGCGCCAAGTCCGCCAAGGCCCGCAGCTGCTCGGCGGCGAGTTCGTCGTCGTCGATCGCGTCCGGGGCGACGGACGAGCAGACTAGCACCGTGTCCGTGCCGAGCCCGGCCATCACGTCGAACTTGCGCGCCGCGCGCCGGAGGTTGGCCGCGTGCACGTCGGGCGGGACGGCTTCGAAGTCGCGGAAGGGCTGGTAGAGGTCGATCGACAGGCCGAGGTCCGCGCAGCGGCGGCGGATTTCCGCCGGGCTCGACGGGGAGACCAGCAGGTCGTTCTCGAACAGCTCGACGCCGTCGAAGCCGGCCGCGGCCGCCGCGGCGAGCTTGTCCTCCAGCGTGCCGGAGAGGCAGACGGTGGCGATCGCGGTGCGCGGTTCAGGCGGCACGGGCGGCCTCCCCGTCCAGAGCGTCGAAGTGCCGCAGCATCCGCGCCGGATCCGGCTCGACTCCGGTGAACAGCCGGAACGACTCGGCCGCCTGCAGCACGACCATGCCGCCGCCGTGCAGCACGCGGCAGCCGCGGGCGCGGGCGGCGGCCAGCAGGGCGGTTTCCAGGGGCCGGTAGACGATGTCGGCGACCCACAGCTCCGGGCGCAGCAGCTCCGCCGGGAGCGGCGAGCCGGGGTGGGCCGCCATCCCGGTCGGGGTGGCGTGCACCAGGCCGTCGGCGCGGCGGACGGCGTCGAGCCCGCCGGCCGCCGCGCGCCCGGTGCCGAACCGGCGGTTCAGCGCGTCGACGAGCTTCGCGCTCCGGCCGGCGTCGACGTCGTGGACGGTCAGCCGGCCGGTGCCCAGGGAAAGCAGCGCGTGCGCGACCGCCGCGCCCGCTCCCCCGGCGCCGAGCAGGACGACGTCGTCCAGCGGGACGTCCGGCAGGCCGCGGGTGAGGCTGCGGGCGAAGCCGGTGGCGTCGGTGTTGTGGCCGACCGCGCGGCCTCGGTCGAAGACGACGGTGTTGACCGCGCCGAGCGCGGCGGCCTCGGGCGAGAGCTCGTCGAGGTGCTTGAGCACGAGCTGCTTGGCCGGGTGGGTGACGTTGAGCCCGTCGAACCCGGCGAGCCGGGCGGCGGCGAGGACGTCGGCGACCGGGCGGCGCAGCACGTCGAGGTCCAGCAGCCGGTAGACGTAGCGGAGGCCGAGCTCGTCGGCCTCGCGTTCGTGCAGCGCCGGGCTGGCCGACGGGCCGATGCCCGAGCCGACGAGTCCGATCAAGTAGCTGGCCAAGCGTCGCCTCCGGATTAATGTACGAACTAGTACGTTCACGGTAGCGCCGCAGCGGCCCGCGCGGAAGGGCTGAGCTAGAGTGGGCCCGTCGACCTGCAGCGGAAGGAGCCCGGTGGCCGCACCATCGTCGGAGGCCGAGCGCCAGCGCGACAAGGAACGCACGCGCGCCGACATCCTCGCGGTGGCCACCCGGGAGTTCGCGGACAAGGGCTACACCGGCGCCCGCGTCGACGAGATCGCCGCCCGCACGAGCACCACCAAGCGGATGATCTACTACTACTTCGGCGGCAAGGAACAGCTGTACATCGCGGTCCTGGAACAGGCGTACTCCGCGATCCGGGCCTCGGAGCAGCAGCTCGACGTCGAACACCTCGACCCCGAGGACGCCCTGCGGCAGCTGGCCGCGCTGACGTTCGACCACCACGAAGCGAACCCGGACTTCATCCGGCTGGTCAGCATCGAGAACATCCACCGCGCGGAGCACCTGTCGCGGTCGGAGATCCTGGCCGGACTGGCCGACCCGGCACTCGGCGGAATCACGCGCATCCTCGAGCGCGGCCGGAAGGCCGGCCTGTTCCGCGAGGACGTCGACGCACTCGACGTCCACATGGTCATCAGCTCGTTCTGCGTGTTCCGGCTGGCGAACCGGCACACGTTCCAGGCGATCTTCGGCCGCGACATGCTGGACCCGGGCCGCCGGGAGCACTACCGCGCCATGCTGGGCACCTTGCTGATCGAGTACTTGACCGCGCGCTGAGCTCCCCGCTCCCGCCCGGCGAAAAGGATCTCTTGACACCCGGGGTCCGGTCTCGCACCCTCTATTAACTAACTAGACCGTACATTGCTTCCCGCCGCAGTCTTGAGCACCACAGTCTGAGCAACGAAGCACGGACGTCAGGAGCACCTCCCCGTGACCGGATCGATGCCCCGCAAAGCGGCGCTGGCCGCCTGGATCGGCAGCGCGCTCGAGTACTACGACTTCTTCATCTACGGCACCGCCGCCGCGCTCGTGTTCGGCAAGGTGTTCTTCCCCGCCTCCGCTCCCGCCACCGGGACCCTGCTGGCGCTGGCCACCTTCGGCGTCGGCTACCTCGCCCGGCCGGTCGGCGCGTTCGTGCTCGGCCACATCGGGGACCGGTTCGGCCGCAAGCGGGTGCTCGTCTTCACCCTGCTGCTGATGGGGCTCGCGACGTTCTGCGTCGGCTGCCTGCCGACGTACGCCAGCGTCGGCGTACTGGCTCCCGTGCTGCTCGTCCTGCTTCGCCTGCTGCAGGGGCTTTCCGCGGCCGGCGAGCAGGCGGGCGCCAACTCGATGTCGCTGGAACACGCCCCCGAACACCGGCGTGCGTACTTCACCAGCTTCACCCTGAGCGGCACGCAGGCCGGGCAAATCCTCGCCACCGCGATCTTCCTGCCGGTCGCCGCGCTCCCCCAGGCGCAGCTGCTGACCTGGGGCTGGCGGGTGCCGTTCTGGGGCAGCGCGCTCGTCGTGGTCGTCGGGTTCGTGATCCGCCGCAAGCTCGAAGAGACGCCGGTGTTCGAACGCACCGAGGTCGCGAAGCTGCCGGTCGCGATCCTGTTCCGGCACCACTGGGCGGACGTCCTGCGGGTGGTCGTCGCGGCGACGATCGCCTCGGTGAGCACGATCTTCACCGTCTACGCGCTGAGCTACGCGGTCAACACGATCGGCCTGGCGCGCACCCCGATGCTGTGGGTCGGCGTGCTCGCCAACGTCGTCGCGCTGGCCGCGATCCCGCTGCTGGCCGGGCTGGCCGACCGCGTCGGGCGCAAACCGGTGTTCATCGCCGGCTGCCTCGCCTGCGGGGTGCTGATCTTCCCCTACCTGTGGTCGATCTCGATCGGCTCGTACGCGCTGCTGTTCGTGCTCGGCATCGTGCTGTTCGGCGTGGCGTACTCCGGCGTCAACGGCGTCTGGCCGGCGCTGTACGGCGAGATGTTCAGCGCCCGGGTCCGCCTGTCCGGGATGGCGATCGGCACCCAGATCGGCTTCGCGGTGGCGGGGTTCGCCCCCAGCGTGGTGGCCGCGATCGGGTCCGGCAAGGGCGACTGGCTCGGCGTCGCGATCTTCACCGCGGCGGTGTGCGCGGTGGCGGCGCTCGCCGCGGCGACGGCCCGGGAGACCTACCGGGTGCCGACCGCGCACCTGGGCGGCACGGCACCCGCGACCCCGCTGGTCGCGTCCACTGTGGAGGGTTAGAGCGGGAGGCCCACCGCGGCGGCGAGGGCCCGCACCGCGGTCCACAGCCCGGCGCCGGCGGTCGCGAGGCCGCCGGCGTCCCGGAGCAGGTCCCGGGCCCGCCGGACCTTCGCGCCCGCACCGCTTCCGCCGTGCACGACGTCCCGGTCGACCTCGTCGAGGGCGTCGTGCACGGCGTCCTTCGTGGCCGCCGGCAGCCGGGCCGCGTCGAGTTCCGCGCGGACCGCCCGCACCAGCGAAGCGACCTGCCGCGCATCGAGGCCGCGGCGGATCTCCTGGTGTCCACCGTGGACGGTGTTGATGTCGCCGTGCACGGCGTTGTTGACCGTCCCGGCCCGGACGTCGCCGTGGAAGTGGATGCCGTCCACTACCGCCTCCCGTTCCGGTGCCGCGCCGCCTTGGCCAGCACCAGCCCGGCCGTCGCGACCACGCCACCCAGCCCGAACAGCGCGAAGCCCACCGCACCCAGCGGCACGCCGCCGAAGACGTCCGGCCCCAGCAGCGACGGCGGCGCCTCGAAGCCGCCGCGGGAAACCGCCTTGGCGAACCGGAAGATCACCGACGCCCAGATCGCGAACCCGGCCAGGACCATCAGCAGCCCCAGCACCATCACCGCCCGGCCGGCCCCGCGCCCGGTGGCCAGTTCCGAGATCAGCTGCCCTTCCGGCGTGCTGAATTCGTAGTGCCGCCGGTTGTCGTAGCTGTGGTTGACATCGCGGCCGGCATTGTTGATCGTCCCGGCCGACACATCACCGAACGAGACACCCCGCTGCCACGTCCTGGTGTGCGCGGCCCCGGCCGCGCCGTCGGAGTAGACGGCGGTGATCGGCCCGAACTCGAGCCGGTCCCCGTCGCGCAGCGGATGGTCCTGCCCGGCGGCCAGCGGCCGCCCGTTGAGCCGGGTCCCGTTGCGCGACCCGGCGTCGGACACCCAGGTCCCCCGCCCGTCCCGGCGGACCCAGGCGTGCCGCAGCGACACCTGGTCCGAGTACAGCCGCAGATCCGCGCCGGGCCCCCGCCCGACCAGCCACGAACCCCGCCGCACGGCCAGCCGCGCGACGGCCCCGTCGAGCGTCTCGATCCTCGCCTCAGCCTGCCCGGCCATCGGCCCTCCTCCCGCCACACGGCTTCTTCACCAAAGGAAGAGCCGTGCGGCGGGCGGGCAGATATGGGGCGAACGGGTGAACCCGCTCAGACCTTCGGGGCCGAGGCGTCCGTGGCCTTCACCCGTTCCAGCAGCAGCTGGGCGACGTCGCGGACGTCGACGTTCTCCGCCTTCTGCTCGCTCTGGCGCTGGACCAGGCCGTCGGTCAGCATCACGCGGCAGAACGGGCAGCCCGTCACGATCGTTTCCGCGTCCGTGGCGATCGCCTCGTCGACCCGCTCGAGGTTGATGCGCTTGCCGATCTGCTCCTCCATCCACATGCGGGCGCCGCCGGCGCCGCAGCACAGCGCGCGGTCCGCGTGGCGGGGCATCTCCGCCAGCGTCGCGCCCGTGGCGCCGACCAGCTCGCGCGGCGGCGTGTAGACCTTGTTGTGGCGGCCCAGGTAACACGGGTCGTGGTAGGTGACCTTCGGGCCGTCCTCGACCGGCTTGACCGGAGTCAGCTGCCCGCCGCGGACCAGGCGGTTGAGCAGCTGCGTGTGGTGGACCACCTCGTAGTGCCCGTCCAGCTGGGGGTATTCGCGGCCGAGGGTGTTCAGGCAGTGCGGGCAGGTCGTGACGATCTTGCGCAGCCGGGGCTCGCGGCCCTCGAACACGGCGTTGAGCGTCTCGGCCGTCTGCTGGGCCATCATCTGGAAGAGGAACTCGTTGCCCGCGCGGCGGGCCGGGTCACCCGTGCAGGACTCCTCGTTGCCCAGCACCACGTACTTGACCCCGGCGATGTGCAGCAGCTCCGCCGTGGCGCGGACGGTCTTGCGCGCCTGGTCGTCGAACGCCCCCGCGCAGCCGACCCAGTAGACGTACTCGACGTCCTCGGGCAGTTCGCCGTCGAACACCGGGACGTCGAAGCCCAGGTCCTTCGTCCAGGCGAGGCGCTCGGAGTTGTTCTGGCCCCACGGGTTGCCCTTGGTCTCCAGGTTCTTGAACAACCCGCCCAGCTCGGTCGGGAACGCCGATTCGATCATCACCTGGTAGCGGCGCATGTCGACGATGTGGTCGACGTGCTCGATGTCGACCGGGCACTGCTCGACGCACGCACCGCAGGTGGTGCACGACCACAGCACGTCCGGGTCGATGACGCCGCCGTCGTCCTCCGGCCCGACCAGCGGCCGCGCGCCCTCGTGCTCGGTGCCCGCCAGGATGTAGGGCGCCTCCTCGAACAGGTTGTCGCGCAGGTTCATGATGACGAGCTTCGGCGACAACGGCTTGCCGGTGTTCCACGCCGGGCACTGCGACTGGCAGCGGCCGCACTCGGTGCACGTGGCGAAGTCGAGCATGCCCTTCCACGTGAAGTCGCCGATCTTGCCGCGGCCGAACGTGTCGTCCTCGCCCGGGTCCTCGAAGTCGATCGGCTTGCCCGCGGACTCCATCGGCAGCAGCGGGCCGAGCGCGTCCGGCAGCCGCTTCGCCGAGACGTTGATCGGTGCCACGAAGATGTGCAGGTGCTTGGAGTAGAGCACGATCGACAGGAACACCAGCATGACGCCGATGTGCAGCAGCAGGCCGACCGTCTCCAGCACCTCGGTCGTCGAGTGGCCGAGCGGTTCCAGCAGGTTCCCGACGCCGAGCGAGACGTACGCGCCCGAGTCGTACGGGAAGTTGCCGGACGCCGAAGACGCGCCGCGGAAGAAGAACATCGTCCAGACGACGTTGAAGATCATGAGCAGGATCAGCCACGCGCCGCCGGTGTGCGAGCCGTAGAACCGGGACGCGCGGTCCTTGCGCTCGGGGGCGTTCCGGATCCGGATGACCGTGAAGACGCCGAGGGACACGGCCACCGCGACGGCGATGAAGTCCTGCAGGAAGCCGAGCACCGCCCAGTGGCCGATCCACGGGATGGCGAACCTCTCGTCGAACAGCGCGCCGTACGCCTCGAGGTACACCGAAGCGAGGATCACGAAGCCCCAGAACGTGAAGAAGTGGGCCAGGCCGGGCACCGACCACTTGAGGAGCTTGCGCTGGCCGAACACCTCGCGCACCTGCGCGAAGACGCGGGCGCCGAGGTCGTCCGACCGCTTGGTGTCGGGCTGGCCCGCCTTGATCAGCCGGTACAGGAAGGCCACGCGCTTGCCGGCGACGGCGAGGCCGACGACGGTCATGAGCAGGCCGAGGATGAGACGAACGAGCACGAGTCCTCCGCGTCGTGATGGAAGGACCGGCTCAGTGCGAGCCGGTGTAGTACCGGCACGCCTGGCACGCGTACCGCATTTTCGCGACCCGCCAGCGTTTCCGGTACAGATCGAGGTCGGGCGACCGCCGGACGCCGAGGCGCTGGTAACGCCCGGGCCGCCGGCCGGTTTCGTACTGCTCGGTCGCGCGGCCGAGGTGGGCGCGCCGCAGCACGCACCCCCGCGTCCGGCAGCGGCCGAGCGCGCTGCGGCAGAACCGGTGCAGCAGCACGAGGTCGCCGGTCAGTTCTTCGACCACGCCGTACCCGGGGTGGTCGCCCGGCCCGGCGAGCCGCACCGGCAGCCCGCAGTACACGCATTTGAGCGTGCAGGTGAGGCAGCCGGTGAGGTGCCTGAGCCGCAGTTCGCGCCGGTCTTCGGAGCCGGGTCCTCGGACGCGCGACGCCATGAGGCCTCCTGGAGCGACTGTG
This sequence comes from Amycolatopsis sp. NPDC051102, assembly GCF_040682815.1. NCBI lineage: Bacteria > Bacillati > Actinomycetota > Actinomycetes > Pseudonocardiales > Pseudonocardiaceae > Amycolatopsis > Amycolatopsis sp. NPDC051102. Next base: position 361,686 of record NZ_JBFBBT010000002.1, read on the forward strand.
ATCGGCACCACTGTCTGCTACTGGAGGGTAATGAGGAGATCACTTCACGCGACAGGACCGAACGGCCCAGTTTCCCTGAGCTGTCCGGCGTAATTTTCGTGGCAAGGATCACCTTACTGTCCGTAGAGCGGACGCTTAACCCCGCGAATCGTACGTTCGGCCCTGCTGCCGGCCGCGTGTTCCCCGCCACAATCCGGACATGACCTACCACCCGGTTCCCTACCGGCCCACCCGGCTGCCCGACGACGAAAGCCTCGCCCGGGTCGCCGCGCTGCGGCAGCGGATGGAGGCGCGGCGTTCGGTCCGGATGTTCTCCCCCGACCCGGTCCCCGAACGCGCGGTGCTCGACGCGATCGCGGTCGCCTCGACGGCTCCGAGCGGGGCGCACCAGCAGCCGTGGACGTTCGTCCTCGTCACCGATCCCGCGGTGCGCCGCCGGATCCGCGAAGCCGCCGAAGAAGAGGAACGGATTTCCTACGACGGCCGGCTCGGCGACGAGTGGCTCGCCGCGCTGCGGCCGCTCGGCACGGACGCGGTGAAGCCGCACCTCACGGACGCGTCCTACCTGATCGTCGTGTTCCAGCAACGGTTCACCCTCGACGAGGACGGCGGCGTCCGCAAGCACTACTACGTCGACGAGTCGGTCGGCATCGCGGTCGGCATGCTGCTCACGGCGTTGCAGGTGGCGGGACTGGCGGCGTTGACGCACACGCCGTCGCCGATGCGGTTCCTCGGCGAGCTGCTGGGCCGCCCCCGCAACGAAAAGGCGTTCGCGGTGATCCCGGTGGGCTACCCGGCCGACGACTGCGTCGTGCCGGACCTGCATCGCAAGCCCCTCGACGAAGTCCTCGTCCGGATCTGACTTCAGCCGCCGGGCCAGCCGCCCGGCGGCTCCGGGAACGCCGGGCCCGAAACCAGGTCCGCACCCCGCTCCTGCCACCACACCGCTTGCCCGGCGGTCTCGACGCCGTCGACCGACACCGACGCCCCGGCCGCGTGCGCCGCGTCGACCAGCGCCGCCAGCGTGCCGGTCACCAGCGGGTGTTCCCGGCGCGCCACCAGGTTCGGCGCGATCCGGACCGCACGGGCCGGGAACTCCGTGAGGCAGGTGGCGTCGCCGAAGCCGTGGATCTCCACCGGGACCCCGATTTCCGCCAGCACCCGGATGTTGTCGGCCGCGTCCGCCGCCGTCAGCGCCGCGGCCGGGAAGCCGGGACGCACCCGGTCCGCCGGCAGGCCGGTGGCGGTCAGCACCTCGCGGATCTCGCCGACCAGCTCGGGATCGGCCGCCTGCGGTGCAGTCAGCTCGACGACGAGCGGCACGCCGAGCCCGGAGGCGGCCAGCCGCTCGGCCGCCGTGCGCAGGAGCCAGGTGCCCAGCGGCAGCGCCAGCCCGGTCTCCGCCGCCAGCCGGACGCACGTCTCGTGGCCCAGCACCTCTTCGCCCTGGCGGTTCCAGCGCAGCCGCGCTTCGACGGCCGCCACGGCGCCGTCTTCCGGGCGCACCAGCGCGCGGTAGCCGACCTCGACTTCGCCGTTCTCCCACGCCCCCGCCATCGCCGCGGCCAAGCTGAAGTCGTGCCGGTCGCGCCGGTCCAGCTCCCGGTCGAACAGGCCCCACTGGTTCCCCGTCCGCTGCACGCGCCGGAGCGTCAGGTCCGAGGCCCGGAGCAGCTCCACGGGCGTGACGTCCCGCGGCGGCCGGTGCACGACGCCGACGGCCGCCGACACCGCGACCCCGTGCTGCCCGTCGACGTACTCGGGCTCGGCGAGCTCGTGGGTGATCCGCCGGACGAGCGTCACCACGTCCGGGGTGTCCGCGGTGTTCTGCACCAGGACGCCGAACTCGTCGCCGCCGAGCCGGGCCACCAGCGCCTTCTCCGCCTCGAAGACCGTCTTCAGCTTGGCGGCGACCCCGCGCAGCACCCGGTCCCCCAGCTCCTGGCCGAGCCCGCCGTTGATCCGCGAGAAGCCGTCGAGGTCGAGGTGAAAGAGCGTGACGCCGTGAGCCGGGTCCGCGTCGCGCAGCAGGGTTTCCAGGCGGGTGCTGAAGAACTGCCGGTTCGGCAGCCCGGTGAGCACGTCGTGCAGGGCCTGGTGGCTCAGCCGCCGCTGCAGCAGCGACACCTCGGTGTCGTCGTCGACGATGGTGAGCACCTGCCGGGGCGTGCCGACCGCGTCCCGGATCACCGACGCGGCGAAGGTGGCCCACATCGGCTCGCCGTCCTTGCCGACCAGGCGGCGCCCGGTGCGCAGCCGGTGCAGCCGGCCCGCCACCAGTTCGCGGTAGCCGTCCCGCAGCTGCTCGACGTCCTCGGGGTGGACGAGGTCGAACAAGCTCAGCGCGCCGATCTCCGCCGGCGTGCGGTTGAGCGTCTTGGCCAGTGCCGCGTTGGCCCGCAGCACCCGGCCGTCCAGCTCGGTCAGGGCCACGCCGCTGGCCGAGCCGGCGAACACCTCCTCGAACTGCGCGCGGGTGATCACCTGCTTCTGCCGCGTCTCCTGCTCGACCTTCAGCAGGGCGCGGCTCAGGCCCTCCTGCCGCTTCTGGATGTCTTCGCGCAGCATCTCGCCGTAGCCGGAGCTGAGCGCACCGAGCACCAGCACGACCCGCTCGGCGAGCGCGTCGACGCCGCGCAGTTCCGGTTCGCGCAGCAGCGCCTTGGCCAGCACCTCCAGGCTGCGCCGCAGGCTGTCCGCGCCGACGCAGCGCAGCTCGACGAGCCGCCCGCCGGCGGCGGCGGCCGCTTCGAGGTCCGGCGGATCGCTCACGACCGCCTCGAACAACCGACCGGACAGCGCGGCCAGCTCACGCTCGATCTCCTCGGGGGTGTGCGGCAGGTAGGCCGTGGTGCTGATCAGGTAGCCCCATTTGCGCGCGAGCGTGCCGAGCCGGCGCGCCGCGCGTTCGGCGGACGGTTTTTTCAGCGGGCCGTCGCCGCGGGGATGAGGAGCACTCACCTCAGGCTGTCCAAGGGTTCGAGGCACACACCGGTTCGGGGTAACCGATATATCTTGGCCCGGAATTGCGGGGGACGCACGGATTCAGTTACGTCCGATCGAGTGATAACCCTGCGGAGCGACGCCGAGGCGGTCCTGCAGCCATGAACGCGTGGCACTGCGGTATTCGCCGGCGTTTTCGTGCAACGCCACGGAATGCCCCGCCCCGGGCAGCACATACATCGACAACTTCGACGGATCGGCGTAGTAGGGCGCCTCCTGCGACCGCAACACGCCGGCGTCCGAACAGTCACGCAACGCCAGGACCCCGCAAAAAAGAACGTCGTTTTCCCCGACCACCTGGAAAACCGGTACCGTGATTCCCCGCGTCGACGGCAACACGATGCCGAACAACGCGACCGTGCCCATCCCGGGCACCGAAACCTCGTCCTTGGTCGCCTCGTCGGCGGCGATCACGGCGGGGTCGGCGTCACCCGCGGCGTAGAACAACCCGGCGCGCGTGCCCGGCTTCGTCGTGAAGTACAGCGGGTCGCTGCCCAGCGTCGACAGCCCGCTGTCGAGCATCGCCGGCTGCAGGCCGAGCGCCGCGCCGAGCGCGAGCACGGGCAGCGCCGGCAGGTGCGTGATGCCGGTGAGGACGACGCCGTCGACGTCGTGGTAGGTCGACGCCTCCACCGCGACGACCCCCGATCCGACCGAGTGCCCGACGATGACCACCTTCGCGAACGGCACGCCGCCGGCGCGGCCGGCCCGCAGGTGCCCGACCACCTCGTGCATCGATTCCGCCTCGGCCCAGACCGACAGCGGCAGGCTCAGCGGCCGGCTGCTGCGCCCGGCGCCGAGCTGGTCGGCGGCGAAGGTCGCGTAGCCGTGCGCGGCCATGTCGCGCTGGTAGGAATAGCGTTCCGGCTGGTACGGCAGGTCCCAGTACGCGCTGTTGTACGTTCCGCCGTGCACGAGCAGCTGGACGGTGTCCGGCGCCTCCCCGGCGGGCAGGCACAGCCGGCCGTGCACGGTGGCGGGCGACCCCGGCACCAGTGGTGGCAGGCCGGGCCCGGTGACCGGCAGATCCGTGTCGGTGCAGGAGATCGCGACGGCTTCCGCGGGAACCGCCGCGGTCAGCGAAGCGAGCAGGACACCGCAGGCGAACAACGCCGACGTCAGCTTGAGCGGCCGTCTCACGCCGTATTCCCCTTCATCGGGCACAGCCCTTTCCTCGGGCACCTCTGGCTGTTCGGGACCCAGGAACACTACACCCGGTAGTGGGACAGGTACCGTCAGGTCCGGCGCGGCACCACGGTCATCGGCAGCCGGTTCGGCTGCATCGTGGCCTTGATCTGCGCGTACACCTTCCGGCCCGGCACCGGGACCAGCCGCCAGCGCGCCCCGATGGTCGCGGCGACGATGCCGATCTCGGTCGGGGCGAACACGTGCCCCGGGCACAGCCGGGCGCCGGCGCCGAACGGGATGTAGGCACCCTTCGGCAGTTCGGCGGCGCGGCCGGGCGCCCAGCGGTCCGGGTCGAACCGATCCGGCTCCGGGAACCAGCGCGGATCGCGGTGCAGCGTGTGCTGGCTGACGGCGACCTCGCTGCCCGCCGGGATCGCCACCCCGCCGAGCTCGACGTCCTCCCGGGCGCGGCGCATCAGGATCAGCGGCGGGGTGCGGCGGACGATCTCGGCGACGATCTGGTGCGTGTACCCGAGATCGGGCAGATCCTCGAAGCGCGCGGCCCGGCCGTCGAGGACTTCGTCGACTTCGGCGTGGAACCGCCGTTCGACGTCCGGGTGCTGCCCGAGTTCGTGGAAGAACCAGGCCAGCGCGACCGCGGTGGTCTCGGCGCCGGTGGTCAGGATGGTGATGACCTCGTCGTGCACCTGGCCGTCGGACATGCCCTCGCCGGTGTCCTCGTCGCGGGCCAGCAGCAGCATCGAGAGCAGGTCGCCGTGGTCGGCGCCGGTTTCGCGGGCCGCGACGACGGTTTCGCCGATGACTTCGCGCAGGCGCGCGGCCGCGGCGTCGAAGCGGCGGTTGGGCGGGATCGGCAGCTTCTCGACGAACGCCGGCGAGAACGCCCGGACCAGCACGTACTTCAGCATGACGGGGATCGAGCGCCGGATCTCCGCCAGTGCTTCGTCGCCGAGCGCGGTGGAGAACAGCGTCTGCCCGGCGATGGTCAGCACGAGGTCCTGCATCAGGCGGTCGAACTGGACGACTTCGCCCGGGTGCCACGAGCTCGCCAGTTCGCCGGCCAGCTTCGTCATGGTGTGCTCGGCGTAGCCCGCGATCCGCGTGCGGCCGAAGGCGGGCATCACCAGCCGGCGCTGGCGGCGGTTGAGCTCGCCGTTGGACGTGGCCAGGCCGTCGCCGAAGAGCGGGCGCATCTTGTCGAAGACCAGGCCCTTGTCGAACTTGCCGGCGTCGGTGGCCAGCACCTGCCACGCCAGCTCTGGGGTGGTGACCACGTGCACCGGCAGCGGGGCGAGGTGGATCTTGACGACTTCTCCGTGCTGAGGCAGCGAAGTGAAGAACTTCAGCGGGTCACGCAGCAGGGCCACCGAGTGCCCGAGCACGGGCCGCCGGCCGGGAACGGGACGCGGGTTCGTCATGGCGTCGTCTCCTCGTGACCGAGCCACCTTAGCCGCGCGCGGGTACGCCGAACGCGAGTCCACACGAACGGATGAGAGGACTAGGCTTCGCCACTCCAGAGCCGCGAGGGTGGGAGGTCCCGTGACCGGAGAGCTGAGCTGGGTACCGCCGGAGATCGACACCTCGGTGCCGAACCCCGCGCGGGTGTACGACTTCTGGCTCGACGGGGACCACAACTTCGCCGCCGACCGCGCGCTCGGCGAGCAGATCCTGAAGATCATGCCGGGCGTCCGCGACGCGGCCCGGCTCAACCGCGCCTTCCTGCGCCGCGCCGCGCGGTACATGGTCGACACCGGGATCCGGCAGTTCCTCGACGTCGGTTCCGGCATCCCGACCGTCGGCAACCTGCACGAGATCGTCCAGCAGGCCGACCCGTCGTGCCGGGTGGTCTACGTCGACCGCGAGCCGATCGCGGTCGCGCACAGCGAGCTGCTGCTGCAGGGCAACGACAACTGCGCGGTGCTCCAGGCCGACCTGCGCGACGTCAACGACATCTTCGACGCCGAGCCGGCCCGCCGGCTGCTCGACCCCGAGCAGCCGACCGGCGTGTTCATGTTGCTGCTGCTGCACTTCGTGCCGGATTCGTGGGACCCGGCCGGCATCCTGGCCCGCTACCGCGACCGGCTCGCGCCGGGCAGTTTCCTGGCGCTGACGCACGTCGCGGCGGACTCCGGCTCGGCCGGGCTCGACGAGGCGATCGAGGTCTACACGAACCGGCAGAACCAGCAGAACCGGCCGTTCCCGCGCACGCACGACCAGGTGCTCCGGTTCTTCGAGGGCTTCGACCTGGTCGAACCGGGCCTGGTCGGCTGCGCGATGTGGAACCCCGAGGGCGCCGGCGACATGTCCGACAGCCCCTCGGTCAACTCCCTCCCGTACGCCGGCGTGGGCCGGAAGCCGTAACGGCCCCCACCGGCGAATATGGCGATCGTGTAGGGGCCGCCTGCCACCATCGGACGCAGGGCGCTGCCCGCCGGGGGCACGAGGAGACGAGGGGGCTCGCCGTGCGCCCGGCGGCAGCGAACGGCGGGCAGGTCACCGCAGCGAGAACGTCGCCATGTTCACCGGGCCGTCGAACGTCAGGTACACGTCGTGCCGCCCGCTCGCCTTCGCCAGCGCCGCCGTCACCGTCGTGTAGGCGTAGTGGTCACCGGTGGCGGCCACCGGCACCGTGCCCAGCACCCGTCCGGTCGGTGAGTCCAGGCGGACGGTGACCTGCGACGCCGCCGGCGCGGACACCGAGGCCGAGAACCGCGCCGGGCCGTTCAACGCCACATTGCGGTAGGCCACCCAGCTCCCCGCCACAGCGGCGACCGAGGTACCCGAAACCTTCGACGTGTCCGTCAGCGTCGTGCCGGAGTAGTCGTCGAAGTTCTGGGCCTGGGTCGGCCGGCTCAGGTCGCGCGGCAGCGCCGGCTCCCCCGGCACGTAGACCGGCCGCGATGCCGGGAGTTCGGAGGCGTTGCGGCCCACCGAGAACTCGTACACCCCCGCCGCCACCACGGACCGGTCCCGGGAGACGTCCCAGGTCGCCAGGTCCGCCACCGGCACCTCGAACCGCACCGTGCGGGTTTCCTTCGGGGCCAGCGTGAGCTTCGAGAAGTCCCGCAACCGCTGCACGCCGGAGTTCTTCGAGTACAGCTGGACGACGTCGGATCCGCTGCGGGTGCCGGTGTTCGTCACGTCGACGCTGACCCGGACCTGGCCGCCGGCCTGGACGGCCCGCAGCCCGCCGTAGCGGAAGCTCGTGTAGCTCAGCCCGTAGCCGAACGGGAACAGCGGCTTGCCGCGGTAGTACTGGTAGGTCATCCCGGTCTTGGCGATGTCGTAGTCCAGGATGCTCGGCAGCCCGGCGTCGGAGGCGTACCAGGTCTGCGTCAGCCGCCCGCTCGGGTCGACGTCGCCGAAGAGCACGTCGGCGACCGCGTGCCCGGTTTCCTGCCCGGCGTGGCTGGTCCACAGGATGCCGGGCACGGACAGGGTGTCCCAGCCGGTCGTCGGGTAGCTGTTCTCCACCACGACGACGGTGTGCGGGTTCGCCTTCTGCACCGCCTCGATCAGGGCGCGCTGCGCCGGGGCGAGCTCGGTGCTGGTCCGGTCGTTCGCCTCGCGGCCGTTGATGAACGGCATGCTGCCGACCACGACGACCGCGGTGTCGGCGTCCTCGGCCGCGGCGACCGCGCTGCCGACCCCGCTGGTCAGCACGTCACGGCCGAACTTCGTCGCGTGCGCGGCGTCCGGGGACGAGATCGTCAGGACCCCGTCGGCGCCGACGACGGCGAACTTGTTCGGGCCGAACCACGGCTCGTTGACTTCGTTGCCCGCGTACTCGAGCACGTAGCTGCCGTCGGGCTGGGCGTCGAGCTTCAGCTGCTGCTGGACGAACCAGCCGGCCGGCTGGTCGACGTCGTTGACCAGCGCGCCGCCGGAGTAGCTGAAGAACTTGCCGTTCGCGGCCGCGCGCAGGGTGTTCTTGCCCGCGCCCCAGTCGTAGACGTCGAACGACTCGGGCGTGCCCGCGACGGTCCCGCCGGCGGTGATCTTGCCGGTGGTCGCGGGGGCCGTCAGGTAGCGGCCGGTCGAGAGGTCCTTCAGCGCGATCCGGTCGACGCCTTCGGACGACGCGACCGTGCCGGCCGAGCCGAGCCGCTCCCGGATGCCCTGCACCGGGGTCACCTTGTACTGCATCGCGCCGCTGTACCAGTCTTCGTACAGCGTGTTCGACAGGGGCCCGACGACAGCGATCTTCTTGTTCCGCGCGGCGTTCAGCGGCAGCGCGCCGCCGTTGTTGCGCAGCAGCACCATCTGCTCGTCGGCGGTCTTTCGCGCCAGGGCCTGGTGCTCCGGCGAGCCGATGACCGCCGGGGTGATCTTGGCGTACGGGTTGCGCCCCGGCGGGTCGAACTCGCCGAGCCGGAACCGCAGCGACAGCAGGTGCCGGTCGGCGTTCTCGACGTCGGCCATCGTGAGGAAGCCCTTGGCCAGCGCTTCCTTGACCGCGGCGACGGTGATCGAGCCGTCGGTGTCGTTGTCGGTGAAGCTGTCGAGCCCGGCCTTGATCGCCGCCGCGTCGCCTTCGGCCTTGGTGGCGTAGTACTTCTCGGAGTTGACGAGGTTGGACGGCGCGCCGGCGTCGCTGACGACGGCGATGTCCTGGGGCGCCCACCTCCGCAGCTTGCCGTCAAGATCCGGGCTGACGTGGTTGGGCCGCCCGTTGACGAGGTTGTACGACGGCATGACGGCATTGGCCGCGCCCGCCTGCAACGGGATCTTGAACGCCTGCTCGTCGTAGTCGTGCAGGATCTTCGGCGGCACCGAGGAGTTGCTCGTGTCGCGGTTGGCCTCGTTGTTGTAGGCGAGGAAGTGCTTCAGGGTCGGCGCGGCCTGCAGGTACCGCGGGTCGTCGCCCTGGATGCCGTGGCCGTAGGCGACCGCGAACTTGCCGGTCAGGTAGGGGTCTTCGGAGTAGCCCTCTTCGTTGCGGCCCCACCGCGGGTCGCGCAGCAGGTTCACCACCGGGGCCCAGAGGTTGAGGCCCCACAGCGTCGGGTTCCGGACGTTGAAGCCGCGGGCCTCCTGCCCCACCGCCGCGCCCACCTGCTTGACCAGCGCCGGGTCCCAGGTGCTGGCCAGGCCGATGGCCTGCGGGAACACCGTGCCGTCCGCCTTGACGACCGCACCCTTGTTGTCGTAGTCGGTCGACCAGGCGACGCCGTGCAGCGCCTCGGTGCCCGTCTTGAACACGCCGATGCCGAGCCGCGGGATGGCCGGCTCGTACTGGTGCAGCAGGGAGATCTTCTCGTCCGCGGTCAACCGGGACAGCAGGTCGTCGATCCGTGTGGTCAGCGGCAGCGACGGGTCGCGGAACGGGGGTGGCGGTGCCGCGAGCGCCGGCGAAGGGGCCAGCAGCAGGGTCGCGGCCACCGCCGGGACGAGGGCACGGCGGAACAGGGACTTGCGCACGGACGGCCTCCGGAATCGTCGAATCGTTTCGACGGCGCGGCGCGGAACATTCGCGTCGAAGGGTGGGAGCCTGACGACTATTACAGCCGCGTGAGCACGAGGTCAAGAGTTCCTGGGAACGCTCCCAGACAGCTCGAGCGACCACCGGAAACCCTGCGCTGAGCTGCAAGAAGAACCACCAGCAGGCAGTTTCGACGAATTCGACGCGCGGGCCGGTTGTCGAATCCGAATCGAATGCACGCGAACGGCGAATGGCGCTTGTGTTTCCGGCCGGTGTCACCTACCTTCGTGCCATCGTCGATGCGCTTCGACACCGACACACCCTCCCCCGTCCCCAGGAGGCCGCCCGTGGTCACGATCAACGACGTCGCCAACGCGGCCGGGGTCGCCCCCAGCACGGTGTCGTACGTGATCAGCGGCAAGCGTTCGATCTCGCCGAAGACCCGGCGGCTGGTCGAGGACAGCATCCGCAAGCTCGGGTACCACCCGCACGCCGGGGCGCGGGCGCTGGCCAGCAGCAAGACCAACGTGCTCGCGCTGGTGGTGCCGCTGCGCACGGACCTGAACGTCGCCGTCGTGATGGAGTTCGTCGCCTCGGCGGTCACCGCGGCCCGCGCGCACGACCACGACCTGCTGCTGCTCACCAAGGACGAAGGACCCGCCGCGCTGCAACGGGTGGCGTCCTCGGCGATCGCCGACGCGCTGATGGTGATGGACGTCGAAACCGCCGACCCGCGGGTGCCGATGCTGCTCGCCCTCGACCTGCCGGTGGTGCTCATCGGCGTGCCGGACCACCCGGCCGGGCTCAGCTGCGTCGACCTCGACTTCACCGCGGCGGCCTCGGCGTGCGTCGCGCACCTGGCCGAGCTCGGCCACCGCTCGATCGCGCTGATCGGCCCCTCCCCGGCCGTCTACCGGCGCGGCACCAGCTACGCGACGCGGTTCCTGCGCGGTTTCGACGAAGCCGCGAAGAGCCGTGACATCCGCGCGGCCTCCCGGTCGTGCGCCCATTCCTACGAAGCGGTGAGCGCCTGCCTGGACGACCTGCTCGCCACCGACCCCGGCCTGACCGGCCTGGTCGTGCACAACGAGGCCGTGCTGCCCGGGCTGCTGTCGGACCTGCGCCACCGCGGCCTGCGGGTGCCCGAGGACATCTCGGTCATCGCCGTGTGCCCGGACAGCATGGCCGAGCAGCACGTGGTTTCGCTGACCAACGTGGCCATCCCGGCCGAGGAGGTCGGCACCCAGGCCGTCGAGATGACCATGCGCCGGCTCGCCGGCCACACCACCCCGGAGGTCCGGCTGCTCGGGCCCCGCCTCACCCGGCGCGAGAGCACCGCCTCCCCGCGCTCCTAAACCCCCTGGTTCTGCTCCGCCGCCGAAGGAGAATCACCATGTCCTTGGTTCGACGCGCCCTCGTGCTGTCCGCCGGTGCCGCGCTGCTGGCCGCCTGCAGCCCCAGCCCGGCGCCGTCCGCGCCGGCCGGCTCCGGCGCCCCGGCCGCCACGTCGATCACCGAACTCGACTACTACTCCGACGAGCAGGGTTCCGCCGCCTGGCAGAAGATCCTCGACACGTGCGCCCAGCAGACCGGGATCAAGATCGAGCGCCAGAAGGTGCCGACCGCCCAGATGCTGCCGAAGGTGCTGCAGGGGGCCAGCTCGAAGACACTGCCGAACCTGCTGTTCACCGACAACCCGACGCTGCAGCAGGTCGCCGCCACCGGCGCGCTGACCCCGCTGGACGGCTACGGCATCACCACCGACGGCTACTACCCGAGCATCGTCAAGGCGGGGACCTACCAGGACAAGGTGTACGGCGTCGCACCCGGCGTCAACGGCCTCGCGCTGATCTACAACAAAGACCTCCTGCAGGCCGCGGGCGTCCAGCCGCCGAAGACCTGGGACGAACTGAAGGCTGCCGCGGCGAAGCTGACCAAGGACGGCAAGTACGGCCTCGCCTTCTCCGCTGTCCCGTCCGAAGAGGGCACCTGGCAGTTCCTGCCGTTCTTCTGGAGCAACGGCGCCGAACTGTCCCAATTGGACTCTCCGCAGGCGGCGCAGGCGATGCAGTACGTGACGGACCTGGTGACCTCCGGTTCGGCGTCGAAGTCCGTGGTGACCTGGAACCAGAACGACGTCGCCGACCAGTTCGTCGGCGGCAACGCGGCGATGATGATCAACGGGTCGTGGAACATCGCCCGGCTCGACGAGCAGAAGTCGCTGCACTACGGCGTAGTGCCGATCCCGGTGCCGCAGGCCGGCGGCAAGCCGGTGGTCGCCCTCGGCGGCGAGGTCGGCACCGTGCCGGTCACGAACGGGCCCGGCCAGCAGGCGGCGGGCAAGGTGCTCTCCTGCATCCTGTCCGAGCCGACGATGCTCGAGTGGAGCAAGGCGCACGCCTACATCCCGTCGAAGTCGGCCACCGCGCAGAAGTTCGGCACCGAGCAGCCGGCGATGCAGGCGTTCGTCGACGAGGTCGGCACGGCCCGCTCCCGCACCGCCGAGCTCGGCGAGAAGTACCCGAAGGTCTCGCAGGCGCTGGCCGACGCGCTCCAGGCGGCACTGACCGGCAAGACCCCGGTCGACCAGGCCCTCAAGGCCGCGCAGCAGGCGAGCGGGTCGTGACGCTCACCGCCGCCCCGGCGGTCGCGGCACCGTCGCGCGCGAACCGGAAGTCCCGCCGGGACAGCCGGTTCGCCGCGTGGGCGTTCCTGCTGCCCGCACTGGCCTACGTCGTCGTGTTCTTCGGCTACCCGCTGGCCGCGAACCTGGTGATGAGCACCCAGAACTACACGGTGAAGTCGTTCTACACCGGCGAAGCGCCCTTCGTCGGCTTCGCGAACTACTCCGCCGTGCTGAACAACCCGCTCTTCTCGACGGCGGCGCTCAACACGGTCCTGTTCACCGCCGGGTCGCTGGTCTTCCAGTTCGGCATCGGCCTGGCGCTCGCGGTGTTCTTCAACGGCCGGTTCCTCGGCAGCGCGCTGCTGCGGTCGCTGCTCCTGCTGCCGTGGCTGCTGCCGCTGGTGGTCAGCGGCGCGGTCTGGCGGTGGATGTTCGACCAGGACCACGGCGTGCTCAACGCGGGCCTGCGCGCGGTGGGGCTCGATGCGGTGCCGTGGTTGAGCAGCACGAACTGGGCGCTGCCGGCGGTGATCCTGACCAACATCTGGATCGGCATCCCGTTCAACCTGGTGATCCTGCACGGCGGGCTGCGCGCGATCCCGGCGTCGCTCTACGAAGCCGCCGAGCTCGACGGCGCGGGCGCGTGGCAGCGGTTCCGGCACGTCACCTGGCCGCTGCTGCGGCCGGTCACCGGGATCGTGCTGATGCTCGGGCTGGTCTACACGATCAAGGTGTTCGACGTGATCATGGTCGTCACCGGCGGCGGCCCGGCGAACGCGACGCAGACGCTGACGACATGGTCCTACCGGCTGTCCTTCCAGGACTTCGCGTTCGGGCAGGGAGCCGCGGTCGGCAACGTCCTCATCGTGGTGGCGACGGTGTTCGGGCTGCTGTACCTGCGTTCGGCGAAGGCGACGCTGGCCGAGGCGGCGGCATGAGGACGTCGAGCTGGCCGCGGACGGTGATCGGCGTGCTGATCGTCGCGGTGCTGCTGTTCCCGCTGTACTGGATGGTCAACGCCTCACTGCAGCCGAGCGGCGCGCTGCTGCGCCCGGATCCGGCCTTCTTCCCCGTCGGCGGCACCCTGGACGGCTACCGCAAGGCGCTGTCGACGCAGGGTCCCAACCTGCTCTCCAGCGTCGTGGTCGCGGCCGGCACAGTGCTCGTGTCGCTGCTGGTGGCGACGCCGGCGTCGTACGCGCTGGCCCAGCTGAAGGTGCGCGGCGGCCCGGTGCTGGTGTTCGTGCTGCTGATCGTGCAGATGATCCCGGGCATCGTGATGGCCAACGCGCTCTACACGGTGTTCAGCAACCTCGGCCTGATCGACGACTACCTCGGGCTGGTGCTGGCGGACTCGACCGCGACCATCCCGTTCGCCATCCTGCTGCTGCGGGCGTTCATGATCTCCGTGCCGAAGGAGCTCACCGAAGCGTCCCGGGTGGACGGTGCCGGGTACTGGCGCACGTTCTTCTCGATCATCCTGCCGGTCAGCCGCAACGCCCTCGTCACCGCCGGGCTGTTCGCGTTCCTGTTCGCCTGGGCGGACTTCCTGTTCGCCGTCACCCTCACCACCGGGCAGTCGTTCGAGCCCATCACCGTGGGCATCTACCGGTTCGTCGGCAACCAGTCCGCCGACTGGAACGGGATCATGGCCACCGCCGTCCTGGCCGCGGTCCCCGCGGCCGTCCTGCTCGTGGTCGCCCAGCGCTACGTCGTCGCCGGGCTGACCAGCGGCGCCGTCAAAGACTAAGGAGTCCGCTTGATCGCCACGACCGAAGACGGCCGCTCGCTCGAGATCAGCGTGCGGCACGAGGTGCTGCGCATCGAGCCGTGGGGCGACGGCAGCCTGCGCGTGCGCGCCGGGCGGCACCGCATCCTCGACGACATCCCGGGTGCGCTGCTGCCCGCGAAGCCGTCGGCGGCGTATGCGGAGGCGTCCGGCCGCTCGGGCCGGGTGGTCAACGGCGGCCTCACCGCGATCGTCGAGATCGCCGACACCGACACCGGGATCGACGCGCAGCTGCGGTTCGTCCGCACCGAGACCGGCGAGGAGCTGCTGTCCGAGCAGCGCGCGCACTTCTGGTGGCCCGGCGCGCGGCTGTTCATGCCTTCACGCAACGGGTACGGCCGGCTGGAACAGCGGTTCAGCGCCTACGACGACGAGCGGCTCTACGGGCTGGGCCAGCACACGCACGGCCGGCTCGACCAGAAGGGCCTGGTGCTCGACCTGGTGCAGCGCAACGCCGAGGTGTCGGTGCCGTTCCTGCTGTCCAGCCGCGGCTACGGGTTCCTGTGGAACAGCCCCGCCGTGGGCCGGGTCGAGCTGGCCGCCAACGGCACCCGCTGGGTCGCCGACGACGCGCGTCAGCTCGACTACTGGATCACCACCGGCGACGGGCCACGGCAGATCCTCAGCCACTACGCCGACGCGACCGGCCACGCGCCGATGCTGCCGGAGTGGGCGGCCGGGTTCTGGCAGTCGAAGCTGCGCTACCGCACGCAGGAGGAACTGCTCGCCGTCGCGCGGGAATACCACTCGCGCGGGCTGCCGCTTTCGGTGATCGTGGCCGACTTCTTCCACTGGACGCACCTGGGCGACTGGCAGTTCGATCCGGCCGAGTGGCCGGACCCGGCCGGGCTGGTGCGCGAGCTCGCGGAACTCGGCGTCAAGCTCATGGTTTCGGTGTGGCCGTCGGTCAGTCCGCTGTCGTCCAACTACCGCGAGCTGCACGAGCAGGGCCTCCTGGTCGCCGCCGAGAGCGGCGTCCCGGCGCATGCGCCGTGGAAGGACAAGGGCTTCGACGTCGAGATGCCGGTCGCGTTCTACGACGCGACCAACCCGGAGGCGCGGCGGTTCGTCTGGAGCAAGGTCAAGGAGAACTACTACGACCTCGGCGTGCGCGCGTGGTGGCTGGACGGCGACGAGCCGGAGATCCAGCCGGGCCACCCGCACAACCTCGGCTTCCACGCCGGCCCGGGCGCGGAGGTGTTCAACCTCTACCCGCAGGCGAACGCGCAGACGTTCCACGACGGCATCCGCGCCGAGGGCGACGACGAGGTGGTGCTGCTGTCCCGCTCGGCGTGGGCGGGCAGCCAGCGCTTCGGCGCGGCCCTCTGGTCCGGTGACATCGGCGCGACGTGGGAGTCGCTGCGGACGCAGGTGCGGGCCGGGCTGAACGTGGCTCTGGCCGGGATTCCCTGGTGGACCACGGACATCGGCGGCTTCCACGGCGGCGACCCGGACTCGCCGGAGTACCGCGAGCTGATGGTGCGGTGGTTCCAGTACGGCGTGTTCTGCCCGCTGTTCCGCCTGCACGGCTTCCGCGACCCGCGCCCGGCGTTCGGGCCGGAGATGACCGGCGGCCCGAACGAGGTCTGGTCGTTCGGTTCGGCGGCGTACGAGTCGATCACGGCGTCGCTGCGGTTGCGCGAACGGCTGCGGCCGTACCTGATGGAGCAGATGCGGGTGGCCCACGAGCAGGGCATCCCGCCGATGCGCCCGGTGTTCGTCGACTTCCCCGCGGACCCGGCGGCCTGGGACGTGGACGAGGAGTTCCTGCTCGGGCCGGACCTGCTGGTGGCCCCGGTCCTCGAACCCGGGGTGACGGCCCGCCGGGTGTACCTGCCCGCGGGTGCTTCGTGGACGGACGCGGTGACCGGCACGCGGCACGAAGGCGGCGGCTGGGTCGAGGCGCCGGCGCCGGCGGAGCGGATCCCGGTGTTCCTGCGCGACGGGGCGGAGCTGCCGATCCGCGCGGATTAATATGGACCCGTGAGTCCAAAGCTGACCCCGAAGGGCGCCGCGACGCGGCAGCGGATCGTCGAAGGCGCCGCGGCGGAGATCCGCGAGCACGGGGTGGCCGTCACGACGCTCGACGACGTCCGGGCGCGAACGGGGACCAGCAAGAGCCAGCTCTTCCACTACTTCCCGGACGGCAAGGAGGAGCTGCTGCTGGCGGTCGCGCGGTTCGAGGCGGACCAGGTCCTGGCCGTCCAGCAGCCGCAGCTGGGCGCGCTGACGTCGTGGGCGGCGTGGCGGCGCTGGCGCGACACGGTCGTCTCGCACTACGCCAGCCGTGGCCAGCACTGCCCGCTCAACGTGCTGATCTCCCAGCTCGGGCGGGCGACGCCGGGGGCGCAGGCGGTGGTGGGCGAGATGCTGCGGCGGTGGCAGGACGAGATCGCCGCGGGCATCCGGCACCTGCAGCGGGCCGGCGAGGTCGGTGCGGAGCTGGACGTGGAACGCACGGCGGCCGCCCTGCTGGCCGGCATCCAGGGCGGCGTGGTGGTGATGCTGTCGACGGGCCGCATCGATCACCTCGAAGCGGCCCTCGACGTCGGGATCGGCACCCTGCGGGCGAGCGGGAACCGGCGCTGACACCGGTCCCCGCCCCCGGGCTCAGGCGGACTTGATCGCGGAGATCTCGAACTCCAGCGTGACCTTGTCGCTCACCAGCACGCCACCGGTCTCGAGGGCGGCGTTCCAGGTGATGCCGTAGTCCTTGCGGCTGATCGTGGTGGAGCCCTCGAAGCCGATCCGGTCGTTGCCGAACGGGTCCTTCGCGGCGCCCTCGAACTCGAACGGGATGGTCACCGAACGGGTGACGTCCTTGATCGTCAGGTCGCCGGTCACCTCGAAGCTGGTCTCGCCGGTCTGCTTGATCTCGGTCGAGGTGAAGGTGATCTGCGGGTACTCGTCCATCGACAGGAAGTCGTTGCTCTTCAGGTGCCCGTCGCGGTCGGCGTTGCGGGTGTCGATGCTGTGGGCCTGGATGGTGACCTGGGCCGACGACTTCTCCGGGGCGTCGCCGTCGATGGTGGCGGAGCCGGTGAACTCGTTGAAGCTGCCGCGCACCTTGGTCACCATGGCGTGCCGGGCGACGAACCCGATCCGCGAGTGCGTGGGGTCGAGGGTGTATTCGCCGGTCAGCTGGGGGTAGGTGGTCGCGCTGGTCATCGCTGTCTTCTCTCCTCGTGGTGGCACCCCCCGGTGATTGAGGGTTCAACGACACTGTACTCACTTTTACTGGTTGCGCAAGCAAGCTTTCGGTAGACTCGCCGATATGGGTGATCAGGCCGCGCTCGACGCCGAAGAAGCCGCCTTCTGGCGGCCGCTGATGCGCATCATGACCGCGCTGCCGCGCGCGCTCGAGGACCAGTTCCTGCCCGAGACGGGCCTCACCATCACCGACTACGGGGTGCTGGTCGCGCTGTCGGAGGCACCGGACCACCTGCTCCGCATCTCGGGGCTGGCCGCGACGACCGGGCTGTCGCTGAGCCGGATCAGCCGGGTGGTCGACGACCTGACCCGCCGCGGCCTGACCGAGAAGCGCCGGTGCGCCGAGGACGGGCGCGCGTCCAACGCCGTGCTGACTCCCGTGGGATTGGCCAGACTGGAGGCGGCCTTCCCGAGCCACCTGGCGCGGGTGCGGGCTTCGGTGTTCGATCACCTGAGCGCCGAGGACATCCGCGCGGCCGGGCCGGTGCTGGCCCGGCTGGCCGCGGCACTGGACACCGCTCCCCCGACCGACGACTGCTGAAGGGCGCCGATGAGCGACAAGGGCGAGTACGAGAGGGACCTGAACTACCTGCCGGACCGCATCACGGCGGACGGCCGCGACGGCTGGCCGGTCGAGCCGGGCCGGTACCGGCTGGTCGTGGCCCGGGCCTGCCCGTGGGCGAACCGCGCGGTGATCGTGCGCCGGCTGCTGGGACTGGAGCCGGTGCTGTCGATGGGCATCGCGGGCCCGGTGCACGACGAGCGGAGCTGGAGCTTCGACCTCGATCCGGGCGGCCGCGACCCGGTGCTCGGCATCGAGCGCCTGCAGGAGGCGTTCTTCAAGCGCGACCCGGACTACCCGCGCGGCATCACGGTGCCGGCGTTCGTGGACATCCCGACCGGCAAGGTCGTCACGAACGACTTCGCGCAGATGACGCTCGACATGTCGACCGAGTGGACGGCGTACCACCGCGACGGGGCCCCCGAGCTGTACCCGGAGAAGCTGCGCGACGAGATCGACGACGTAGCCCAGAAGGTCTTCACGGACGTCAACAACGCGGTGTACCAGGCCGGCTTCGCGCGGTCCCAGGAGGCGTACGAGCACGCGTACGAGAAGTTGTTCGCCCGCCTGGACTGGTTGTCCGACCGCCTGGCGGACCAGCGGTACCTGGTCGGCGACACGATCACCGAAGCCGACATCAGGCTGTTCACGACGCTGGTCCGCTTCGACGCGGTGTACCACGGCCACTTCAAGTGCAACCGCCAGAAGCTGACGGAGCTGCCGGTGCTGTGGGCGTACACCCGCGACCTGTTCCAGACGCCCGGCTTCGGCGACACGATCGACTTCGCCCAGATCAAGGAGCACTACTACGTGGTCCATAAGAACGTGAACCCGACGGGCATCATCCCGGCGGGCCCGGACGTCTCGGGCTGGCTGACCCCGCACGGCCGCGAGGCACTCGGCGGCCGCCCGTTCGGCGACGGCACCCCGCCGGGCCCGCCCCCGGCGGCGGAGAGGGTGCCGCACTGACCTGACGGACTGGCGTTGTCGCCATGGAACGCCCGCGCGAACGCCGACTCCTGGTGACGGGGGCGGCATCCGGAATCGGCCGCGCGACAACGCAGCGCCAGCTGACCGAGGGAGCCCGGGTGGTCGCCACGGACGTGGCGGACGAGGCATCGGTGGCATCCGGAGTGGCAATCGCCCCCGGGAGCGCGAAGAGCGGAATAACGGACTCGGCGGCGAGCTGGTTGCCGCAGGAGGTCGACTTCGGGTGGTTCGGGAGGTTGCTGCCGATCCTCCCGACGGGCATGACGACAGAGGTGGGCAACCCGGTGACAGTCCCGGAGTCGGTGGCGGGCGTGGTGGCGATGCTGGTGTCGGAAGACGGCGAGTTCATCACGGGCACGGAGATCCGCATCGACGGGGGCACGCACGCCTGAGGTGCCTGGGGGCCGGAGCGGGTGGGGCGACGACGACGGGCCGCCAGTGGCCGCGGTCGGCCGGCGGCCACAACGACGGTCTGGCTGCCTCGGGACCCGAGCGAGTGGGGCGACGACGGTGGGCCGGCAGTGGCGCGGGTCGGCTGGCAGTGGCAACGACGGCCGGGCTGGCACGAGGCCCGAGCAGGTGAGGCGGCGACGGCGGTCCGACACAGGCGCAGTTGGCTGGCGACGGCAACGACGGCCGACTGGCAGCGAACCGGCTACGACAGCGATGGCGGGACCGGCAGCAGCAAATGGGGGCCAGCTGTGGCGATAGCGCGCGTGGCCATGTCGGACGGGATAGCTGTTGGCCTTTGCTGCGCCCGGCGGGGTGTGGGTGTAGGCCCGTAGCCGTGGGCTGCGGGCCTTTCCCGTATTCAGGCTGCGAAGGGCAGCGGTTGGTGCAGGTTGTTACGCCTGGGTTTTCGGAGTTTGTCCAGAAACCGCGGTGGCAGGAACTCCGGGAGGCCGTCGGCGGCGATGCGGACCTCCCAGCCGGAGCGATGCAGGAGCCGGTGGTGGTGGGCGCACATCAACACCAGGTTCCCCAGGTCGGTGGGGCCGCCCTCGGCCCAGTGCCGGATGTGATGCCCCTGGCAATGCCGGGGCGGGCGGTGGCAACCGGGGAAGGCGCACCCGCGGTCACGGAGGTAGAGAGCGCGGCGCAGGCCGGCGGAAATCAACCTGCGGAGGCGACCGAGATTGAGGGGTTCGCTCTTCTCGCCCAGCACCGCGGGGATGACCATGCTGTCGCAGGCATGGATCCGCGCCTCGGCCGCGGAGATCCGGCCGATGTCACCCAACGTCGCCGCCCCCACCCCGGTTTTGAGGTCATCGAGGGAGACGGCGACCAGAACGTGGGCGCGTTCCCCGGCCTGCATCGGCAAGTCCGGAGAGTTCAACGCCAAGTCGAGAGTGTCGGAGAAAGCGTCGCCGTAGCGTTCCTGCGGGGACCGCAGATCCGGGCCCTCGTCGGTGGTGCGGCGCTGCGCCAACGCATCGAGCAGGGCGCTGGCGCGGGTACCGGTCTCATCATCGAACCTGCCGTGCAGCTCCCACATCCCGGATCTCTTCCGGCGCAGCGACAGTTCCCGGGTCGGGGTGGCCGGTTCAGTGTCCTCAGGCGCGGGGCCATCAGGGTCCAGGTGAGCCAGGATCCGCGCACCGAGCACAGCAACCTGCTTGTGCCCCGCCTCAGCGGCGAAAGACAGCAGATGGCTCTCGGCGGTGTCGCGGTGCTCGGGCGGCATGTCAGTGAGGGCACCGACAATCACGTCGATCATCGGGGTACTCAGCCGACCCGAGCGAGCCGCAACACCAGTGGCCGGGGCCAGGGCGGGAATGGGGGTGCCGTCGAGGGTCCGGCCGGGATTGAGAGCCCGCGCACGCTGCACCACCCGCTCCGCCGCCGCCTTCGGGACATCCGCCAGGTGCTCCAGAAGACGCGCGAGGGAACGATAGCCGAACAGCTCCATAACCCCGCGCTGCTCGATCTCCACCAACACAGCACCCAGCTCGGCCTCAGCAGACCGGATGGCCGTGAGCAGCTCACCGACACGGTCGGCCAGCGCCACCGCCTCGGCTTCCTGCATCACGTTCGGGGCCATACCTCAACAATACCGACGATCGAACACCTGATCATCACACGAACGGGTGCACCCACCGAGCCTTCAAGACCCCACCCGCCGAGCCCGCTCGATATCCGGCCCTCGATAAAGCCGCTCAGGGATCCGCGACAAAGCCGACGGATGAACCTGACCTCCCAAACCATAAAACTTCTGAAAGCTCATGATAAGCGGCCGCCAAGAGTCCGGATCAATACGATCGTCACTACCGGCCATCCGAACCGAGTCATGAACGAAAACCCGCTGCACCCGAACCTCGAAGGCGACAATCCCTCCATCATCACCAACAGGGTGAACAGCCTCGACAACAGCCTCCATCACCACGGGACACTCCCCCACCCGAGGCGGCGCGACGGTCTCCGACGGCACAGCAGTAAGCCCAGCCCGCCCGAACTTGTCATCCACATGAAAGTACCCCCGCTGCTGTTTCCCGGCCGGCACAGGATCCGACCCGGTGGTGAGCGCCAGCCGGTCGACAGCAGGCGCAAGCGCGTCAGAGGGGAGATTGAGCACGCACTCACGAGTGCGCAGCATGTTCTGCGTCGTCTTCGATCGGGCGCCGAGGCCGAGCATGGCTCGCCAGCCGAGCCAGAATACGGACGACATCGGAGCCAGGTTGGCCGAACCGTCTTCGTTGGTGCTGGAAATGAGTACCACCGGCGTTCCGAAATAAAGGATACCCGGCTCGATGGCCGTGTGCGCGAGAGTTTCCACGCCGCCGAGTCTGCCGTCCACACGGGACTCCGGGCTGGCGGGAATCAGCCGTCGCGATGCAGCAGTGACACCAGCGGGGCCGACGTCCAGCCCCGTTGTCCGGTGCAGCTCCGCGGAATCGTTCAACGCCGCCTGGACGTCTTCGGCATCGTGTGGGCCCTGGAGGGGCGCCCGAAGCTGGGGCTCCGCCCGCTTCGCGAACTCCTTGCACGGCGCACCCTCCCGGCCGAGGATCGCCGAGACCTGCCCACGGCAGCGGACCGGGGCGGCACCTCCCGCGAACCGCGAGGGGGCCGCCCCGATCCGTCAGCTCCGCGAAGCCGCCTGCAACGCCCGCCGCGTCAGCACCCGCGCCAGGTGACGCCGGTATGCCGCCGTCGCGTGGGGCTCGTCCGGCGGGTTCGTGCCCTCCGCCGCCAGTGCGGCCGCGTCTTCGATGGACGCCCCGGCCGCCAGCGCCTCCTCCGTGGCCATCGCCCGGAGCGGGACGCCGCCCAGGTTCACCAGGCCGACGCGGCCGCCGGCGACCGCCACCCCGGCCATCGCCCAGTCGAGCGAGCGGCGGGTGAACTTCTGGAAGCCCCAGCCCTGGCCCGTCTGGGCCGGCAGGCGGATCTCCGTCAGCAGTTCGGCCGGCTCCAGCGGGGTCGTGAACGGGCCGAGGAAGAACTCCGCCGCCGGGATCCGGCGCTCCCCCTCGGGTCCGCGGGCCACCAGGACCGCGTCCGACGCCAGGACCGCCGCGGGCAGGTCCGCCGCCGCGTCCGCGTGCACCAGCGAGCCGCCGATCGTGCCGCGGTGGCGGACCTGGCGGTCGCCGACCTCGCCGGACACGTGCGCCAGCAGGGGTGCGTGTTCCCGCAGCACCGGGTCCTGGACCAGCGCGCTGTAGCGCGACAACGCCCCGATGGCGACCTCGTCGCCCTCGAGCCGGACGTACCGCAGCTCGTCGAGCGGGCCGATGTCCACCAGGTACTCCGGCGTGGCCAGCCGCAGCTTCATCAGCGGCAGCAGGGAATGCCCGCCTGCCAGCACCTTTGCTTCGTCGCCGTGCGAGGCGAGGAACGCCAGCGCTTCGTCCACTGTGGACGCGCGGGTGTACTGGAACGAAGCCGGGATCACCGGTCCACCTCCTGGCCCGAAGCGTCGATCACGGCGCTGACGATGTTGTGGTAGCCCGTGCAGCGGCAGAGGTTGCCCTCGAGCCCGGCGCGGACCTCGTCGCGGGTCGGCTTCGGGTTGTCGGCCAGCAGCGACACCGACGCCATGATCATCCCCGGCGTGCAGAACCCGCACTGCAGGCCGTGCTGCTCGCGGAAGGCCCGCTGCACGGGGTGCAGCGAACCGTCGGCGCCCGCGAGCCCTTCGACGGTGGTGACGGCGTGGCCGTCGGCCTGCGCGGCCAGCACCGTGCAGGACTTGACCGACTCGCCGTCGAGCAGCACCGTGCAGGCGCCGCACGACGTCGTGTCGCAGCCGATGTTCGTGCCGGTGAGCCCGGCGGTGTCGCGCAGGAAGTGCACCAGCAGCGTCCGGTCCGGCACCTCCTCGGTCACCGGCCGCCCGTTGACCTCGATCGAGACCTTCACTGCGCGTTTCCCTTCGCGGTTTCTTCGAGTGCGGCCCAGACCCGGATCGGGGTCGTGGGCATGTCCAGGTGCTTGACGCCGCGCGCGGAAAGCGCGTCCACCACGGCGTTGTGCACCGCCGGCGTCGAACCGATCGTCGCCGCTTCGCCGATCCCCTTGACGCCCAGCAGGTTCCGGTCGGTCGGGGTGGCCATGTCGACGAGCTCGAAGTCCGGCAGTTCGACGGCGGTGATGAAGGAGTAGTCCGCCAGCGTCGCGGTCGTCGGGTTGCCGTCCTCGTCGTAGGTGACGACCTCCAGCAGGGCTTGGGCCGCGCCCTGGCCGAGGCCGCCGTGGCGCTGCCCGCGGAAGGTGAGCGGGTTGACGATCGGGCCGGCGTCGTCGACGGCGATGATCCGGCGCAGCTCGACCTTGCCGGTCTCGGTGTCGACCTCGACCACCGCGAGGTGCGCGCCGAAGGGGAACGTCGGCTGGCCGTCGCCGAACCAGACGTCGGCGGTGAGCTTGCCGCCGGTGGCGGTCTCGGCGACCTGCGCCCAGCTGAGCACGGTGCTCGATGGCGCGCCGCGAACCTGCCAGACTCCGCGTTCGACGTCGAGTTCCAGGTCGTCGGGCGCGGCCTCCAGCAGGTTCGCCGCCAGCTCGCGGGCCTGGGCGATCACCTCGTCGGCCGCCTGCCGGATCGCCGAACCGCCCAGCTGCAGCGACCGGGAGCCGAACGTGCCGATCGCCTTCGGCACCTCGTCGGTGTCGCCGTGGCGGACGGTGATCTTCTCCAGCGGCACGCCGAGCCGGTCGGCCAGCAACATGGCCAGCGACGTGCCGAGCCCCTGCCCGTGCGGCGAGCTGCCGGTCCACGCGACGACCGAGCCGTCCGGGTGGATGTCGACCCGGCCGCTCTCGCCGCCGCCGTCGCCGCCGGTGATCTCGACGTAGGCGGCGATCCCGAGGCCGAGTTCGACCGGGTCGCCCGCCTCGCGCCGCCGCCGCTGCTCGGCTCGCAGCTCGGCGTACCCGGCGGTGTCCAGGACCTTGTCCAGCGCCGCCGCGTACTCCCCGGTGTCGTAGAAGGCGCCGGTCGGCGTCCGGTACGGGAACTCCTCGGGCCGGATGAAGTTCGCCCGGCGGACGTCGGCCGGGTCCAGCCCGAGCTCGGCGGCGAACAGGTCCATCGCCCGCTCGACGGCGGCGGTCGCCTCCGGGCGGCCCGCGCCGCGATAGGCCGCGATCGGCGTGGTGTTCGTGACGACCGCGCGGCTGCGCGTCTGGACCTTCGGGAACCGGTAGACGCCGACGGCCATCAGCTCGGTCAGCGTCGGCAGGAACAGCGTCCGCGGGTACGCGCCCGCGTCCTGGACGACGTCGAGGCGGTAGGCGAGGACCGTGCCGTCGCGTTTCCCGCCGATGGTCACGGTGTTGAGCTGCGCGCGGCCGTGCGTCATCGACGTCAGGTTCTCGCTGCGCGACTCGACCCAGCGCACCGGCCGCCCGAGCCGCTTGGCGGCCCAGCCGAGCACGGTGGCCTCGGGGTCCGCGCCGATCTTCGCGCCGAACCCGCCGCCGACGTCCGGGGCGATCACCCGCACCGACTCCTCGCCGACGCCGAGGCTCCCCGCCAGCTGCGACCGGGCGATCTGGGCGTTCTGCGTGGACAGCCAGGCTGTCAGCCGGCCGTCCTCGCCCCACGCGAGGGACGCGCCGCGCACTTCCAGCGGCGCCGGGGCGACGCGCTGGTTGGCGATCGTCTGCGTGACGACGACGTCGCAGCCTTCGAAGATCGCGTCGTCGAACTCCGCCATGCCGTTGACCTGCACGATGTTGCTGCCGGTCTCCGGGTACAGCAGCGTCTCGCCGTCGAGCGCGGCGTCGATGCTCGCGACCGCGTCCAGCGGCTCGTAATCGACGTCGACCAGCTCGGCGGCGTCGGCCAGCTGGTAGCGCTCTTCGGTGAGGACCAGCGCGACGGGTTCGCCGACGTAGCGCACCACCTCACCCGCCAGCCAGGGCTCCTCGACCGGTCCGGCCGCGTGCGGGCCGAGGCCGAGGTCGGCGGCGGTGAACACGCCGAGCACCCCCGGTGCCGCCTTCGCCTCGCTCACGTCGATGCCGCCGATCCGCGCGTGCGCGATCGGACTTCGCACGAAAACCGCGTGCGCGGCACCGGAAAGCGCTTCCGCCCGCAGATCGTCCACGTAGGTGCCGCCCGCGGTGATCAGGTTCTGATCCTCCTGGCGGACCACCCTGGTCCCGACAATGCTCATCTGGTCTCCTGCTCGCCGATACCCCGCCGATCATGCCCGCAGGCCGAGCACGACCGCCAGACCCAGTCCGCCGATGCCGATCGCGATCCGCAACGGCGTCGCCGGCAGCCGGCGCACGAGGGCGGACCCCAGCCACGAGCCGGCGAGCGAGCCGAGGCAGACGGCGAGCGCGGCGGACCAGACGACCTTGCCGGTGGCCGAGAAGACGATCGCCGCGAGGAGGTTCGCCGAGCCGGTGATCAGGTTCTTCGCCGCGTTCGTCCGCGCGAGCGGCTGGTTCCAGGCGGTCACGAGCAGCGCGAGCATCAGCACGCCCGCGGCGGCGCCGAAGTAGCCGCCGTAGATGCCGATCAGGAACGCGCCCACGGCGGTTCCCGGGCGCAGGCCGTGGTGTTCGGCGCCTTCGGCCAGCCGCCGCAGCCGCGGGCCGGCCAGCAGCACCAGCGACGCCCCGCCGATCAGCCACGGCACGATGACGGTGAAGGCGTCCGACGGCGTCAGCAGCAGCACGAGGCCGCCGCACGCGCCGCCGACGGTGGTGAGGGCGCAGAGCGGGACGAGCCGGCGCCGCTGCCCGGCCAGCTCCGGCCGGGCCCCGGCGGCGGCGCCCGCGGTCGTGCCCAGCATCGCGACGGTGTTGGTGATGTTCGCGGTCACCGGGGGCAGGCCCGCGGCGAGCAGCGCGGGGTAGGACACCAGCGACGCGAGCCCGGCGGTCGCCCCGGTCAGGCCGGCCCCGGCGCCGGCCAGCACGAGCAGGAGCAGCACCCACGGGTCGGTGATCACGTTGTCATCCCACCACGCCGCCCCGCTGTCGATCCGGGCCGCCGCCGTTCGTATGAGCAGTGACACCACACCGCAGCGGAAGGACTCCCTCGATGCGATCGATCCACGTCACCATGAGCGTCACCCTCGACGGCGTCGTGCAGGGCCTCGGCCGGCCCGACGAGGACACCCGCGGCGGCTTCGCCCACGGCGGGTGGGGCACGCGTCACCAGGACGACGTCATGGCCCGCGAGATGGGCGAGGGCATGCGCCGGCCCGGCGACATGCTGTTCGGCCGCCGCACCTGGCAGGACTTCACCACGGCGTGGGGCGGGCGGGACGACGGGAACCCGTTCACCAAGCACCTGAACGCCGCGACCAAGTACGTCGCCTCGGCCACGCTGGAGGACGCCGATGCCTGGCAGAACTCGATCCTGCTCCGCGGCGACGCCGCGGACACCGTGGCCGAACTCAAGGCGCAGCCCGGCCCGGACCTGTCGGTCATCGGCAGCGCGTCGCTGGTGCGGGCACTGCACGCGGCCGGTCTGGTCGACCGCTACACGCTGCTGATCCACCCGTTGACGCTCGGCACCGGTGCGCGCCTGTTCGGCGCCGCGCCGCTCACCGAGTTCGGCCTCACCGGCTGCGTCCCGACGACGAAGGGCGTCCTGATCGCGCACTACGAGCGCCGGGTATAGGGCGTTATACGGAAGGTTGTCCGAAACCGGACGGGATCCGCCGCCGAGCTTGCCCGGTGCGGCAGCAGCGTCCCAGAATCCGCGCTGACAAGGTTGTCAGCGAGCGGAGGCCGGGGCATGGGCGAGCTGGACCGGCGGCAGGTGCTGCGCCTGCTGGGCGCGGGCGGAGCGGCGGCCGTGCTGGCCTCAGGTCTGCTCCCGGGGCCGGCAGGGGCGGCGGACGACGGGCCGCCCGATGCCGTCGCGGCGACCTACCTGCGCGTGCTGCTGCGGCACACGCGCTGGGCGGAGCAGCAGTTCGACCCGGCCACCGGGACCTACCCGCTGCGCGACTTCACCTTCGCCGTCGTGCTCGGCAACGCCGTGCTGCTGACCCGTGCCGGCTACGACGCCGCGATCGCCGGCGTCAGCCGGGAGACCCTCCGCGAGCACACGCTCGCCACGATCCGCCGGTTCGCCGCGTCCAACCGGCTCGCCGGCGGCACCGAGTGGGGCCGCAAGCTGTTCTTCGACACGACCTTCCAGTCGTACTTCGTGCTCGCCGCCCGTCTGCTGTGGATGGACCTCGACGACGTGACCCGGCAGAACGTCGAGCGCATCACCACCGGCCAGGCCGCCTACACCACCGGGCTCGGCACCGGCGACGACCCCGATTCGGGCAGCTGGACACCGAACGGCCTGCGCGGCGGCCACGTCGGCGACACCAAGCTCGAAGAGATGGGCGTCTACGCCCAGTCGCTCGCCCCCGCGCTCGCCTGGGCGCCGGCCGATCCGCGGGCGGGCGGCTGGCGGGACGCGTTCGGCACGTGGAGCCGCAATGAGGCCGGGCTCCCGGCCGCCGACCTCGCCAACCCGCGGCTCGTCGACGGCCGTCCGGTCAGCGCCAACACCGCGGTCAACCTCTACGACACCTTCCTCGTCGAGAACCACGGCTCGTTCGGCCCGCACTACCAAGAGGAACTCTGGCGCACGTCCGGCCGGAACTCGATGCACTTCCTCGTCGCCGGCACGCCGCTGCCGGAGGTGCTGACCGCGCAGCCGAACGGCGAACTGCTCTGGCGCACGATGCTGCTGATGACCAGCGACGCCGGCGAGCCGCTGATGCCGATGGTCGCCGACCGCGAGCACCTCTACGGCCGCGACGTCATCCCGCTGGCTTTCCGCGCCCAGGTGCTCGGCGACCGCCACGCCGCCCACGCCGAGGCCCAGCTGGCCGCGCGGCTCGAGCCCTACCAGGCCTACGCCCCCGCCGACCGGATCACGAAGTTCTCCGGCGAGCCGAAGTACGAGCCGGAGGCCCGCGCCGAGCTCGCCATCAGCTACCTGCTGCACGAGTGGCGGGCGAGCCACGGCGGCCCGGTCGTCCCGGTGAGCGACCGGGAGTTCGCCGCCCACGCGGCCGGGGTCGCCGACTTCGGCGCCGGGCCGGGCCTGCTGGCGCACCGCTCCCCCGCCGCCTGGGCCGGGACGGTCAGCAAGCCCGGCTTCGTGAAGTTCGCGTGGCAGCCGCACCACGACGACTGGCTGTTCGTGCTCGGCGGCGCGAACCCGATGCTGCTGCCGTCGACGAACCTCGCGGTGCAGGAACGGCACGCGACGACGTACACGAAGGTCCGTGACGGCTTCGACGGCACAGTCGGCGTCCTGCGCTTCGCCACCGGGTACGCGGCGCTGGCCACCCTGCCGACCGGCGCCGCCGTGTACGCCAGCACCGGCGTCGCCGCGGGCGAAGGCGTGCTGAACGTCTACAACCTGACCATGCCCGGCGTGCCCGGCCTCGACGGCGACCGCACCTACACCGCCGCCGAAGGCACGGTGACGATCAAGGCGCAGGCCCTGCCGGGCGGGGCCCGGACCGACGAGCTGACCTTCGCGCCGGTCACCGCGCGGTACGTCCGCATGCTCGGCGTCGAACCGGACCCGCAGTACGGCTATTCGCTCTGGGCGTTCGAGGTCGCGGGCGGCAACGGCCCGGACCTCGCGCGCGCCGGGACCGCGTCGGCTTCCTCGGCTTCGCCGGGGAAGGAGGCGAAGTACGCCATCGACGGCGACGCCGCGACGAGGTGGGCAGTGTCCACATCGGACCGTCCGCGCGCGGACAGCTGGCTCGCCGTCGACCTCGGGACGCCGAAGAGCCTCGACCGCGTCCGGCTGAGCTGGGAGTCGGCCGCCGGCCGGAAGTACCGGATCGAGACCTCGCCCGACGGCGTGACCTGGACGACGGCGGCGACCTACCCGGTGCCCGCGCTCAGCAGCACGAAAGGCCGGCTGGACATCGACGGCCGGGCCGGGATCACCGTCGCGGGCCCGAACCCGCTCACCGTCACCGGCGACCGCGTCACGCTCTCCGACGGCCCGCGCGCCCCGTTCGTCGCCGAGCTGCGGCCCGGTCCGCCGCAGGCGTCCGGCCGGGTCGCCACCGGCGCGGCCGCGGTCGAAGCCACCGTCACCGACGGCTTCCTCGTGCTCCTCAACCTGAGTGACGCCGCGGCGAGCGGCACCGTGACCCTCCCGGGCGGCACCCGCCGGCTCTACCGCGGCGAGCAGACCGTCACCGGGACCGGCACGGAATTCTCCTACGCGCTGGCCGCGGCGGAGGGCCGCGTCGAGCCCCCGCGGTTCACGCTGACCGGCCCGGCCGGGGTGAAGGCGGTCGTCCGCGACGCGAGCCGGGTCGACCTCACCGCGCCGGCCGGGCTGCTGCCCGTGCTGGTCACCGTGACCCCGGACGGCGGGCGTGCCCGGCCGGTGCTGCTGCCGCCGCGCCGGACCGTGCCGGTCGTCTTCGGCGACGTCCGCCCGTACCCGCTGGCCGACCGGGCGCTCGGGCGGACCACCTTCCCCGCCGAACCCTGCCGCCGGGGATGTCGAGCCCGGCCGCGGCCGTCGACGACGACCCGGCGACGGCGTGGCGGCCGGGCCCGGACGGCC
This sequence comes from Amycolatopsis sp. NPDC051102, assembly GCF_040682815.1. Taxonomy (NCBI): domain Bacteria; kingdom Bacillati; phylum Actinomycetota; class Actinomycetes; order Pseudonocardiales; family Pseudonocardiaceae; genus Amycolatopsis; species Amycolatopsis sp. NPDC051102. The sequence goes on from NZ_JBFBBT010000002.1 coordinate 391,454, forward strand.
GGATGGTCGTCGATCTCGGGGCGGTGACGGAGGTTTCCGCGGTCGAGCTGGCCTGGACCCGGGGACGCGTCCCCGTCGCGACCGTCGAAACCAGCGTCGACGGCGTCACCTACGCGACGGCGGACACCGGGCCGGCCCGGTACGTGGCGGTCCGGACGCGCTGGAAGCACGGCGACGCGAGCCTCACGCGGTTGTCCGTCCGGACTTGATCGATCTCGGACATCTCGCACGGGGCCCGGAGGCGGGTACCTTGGCACCACGAGGCTTGCCACCCCTCGATCGGGAGGACGGATGCGCGTCACGATCGCCGAGGTCGCCCGCCGCGCGCGGGTGAGCAAGACGACCGTGTCGCGGGTGCTCAACAACAAGGCCGACGTGGACGCCGCGACCGCGATCCGGGTGCGCGAGGTGATCGCCGCGACCGGGTACATCCCCAGCGCCGGCGCGGTCGGGCTGGCCCGCGGGGTGACGCGCACGGTCGGGATGCTGGTGCCCGGGCTGACGTGGCCGTGGATGGGCGAGGTGCTGCAGGGCGTCGCCGACGTCGTGGAGTCGAAGGGCTACGGCCTGCTGCTGTCCACCGCCAACCGCGGCCCCGACTCGCTGGAGGAGTTCTCGCGCCAGGTGTCGGCGAAGGCGTTCGACGGCCTGCTGCTGGTGGAGCCGCCCGACGCGGTGCGGCACCTGCGCGTGCTGCACGACTCGGGGCTGCCGGTGGTGGTGATCGACGACCGCGGCCGCCGTCCCGCGTTCCCCTCGGTCGGCACGGACAACCGCCAGGGCGGCGCGACCGCGGCCCGGCACCTGCTCCGGACGGGACGGACGCGCCTGGCCACCGTCACCGGGCCGCGCGACTTCGGCTGCACCGCCGACCGCCTCAACGGGTTTAACGACGCCGTCCGCGACGCCGGACTGACGCTCGACTCGCGGCTGATCATCGAGGGCGACTTCACGAGCGAAAGCGGCGAAGCGGCGATCCTCCAGCTGCTGCACTCCGGCCCGGAGTTCGACGCGGTCTTCGCGCACAACGACCTGACCGCGGCGGGCGTGCTGGCCGGCCTCCGCAAGGCCGGCCGTTCGGTGCCGGGGGACGTCGCCGTGGTCGGCTTCGACGACATCCCCCTGGCCGCGCACACCCAGCCGCCGCTCACCACGATCCGCCAGCCGCTGCGGCAGATGGGCGAGGCGGCGGCCGGGCGGCTGCTCGACCGGCTCGCCGGCGGGCCGTCACCGGAGGGCCCGCTGATCGTCCCGACCTCGCTGGTGGTCCGCGAGTCGACTCAGGACACGGTCAACGCCCCCGACAGCGGGACGTTGCGCGAGGAGTCACCGACGTAGACGCGGTACTGGCCCGCGTTGGTCGTCCACGCGCCCGTCCAGTGCGCCAGATCCCGCGGGGTGAGCGGGAACGACACCTGAGCGCTCTGCCCGGGGTTCAGCTGCACCTTCCTGAACCCCTTCAGCTGCTTCGGCGGCTCGCCGTTGCCGGCCGGCTGGCCGACATAAAGCTGGACGACGTCGGCGCCCGCGCGGGTGCCCGTGTTGGTCACCGTCGCCGTCACCGTTGCGGTGCCGTTCGTCCCCTGCGGTGTCACGGCCAGGTTCGAGAACCCGAACGTGGTGTACGACAGGCCGAAGCCGAACGGGAACAGCGGCTCGAGGTTGCGGCTGTCGTACCAGCGGTAGCCGACGTTGAGCCCCTCCGAGTACTCGATCCGGTCGTTGGCGCCGGGGAACTGCTGGACGTTCGCCGTCGGCAGGTCGGCGAGCTGCTTCGGGAAGCTGACCGGCAGCTTGCCCGACGGGTTGACGTCGCCGTAGAGCAGCGACGCGAGTGCGTTGCCGTTCTCCTGGCCGGGGTACCAGCCCTCGATCACCGCCGCGACCTTGCCCAGCCACGGCATGGTGACCGCCGAGCCGGTGTTCAGCACGACGACGGTCCGCGGGTTGGCCGAGGCAACGGCGTCGATCAGGTCGTTCTGCTGGTGCTGCAGGTCGATCGTGTCGAGGTCCTGGGTTTCGGACTCGCCGTAGCTGGCGAACACGATCGCGACGTCGGCGGTGCGAGCGGCCGCCACCGCACCCGGGATGTTCGGCGTCTGGACGTGCTCCCCCGCCCCGTCCACATAGGACACGGTGACGCCGGACCCGGCGCGGGCCCTGATGCCGTCGATCGGGTTCACCGACGCCGGCGACGGGTTGACCTTGGCACTCCCGCCCCCGATGTTCTGCGGGTCGATCCCGTCGCCGCCGGAGAGCGCGATCGACTTGACCGACGACCCCAGCGGCAGCACGCCGGTGTTCTTCAGCAGCACCGCCCCGGCCGCGGCGACGTCCCGGGCCGTGCCGACGTTCGCCGCGTTCGTCACGACCGACTGCGGCGTGCCCCGGCGGCCCCGGTCGAAGAGACCGAACCGGAACATCTGGGTCAGCACCCGCCGGACCATGTCGTCGACGCGGGCCTGCGTGACCTCGCCGCGCGAGACGGCGTCGAGCAGGCCCTGGCCGAAGAACGCGCCGCCGGGCATCTCCATGTCGAGCCCGCCGTTGGCCAGCTGCCGGGCACCGCCGGTGGCCGAGCCCCAGTCGGAGCCGACGAACCCACCCCACCCGGCGTCCTGCTTGATCGCCTGCGTGAGGACCCCGGCGTTCTGGCAGGCCGGGACGCCGTTGATCTGGTTGTAGGCGCACATCATCGACGCGACCTGGCCCTGGCTCGCCACCTGCTGGAAGGCCGGCAGGTAGAGCTCGTGCAGGGTCCGGTCGTCGATGATGACGTTGTCCGACGGCGTGCCGCGCGACGCCCCGGCCTCGACGTTGTACGCGGCCGCGTGCTTGGCCTGCGCCATCACGCCCTGGCTCTGGATGCCCTGGACCGTCGCGGTCCCGGCCGCGCCGGCGAGGTACGGGTCTTCGGCGTAGGTCTCGAAGTTCCGGCCCCAGCGCGGGTCGCGGACCAGGTTGATCGTCGGGCCGAGGGCGATGTCGACGCCCTTGCCCGCGAACTCCGCCCCCATCGCGCTGCCGTACCGGTTCAGCAGCGCCGTGTCCCAGGTCGCCGCGGCGGTCACCGGCGCCGGGAACTGGGTGACGCCGTCGAGGCCGTCGCCGACCCCGGCCGGCCCGTCCTGCAGGCCGAGCGCCGGGATGCACAGCTCGGGCACGGCGTCGGTGTTGCCGATGTACGGCCCGGTCGCGCCGTTGCCGTGCAGCACCTTCACCTTCTGCTGCGGGGTCATCACGGCCATGAGCTGGTTGACGCGGTCGGCCACCGGCGCGGTGGATCCGACCCACGGACAGCCACCGGGGTTGGTCGGTGTGGTCGTCGGCGGGGCACTGTCGGAAGTGTGCACCGCGAACTCCCACAGCGAGACGCCCCACTGGGTGGCCCGCGCGGTCGCGGTCAGCCGGACGTACCGGGCCGTGCCCGACACGGCCGGGTGCTCGGTCCCGCCGGCGCCGGCCACGGTCGCCGCCGTCGTCCACGACGAGCCGTCGGTGGACAGCTGGATCGTGTACGCGCTCGCGTAGGCCGCCTCCCACGTCAGGTCCACGCCGCAGACCGGGCGCGCGCTGCCCAGGTCGACCTGGATCGACTGCGGGTCGGTGGCCAGGCTCGACCACCGCGTCCCGAGGTCGCCGTCGAAGGCCGCCGATGCCGGGAAGGCGTCCGACTGGACGCTGGAGGCCGTCGCCGGTTGCCGCAGCGCCGCGTTGGCGCTGCCGCACGCCTGCGCGGAGCCGTCGCCGAAGACCTGGAACTCCCAGAGCGAAACGCCCCACTGGGTGGCCCGCGCGGTGGTGGCCAGCCGGACGTACCGGCCGGTGCCGGTCACCGGCAGCGTCTGCGTGCCGCCGGTGCCGGTGGTGGTCGAGTACACAGTGGACCACTGGCTGCCGTCGGCCGAGGCCTGGATGGTGAACGCCTTGGCGTAGGCGGCCTCCCACTGGAGCACGACCTGGTTCAGGGTGTGCGACGCCCCGAGGTCGACCTGCAGCGTCTGCGGGTCCGCGGCCAGGCTGGACCAGCGGGTGCCGGGGTCGCCGTCGACCGCGGCCGACGCCGGGAAGGCGGCGTTCTCGCTGGAGGACGCCGTCACGGCGTGCCCCTGCGACAGCAGCGCCGGGGCCGCCTGGGCGGTGAACAGCGGCGCGGTGAGCAGCCCGGCGGCCACCACGGCGCCCGTGACGAGCGCCAGCCGGCGCCTCACTGGTACACCCGCACGTAGTCGATCACCATGTCCTGCGGCAGGACGGTGCCCGCCCCCGGCGGACCGGGGAAGTCGCCGCCGATGGCGTTGTTGAGGATCAGGAAGAACGGGTGGTCGTAGACCCACGGCCCGCGCGTGCTCTCGACGGTGTCCCGGTTGATCGTCTCGAACGCGTTGCCGTCGACGTAAAACGTCATGTGCGAGGAGTCCCAGTCGAGGCCGAACTTGTGGAAGCCCGCCGAGACGTCCTGGCCGAGGTCGTAGGGCGCGCCGATACCGCCGGCGCCGTTGTAGGCCGGGGCGTGGATCGTCGAGTAGGCCAGGTTCGGCGACTTCCCGACGTGTTCCATGATGTCGATCTCGCCGCAGTTCGGCCACGGCGTGCCGTTGAAGAAGTTGGCGCCCAGCAGCCAGAACGCGGGCCACAGCCCCTGCGTGCCGGACACCTTGATGTTCGCCTCGACGTGGCCGTAGGTGAAGCTGAACTTGCCCGCGGTGTTGATCCGGCCGGAGGTGTACTGGCAGGTGCCGCTGCCGCTGATCGGGTCGACCGGGCACGCGCTGCCCGGGGTCACCTCGCGGCGGACCTGGATGACGAGGTTGCCGCGGCCGTCCTGCTTGGCGTTGTTGTTGTTCGTGTAGTACTCGAGCTCGTTGTTGACGCCCGGGCCGGTCTCGGCGGTCCACTTGCTCGCGTCCGGGGCCGCACCCGCGGCGCCGTTGAACTCGTCGCTCCAGACCAGCGTGCCCGGGAAGTGCGGGGCCGGCGGCGCGGCCGGGGGCGGCGTCGGATTGCCGCCGGTGCCGTAGACGTCGAAGCCCCACAGCGAGTAGCCGTAGCCGTTCGAGCGGGCGGTGCCGTACATCCGGACGTACCGGCCGGAACCGTTGACGGTCAGCGTCTCCTTGAAGCCCTTGCCCGTGGTGGTCGAGTAGATCGAGGTCCAGTTCGCGTTGTCGTTCGACACCTGGATCTGGTAGGCGACCGCGTAGGCCGGGTCCCACTGCAGGACGACCTGGTGGATCGCCGCGGGCGCGCCGAGGTCGACGGTGATCCAGCCGGGGTCGACCCAGCCGGTGGTCGCGCTCGTCGCCCAGCGCGTGGCCGGGTCGTGGTCGAACGCCTTGGCCGGCAGGCAGCCGGGGCAGTTGCCGTCGTCCTGGTACGAGGACGCCTGACCGGACTTCCCGTACGACAGCAGGACGTCACCGGGCTGGGTCGTGCCGCCCCCGCCGTAGACCTGGAACTCCCAGAGCGAGTAGCCGTACTGCGTGGCCCGCTGGGTGCCGGTCAGCCGGACGTACCGGCCGCTGCCGGTGACGTTCAGGGTCTGGGTCCCGCCGGTGGCGGTGGTCGTCGAGTACAGCGTGGTCCAGGCGGCACCGTCGGCGGACGCCTGGAGCGTGAACGCCTTGGCGTAGGCGGCTTCCCAGCTGAGCACGACCTGCGTCAGCTGCTGGGCCGAGCCGAGGTCGACCTGCAGCCACTGCGGATCGCTGAAGCCGCTCGACCAGCGCGTGCCGGGGTCGCCGTCGACGGCGGCCGAGGCGGGGAAGGCGGCGGACTCGGTCGAGGACGCCGTCACCGGGCGCCCTTGGGAGAGCAGGACGGGCGCGGCTTGGGCGGCCGGCGCGGTGAACAGGGCGGCCAGGGTCAGGGCGAGGACGGCGAGCACCCGGGTCCTCGGCATGCGGCGTTGCATGGGCACCTCCACGGCGAACCGGCGCCGGGGCGGCCTTGCCCCGGCGCGGATCGGCTCACGTGGTCTTCGGCGCGGGTGTGGGTCCCGGCCGTCGGCACGCTCTTAGTTCAAGATATAAATAAAGAGCCGTAAAATGTCAACGCCGCAGCGCCGGACGGTCGCGGACCACACCGGACACTGGTCCGGGCGAGGAGAATCCGCCGTGGATCCTTGACGCGGGCGAACCTCCCGCTGTTAACTGCCATCTCACCGACGGAACCGGTTCCGTGACCGCCACCGGAACGGCTCCGCCGCGACACGCACCTTTCGGGCTGACTGGTTCGCGCTCCTCGCACCACCCGGTACCGCTCCTCCGGCTCACGGCGCCGGGCGGGTGACCTGGGGGCGAACCCGCCGCACCACCCGACGCCGGCGCGAGCTGTGGGGCTCGCCCGGCCCGTTTCGCACGTCCTCCCCCCGATCAGCAGGCAGGCCGATGAGATCAACGACGTTCTCCCCCGTACACCGCCTCCTCGTCATCGCCACCACCTTCGTCACCGCGGTCACGACCGCGGCGGTGGTCGGCTCCGCACCGGCACAAGCCGCCGCGTGCGGCACCACCAACCTCGCCCAGGGCCACCCCGCGACGGCGTCCTCGACCGAAAACGGCGGCACCCCCGCGTCCGCCGCGGTCGACGGCAATTCCGGCACGCGCTGGTCCAGCGCCTTCAGCGACCCGCAGTGGCTGCAGGTCGACCTCGGCTCGGCCCAGCAGCTCTGCGACGTCGCGCTCAGCTGGGAAGCCGCGTATGCGAAGGCATTCAGCGTCCAGCTGTCCACCGACGCGAGCAACTGGACCACGGCGTACTCGACGACCACCGGCGCCGGCGGCACGCAGACCGTGCCGCTGTCCGGCACGGCCCGCTACCTGCGGGTCTACGGCACCCAGCGGGCGACCGGCTACGGCTACTCCCTGTGGGAAGTGGCCGTGCACGGCTCGGGCGGCAGCACGATCCCGCCGACCGACCCGCGCAACCCGGACCTCGGGCCGAACGTGTCGGTGTTCGACCCGTCGACCCCGGCCGCGACGATCCAGAACCGGCTGACGCAGATCGCGGACCAGCAGCACACCAACCAGTTCGGCAACGAGCGCTACGCCGTGCTGTTCAAGCCGGGCACCTACAACGCCGACGTCAACCTCGGCTTCTACGAACAGGTCGCCGGGCTCGGCCTCTCCCCCGACGACGTCAACCTCAACGGCCACGTGCGCGTCGAAGCGGACTGGCTGCAGCAAGGTGACAATCCGGCCAACAAGGGCAACGCGACGCAGAACTTCTGGCGGTCCGCCGAGAACCTGTCGGTGACACTGCCGGCCGGCCAGGTCGAACGCTGGGCCGTCGCGCAGGCCGCGCCCTACCGCCGGATGCACCTGCGCGGCAGCCAGATCCAGCTGTGGAACGGCGGCGACGGCTGGGCCAGCGGCGGCCTGATCGCCGACAGCAAGATCGACGGCGTCGCCGTTTCCGGCTCGCAGCAGCAGTTCCTGACCCGCAACAGCGAGCTCGGCGGCTGGCAGGGCGGCGTCTGGAACATGGTGTTCGTCGGCTCGACCGGCACCCCGCCGGCGTCGTTCCCGAACCCGCCGGAGACGGTCGTCGGCCAGACCCCGGTGATCCGCGAGAAGCCGTTCCTCTACGTCGACGGCTCGGGCAGCTACAACGTGTTCGTCCCGGGCCTGCGGCAGAACTCGTCGGGGACGAGCTGGGGCCACGGCGCCCCGGCCGGGCAGTCGATCTCGCTCAGCGAGTTCTACGTCGCCCACCCGTCCGACTCGGCCGCGACGCTCAACGCGGCACTGGCCGCGGGCAAGAACCTGCTGGTGACCCCGGGTGTCTACCACCTCGACCAGTCGCTGAACGTCACGCGCCCGGACACCGTGGTGCTCGGCCTCGGCCTGGCGACGCTGATGCCCACCAACGGGACCGCGGCCATCACGACGTCCGATGTGGACGGCGTGAAGATCGCCGGGCTGCTGATCGACGCGGGCGCGGTCAACTCGCCGGTGCTCGTGCAGATCGGCCAGCCGGGCTCGACCGCGAACCACGCGGCCGACCCGACGTCGCTGCACGACGTGTTCTTCCGGATCGGCGGCGCGGCCGTCGGGAAGGCCACCCAGACGCTGGTGGTCAACTCGAACAACGTCATCGGCGACCACATGTGGCTGTGGCGCGGCGACCACTCGTACGGCGTCGGCTGGAACGTCAACACCGCGGCGAACGGCCTGGTCGTCAACGGCGCGAACGTGACGATGTACGGCCTGTTCGTCGAGCACTACCAGCAGTACGAGGTGCTCTGGAACGGCAACGGCGGCCGGACGTACTTCTTCCAGAACGAGATGCCCTACGACCCGCCGGACCAGGCGTCCTGGTCCAGCGGCGGCGGCCGGCAGGGCTGGGCGGCGTACAAGGTGGCCGACTCGGTGACCAGCCACGAAGGCTGGGGCCTGGGCAGCTACTGCTTCTTCAACACCAATCCGTCCATTGTGGCCAGTCATTCGTTCGAGGTGCCGAACAACGGCGGGGTCCGGTTCCACAACCTGGTGTCGGTGTCACTCGGCGGTGTGGGCACGATCGCCCACGTCATCAACGATGCGGGTGACGCCGCGAACACCGGGCACCAGGTGAGCCCGCTGGTCTCCTACCCGTAACACCGCGGCGACGTACGCGTCCGGGCGGACCAGCCAGGCTTCGCCCGGACGCGCACCCAGCGCCCCGCCCACCGGGATCGCCACCGACCGCACGCCCTCGGCCCGCACGCCGGGGGTGGTGAGCATCAGGAACCCCTGCCGGGCCAGGTCGCGCAACCGTCCACTCGCGACGGTGACGTCCGGGAGCAGCACGCCCGGCCCCGGCGGCGGCAACGCGCCCCGCGGCGGCCGTCCCGCGAACGGCCGGTCCGGATCCGGGGTGGTCAGTGGCGAATCCGCGTACCAGAACGGTTCGGCCAGCCGGCCCGAGTCGACCTGCTCGCAGGCGGCCGGGTCGTGCGCCGCCCGCGTGAGGACGTCGAGCCGGCGACGGTGTTGTCCGGCGTCCTGGGGCACCAGGAAATCCATCGTGGCCGTGGTGACGGCGGCGTTCTCCACCGCCGCCGCGTACCGCTCGGCGTGGTAGCTCTCCAGCAGCTCCTCCCCCGCGTCACCGCGCAGGACGGCGGCCAGCTTCCAGGCCGCGTTCTCGGCGTCGGCGACCCCGGAGTTGAGGCCGCGTGCCCCGAACGGCGCGACGAGGTGCGCGCAGTCCCCCGCCAGCAGCACGCGCCCGACGCACATCCGGTCGACGAGCCGCGTGTGGAAGCGGTACACCGATCGCCAGCGCACCTCGTACGGCCGGTCGCCGATGATCGCCCGGATCCGCTGGTCGAGCGCGCCGCCCGACTCCTCGGCCGTGAGGTCGTAGTCCGCGGGGACCTGCCAGTCGATGCGGAACTCCGAGCCCGGGCACGGGTGGATGAGCACCTGGCGACCCGGGTTCCACGGCGGGTCGAAGTAGAACCGCCGCTCCGCCGCCCAGCCGGGCAGATCGGCGCGGATGTCGCAGATCAGGAACAGATCCCGGAACGACACGCCGCCGAGGTGCTGCCCGAGCGCCCGCCGCACGGTGTCGCCCCGCGCGCCGGCGCAGGCGATCGCGTAGTCGGCCTCGATCCGGCGTGGCCCGTCCTTCGTCTCGCACTGGATTTCGACGCAGCCGGGCTGGGTCACGCCGGTGACGCGGTGGCCGCGGCGGACGTCGATCAGCGGCTGCCGCGCGACGAGCTCGTCCAGGACCGCCTCGACGCGGGCCTGCGAGAGGTTGACGAACGGCGGCAGCGCGGACCCCGCGTCCGGCAGCGTCAGCGAGAACAGCTCGCGGTCGCGGTGGAACGTCCGCGCGGTCGTCCAGGTGAGCCCTTCCTCGGCGAGGCACCCGGCGCCGAGCGACGCCCAGACGTCCAAGGTGTCCCGTTGCTGGCAGATGGCCTTGGACCCGACGGGGTCGCGCACCTCGTGCTCGTCGACGAGCACCACCGGTACGCCCCAGCGCGCGAGCAGCAGCGCGGCCGTCTGGCCGACCGGGCCGCTGCCGAGGACGGCGACCGTCATCCCTGGAGCTGGTCCCAGACTTCGCGGTCGCGTTCGGCCGTCCAGACCACCGGCCGTTCGATGCCGCCCAGCTCGTCCCACAGCCGCGAGACGTCGAAGGGCAGGCAGTGCTCGAAGATCGGCCAGTGGCCGTACTGGTCGTGCAGGGCCGCGTGGGTGCGTTCGAAGGCTTCCTTGAGCGTGCCGCCGGCGTCGCGGACCGCGCCGACCTCGCGGAGCATCGTGGTGAGGAAGTGCCGGGTCTGCGCGACGGCGGCGTCGGCCGCCTCCCGGCCCCGGCTCACCCCGCCGCGGCCGCCGATCAGCGTCTCGGCCCCGAACGCGGCCACCCGGTCCAAAGTGGACGACGCCCAGTCGCGGTGGAACGCGTCGCCGGTGTACAGCGCGGCTTCGGCTTCCACGAGGTCACCGGCGTAGAGGATCTTCTCGCGGGGCAGCCAGGCGACGATGTCGCCCTCGGTGTGGCCGCGCCCGCAGTACTGCAGCACGAGGTCGCCGCGGTCGCCGCCGAGGTCGATCGTGAGCCGGTCGGAGAAGGTCAGCGTCGGCCAGGTCAGCCCGGGCACCGACTCGGCGCCCTTCGCCAGCCGCGGCATCCGGCCGAACTCGCTTTCCCAGTCCTCCTTGCCGCGCTCGGCGACCAGCGCGCGGGTGTTCTCGTGCGCGACGATCACCTCGGCGTCGAACGCCGACGCGCCGAGCACGCGCACGGCGTGGTAGTGGCTCAGCACCAGGTAGCGCACGGGTTTGTCGGTGTGCTCGCGCAGCTTCGCGAGCCACTCGGCGGCCGCGACCGGGGTGGCGAGCGCTTCGAAGCAGACGAGGAAGTCCTCGCCTTCGATCGCGCCGATGTTGGGGTCACCCTCGGCGGTGAGGGCGTAGACGCCGTCCGCGAGGACTTCCAGGGTCTGCGCTTTCTCCGCCAGGTCGGCCGAAGAGGCGAAGGCTTTCTTCGTCACGGCGAGCGCTCCTCGATTGTCAAAGGATTGACTACCTTCGGGTCAGGCTAGCCCCGCCGGCCCCCGCGGGGAACCCCCGTTCGCCTAACCTGGCCGCATGACGGACCGACCGGCCGACCTCGACTACCTCTCGTTCGTCGACTACGCGATCGGGAAGACGCAGGCCGAGCTGCCCGCGACCGACCCGGTGGCGATGCGCCTCGGCCTGACGCTGCACCGCCTGGCGGGGGCGCTGGTCTACGACTGGGAGTCGACGGTCCACCGCCCCCGCGGCTGGAGCTGGGGCGGCTTCCGGGTGCTGTTCGTCCTGTGGCTGGCGGGCCCGCTGGAGTCCCGCCACGTGGCCCGGCTCGCCGGGATGAGCCGCGCGGCGGTGTCGGCGCTGGTCAAGACCCTGGAGCGGGACGGCCTGGTGACCCGCACCCAGGTCCCCCACGACCGCCGCGCGGTCCGCCTGACCCTGACGGAGGCGGGCCACACGGCGGTGACCGACGCCTACCAGGAGCACAACACCCGCGAACAGGCCTGGGCGGCGTCCCTGACCCCCGCGGAACAGACCACCCTGATCGGCCTGCTGGAAAAGCTGACGACGAGCCCGGCGGCCGCGGCGGCCCAGCGCCTGGCCTGAACCGACCCTCCGGGTCAGCTCGCCAGGCCGGGCAGGGTGAGCGTGTGCCCGGTCTGCTCGGCCTTCGCGCGCAGGTACCGGACGTTGTTCTCGGTCGCGAACACGCCCGTCGGGACCTGGTCGCGCACGGCGATCCCGGCCGCGCGCAGCTGCGCCGCCTTGTCCGGGTTGTTGGACAGCAGGTCGACCCGGCCGACACCGAGCGCGCCCAGCATCTGGGCGGCGACGGTGTAGTCGCGGGCGTCTTCTGGCAGGCCGAGCGCGGCGTTCGCGGCGTAGGTGTCGAGGCCGCCGTCCTGCAGGGCGTACGCGTCGAGCTTGTTGTACAGCCCGATGCCCCGGCCCTCCTGGCGCAGGTACAGCAGGTAGCCGCCGGTCTCGGAGATCCGCGCGACGGCCTCGGCCAGCTGCGGGCCGCAGTCGCAGCGCGCCGACCCGAAGACGTCACCGGTGAGGCATTCCGAGTGGGGCCGCACCAGCGGCACGTCGCCGGGGGTACCGAGGACGAACGCCAGGTGCTCACCACCGTCGGCCAGCCCGCGGAAGGTCACGGCCTCGGCGTCGACCGCGACGCCGCCATCGAGCCGCAGCGGGATCCGCACCCGCGTCCGCACCTCGGCCGTCATGCCGTCGCCCCTGGAGTCACCCACAAGATCGACCCTACACGAAGTTCAAATTCGAACATCCGCACCGGCACGGCGTGCGGGCGCGACGTCGTCCGGCGGGAAAACCACTGGCAGCCGGGTCGTATTCTCAGGGTCATGATCCCCGGGGCCACCGCCGTATCGTTCCTGCTGGTCGTCGTGCTCGGGGCGATGTCGCCCGGGCCCGACTTCGTCGTCGTCACCCGCTCATCGCTCGCCGGGGGCCGGCGGGCCGGGATGGCCGCCGGGCTGGGGATCGCGCTCGGGGTCTTCGCCTGGGTCGTCGCGATCGCCCTGGGGGTCGCCGCCGTGCTGACCGCCTCCGCGATCGCCTTCACCGTCGTCAAGCTGGCCGGGGCGGCCTACCTGGTCGTGCTCGGGGTCAAGGCCTGGCTGGCCGTGCGCCGCGGCGAATACCGGGATCTCGGGGAGGCCACCGGTGCCGCGCGGCTCAAGCCCGGCGCCGCCTTCCGGCAGGGGCTGGTGACCAACCTGCTGAACCCCAAGGTCGCCGTGTACTTCCTGGCCCTGCTCCCCCAGTTCCTCCCCGCGGACGGCGCCACCCTGCAGACCCTCGAACTGGCCGCCATCGCCACCGCCGGCACCGTGCTGTGGTTCGTCACCCTCGCCGTGGTCGTCGGGGCGCTGAAGCGGTTCTTCAGCGCCGGGCGGGTCCGCCGGGTCCTCGACGCCGTGCTGGGCAGTGTGCTCGTCGCGCTGGGGCTGAAGGTCGCCGCCGAAACGGCGTGAGCCCGCCTCCGGGCCCACGCCGCCGGCGCTCAGAGGATCTCGGAAGCCAGGCGTGTGCCGTCGACGCGGGCCTTGATCTTCGCGAAGGCGATGTCGCGCGAGGTCGACGTGTCGTCGGCGAACGGCGAGAACCCGCAGTCGTCGCAGGTGCCGAGCCGCTCGGCCGGCACGTACTTAGCCGCGGTGAGCACCCGGTCCCTGACCTCTTCCGCCGTCTCCACCCGCGGGTCGATCGGGTCGATGACGCCGACGAAGATCCGCTGGTCCGCCTTGAGGTGGTCGGCGATCACCCGCAGCGCGCGCTCGGGGTCGGCTTCGCTGGCCAGCTGGACGAAGAAGCGGCCGGCCTTCAGGCCGAACAACGCCGGCAGCAGGCCCGCGTAGTCGACGTCGAGGCTGTGCACCGAGTCCTGGTCGCCGCCCGGGCAGGTGTGGACGCCGATCTTCGCGCGTTCCTCGGCGGTGAACCGGTCGAGCACCGCGTTGTTGAGGTCGACGAACTGCCGCAGCAGACCGCCCGACGGGTCGAGCTTCAGCGACAGCCGTCCCTCGGTGAAGTCGATCTGGACGCTGTCCGCGCCCGCGTCGAGGCTGCCCCGGATGTCCGCCTCGGCCTCGTCGACGAGGTCGGCGACGAACTGCTCCTGCGAGTACCCCTCGATCCCGTCGGCCGGGTAGATCAGCGAAAGCGCGGACGCGGCGATCACCGCCTGCTTGACGGGCCGGTCGGTAAGCGTTTTCGCGCGCGTCAAGTACGAGTCAGCGTGGGTCGCGTAGCGGAAGGGGCCCGCGGTCAGCCGAGGCAGCTGCCGGGTGTGCCCGTCGGCGAACGGGATGACGACGCCGTCCGGTGCCAGCGCTTCGAGGCCGGCCAGCGGGTACGTGGCGAAGCTCGGTTTGCCCTGTTCGCCGTCGCTCAGCACCGGCGAGCCGGTCTCCTCGAACCGGCGGATCGTGTCCGCCAGTGCGCGGCTCTCCAGCTCGGCGAGCGCGGCGGCGTCGATCCGGCCGGCCGCGAACTCGCCGAGGGCCTCGACCAGGTAGCCGGGACGCGGGATGCTGCCGATCGGTTCGGTGGGCAGGGTCATGGAATCCTCCGCTTGCTTGAAGGTCCTGACCGGGCACGGGCACGACGCCAGGACGTGGCCGCCCCCAGCCGTCCGGCCGTGACCGGCCACGTTCACGCAGCAACTTAACGTGGCGAAGCCCGGTCACGGAGCGCGGATCACCCGGTCGGCCCAGAGAAAAGCACGAAATCGGAAGGCGTTCGGCGGTTCGCGAGGAGGACGATTGGGTATTCGCTACGGCGATACGGCGGGTTCGGCGCCGAAGGAGTGCCCCGATGCTCAGTCACCACGATCGCACCGAGCTCGAGAAGATCGAGCGCAGTCTCGAACTCAGCGACCCCGACCTGGCTGCCGCGCTGCGCGACGGCCGGCGCCCGAAGTCGCGCGCGCTCCGCTCCACCCTCCTGATCGTCTTCGACGTCACCGCCGTTGCGTTGCTGGTCCTGGGCCTCGCGCTGCCCGACCCCGGCGTGACGCTGTGCGGGATCATCGCCCTCACCGGCACCGTCTGGACCCACGTGGCGCGGCACGGGATCTGAGCACCTCGTTCCGGTCAGGACGGCGCCACGGGCCGACGGCTGAGCGAGGTCTGAGGCAGACTGGGCGACGTGAAGTGGGTCCTGCACGTCGACCTCGACCAGTTCATCGCCGCGGTCGAGATCGCCCGCCACCCGGAGCTGCGCGGCAAGCCCGTCGTGGTCGGCGGCAACGGCGACCCGGCCGAACGCGCCGTCGTCGCGACGGCGTCGTACGAGGCCCGCGAGTTCGGCGTTCAATCCGGCATGCCGCTGCGGATCGCCGCCAAGCGCTGCCCGGACGCCGTCTTCCTGCCCAGTGACCCGGACGCCTACCTCGAGGTATCGGCGCGGGTGATGGCCGCGGTGCGGGAGCTGCCGGTCGTGCTCGAGGTGCTGGGCTGGGACGAGGCGTTCGCCGGCGCCGAGACGGCCGGCCCCGAGGCGCTGGCGGCGTCGATCCAGGAGGCGGTGGCACGCGAGACCGGCCTGTCGTGCGCGGTCGGGATCGGCGACAACAAGCTGCGGGCCAAGCTCGCCACCGGGTTCGGCAAGCCGGGCGGGATCTTCCGGCTGACGCAGGAGAACTGGTGGGCGGTGATGGCGGCCCGCCCGACCGACGCGCTGTGGGGCATCGGCGGCAAGACGGCGAAGAAGCTCGCTTCGCTGGGCATCCACACCGTCCTGGACCTGGCGGGCGCGGACCCGGCGGAGCTCGCCGCGCACTTCGGCCCGAAGACCGGGCCCTGGCTGCGGCTGCTCGGCGGCGGCATCAGCGACGCCGAGGTGAGCGCGACACCGTGGGTGGCCCGCTCCCGCAGCCGCGAGACGACGTTCCAGCGCGACCTGACGGACCCGGCGGAGATGGCGGCCGAGGTGTCGGCGCTGGCGAAACGCGTCGCCCAGGACGTCCTCGACGAGGGCCGGCCGGCGGCGCGGGTCGCGGTCAAGGTGCGGTTCGTGCCGTTCTTGACCCACACGCACAGCATCACGCTGCCGGAGCCGACGTCGGACGCCGCCGCGATCGACCGCGCGGCCCGGGAGGTGCTGGGCATGTTCACCCTGACCCGCGCGGTGCGGCTGCTGGGCGTGCGGGCGGAATTCCGGCGCGAGGAGTCGTGAGTGGTAAGGAGGGTTAGAACTCGCCTTAACACTCACGACGAGCCGCGGGAGACCTCGTCCGGCAGCGGCAGCGGCTGGTCCGGGTCCACCGTGACCCCGCCGGCCCGGAGCGTGTGGTCCAGCATCGCCCAGATCGTGCCGGTGAGCTGGCCGGTCAGCTGGGCCAGGCTGAGCGTGCCCGGGTGGTCGAGCCAGCGGGTCGTCGCCGACTCGACGTAGCCGACTAGGCCGAAGGCGATCGTGTCCGCCGGGGCCGGGTCGAGGCCGAACGCCGTCAGGTAGCCGGTGAACAGCCCGCTGAGGTGGCGGGCGATCGCGCCGCGGACGTCCGGGCGGTCGTCCGGGCCGCCCGGCAGCGTGCGCGTGAGGTAGCGGTGCAGGTGGGCGTGCTCGGTCAGCCAGCGCAGGTGCGTCGAGATCACCGTGGAGATCATCTCGTTCGGCGAGCCTTCGGGGTGCCACAGCGGCGCGAGGTCGGCCGTCACCAGCTCGGCCGCGCGCTGGGCGATCGCCCGCTGCAGGTCGGCCGCGCCGTCGAAGTGCCGGTAGAGACGGGTGCGGGCGACGCCGGCGCGCTCGGCGATCTGCTCGGTCGAGACGTCCGGGCCGTGCTCGGCGATGGCGGCCAGTGCCGCGTCGACGAACTCGGCGCGCCGCCGCTCCTGCTGGCCCGCCCAGCGCGCGGCCCGTCCGTCGACCTTGGTCACGGCGGAAGCCTACTCAGGACCGGCCGGGCGGTGTACGCTCCCCGAAGTAACTAGTACACCGCGTACCCCCTACTTTTCCGGAGGTCGCCATGGGCGTCGAGGCCCAGGACCGGGACGTCACCGCGGCTCGCCTGCTCAAGAGCTCCGCGAAGAACTCCTACGACCCGTACGTCGACATCGACTGGGCCGCGCCGCTCGCCGAGGGCAAGGCGTACATGCCGCTCGAGCGCGTCTCCCTCTACGGCACCGATCTCTGGGCGAAGCTGACCCCGGAGCAGCGGATCGAGCTGTCCAAGCACGAGATCGCCAGCATCATGAGCGTCGGCCTGTGGTTCGAGATCGTCCTCATGCAGCTGCTGGCCCGGTACGTCTTCGACCTGGACGCGCGCACCGAGCACGCGCAGTACGCGATGACCGAGATCGGCGACGAGACCCGGCACTCGGTGATGTTCGCCCGCACCGCCGAGCGGCTCGGCGTCCCGCGCTACGGCGTCCCGAAGGTGGTGCACCGCGCCGCGAAGGTGTTCGGCGCGACCGCCGCCGGCCCGTCGATGTTCGCCAGCGTGCTGGTCGCGGAGGAGACCACCGACCGGCTGCAGCGGTCGATGATGGACGACGACGGCATCCAGCCGCTGATCCGCTCGGTCAACCGCATCCACGTGGTCGAGGAGGCCCGGCACGTCCGGTTCGCCAAGGAGGAGGTGCTGCGGGAGACACCGAAGCTGTCGAAGGCGGCCCTCCAGCGGCACCGGCTGCGCACGGCCCTGGTCGCGTTCGGCGTGATCGACAGCATGGTCGACGCGCGGATCTACCGCAGCGTCGGGATCGACCCGCGCGAGGGCCGCGCCGCGGCACTGGCGAACCCCCACTTCCACGAGACCCGGCGCTGGATGGCGGAGAAGATCGTCCCGTTCCTGCGCGAGGCGGGCCTGATCGGCGGCCGCTCCGAGAACATCTGGCGGCGCGCACACCTGGTGTAATCCGTTCGCACGCCGCGCTGGTTTCGGCCAGGATGCCCGGGTGATCACCACCAGGACGGCCCGCGCCGAGGACGAAGCCGCGCTCGCGAAGATCGACGAGCGCACGTGGACCCCGGCTGTCTCCCCCGCCCCGGCCCCGCCGGCCGGAACGCCGTTCTTCGGCGACGACACGCGTCCCGAGGACCTCCTCGTCGCCGAGCAGGACGGCGTGGTCGCCGGGTACGTGCGGCTCGGCGAGGGGTTCGGCATCCCCGCCCACCGGCACGTGGTGGTGATCGACGGGCTCGCCGTCGACCCGGACCGGCAGCGGCTCGGGATCGCGGGGCAGCTCGTCGACGCCGCCGTGGCCGAGGCGCGGCGGCGGGGCGCCCGGAAGGTGACGCTGCGCGTGCTCGGGCCGAACACCGGCGCCCGCCGGGTCTACGAGCGGTGCGGGTTCGTCGTGGAAGGCGTGCTGCGGGGCGAATTCCGCATCGACGGCCGCGACGTCGACGACATCCTCATGGCGCGCCCGCTCGCTTGACAGCCTCGCGGCCGCTTTGCCATCCTGGTTCCGGGCCGAGAGGCGCTGCGACGGAAATCCTTCCGCCACGCTCGGCCCGTTACCACGACTCCAAGGGCGCCTCCCGCGAGGGAGGTGCCTTTTTCTTTGTCCGCAAGGACTTTCGTGCCTCCCGAGCGTTCCGTCGACGAACTCCGGAGTGCACCGAAAAATGAGTGACAAACTCCAGAAGCGCAACGGCCTCGACTTCGCCGTGGCCGACCTCACGCTGGCCGACGCCGGCCGCACCCAGCTGCGGCTGGCCGAGCACGAGATGCCCGGCCTGATGGCGATCCGCCGCGAATACGCCGCCGCGCAGCCGCTGAAGGGCGCCCGCATCGCCGGGTCGCTGCACATGACCGTGCAGACCGCCGTGCTCATCGAGACCCTGGTGGCCCTCGGCGCCGAAGTGCGCTGGGTGTCCTGCAACATCTTCTCCACCCAGGACGAGGCCGCCGCCGCGGTCGTCGTCGGTCCCGGCGGCACGGTCGACGCCCCGGCGGGCACCTCGGTGTTCGCCTGGAAGGGCGAGACGCTCGAAGAGTACTGGTGGTGCACCGACCAGCTCTTCGCCTTCCCCGGCGGCCAGGCGCCGAACATGATCCTCGACGACGGCGGCGACGCCACGCTGCTCGTCCACAAGGGAGTCGAGTTCGAGGCCGCGGGCGCCGTCCCGCAACCGTCCGAAGAGGACCCGGAGGAGTTCCGGATCGTCCTGGAGACCCTCCGCGCGAGCCTCGCCGCCGACGGCGACCGCTTCACCCGGATGGCCAAGGAGATCCGCGGCGTCACCGAGGAGACCACCAACGGCGTCAAGCGGCTCTACAAGCTCGCCAAGGACGGCGAGCTGCTCTTCCCGGCGATGAACGTCAACGACTCCGTCACGAAGTCCAAGTTCGACAACAAGTACGGCATCCGGCACTCCCTTGTGGACGGCCTGAACCGGGCGACCGACGTGATGATCGGCGGCAAGCGCGTCCTCGTCTGCGGCTACGGCGACGTCGGCAAGGGCGCGGTGGAGGCCCTGCGCGGCCAGGGCGCCCGGGTCTCGGTCACCGAGATCGACCCGATCTGCGCGCTGCAGGCGGCGATGGACGGGCTCGACGTCGTGGAGCTCGACGACGTCGTCGAGCAGGCCGACATCTTCATCACCACCACCGGCAACTTCGGCATCATCTCGGCGGCGCAGATGGGCCGGATGAAGCACAACGCGATCGTCGCCAACGTCGGGCACTTCGACAACGAGATCGACATGGCCGGCCTGGCGAAGCTGCCGGGGGTGGTGAAGAAGGAGATCAAGCCGCAGGTCCACGAGTGGACGTTCCCGGACGGCCACGCGATCATCGTGCTGTCCGAGGGGCGGCTGATGAACCTGGGCAACGCGACCGGCCACCCGTCGTTCGTGATGTCGAACTCCTTCACCAACCAGGCCATCGCGCAGATCGAGCTGTTCGCCAAGCCCGGCGAGTACGCCACCGACGTCCACCGGCTGCCCAAGCACCTCGACGAGAAGGTGGCCCGCCTGCACCTCGACGCCCTCGGGGTGAAGCTCACCAAGCTGACGAAGGCCCAGGCGGAATACATCGGCGTCGACGTCGAAGGTCCGTACAAGCTCGATCACTACCGGTACTGATCCAAGATTGCTCCATTCGCCGTAGTTTGGTTTATCCGGAAACTGGCCATCCTCCCGTCGAGAGCGCATCCGCCCGGACGGCACGGAGCCGGGCCGGGTCTCATGCGAAGGAGTGTGTCAAGTGATCATTCTCGGTGTGATTCTGCTTGTCATCGGGTTCATCGTGGGCATCCCGGTGCTGTACACCATCGGTATCATTCTCGCGGTGGCTGGCGTGGCACTGGCCATCCTGGGCGGCACCGGCCGCCGGATCGGTGGCCGGGCGCACTGGTACTGATCCCGAGACCTCGCCGCGGCCTGGCGCGCGTCAGCAGCAATGCTGGCCGCGCCAGGCCGTTCGGCCTGTCCGCACCACCGCGGAAAGGCAAGGGCAGAGTAAAATCTGCCGCGAAGCCACGAAAAATGACCGCGAGGACGAATCCGGTCCGGCGAAAATTCCGTTGCCGGTAAAAAACGCACCGGCAACATCGCCTGTCAGGTAAATCGCGAACGCGAAAACCGAAACGGCGGTCGCCCTGCTCGACGGGTCCGGCGTACCCCGGCGGCGGTCAGCGTCCGGACTACCCCGGACATGAAAGGGTCCTCCGGCTCCGAGGGGGAGGGAGAGCCGAAGGACCCCGTTAGTGTTAGCACATCGCCAAGCCCGTGTACACAGCTGCATACACGATCGGGTTACGCTCTTGACGCCGTCCTGACGCCGCCGCCGATGCCCTGGCGGGTTCAGGCCGACTTCGGGGCCCGCTTGCGAGCGGCCGGCTTCTTCTTCGCCGGCTTTTCGTCCTCATCGGACGCATCGGACGCTTCCGACGCCTCCGAAGAGGACGTTTCCGACGCGGACTGCCGCGACTTCTTCGCGGCGTCCACACTGGCCTGGAGCGCGGCCATCAGGTCGACGACGCCGGCCTTGGCGGTGACCGCCGCGGGCTTGGTCGTCTCGTCGCCGGCGACCTTCGCCTCGATCATCTCCTCGAGGGCCTCGCGGTAGTGGTCGTGGTACTTGTCCGGCTCGAACACCGGCTCGGCCAGCGAATCGATCAGCGACCCGGCCATGGTCAGCTCCTGCGGCCGGATCTGCGGCGGGTCGTCGCGCAGGAACGGGAAGTCGGGCTCGCGGACCTCGTCCGGCCACAGCATGGTCGTCATCACCAGGACGTCGGCGTGCACCCGCAGCACCGCCATGCTCTCCCGCTGCCGGACCGCCACCTTCGCGATGGCCACCTGGCTCGACTTGTGCAGCGCGTCCCGCAGCACGACGTACGGTTTCACCGCGTTCTTCTGCGGCTCGAGGTAGTAGGTCCGGTCGTACTGGATCGGGTCGATCGACTCCAGCGGGACGAACTCCAGCACGTCGATGGTGCGCTGGGTCGACAGCGGCAGCTCGGCCATCTCCGCGTCGGTGATCACCACCATCTCGCCGTCGGGCAGCTCGTAGCCCTTGGCGATCTCGGCGTACGGCACCTCCTGGCCGTCGATCGTGCAGAACCGCTTGTACTGGATGCGGCCGCCGTCGGCCTCGTGCACCTGCCGGAGGGAGACGTTCTTGTTCTCGGTGGCCGCGTACAGCTGGACCGGGATGCTGACCAGCCCGAAGGACACCGAGCCTTTCCACATCGCCCGCATGCCACGTACCTCCGATAGACCACCCTGCCGACTTCACTCTCGGTAGTTACGGTAGCCCGGATCGTCCCCCGGCGACAGTCTGATCTAGACCTCTGCCAGGTATTTCTCCCAAAGTGCGGGGTCCATGAACCAGTGCTGGAAGTCGGCCGGGTTGGTGAATCCGTTGACGAACCGCCGGGCCACGGCCGGGTTCTGCCCGGCCACCCCGAGGATCTGGAGCACGTGCGGGGGCGGCGGCAGGAGCAGCGCGTTCGTCCATTCGGTGACGTGCCGGGCGTACTCCCAGTAGCGCTCGAACGTGGCTTCCATCCACGCCGCGTCGAACGGCCGGTCACCGCGCTCGACGATCGCCTCCAGGTAGGTCGCCGCGCAGTGGCTCGCGTTGTTCGACCCCTGCCCGGTGATCGGGTCGTTCGCCACGACGACGTCGGCCATGCCCAGCACGATCGCCCCGCCGGGCAGGGTGCCGACCGGGTGGCGCACCACCGGCGGGTACCCGCCGGCCAGGGTCGCTTTCGCGTCGGTCAGCTCCGCGTCGCGGCAGCGGTCGTACTCCCACGGCACGAACTGCCGCATCAGGTCGAGCACGCGCTTGAAGTGCTCGTCCGGGCCCGGGTGGTCGTCGAAGCAGTCCAGCGGCCCGCCGGGCACACCTTCGAAGAAGAGGATGTCGCAGTTGCCGCTCAGCGTGTAGGCCGGGATCATGAACAGCTCGCCGACGCCGGGGACGATGTTGAACCGCACCCCCACCTTGTCCGGGTGCTCCGGGCGCCGGCCCACCCCGTGGGCGTAGACCAGCGAAAGCGCGCGCATCGGCCGCGTGTACGGCGAGCGCTCGGGCACCCGGTCGAACAGCTGGACCAGCTCGCCCTTGCCGGCCGAGATGATCACCAGGTCGTAGAGCCGGGACAGCGCGTCCAGCTCGGACGTCATCACGCCGTGGATGACGAGCTTGCCGCCGCGGTCCTCGAACAGCTCCAGCCAGCCGGCCATCTTGACCCGCTGGTCGACCGACTGCGCCGGCTCGTCGAGCTCGGCGAACCAGTCGAGCGCGCGGCCGCCGTCCGGCGCGGCCACCGAGACGCCGAGGCCCTCGACGTTGACCGTCTCGGCCTCCCACAGGTTGATCCCGAGGTCCCGCTCGTGCTGCAGCGCGTCGTGGAACATGCACTGCGTCGACATCACCCGCCCGTGCCGGATCTCCTCCGGCGTCCGCGCGGACATCACCGTGACGTCGTAGTCCTTCGCCTGCAGCCCGAGGGCCAGCTGCAGCCCGGACTGCCCGGCGCCCACCACCAGGACCTTGCGCATGGAGCTCTTCACCTTCCGGTTCAGGCGTGCGGGGTGCTGCCGGCGAGCTCGCGGCCCGCCGGGCCGGAGAGCACCGCCAGCGACAGCGTGTGGCTGACCAGTTCGGTCAGGGTGGCGATCGTCGACGCGCGGTCGCGGGCGTCGCAGGTCACCAGCGGGACGGCCGGGTCGAGCGCCAGCGCGTCGCGCACCTCGTCGAGGTCGTGCACCGGCTTGCCCTCGAACTGGTTGACCGCCACGACGAACGGCAGCTCCGAGTCGTTCTCGAAGTAGTTGATCGCCGCGAACGACTCGTCGATCCGGCTGGTGTCGACCAGCACGACGGCGCCGAGCGCACCCCGGCTCAGGTCGTCCCACAGGAACCAGAACCGCGCCTGCCCCGGCGTGCCGAACAGGTACAGCAGCAGGTCCGGGCGCAGGGTGATCCGGCCGAAGTCCATCGCCACGGTCGTGGTCGACTTGCCGCCGGGCGGGATTTCGTCGATGCCTTCCCCGGCCTCGGTCATCCACGCCTCGTTGCTCATCGGCGGCACCTCGGAGACCGCCCCGACGAACGTGGTCTTGCCGACACCGAAGCCCCCGGCGACGACGATCTTCGCGGAGATCGTCAGCAGATCGCCCTCAGGCGGGGAGCCGCTTGAGCCCATCAAGGATCCTCTCGAGCACGTTGGTGTCGTGGTGGTAGGCGTGCGCGGTCGGGTGCACGAACACCGCCCCCTGGGCGGCGAGGTCGCCGATCAGCACCCGCACCACGCCCAGCGGCAGGTCGAGGCCGACCGACAGCTCGGCGATCGAGCACCGCACGCGGGCGCGTTCGTAGAGCCCCCGCGACTCGGGCATGAGCGTGTCGCTCAGCGCCGGGTCGTACTCCGGCACCGACACCAGCGTCTCCACCAGCAGCTGGAACCGGGTACCGGTGCGGCCGCCGGTGAGCGCGTACGCGCGGATCCGGCGGCTCCGGCGCGGCAACGGGGTGTCCGCTGTGGACACGGGCATCACATCCTCGGCGTGCGCTTCGGGGCTTCGCCCCGGGCCGGGGGCTCTGCCACCCGGACCCCCGGAAGACTGATCAGGCATCGGCGTCACATCCGGGGCCGGCGCGCGGTCAGCACCTGCCGCAGCTCCGCGCGCACCTCGGGGGTGAGCGCGTGCCCGGCGTTGGTGATGAACTGCGTCATCTCGTAGGCGACCACCTTCATGTCCGCCTCGCCCGAGGTCAGCACCGCGAGCCCGGCACCGGAGCCGATGCCCATGAACAGGAAGTAGCCGTGGGTGAGCCGGATGATGATCTGCTCGCAGGCGCCCTTCCCGAACAGGGCCGCGCTGTTGCCGGCCAGCGAGAGCAGGCCGCTGGCGATGGCGGCCAGCTGTTCGGCTTCGGCCTCGGCGACCGAGTCCGACGCGGTGAGGGGGAAGCCGTCCACGCTCATGATCAGCGCGTGGCTGACGCCGTGGACCTTGTGCACGAAATCGTCGAGCAGCCAGGCGAAGTTCGCCGTGGCCGGGTGGGGCGCACTCACCGCGTGGTTCCTCCGGGCGTCTCGTCCTGCCGGGTGCGGTTCTCCGCGAGCGCGGCCTGCTCGCCGTCGGCGAACGCGCCGAGGTCGGCGAGCAGCCGCTCGTGGCCGGACGCCGGGTTGCCGCCGTCCGATGGAGGCGGCGCCGGCTCGGGGGCGGCGCCGCGGATGCTGCCGGGCACGCGGCGCGGCAGGCCGTTGGCGGTGGTGCCGCCGACGGCCCGCTCGACCGGCCGTGGCCGGGGACTGGGCCGGCGTGCCGCCGGTTCCTCGCGGGAGAGGGTGCCGGAGCGGCGGCGCGGCAGCCCGGCGGCGGTGGCCGGTTCGCGGCCGCCCTTGACCGGCTCGATGGTGACGGTCCGGGTGCCCGACCAGGCGTGTTCGGCGAGCTCGGTCACGACGCCGGTGGGCAGCAGCACGGTGGCGACCGTGCCGTGCGGGCTGCGCCGGTCGAGCCGCACGGTGACGCCGTGCCGGGCGGCGAGGCGGGCGACCACGGCGAGGCCCATGTGCCGCGCCGAGGCGTCGTCGAGGTCGCCGCCCGCCGCGAGCCGCGCGTTGAGGTCGCCGACGCGGTCCGCGGGAATGCCGATGCCCTCGTCCTCGATCCGGACGAGCACGCTGCCCTGCTCGGTCAGGTGCGCGCTGACGTGCACCGGCGAACTCGGCGAGGACTGGTTGGCCGCGTTGTCGAACAGCTCCGCCAGCACCCGCCCCAGGTCCTCGGCGGCGAAGCCGACGACGCCGAGGTTGACCACCCGGCCGATGGTGATCCGGGCGTAGTGGTTGATCGAGGACATCGCCTCGCGCATCAGGTCGAGCAGCGAGGTCGCCCGGGCGGCGTCGTCGGCGGTGTCCTGCCCGGCGAGCACCCGCAGGTTCTCGGCGTTGCGCCGCAGCCGCGTGGCGAGGTGGTCGAGCTGGTAGAGCTCGGCGAGGCGGTGGTGGTCCTCCTCCCCCGCCTCCAGCTCCTCCAGCCGCGCGAGGAGCTGGTCGAGCAGGTTCAGGTCGCGCAGGGCGACGCTGGCGCAGATCTCGGCCAGCACGCCTTCGCCGTCCGGCGCCGGTGCCGGAACCGGCACCGTCAGCTCCGCGATCGCCGGCCCGGCGGCGGGCGTGTACCCCGGGTGCTTCGGGGGCGCGGTGAGGAACTGCGCCGCGGCCACGCGCGACCGGTCCAGCAGGACGCGTGATCGATCCAGGAGTTCCCGGGCCCGGCTCGCCATGTGGCCCCACTTCTTCCTTGCTCAGGTGCACGAACGACGGTGGTGTGCGCCGACCCCCGGCGGCGATGCGGGACATGCAAGCAGAAAGGTTCGTGGGATGTCCACAGCCGGTCCCCGTACGATCGCCCTGTGTGATCGTGATTTCGGAGCGTCGCTGCTGGTGAGCGCAGTGGATTAGGCCATTCGGTTCAATTTTGCAAATTGCGGGTCGCAACACTGCGCACACGGCTGTCGATCCCGCAGCTGAGGCCGGGTGCGACCACGGAACCCCGCTCGTGTCCGATTCGTCCCAAACTTGCGTGCCACGCAATTTTTTGCGTGGCACGCAAGTTTTTCGCTACACTCTGCACATGCCACCGGAAGAACTCCCGAAGCTGACCCTGCGGGAGCGGAAGAAGCGCGAGGCGCGGCGGGCGCTCGCGCAGGCCGCGCTGCGGCTCACGCTGGAGCGGGGGCTGGAGAACGTCCGGGTGGAGGACATCGCCAACGAGGTCGGCGTCTCCCCCCGCACATTCAACAACTACTTCTCCAGCAAGGAGCAGGCGGTCTGCGCGGTCGTCGTCGACCGCCACGAGGGGATGCGCGAGGCCCTGCTCGCGCGGCCGCCGGGGGAACCGCTCTGGGAGTCCGTCAAGCACGCCGTGCTCGAGCAATATTCGCGTGAAGGCGAACCGGATCGCGCGTATGTTGCGCGTATCCGGGAGCTGATGGGCCAGCTGGCGCTGCGTGGGGAGTTCCTGCGCGCCCACGCGACGGTCGAGCAGGTCCTGGCCGAGACGATCGCGAAACGGGTGGCCGGTGTGGACCACCTGCTGTGCCGGCTGATGGCCTCCTCGGTGGAAAGCGCCGTCCGCGTCGCCTTCGTCAACTGGTTCACGAGCGAAGGCGAGCAGCTGCTGCCGGTTCTGGAGCGGCTGCTGGACGAGCTGGCCGCCGGGATACCGGGCCTGACCGGGGGCACCGCTGTGAAATCCGACCCGAACACCACCACCGCACTGGGGGAACCGTTGTGCTAGTCAAGCTCCTGCGCAGCCACCTGCGCCCGTACCGGGGCACGCTGTGGGTGATCGTCGCGCTCCAGCTGGTGCAGACGATCGCCATGCTCTACCTGCCGACGCTGAACGCCGACATCGTCGACAACGGCCTGATCAAGGGCGACATGGCCTACATCGTGCGGATCGGCGCGGTGATGCTCGCCGTCACGCTGGCCCAGATCGCCGGCTCGGTCGGCGCGGTCTACTTCGGCGCCCGCACCGCGATGGCGATCGGCCGCGACATCCGCGCCGGCGTCTTCCACCGGGTGCAGGACTTCTCGGCCCGCGAGGTCGGCCAGTTCGGCACGCCGTCGCTGATCACCCGCACCACCAACGACGTCCAGCAGGTCCAGATGCTGGTGCTGATGACGCTGACGCTGATGGTGTCCGCGCCGATCATGTGCGTCGGCGGCATCATCCTGGCGCTCAACCTCGACGTGCCGCTGTCGTCGCTGCTGCTGGTGATCGTGCCCGTGCTCGCGGTCTCCGTCGGGCTCATCATCGCCAAGATGCGTCCGGCGTTCCGCCTGATGCAGGTGCGCATCGACCGGATCAACCAGATCCTGCGCGAGCAGATCATGGGCATCCGGGTCATCCGGGCGTTCGTCCGCGACAAGCACGAACGGCGGCGGTTCGACGTCGCCAACGACGAGCTGCTGACCGTGTCGCTGCGGGTCGGGCGGCTGATGGCGCTGATGTTCCCGATCGTGATGCTGGTGATGAACACCTCCAGCGTCGCGGTGCTGTGGTTCGGCGGCCAGCGCATCGACTCCGGCAGCATGCAGATCGGCGCCATGACGGCGTTCCTGTCCTACCTGCTGCAGATCCTGATGGCCGTCATGATGGCCACGTTCATGTTCATGATGGTCCCGCGCGCGGAGGTCAGCGCCGAGCGGATCAGCGAGGTGCTCGACACCGAGTCGAGCGTCCGCCCGCCGGTGTCGCCGATCCGCCCGGGCGCGGTGCACGGGCACCTGGAGCTCTCCGGGGTCGAGTTCCGCTACCCCGGCGCGGAAAAGCCCGTGCTGTGCGACATTTCGCTGATCGGGCGGCCGGGTGAGACCACCGCCGTGATCGGCTCCACCGGCACCGGCAAGACCACACTGCTCAACCTGATCCCGCGGCTGATGGACGCCACCGCCGGCACGGTGAAGGTCGACGGCGTGGACGTGCGCGACCTCGACCCGGCGGTGCTCGCCCGCGCGGTCGGGCTCGTGCCGCAGAAGCCGTACCTGTTCGCCGGCACGGTGGCGAGCAACCTGCGCTACGGCAACCCGGACGCGACCGACGAAGAGCTGTGGCACGCGCTGGAAGTGGCCCAGGGCAAGGACTTCGTCGAGGCGATGGCCGAGGGCCTCGACGCGCCGATCGCCCAGGGCGGCACGAACGTCTCGGGCGGCCAGCGGCAGCGGCTCGCGATCGCCCGGATGCTGGTGCACAAACCGGAGATCTACTTGTTCGACGACTCGTTCTCGGCGCTGGACTACGCGACCGACGCGGCCCTGCGCCGCGCGCTGGTGTCGGAGACGAAGGACGCGACGGTGGTCATCGTCGCGCAGCGGGTCAGCACGATCCGCGGCGCCGACCGGATCATCGTCCTCGACGAAGGCCGCGTCGTCGGCACCGGCACCCACCACGAACTCATGGACGGCAACGAAACCTACCGGGAAATCGTGCTGTCCCAGCTGACCGAGCAGGAGGCGGCGTGAGCACCACCGAATCGCCCAAGGCCGCCGTCACCGACGCCGGGGAACGCCCCACCGCCCAGCGCCACCGCAACACCGGGGCCGCGGCCGCCGGCCCGGGCGCCCGCTTCATGGGCGGCGGCGCGCCGCCGGAAAAGGCGCTGGACTTCAAGGGATCCCTCAAGCGGCTGCTGCAGCTGCTGAAACCGCAACGGGCCGCCCTGGTCGGCGTCCTCGTGCTCGGCGCGGCGAGCGTCACCCTGACCGTGATCGGGCCGAAGATCCTCGGCCAGGCCACCGACGCCATCCTCGCCGGCGTGCTCGGCAAGCAGGTGCCGCCGGGGGTCACGAAGGAGCAGATCGTCGCCGGCCTGCGGGCCCGCGGCGACGGCACGCTCGCCGACATCTACAGCCGCGTCGACCTCGTGCCCGGGGTCGGCATCGACTTCGACAAGGTCGGCCAGATCCTGCTGACCGTGCTGGCGCTGTTCGTCATCTCGTCGTTCCTCGGGCTGATCCAGGCCCGGCTGACGACGACGCTGGTGCAGCAGGCGGTGTACCGGCTGCGCCAGGAGGTCGAGGACAAGTTCGCGCGGCTGCCGCTGAAGTACTTCGACCGCCAGCCCCGCGGCGAGGTGCTTTCCCGCGTCACCAACGACATCGACAACCTGGCGCAGTCGCTGCAGCAGACGCTGTCGCAGATCGTCTCGTCGCTGCTGACGGTGATCGGCGTGCTGATCATGATGTTCCTGATTTCGCCGCTGCTGGCGCTGATCGCCCTGCTCACGGTGCCGCTGTCGGCGGTCGTGGCGGCGAAGGTCGGGAAGCGGGCGCAGCCGAACTTCATCAAGCAGTGGTCGACGACCGGGAAGCTCAACGCGCACGTCGAGGAGATGTACACCGGCCACTCGCTGGTCAAGGTGTTCGGACGCCGCGACGAGTCCGCGGCGATCTTCGACAAGCAGAACGAAACGCTGTACCAGGCGAGCTTCCGGGCGCAGTTCATCTCCGGGATGATCCAGCCGGCGATGATGTTCATCGGCAACCTGAGCTACGTCCTGGTGGCGGTGATCGGCGCACTGCGCGTCGCGTCGGGCAGCCTCACGCTCGGCGAGGTGCAGGCGTTCATCCAGTACTCGCGCCAGTTCAGCCAGCCGGTGACGCAGATCGCCAGCATGGCGAACCTGCTGCAGTCCGGCGTCGCCTCGGCCGAGCGGGTGTTCGCGCTGCTCGACGCCGAGGAGCAGGGCCCGGAGCCGGCGGACCCGCAGCGGCCGTCGGTGATCCGCGGGCGCGTCGAGTTCCAGGACGTCTCCTTCCGCTACCTGCCGGAGAAGCCGCTGATCGACGACCTGTCGCTGACCGTCGAACCCGGTCAGACGGTCGCGATCGTCGGACCCACCGGCGCGGGGAAGACGACGCTGGTCAACCTGCTCATGCGGTTCTACGAGCTCGACAGCGGGCGCATCACGCTCGACGGCGTCGACATCGCGAAGATGAACCGCGAGGAGCTGCGCGACCAGACGGGCATGGTGCTGCAGGACGCGTGGCTGTTCGGCGGCACGATCGCGGAGAACATCGCCTACGGCGCGGACGACCCGAGCCGCGAGGAGATCATCGAAGCGGCGAAGGCGACGCACGTGGACCGCTTCGTGCGGACCTTGCCGGACGGGTACGAAACGGTGCTCGACGACGAAGGCGGCACGGTCAGCGCGGGCGAGAAGCAGCTGATCACGGTGGCGCGGGCGTTCCTGGCCAAGCCGGTCATCCTCATCCTGGACGAGGCGACCAGCTCGGTCGACACCCGCACCGAAGTGCTCATCCAGCGGGCGATGAACTCGCTGCGCAGCGGCCGCACGAGTTTCGTGATCGCGCACCGCCTCTCGACCATCCGCGACGCCGACGTGATCCTGGTGATGGAACACGGCCGGATCGTCGAACACGGCGACCACGACACGCTGCTGCGCAGCGGTGGTGCGTATGCGCGGTTGTACGCGGCGCAGTTCGCCGAAGCGATGGCCGAGACCGACTGACGTCGCCGCCCCGGTACCCTGGAAGCTCTTCGAGCGGAAGGGGTACTGGGGCGCCGATGGCGGACAGACTCGAGGAATACCGCGGCAAGCGGGCCCGTGACCGCACCTCCGAACCGTGGCCGGACGGCCCGCCCGTCCCCGGGGACAACGACCTCTTCGTCATCCAGGAACACCACGCCACCCGGCTGCACTGGGACTTCCGGCTGGAACGCGACGGCGTGCTGGTGTCGTGGGCGGTGCCGAAGGGCCTGCCCCTCTCCCCCGGCGTGCCGCGGCTGGCGGTGCACACCGAGGACCACCCCATGGAGTATCTGACCTTCTCCGGGGAGATCCCGGCGGGCGAGTACGGCGGCGGCCGGATGACCGTGTGGGACACCGGGAAGTACGAAACCCTGCACTGGAACGACCACAAGGTCGAGGTGGTCTTCCACGGCGACCGCGCGCGCGGCAAGTACCTGTTCACCAACCGGCACGACGAGGACGCCCGCGACTGGACGCTGCGGCGCCTCGACCCGGCCGAACCGGGCCACGAAGACGCGCCGGAGTTCCTCGAGCCGATGACGGCGGCCCCCGGCGAGCTGCCGGCGGACGACGACGAGTGGGCCTACGAGTTCGCCTGGGGCGGCCTGCGCACGATGCTGCTGGTCTGCGGCGGCCGCGTCACCGCGCACGACGAGACCGGCGCCGACGTCACCGGCCGGTATCCCGAGCTGCACAAGCTCGGCGAGCAGCTCGGGTCGACGGAAGTGCTGCTGGACGGCGAAGTCGTCGTGGTGAAGGACGGCAAGCCGTACCCGGACGGTCTCGAAGAACGCCGCCGGGCCGACGGCGCGGCCGCCAAGCGGCTCAAGACCAGCTGCCCGGTCTTCTACTTCGCGTCCGACGTTCTGCACCTCGACGGCCGGGC
Source organism: Amycolatopsis sp. NPDC051102 (assembly GCF_040682815.1). Classification (NCBI taxonomy): domain Bacteria; kingdom Bacillati; phylum Actinomycetota; class Actinomycetes; order Pseudonocardiales; family Pseudonocardiaceae; genus Amycolatopsis; species Amycolatopsis sp. NPDC051102. The sequence goes on from NZ_JBFBBT010000002.1 coordinate 422,370, forward strand.
CACGCTGGAGCTGCCGTACACGAAACGCCGGGAACTCCTCGACGGCCTGGCGGTCGAGGACCGGCACTGGCAGGTACCGCGCTACTTCCTCGGCGGCGGCGAGGCCGTCGCCGGGGCCAGCCGCCAGCACGGCCTCCCCGGCGTCGTGGCGAAGCGCGCGGACAGCCCGTACCGCCCGGGCGGCGGCCCGGGCGACTGGCTGCTCGTCAGGAACTGACCCGGCGGGCCAGCGCAACGCCGGCCACGACGACCACCAGTCCGGCCACGACGTTGCCGATCAGCGCGCCGGCGGACGGCGAGGTCTCACCGGCGTGCCGGAGCAGCCACGGCGAGACGGCGGCCCACGCACCGAGGACGGGGACCACCCAGCCGATCAGGGCCAGCCTCCGGGTGGCCGTGCGGGCGATCGCCAGCGCGACCAGGACCAGGCCGACGAGGGTGTCGCTCAGCGCGAGGACGGCCGCGCCGCCGAAGCCGGTGATCCACGGGGCCAGGACCAGGTAGAGCCCGGCCAGCAGAACGAATCCGGCCGCGGCGCCGACCACCGTCGTGCGGTGCCGGGCGGCCGGGGTGCTGGGGGTTGTCATTTTCCCACCTCCACCCCTGGAGATACCCCTTCGTCGCACCGGGTAACCGGGGCCTGCCCGCCGCCCTTGCCGCCGACAGGCCCCGGCGCCTCAGTAACCGCAGATGTAGTAGGTGACGTCTCACCGCCTCACCTCGCCGCTGCAGGACCACCGCTAGATCATCAGCACGAGGGGCGCAGTCGAAGCTGCCGCCGTGCCGACGCGTGAGGGTGTCACACTCGGGGCGCATGCCTTCGCGGTTACCGGCCGGCCAGCTCGGCAACGACCGGAGCAAGAGCACCGGCGGCCTCGGCGCCGACCACGAAGTAGGAGAACCCGATCTCCTCCCGTCGCCGTTGAATCTCCTCGGCAGCCGCAGAAGGGTCACTGGGCAGGAACGCCAGCGAGTCCGCGGCCCGGACTGCAGCCGGGTCGGTGCCGGGTCCGGCCATGAACGCCGCGACCGAATCGCCGACCACCGGCACGTGCAACGCCAACTCCGCACCACGACGGTTGTCGAAGCGTTCCACCCGCTCGATCGACGCGGCCCGCGTCTCGATCTGTGGCATCACGAACGTCACCGTGTCGGCGAGTTCTGCGGCGAGCGCTTCCGCCTTCGGCCCGCCCACGGCCATGACCACCGGCGTGTGCAGGTCCGGCCCATCGAGATCGCGCAGCGCCGCGACGACCTCACGCACCTGACTCGACCGCTGGCCCACCGGGGTGGCCGGCAGCCCCAGCTCACGGAGCTGGCCGGCGATCCCGGGCCGGCCGGTGCCGATGCCCATCTCGAAACGACCCTCGGTGAGCACGGACAACGAGTGGGCCTCCCACGCGGTGATCCACGCCGGCCGGACCGGAGACGCGTACACCCAGGTGCCCACCCGCAAGCCGGTGATCGTCGCCGCCACCGCGAGCGCCGGCCCCGGTGCCGGCTGCCACTGCGGCACATCGGGCATCAAGATCGTCGAATAACCGCTATCGGCCAGAACACGCAGCTGATCACGCCAGGCCGGCAGACCAGCGGTGATCGGCGCCACGACCCCGAACCGCAACGGCCTGATCTCGCGTGTCGAGTTACCCGCCATGGTGAAGCCCCTTCCCCTGCGGCCCGGTCTGGCGCCGAGCTCATCCCTACCACGAACGAGCGACCGCGCATCCGACATCACGCGCCAAACAATCAGGCGCATCCGGTCGCGCCGTCGAACCGCTATGAGGCCGCATGGATACTCATCGCCTACGCTCCAAGAGACCGGCGTGGACACAAGGCAGATCCGCCCGGCACAGGGCGATCCGGGCACGGAACGACTGCACCACCGGGCCAGTCGGCAGTGGAGCCGTCCACCGGTAGGACGGGGCACGAGCCACCACGGCCGCCACCAATGTCCGGCCGAAGCCGAGGCGTCGGTATTCGGCAACGACATGACATAGTCGAGGGTGGCCGTCCGGCAGCTCGCGCACAGGCTGGCGGTCACCGCGCCGACCTCGGTGCCGTCGAGATGGAGTTCGATCCGACCCGCCGGCGTTCCCACGGCCGGCGGATGGGCAACCAAGACGAGCCCGTCACAAATCCCGCCCGCTCGCCGTCACACTGACCGGCGGCCACCGCAATGACGTCATGGCCGGCCTCGCGCGTTCACGCTCGTCAACGCGAGCGGATAGCTACCACGCCTCGCGTGCCTCCCCGGCCAGGGAGGGGCGACCGACCGGAATCCGAGCCGTTACGGACCCGTCGGCGCCCTGCACAGGCTCCGGTAGAAGTCCCGATGGGCTTCGGCGGCCGCGGGCCACGTGTAGCGGCGGGCCAGTGCCCGGCCGGCCGCCGGGTCGGTGCCGTCGAGTGCCGCGCGCAGCTCGGCGGCGAAGCCGGGTGGGTCGGCGGCGAACCGCACGGCCTCGCCGAAGACCTCTCTCAGTACGGGCAGGTCGCGGGTCACCACCGATACCCCGGCGGCGAGCGCCTCCATCGCGGCCAGCCCGAAGCCCTCCTTGGTGGACGGGAAGGCGAACACCGCCGCCGAAGCGACCAGTGACGGCAGCTCGTCGTGCGCGACCGGACCCAGCACGACCGGCGAGACGCCCAGCTCGGCGGCGCGTTTCTCCCAACGGGCCCGGTAGTCGCGGTAGTCGAAGAGCGTCTCGCCGCCGGCGATCAGCAGGCGGAGGTCCGGCTCGGCCAGCAGCGCGTACGCCTCCAGCAGGTCCAGCGAGCCCTTCCGCGGCTCGATCCCGCCGACAGCGAGCACGTATCGCCCTCGCGCAGAAGAACGGCGGGCCGTCGCGAAGCGGTCGTAGTCGACGCCGTTGGGGATCACCGCCGCTTCGATGCCCCAGCCGTCGCGGACCTCGGCGGCGACCGAGGCGGACACGCAGATGTGCGCGTACGGCCGGACGATCGCGCGTTCGTGGCAGGCCGCCAGCTCCGGCGTCGTGAAGGTGTCGAGGTGGTGGACGGTCCGGACGCAAGCGTCGACGGCGTTCGCGCTGATGCAGTCCTGCGCGTGCACCACGTCGTAGGCGTCCGGGGTGAAGGCCGCACGCAACACCGCGATGGAGCGCAGGATCCGCTCGCCGACGGACTCGTCCGGGACGTCGGGGAACGGGACGATCGCCAGCCGCACGCGCGGGTCGACCGGCCGGAAGAACCCCGCGTCGCCGCCGCGTCCGAGCGTCCACACGGTGACGTCTTCGCCGAGTTCCGCCAGCGCCTCGGCCAAGGCGAGAGTGTGCACGACCCCGCCGCGCGGTTTGGTCGAGTAGCTCAGCAGGGCGATCCGCATCAGACCTCCCGGTACACCGACGGTTTCCGTTCCCCCAGGTGGTGCAGGACGCGCCGGGCGTTGGCGACCTCCTGCCCGACGTCGAGTTCGGCCACCGCGATCCCGGCTTTCGACCAGGTGCGGGCGAGGATCTCGCCGCCGGGTCCGACGACCTTGGCCTGGCCGAGGAACCGCATTCCGCCCATCGCGCCGGTCTGGTTGGACGAGACCAGCACGACCTGGTTCTCCGCCGCCCGCGCCTGGTCGTAGAGGTCGAACAGGCGGGACTGGCGGTCCTGCGCCATCCGCGGCGCGCGGTTGGTGATGCTGGTCGGCCACGCGCTCAGGCAGGCCACGATGTCGGCGCCGTCGATGGCGAGGGACCGGGCCGACTCGGGGAACGTCTTGTCGTAGTCGATCAGCATGCCCAGCCGCCCGACCGGCGTGTCGAACGCGGCGAACCGGTCACCCGCCGTGTAGGCGATGCTCTCCCCCGGCGGCTGGTGGACCTTGCGGTGCCGCCCGAGCACCCCGTCGCCGGTGAGGCACACCGCGGAGTTGTAGCGGCGTGGCCCGTCGGCTTCGCAGTAGCCCACGCAGACGACCATCTCCGCGGCGAGCGACGAGATGGTCTTGAGTTCCGCGCAGTCCGGGTCGAGCGCCGGTGGCAGCGCGTCCGGGTCCGGGTGGCGCAGGTCGGCGAGGTAGCCGCCGAGGGCCGCGTCCGGCAGCACCAGCAGCGCGGCGCCGGACGAGCGCGCGTGGTCGATCAGCGTCGCGATGCGCTGGAGGTCGAAGTCGAGGTCGCGGCCGAAGTGCGCGGCCACGGCGGCGATCCGGGTCTGCCCCATTCACGGGACACTAACCGGGTAGGCGTCGGGCCGTCTGTCCGCCAGGTGCCCCATCGACCGCCGGGCGGTGGCCAGCGCCGCGGGGACGTCGAGCTCGGCGATCGCCATCCCCTCGGCGACGCCGGTGTCGGCGAGGACTTCGCCGCCGGGGTCGACGACCTTGGCGCTCGCGACGAACCGGAGGTCGCCGAAGGTGCCGGACTGGTTGGCCGAGAGCCAGACGATCTGGTTCTCCAGCGCGCGGGCCCGGTCGAACAGGTCGAACCGGCGCTTCCACCGGTCTTCGGCGAGGTCGGCGGCCGGGTTGGTCCGGCTGCCGGGCCAGGCGCTCATGCAGACGACGATTTCGGCGCCGTCGAGGGCCAGCGCCCGCGCCGATTCCGGGAACGCCTTGTCGTAGCAGATCAGCATGCCCAGCCGCCCGACCGGCGTGTCGAACGCGGCGAACTCCCGCCCTGCGCCGTAGCTGGCGTTTTCGGAGAGGGGCTGGTGGACCTTGCGGTGGTGGCCGAGGACGCCGTCGCCGCTGACGCACACCGCCGAGTTGTAGCGGCGGCCGCCGGCCAGTTCGCAGTACCCCGCCGTGACGACCAGGTCGCCGGCCAGTGCGGCCAGCCGCTTCAGCTCCGGGCCGTCGGCGGCCAGCGCGGGCGGCCCCTCGGCGCCACCGTCGAGGTTGGCCAGGTAGCCGCCGAGCGCCGCCTCGGGCAGGGCCAGCAGCCGGACGCCTTCGGCCTTCGCCTCACCGATCAGCTTCTCGATGCGGGCGAAGTCGGCTTCGAGGTCGCGGTCGAACGGCGCGGCGACCGCGGCCATCCTCAGTGTCGTCATGAATTCCCCAATCCGGTGACGCCGCCGTCGATGGCGGTCGTCAGTTCGCCGTCGGGCCAGCGCAGCGTGACGCCGGTGCCCGCGACCAGTTCGCCGCAGGCCGCGGTGGCCGCGGGCCCGGCGGGGGCCGGGGCGCCGGTGGTCAGCATCGCGAAGCCCGGGAAGCAGGTCAGCCAGTCCCCTGTGGACGCTCCACGCGGCCGCGGCACGCGTTCGACGTCGAGCACCGCGCCGCAGCCGGACGCTTCGGCGAGCATGCCGAGGGTACCGGCGATCCCGGCCATCGAGACGTCCTTGGCCGCGGCCGGTCTCGCCTTCGCGACCGAGCCGAGCAGTTCGCGCAGTTCGGGAGTACGACGGGAGCTCGTCGAGTCCCACTGACGTCCCGTGTAGCCGGGCCGCCAGCCACCGCCGAGGTCGGCGGTGAGCCAGACGCGCTGCCCCGGCCGGCCACCGCCGCCGGGCACCGGGTCGGTGGTCCGGCCCAGCGCCGTCACCGACAGCGAAGCCGGGACGCCGAACTGCGTGTGCCCACCGAGCACCGGCACGCCGTACGCCTCGCTCGCCTTCCGCAGTCCGCTGAGGACACGGGCGGCGAAGGACGCGTCCCGGGCGCCGAGCGCGTCGAGCAACCCGGTCGGCGTGGCGCCCATCGCGGCCAGGTCGTTGAGGTTGACCAGCACCGAGCACCAGCCCGCCCACTCCGGGTCGCGCTCGACCATGGCCGGGATGATCGCGTCGCAGGCGGCGACGACGTCGGTGCCGGGCAGCGGGACGCCGTCGTCGCCGACGAAGCCGGGCACGCCGGTCAGCCCGCGCAGCAGCGGCCCGAGCGCGGCCTTGGTCGAGCGGGCCAGTGCGGCGATCCGGCCGATCGGCCACCGCATCAGCACGTGGTCGTGGCCGGCGACGGTCGCCGGCCGGACCCGCTGCCAGCCGAGCCGGGTGAACAGCTTCTCGGTGCGGGTCTGCACGGTCGCTTCGAACCGCAGCGCGCCTTCGGCCTCGGCCCGCGCGCAGGCCGCGCGGATCAGGGCCGAGCCGATCCCGGCCGGCGAGCCGGGCGCGACGACCAGGCGCCCGCCCCGCCACCACCCGAGGTCGGGCCCGTCGGTGGCCGGGCCGAGCCGGACCCCGCCGAGCACGTCACCGGTGGTGTCCCGCGCGACGAGCACGATCGTGCGCGGATCCGTGTCGTGGTCGTCGAGGTCGTGCCCGGCGAACAGGCCCTGCCGCGCCACGAAGGCGTCGTGACGCAGCGCGCGGTAGGCCGTGAGTCCACTGTGGCCGGCTTCGGCGATGTGGAACGCCGGGCGGGCGGCGACGCTGCGGACGTCACCGAGCAGCGCGAGGATGTCGTCGTCCACGTCAGCCTCCCGCCGCGCTGAGCAGCCCGCAGGCACCGCACGCGGCGCAGCCCGCGCCCTGGTCGGCGCCGGTCATCCCGGCCGCCCGCAGCAGCGCCGCGACCCGGCTCGTGACGTCGGCGACCAGCGACGGCGAAGGCGCGGTGGCACCGTCGCGGCGGGCGAGGGTGCCGAGCATCGGCCGCATCGGGACGACGAACGGGTACACGCCCGCGTCGATCAGCCGCCCGGCGCCTTCGACCAGGTCGTCCGGGTCCTCGCCGAGGCCGATCAGCAGGTAGGTCGAGACGCGGTTGCGGCCGAACACCCGGACCGCCTCCGCCCACGCGGCCTCGTACTCGGCCAGCGGCACGGTCGCCTTGCCCGGCATCCAGCGCCGCCGGACGTCGTCGTCGAGCGACTCCACGTGGATGCCGATCGACGTCGCCCCGGCTTCCCGCAGCTCGGTGAGCACGCCGAGGTCGCCCGGCGGCTCGATCTGCACCTGGATCGGCAGGCCCGGCACGGCGTCGAGCACCGCCCGGACGCACCGGACCAGGTGCCGGGCCCCGCGATCCGGCCCGGCCGTCGTCCCGGTCGTCATCACCATCTGCCGGACGCCGTCGAGGCGCACGGCCGCCTCGGCGACCTCCGCGAGCTGCTGCGGTGTCTTCGCGGCCACCGTGGCCCCCGCCCGCAGCGACTCTTCGATGGTGCAGAACCGGCAGCGCTGGTCCTCGGCGTACCGGATGCAGGTCTGCACGACGGTCGTCGCGAGGACGTCCTTGCCGTGCAGCAACGCGATCTTCCGGTACGGCACACCGTCCGCTGTGGACAGATCGTAGAACCGCGGGCGGGCCACGGGTGTCACGCTGAGGCCGAGGTCGGCCGGGCCCCGGTGGATCCGGCCGTCGCGGACCTCGTAGGGGCTGTCGGGGTTCAGCGGCAGCGTGGCGTTGGCACCGTCGACGACCAGGTGACCGTCGTCGCTCGGCCCGGCGCCCTTGCTGCGCTGCACGGGTGCGTCCATCCGCACCCCGCGGACGGCGATGTCGGCGCGGGTGTCCAAATCCTCTTCGATGCCAACGCGCACGGACCGCTCCTAGAACATGTAGGTGGAGTTGATGATCGCGCCCTTGCGCGCGTAGTGGATCAGCGCGTCCTGGACGTCGAGCGGGTGCGTCGGGATGACGCCCTCGATGAGGTCCTCCTCGCGGGCGCCGTGCAGCGAGAGGCCGAAGCGGCAGCAGTAGGCCTTGCCGCCTTCCCTGATGAACGTCTTGAGCTGGTCGTTGATGTTCAGCTCGCCCGGGAACGCGGCGTTGCCCGTGGTCGGGAAGCCGCGGGTGGCCAGGCAGTTCAGCGAACCCGGGCCGTAGAAGTAGATCGCCGCCTCGAAGCCCTTCCGCAGCGCGCGGGTCGCCTGCAGGATCGCCACGAAGCTCACCGACGACTCGTGCGCGATGCCGTGCACGAGGGTGAAGTAGCTCTGGCCGGGTTCGGCCTGGTAGTCCGGGAAGACCTTGGTCCCGCCGTAGAGGCTGGACCCCTGCGGCAGCGACGGGTGCGGGATCTCGTCGAGGCTGGTCTTCTCGGTCTCGGTCAGCTCTGCCATCGGTCTATTTCCCTTTCTTCGGTCCGTACAGCACGTCGAACGTGCCGCGGAAAACCAGGTCGCCGAGCTCGCCGTCGCCGGCCGCGGCGGCCAGCTTCGCGAGTTCGCCCTCGTGATCGCCCCACGGCTGGTCGGAGGCGAACAGCACGCGGTCGTGGCCGAGGCCCCGGCGTGAGATCTCCTCGACGAGCCAGCGCGGCGTGAAGCCGATCGCCCACGACAGGTCCGTGTAGACCTGCTTCCCGGCGGCGATCCAGTCGAAGAACCGGCCGCCGACGAGCTTGATGTGCCCGCTCATGCCGCCGCCGAAGTGGACGAGGTGCAGCTTGACGTCGTCGGCGTAGGTGTCGACGAGCTTGCCGACCTAGTCGATGTCGGACGCCGCGCCGGGCGAGGTGTGGACGTGCACGACGAGGTCGTGCTCCCGCGCGGTGGCGAAGATCCGGTCCAGCTGCGGCTTGCAGGCAGGATCGGACGCCCGGCCACCGAGCAGGAAGCTGAGCTTCAGCGCCCGCACGCCTTCTTCGCCCGCCAGTTTCAGGGCTTCCTCGGTGCGGTCGGCGTCTTCGGCCCGCGGAGACACCCACAGCGCGGCGCTGATCCGGTCGTCCTTGCCCGCCGCTTCGACGCAGAGTTCGTTGAAGGAAAACGCGATCGCCGGGTCCGGGACGCCGTAGTTCGGGATCACCAGCGCCCGTTCGGTGCCTTCGCGGTCCAAATCGGACAGCAGCTCGCCGATCGTCGCGCGGCTGCCGATGGCCGGCGCGACCGGCGGACCACCGTAGAACGGGTAGGCCGGCAGCACGCCCAGGTGCCGGTGAGCGTCGTGGGTCCAGCGCATCACGCCACCGTCCGGGGCGCGACCCAGTCGTCGTCGGCCGGGTAGGTGCTCACCGGCGTGCCGGAGAGCCACCGGACGTCGCCGCCGCGGCCGACGTCGGTGATCCGCCGGGTCAGATACTCCGCGTCCGCGGCGACGCCGCAGAACCGCCCCGAGCCCCAGGTGTGCTGCCACGGCAGGCCGAGGAAGTACAGCCCGGGACAGCTGGTGACGCCGCGGTGGTGCGTCGGGTAGCCCTTGCCGTCGAACACCGGGACGTCGATCCAGCGGTGGTCGCGGCCGAACCCGGTGCTCCAGACGACGGCCGAAAGCGCTTCCGCGTCGAGGGCGCGCGCCCCGTCCGGCGGTTCCCAGACCGGCTTGTACCGCTCCTCCCGGGGCGCCGCGATCCCGCGTTGGGCGATGAAGGCGTCGATCGAGTCCTTGATGCCTTCGGACACCGCGTCCGCCGCGTCGAGGTTGCGGCGCAGGTCGTCGGCGAAGCTCAACTGTCCATTTCGGATGCTCGTGAGCCGGCCGTAGAGCTGCATGCCTTGGGTGGCGAACGCGCGCAGGTCGATGTCGTGCCCGCCGTCCCGGCCGGTGACGTAGTGGTTCGCGCGGAACCGGACGGCGTCCGCGTCGGCGAACTCGTCGATCCCCCGGGCGTAGTAACCCATCTCGTCGAGCCACGCGACGACGTCCCGGCCGCGGTAGCGCCGGGCCACCCGCGGCGCGGACCCGACGGCGAGGTGCACGCGGCGCCCGGCCAGGTGCAGGTCTTCGGCGATCTGGCAGCCGGACTGCCCGGTGCCCACGACCAAGACGTCCCCGTCGGGTGGCTGGGCGGGGTTGCGGTATTCGGCCGAATGCAGCTGGACGACGTGCTCGGGCAGCCGCTCGGCCAACCGCGGCGTCAGCGGCACCTGGTAGGGGCCGGTGGCCAGCACGACGTGGTCGGCGGTCAGCTCGCCGTCCGACGTCGTGAGCCGGAACCCGCCACCGGGCAGCTGCCGCAGCCGCGTCGCCTCGACGCCCTCGTGCAGCGGGACGTCGAAGTCCTTCACGTACGACTCGAGGTAGGCGACGATCTCGTCGCGGACCATGAACCCGTCCGGATCGTCGCCCGCGTAGGGGAACCCGGGCAGCCGGCATTGCCAGTTCGGCGTGACCAGGCAGAAACTGTCCCAGCGGCGGGTCCGCCATTCGTGCCCCGCGCGCTCGCGTTCGAGCACCAGGTGCCCGACCCCGGCAGTGGTCAGGCAGTGGGACATCGACAGTCCCGCCTGGCCGCCGCCGACCACGATCACCGGCCGGTGCAGGCCGTCGAGCTGGAGGTTCATGCCGATCAGTGCACCGGCGAAGCATTTCTGGCCGGTTTCATCCGGAACATCGGCGTGTTACCAGGCCTGCGCTGGGTGACAACTTTTCCCGGTGGCGCTTAACATCAGGCCACGGCCGCCCCGCCTGACCACTACGTCCAGGGCCGACACGCCTTGCCTGTGCGCACCGACCAGCAGCGGGTTGATCTCCGCCGCCACGACGTCCGGCTCGTCGACCGATGCGCTGGGCACGGCTCATCGGAGCGATCCTTTCCCGGTCAGACGGTCGCGAGCGGGTGCGCGTGGCGGAGCCGGATGCTCTTGGCGGACAGGTAGCGGCGGCGGTCGGTGATCAAGATCGAGACGAGGGTGCCGACGACCAGCCACGCGGCGAGCTGGGCGATGCCGGTGGTGAGGCCGGTGCCGTCGGTTGCCGCGGCGCGCAGGGCCAAGACGGCGCCGCGGGTCGGGAGGTAGTCGGCGAGTGCGTACAGCGGTCCCGGCAACGTCGAGACGACGCCGGTCGCGCCCGCGAGGACCAGAACGGCCAGGGAGGCGATCCGGCCGGCGCGGCCGAGGATCGCCGCGGCAGCCTGGTTGAGCGCGACGAACGCCGACGCGGCGAGCAGCGCGATCAGCAGGAAGCCGAGGGTGCCGGCGACGCCGAGTTTCAGGACGGGGACGGCGATCGCGGTGATGGCGAGCGCGGCCAGTGCGGCCGCAGTCGCGCCGGGGATGGCGGCGCGGAGGATGATCCGCCAGGTGGGCTCGCGGGCGGTCAGGACGCCGTCCGGCACGGCGCGGGTGACGATGTAGGTGGCCAGGGCCAGCGCCCAGAGGGCGAGCGCGGCGAACAGCGTCAGGGCCAGGGTGCCGATCGGGGTGCCGTCGGTCGTGGCGGTGCTCGGGTCGGCGGCGACGGTCTTGAGGTGGGCGCGTTCGGCGTCGGTGTAGGACGGCACTTGGCCGCGACCCTGGTTCAGCTGGGTGGCGAGTTGCTGGGCGCCGTCGTCGACCTTCTTGGTGCCGTCCTTGAGCTGTCCGGCTCCGGAGGCGAGTTTCTGCGCGCCGGAGTTCGCTTGACGGACGCCGCTGTCGAGCTGACGCGCACCGCTGGCGGCGGACGCGATGCCGGCGGCCAGCTCTCGGGACTTCGAGGCGAGCTGGGCGTTGCCGTCGGCGACCTTGCGGGCCCCGGTCGCCAGCGCCTGGATGGAGTCGCGAGCCTTCACGGCGTTGGCGCGGACGGCGGCTTTGACGCCGTCGATCTTCCCCGCGTCGGTGCTGAACCGGTCCGCGGCTTCCCGGAGCTTGCCGCAGAACGCCGGGGTGCCGGTGCACTCGTCGGCGAGCTGCCGGAACTGCTGGGCGGCGCCGCTTGCCGAGGGGAGGGCGTCGATGGCGGCGATGATCCGGCTGGCCAGCGGGACGACGACGGCGGCGAGTTGCTCGTTGCCGTCGGCGACCTGGTCGGCGCCGTCGGCCAGCTGCCGCGTCAAGGCGGGCAGCCGGGCGGTGTCGCGCTCGGCTTGGGTGAGCCCGGAAGCGAGCTTGCCGGAGCCGGTGGCGAGCTGGGCGGTTCCGGCGGCGAGCTCGTCGGCGCCGGTGCGCAGCTGTCCGGCGGCGTCGTCCAGCTGACGGGTTCCGCCGGCCAGCTGGGTCGCGCCGTCGGCGGCTTGGCCGACTTTCCGGTGCAGCGTCGTGAATCCGATGTAGACGTTGTCCAAGTAGGTCTGCACGACCTGCTGGTTCAGCGTCCGTTGCGTGGCTTGGGCGATGTGGCCGGCCAGGCCGGGATCGCTGACGCCGGCGGCGTCGGACGTCTGCACCTGCAGCTGTGCTTGCCGTGCTTCCAGGGGTTTGGCGGTGGCGGCCGAGGTGGCGCGCGCCGAGAAGTCCTTCGGAATGGTCACCGTGGCGGCGTAGCTGCCGTCGGTGAGGCCCGCGGCGGCATCCCGTGCGTCGGTGAGGACCCAGGTGTAGGCGGAATCTCCGCTGTGGGTGAGGTAGCCCGCGAGCTGACGGCCGAGTGGGATGGTCTGGCCGTTGACCTGGACGGGTTCGTCGTTGTTGACCACGGCGGCCTCGGCGGTGCCGTGATTCGTGTCCGGCGTCCAGAACGCCCAGGTGAGCAGGCCCATGATGATGAGCGGGACGGCGATCAGGCCGGTCCAGGTGCGCCAGGTCAGCGGGCCCGCGGCGAGGGCGCGAGCGGAGTTGGCGAAGGGCTTGAGCATCAGAAGACCTCGGCGGGCTGGACGGCGGTGAGGGCGTGCAGGTGGGCGGCCGCGGGCAGCAGGTCCGCGATGCGCTCGGGGTCCTGGCAGGTCAGCACGAAGGTCGTGGTGCCCCGCTCGGCGAGGAGCTCGCGGACGTGGTCGCGAAGGTCCGCGCGCAGCACGAGGTCGACGTCGTCGACCACGACGAGCCCGGCGTCGCCGTCGCGGGCGATCTGCCGGGCCGGGTCGATCGCGGCACGGCACGGAATGACGGCGACGTCCCGGCGCAGGGCGTGGGTGTGCTGGGGCAGCACCCGGCCGAGCACCTTGAGGTCGCCGGTGAACTTGGTGACCCGGCCGGCGAGCGTGTACGCCAGCGCGGTCTTGCCGCAGGCCCCCGTGCCGTGCAGCACCAGCACGCCGCCGCGGGGAACGCGCAGGGCGACGTCGTGGTACACCGGACGGCCGCGGTCGTCCTCCAGGCGCAGGTCGCGAGCGCTGATCGCCTCGTCGGTGCCGGGCCAGCCGGCGAGCCGCAGCTCGTGCACCAGGGCGTCGCCCTCGGCGTCGAACACCGGCAGTACCCGGTCGAGCTTCGGCGGCAACCCCCAAGCGCGGCGGCCGAGCAGCGCCAGGACCGCGGGCACCAGGGTCATGCGGACGATGAAGGCGTCGATGAAGACGCCGACGGCGAGGCTGAAGGCGATGGGTTTGATGGTGGCGCTGCCTTCGGGAACGAACGCGGCGAACACCGCGAACATGATCACCGCCGCCGCGACCACGACGCGCGATGCGGAGATGAACCCGGACTCGATCGCGTGGTGCGGATCGCCGTGGTGGACGTAGTCCTCGCGGATCCGCGACACGAGGAACACCTCGTAGTCCATCGCGAGTCCGAAAAGGACACCCATGAGGATGATCGGCAGGAAGCTGATCACGCTGCCCGTGTGGGTCACGTTCAGGACGTCCGCGAAGTGTCCTTGCACGAACACGAACGACGTCGCGCCGAAGGCCGCGGCGACCGAGAGCAGGTAACCCGCGGTGGCCTTGATCGGCACCCAGATCGAGCGGAACACCATCGCGAGCAGGATCAGCGACAGCCCGACGACGAGGATCCCGAACGGGAGCAGGGCGCTGCCGAGCTGGGCGGAGACGTCGATCCCGACCGCGGTGATGCCGGTGACCGCGGTCTGCGTCCCGTAGCCGTCGCGGAAGTGTGGTTCCAGGCCGCGTAGCCGGGAGACGAGGTCGTCGGTCTGCGCGGAGTCCGGGGCGGTGGTGGGGACGACTTGGATGATGCCGGTGTCGCCCTTGGGATTCGGGGTGGCCAGGGGAACCGAGGCGACTCCGGGGACGCGGCGGATCTCGTCGGCGAGCTTGTTCACCAGGCCGATCGGGTCGGTGCTGGTGATGATGTCCGCGGTGACGATCAGCGGGCCGTTGTAGCCGGGCCCGAAGTGTTCGCTGACGACCTCGTAGGTGTCACGGGCCGGGCTGCCGTGTTCCTCGGTTCCGTTGTCCGGCAACGCCAGCCGCAGGCTCATGGCGGGGATCGCACAGACGGCGAGCCCGGCGACCACGACCAGCACGGTGACCAGCGGCGCCTTCGTCACGGCACGCACCCACCAGCGCGCGATCGGCGGCTTCCGGCGGCGCCGCTTCCGTTTCGGGGCACGCGGCCGCAGCCGCTTGCCGGCGAAGGACATCAGCGCGGGAACCAGCGTGACGGCGATCGCGACCGCCAGTGCCACGGCGACCGCGGCGGCCACGCCCATGGTGGTCAGGAACGGGATCCCCGCCACGGCCAGGCCGAGCAGGGCGATGACGACGGTGAGACCGGCGAAGATGACCGCCGACCCGGCGGTGGCGGTGGCCCGGGCGATCGACTCCTCGACGTCGAGCCCCTCGGCCAGCTGATCGCGGTGCCGTGAGAGCAGGAACAGGGCGTAGTCGATGCCGACGGCGAGGCCGATCATCACCGCCAGCATCGGCGCGGTCGAGGAGATCGGCGTGACCAGCGTGGCCAGGAAGATCAGCCCGATGGCGACGCCCACCCCGAGAACCGCGGTGATCAGGGGCATGACCGCGGCGATCAGGGACCGGAACATCAACACCAGCACCAGCAGCGCGATGAGCAGGCCGACGCCCTCGGTGGGGCTGAGCTTCGGGACCCGGTCGGAGAACGCGTCGCCGCCGGTGTACACCTTCGCGCCGGTCTGCTTTCCGAGGTCGTCGGCGATCGTCGCGAGCCCGGTCCGGGTGGCCGGATCGACGGCGGCGAGCTGCACCTTCAACGGCACGGCGATCAGCGCGGCCCGGTCGTCCTTCGACACCGCGCCGTCGACGTTCTTGTCGAACGGGTTCACGACCGTGGCGACCTGATCGAGTTTCCCGATCCGCGCGACCGCCTGTGCCACCGCGGCGCGGTTGCCCGGGGTGTCGGCCTTCGCGCCGTCCGGGACCACCAGGACCAGCTGGGCCGACGTGCCGCTCACCTCGGGGAAAACCCGGCCGAGGTGGTCGAGTGCGTCCTGCGACTCCGAGCCGGGGATGGCGAAGGCGTCGTCGGTGCCGTGGTTGAACAACAGCGCCGCCCCGCCGGCCGCCGCCAGTACCACCACCCACAGCGCCAGCACGAGCACCCGGGCACGGGCGGCGGTGCGGCCCAGCCGGTAGAGGAACGACGACACGAGGACTCCTGACCACGTTGGATACGTCGTGTATCGTAATACGCGATGCATCCGATGCGGAGTGCATCCCGTCACTCCAGCGGGTGAGACGGGGAAAGTAGGGTGAACGACATGGCGACCACCAGCGCGGGTCTCGGCACCCCGAAGGGCATGACCCGGCGCCGCGCGGAGACCCGGCGGCGGGTCATGGCGGCGGCCTACGAGGTGTTCACCGAGCTGGGCATCCGCGACGCCCCGGTCGAGCTGATCTGCGACCGCGCCGGCTTCACCCGCGGTGCCTTCTACTCCAACTTCGCCAGCAAGGAAGAGCTGTTCCTCGCGATCTACGAGGTGGAGATGCAGGAGCGCGCCGAGCGGCTGCGCGTCGCCGTCGAAGAGGCAGTCGAGGCCGCACCCGGTTCCGTCGACGAGGTGCTGCAGAAAGCCGGCCTGCTGTTCATGGAGTCCCTCGCCGCCGACGAGACGTGGTACCTGCTCAACGCCGAATTCCGCGCCCAGGCCATGCGGCAGCCGGAACTGCGCGAACCGGCAGCGGCCGCCGAACGCCGCTTCCACGACGCACTCGCGGAAATCCTGCAGAACCTGCTCGGCCGGCTCGACCTGCACCTGACCGTCGACCCGCACAGCGCCGTCGTCACGATCGTGGCCCTCTACGAGACCATGCTCGAACGCGCGATCCTCGACGCACTCCCCGACAAGGCCGACAGCCGATACCTGACCGACGTCCTCCCCCGGCTCTTCACGGCCCTGGTCGCCGACGACGCGTGACGGCTGACCTCCTACCGACGGGTAACGGACCACTGGCTCCCGGCGGGCGATCGCGCGGTGTCCGATGCGCGGTGCCGGGCCGAGACCGCCTGTGGCGCCGTGCCCCTTTACAGTGGGGTTTCAGCGATACCGATCTGGCCAGGTGGGGATGCCGCGTAACCGACGCCCGCAAGACCGGGAAGAGAAACGCGGTGAGATCGTCGCCGCAGCCACGCGGTTGTTCGTGGACGAAGGCTATGACCCCACGACGGTGACGCGGATCGGCCGTGAGGCGGGGGTGACCTCCAACACCGTCTACTGGTACTTCAAGGACAAGGACGAGGTACTGGTCGCTGTCCTGGACGCGCTGTTCGCGCAGTTCCTGGCCGGCGTGGCCGAACGCTCGGCCGAACCGCCGGTCGAGCAGTTGCTGTGGGCGGTCACCGAGTTGCGGCGGGTCGACCGGCTGATCACGACGGTGCACGCCAGGGTCGCGGCATCGGAGTCACTGCGGGTCTGGCACGACGGCTTCCACGCGCAGGTGGAGGCGATCCTGCGGTGGCACCTGGCCGCGTTGGGCGTGCCGGAGACCGAGCAGGAGGCGATGACCCGGATCGGGGTGTTCGTCGTCGAAGGGATGCTGACCCACGCAGGCGACGCCGCGGGCGATCGCGCCGTCGTCGAGACGTTGGTGCGCAGCGCCCGCGGCATCGCCGCCGTGGTGGGCTCCCCCGACGCCAGGTGATGCGGCGGGCCGGCTACCGGCTGAACCGGGCCGCGAGGAACCGGATCTGGTCTGCGACGGCACGCTCGAACAGGTCACCGACGTAGATGTCGAAGTGGTCGCCCTCGTAGTGGTTGACCTGGACATGGTCCTGCCCGGCCGCACGGCGGGTCGTGGTGCGCGCCGGGGCGGCGCGGTCGTCGTCGCACACGCACAACAAGGTCGCCGCGGCGATCTTGCGCAGGTCCTTGCCCGGCCGGTACAGCGGCAATCGCAACGCGAGCCGGGCCGCGATCGCGTTGGCGCTGTCGCCGCCACCGTCCGAACCCATCATGACGCCCCAGATCGTGTCGCGGCCGACAGCGGTGTCGCCGGGGCGGAACGGCTGCCCGCCCGTCTCGACGGTCGCAGACAGTCCGCTGCCCACGGCCGGGACCCGGGCAAGGACCCCGGCGGTGCGAGGCGAGAGCCGAGACCCCGCCGGGATGAGCTTGGACGCCGCGGCGATCGCGGTCGGCGACACCAGGAAGGCGGGCATCCACCACACCCCGACCACCGGAGCCAGCACCGGCTTCGCCCCGAACACCGACCCGGCGATGTCGAGCAGCGCGGCGACGACGAGCCCGACCATGCTCACCGGGCCGGATCGGAACCGGGAGAGCAACGACGCCGGACCGTCGGTGAACGGACACTGGGCCACCACCGCGGCCAAGCCGTGGTCCTCGCTGGCGACCCGCAGCACGTGCCCGCCACCGAACGAGGTCCCCCACACCGCGATCCGGTCCGGGTCGACCTCCGGCAGGGACCGGCCGTAGGCCAGTGCCGCCCGCCAGTCGTCGAGCTGGTCGCCGATGTCGAGCAACTGCCGAGGGGATCCCGCACTGGCCCCCAGGTACCGGTAGTCGAAGACCAGCACCACCCACCCCTGCGCGGCGAACCGCTCCGCGAACGCGTCCAACCGCCACTCCCGCACCGCGCCCAGCCCGTGCGCCATGACCACCAACGGCCGCGGCCCGCCTCCCGCTGCCGGCAGGTACAGCCACGCCGCGCACCGCACGCCCCCGGACTCGAACCACACGTCGCGCCGCACCGGCGTCGGGTAGCTGTCCTTCTCCGCCGAAGCTTCCATCGCCCACCTTGCTCAGCCCACCTGCCGCTCTTGACTTGCGATCAAGAGATGATGGACATGAAGGTAGGTCTCTCTTGATCGCAAGTCAAGAAACGAGATCTGGCGCTGCGACGCCGTCGCTCATCGGCGCACTCGTCCGCTGCCCCGACAGGCCAGTCACCGGCCACGGTCGAACTTCCTCGCGGATCTCGTCGGCTACGGTCGCGGCGAGGCGGTGGAACTCGGCGACGCCTCGAGGGTGAAGTGCTCGACGCGGATCATCGAGGGTGGTGCGTCCCGTGGGACACGGCGTGGGGCAGAGCCCCACGGGACGACACTGCACATAAGGGGGTCCAACAGTTGAGCTGCAAAGACGTCCCACCGGACCACGCTGGATCCAGTTGGATTTCGTGAATCAGCAGCCGCAGGTGTAGTACGTGATGTCCCAGTGGTTGCCCTCGTCGCAGTAGAGGTTGCCGGAGGCCGCCTTCCACTGTGGGTAGCCGTCGCCGCGCAGGCCGATGTAGCCGAAGTTGTTCTTGATGTAGCCGTCGATGCAGCTGTTGTGCGCGATGTCCACCTTGTAGCCGTTCCAGTGGCTGTAGGTGCCGGACGCGTGCCCGGTTTCGGTGCCCCCGGTGATGTTGATGGCGCAGCCGCTCGCCCGCTTCAGCGTGATGACCCCGCTGACCGTGCTCTGGTTGATCTGCTCGTAGGACGTGCAGGTCGAGTTGTAGCGGTCGGTGCAGCCGCCGCTCGACGAGTGCGTCACCCCGGCGGCGGACAACTGCGACGCCGCCTGTGCCTGGGTGAGCTTGGTGACCTCGACGGTCGCCGAGGCGGTGCCGATGGTGGCGAACACCGCCGTCGCGGCGGACGCGGCCAGCCCCAGTGCCACCCGCGCCAGCATCCGTTGTCCCGGCATGGTTTGTCTCCCTCGTACGACGATCCGGACGCCCGCGAGCCAAATCGGGGCGGCCATAACTTCGCCAAACGGGACGCCCGCGGGCGACCGCCCGGCGGCGTCAGGTCCTGATCTTCGTCAAGACTTCACGAGTCCGGTCCCGGTCCGGGGCGGCCCCGGTGACGGCGTTGAGTTCCCGCAGCGCCCGCAGCTCCCACAGCGGGAACCCGAGCTCGCGGAACAGGGCCGCCGACGTGCGCAGCAGCCGCGCCGCCTCGGCGGGGGCGCCGGCGTCGGCCTGCGTCCGCCCGAGGCTGAGCAGCGCGTACCCGGCGCCGCGGCGGTCGCGCAGCTCGCGGAACACGCCCATCGCGACGAGCAGGTGCCGCCGCGCGGCCGCCGGGTCGCCCGCGCGGCGGGCGGCCTCGGCGAGGCTGCGGTGGGTATAGGCGGCCGCGTGCCGGTGCCCGATCTGCTCGAACAGCGTCAGCGACCGGGTCAGGAAGTGCCGGCCGTCGGCGAGTTCGCCGGCGTCGGTGTGCAGGTCGCCGAGGCTGCGCAGGACGTGGGCTTCCCAGTGCCGCTCCCGGGTGCGGACGGCGCCGCCGAGCGCGCCGGTGAGCAGGTCGGCCGCCTGGTCGTGGCCGCCGTGCCGGCGCAGGACGTCGGCGTAGCGCTTCGCGGCCTGGTCGTGCCGGCGGCCGTCGTCGCACTCCCGGGCGAGCAGCATGCTCACCTCGAAGCTCTCGACCGCGCGCCGCACGTCGCCGACGTCTTCGGCCAGGGAACCCAGCTGCGCCGCCGCGGCCGCCTGCCCGCGGCGGTCCCCGCACGCGCGCAGCAGGCCGATGGCTTCCTGCAGTTCGGCCTCGGCAGTCCGCGGGTCACCGCCGTCGAGGTGGACGTCGGCGAGCGCGGCCAGCACCGCGCCGGTGCCCTGCGGGTCCTCCAGCGCGCGGTAGCGGTGCTCGGCCATGACGAAGTAGTTCTGCGCCCGGTGCCAGTGGCCGTGCTGCGAATGCACGGCACCGAGGTTGTAGAGCTTCTCGGCCTCCGCGCGCGGGTCACGGCGGCGGCGGGCCGCGGCCAGCCCCAGCACCGAGACGGCGCGGGCGGCGTGGCCGAGCCACGGCGTGCCCGCCAGCGCGGTGCAGGCGTCGGCGAGCCGTTCGGTCAGGTCGTGCCAGCCGTGGGCGCCCGCCAGCCGGGCGGCGGCCGCGAGGTGGCCGGTCTCCCCCGCCGCCCAGGCGGCCGGGTCGGCGGTGATCCGGCGGGCGACCGCCGCCGGTTTGGGCAGGCCGGGCGCCGGACGGCCGCGGGCGTGTTCGGCGAGCGCCAACGCCACTTCGCACGCCCGGCGCAGCGCGGCCTGGTCGGTCTCCCCCGGCGTCTCGGCCAGCACCAGCCGCACGAACGGGCGCACCGCCCAGCGCGGCCCTGCGGGTCCGATCAGGTGCGCCGCGGTCAGCTCGTCGAGCCGGTCGCGGGCTTCGTCGGCGGACCGGTCGAGCAGGGCCGCCGCGCACCAGTCCGGGACCGGGCCGTCGAAGGCGGCGAGCAATCGCAGCAGGGACACGTCGGCGGTAGGCCGCTCGCGCAACGCCGAGCTGACGGCGGCGCGGACGCCGAGGTCGCCGGCGGACAGCTCGTCGAGCCGGCGGCGGTCGTCGGCCAGGCGTGCGGCGAGGTCGGCGACGCGCCGGCCCGGCCGCGTCGCCAGCTTCACCCCGGCGATCCGGACGGCGAGCGCGAGGCCGGCGCAGTGTTCGAGAAGCCGTTGTGCCGCCTCGGGTTCCGCTTGCAGGCGCGGTTCCCCGGCGATCGCCGCGAGCAGCGCCCACGCGTCCTCTGTGGACAGTTCGGGCACCGCGACTGCCCGGGCGCCGCACAGTCCGGGCAGCTCCCGGCGCGCGGTGACGAGCGTGGCGCAGCCGGGCCCGCTCGGCAGCAGGGCCCGCACCTGGGCCTCGGACGCGGCGTCTTCGAGCAGCACCAGCAGCCGCCGGTCGGCGGTGTAGCCGCGCCAGAGCCCGGCCAGCCCGGCGCGGTCGGCCAGCTCCGCCGGGGTCGCACCCAGGCGGCGCAGGAACCCGGTCAGCACGGCCGCCGGCTCGGCCGGTGTCCCGTCTTCGGCGCGCAGCGAGGCGATCAGCTGGCCGTCGGGGAACCGGCGGCGGACGCGCCAGGCGGCTTGGACCGCCAGCGCGGACTTGCCGGCCCCGGCGGCGCCGTGCAGCACCACCGGCGCCGGACCTCGCAGCGCGCGGACGACGTCGGCGAGTTCGGCCGCCCGCCCGGTGAAGTCGGGCACCGCGGGCGGCAGCTGGGCGGGTGGCCCCGGCGTCGTCCACTCGGTGCCGGCGATCCGGCGGTACACCGCGGTGAGGTCGGCGCCCGGCCACACGCCCGCCTCGTCCCACAGCGCCCGCCGGGTCCGGCGAAGCACCTCCAGCGCCGATTCGCGGCGACCGACGGCGCCGAGCGCGGCGGCGAGCCGGGCGGCGAACACCTCGTCCGCCGGCCGCGCCGCGACCACCGGGTCGAGCCGCTCGACCACGGCCCGGCCGTCGCCGTCGGCCAATTCCAGCTCGACCAGCTGCAGCAGCGCCGCCGAGCGCCGGTCTTCCAGCCACAGCTTGTGCGCCTCCAGCAGCGGCCCGCCCGCGACGTCGGCGAACGCGTCGCCGCGCCAGCACGCGAGGGCCCGCTCAAGTGCCCGGCGCCGCTGGGCCCGGTCGTCGGCGCCCGAGGACAGCAGCGCCAGGAAGTCGTCCGCGTCCAGCTCCCCCGGCTCGACGGTCAGCGCGTAGCCCCGCGGCCCGGACCGCAGCCGCTGCCCGGCTTCGGCGGCCCCGAGACCGGGCGAGAGCGTCTTGCGCAGCTTCGAGACGGTGACCTGCACGATTGCCGCGGCGCTCGACGGCGCACCGTCCGGCCACAGCTCGTCGACCAGCGTGTCGCGGCCGACGAACTGGCCGGCGCGGGCGAGCAGGACGGCGAGCAGCCGCCGCGGCTGGGCCGCCGACGGCAAGGGGACGGAGGCCGTCAACGGCCCTAGGACCTGGAACCGCACGGCTACAACACCCCACCCGCGAGATCACCTGATCGAGCGAGCTGAATCTAACCTTCCGGCGCGCCGGCGGAACCCCGCTCACCCGGATGGCCGACGACGTTCGTCCTCACGCGTGCGTGAGCAGTTTCGCCAGCAGCTCCGGGTGCTGCGCCAGCCCTTCGCGCAAGGTGTGCTCGCGCAACGGCTTCAGGTCGCCGTAGGGCCGGTTCGCCCAGTCCAGGGCGCCCTGCGGCGGCTCGGGGTCGTACTCGATGGCGAACTGGATGTTCGTCGCCACCTGCCGCCCCGCCAGCCGTTCGGCCAGGTGCAGCGCCAGGTCGATGCCCGCCGAGACGCCCGCGGCGGTGATCACCCGGCCGTCCTCGACCCACCGCCGCGCGACCGGCGTCGCGCCGAGGCCGGGCAGCAGGTCGCGGAACATCCAGTGCGTCGTCGCCTCCCTGCCCTCCAGGAGCCCGGCCGCGCCGAGGACGAGCGATCCGGTGCAGACCGACGTCACGAGTTCGGCGCCTGTGGCCGCGGTGCGCAGCCAGGCGAGGAGGCGCTCGTCCGCCATCGCGCGCAGCGTCGGCACGGTCCCGCCGGGTACCAGCACCGCGAAGGGCGACGGCACCTCGTCGAACGTGTGGCTCGGCGCGATCCGCAACGGCGTGTCGGTGCCGACGGTGTCCTTCGTGGCCCCGACGACGACGGTCCGGTAACTCGGCACGAACTGGGCCAGCGCGCTCAGCACCTGCAGCGGGCCCACGAGGTCCAGCGGGGTCAGGCCGGGGTAGACGACGAAGGCGATGGTCTTCTGCTCATCGGTCATGCGGTCCACCGTGGCGAGAACCGGGCCGCCGGGAAGCGGGGATGTCCGGATTCCTGCGAACCACGTCCGAGCGCCGGGCGGGACTGCTAGCGTTCGATCATGGCAGGGTCACCCAGACGGGTCGTGATCGTCGGTTTCGCCGACGCCGAGCTCCTGGACATCGCCTGCCCCGCCGATGTGTTCGACGCGGCGAACCGGCTCGGCGCGCGGCCGCCGTACGACCTGCAGCTCGCTTCGGTCGACGGCCACGGCATCCGCACCGGCTCCGGGCTGACGCTGCAGCCGCACCTGCGGCTCGACCAGGTCGCCGGCGACCTGGACACCCTGGTCGTGTCCGGCGGCTGGGGCAGCACGGCCGCGGCGGCCGACGAGCGCGTCCTGACCCACGTCCGGCGGCTCGCCCGCACCAGCCGCCGGATCGCGTCGGTGTGCACGGGCGCGGAGGTGCTGGCCGCGGCGGGGTTGCTGAACGGCCGCCGCGCGACAACGCACTGGCGCTACGCGGCGCGCCTGGCGAGGGACTACCCGTCGGTGACGGTGGACCCGGTGCCGCTGTACGTCCGCCACGGCAACGTCTACACGGCGGCGGGCGTGACGAGCGGCCTGGACCTGACGCTGTCGCTGGTGGAGGCCGACCACGGCCCGTCACTGGCCCGCGAGGCGGCCCGCGCGCTGGTCACGTACCTGCAGCGGCCGGGGAACCAGGCCCAGGTCAGCCTGTTCCTGGCCGGGCCGCCGCCGGAGCACCGCGAGGTCCGCGACCTCACGGCGTACATCGCCGAGCACCTCGACGCCGACCTCGGCACCCCGGCACTGGCGGCCAGGGCGGGCATCAGCACCCGCCAGCTGACCCGCCTGTTCGACGCCCACCTGGGCACGACCCCCGGCCGCTACGTCCGCACGATCCGCACTGAGCAGGCGGCCCGCCTGCTGTCCGGCACCGACCTCCCGCTGGCCACGATCGCCCGCCGCTGCGGCTTCGGCTCGACCGAGACACTGCGCCAGGCCTTCCTCGACCACTTCGACACCCCACCGTCGGCCTACCGCCGCGTCCACGTCCGCCAGGCCTACGGCTGACCCTCGTGTCGTCCCGCCAATCACGCGAGATGCCCTTCCAATCACGCGAGATGCCTCTCCAATCACGCGAGTTGCGGCTCTGATCACGGAGTTGCCGTGCGGGAGGGGACGACACGCGTGATTGCGGGGACGACACGCGTGATTGGCGGGACGACACGGCGAAGGCGGGAGGAACCGGGCGGCACGGCGGCCCGTTGCGGACGCGGCGAAACCCGCTGTCAGGATGTGCGGGTGGACCGCCCTGACCTCGACGACGACGAAACCGGCCCGATCCGCCGGATCACGGACGAGGTGTCCCTTTCGCCGGGTACGCCCCGCAAGCCTGCCCGCCGCGCCCCGGCCGAGGGCGCCTCCCGCGCGGCCGACCCCGCCCGCCGCCGGACCGACACCGGCGCGCAGCGGCTTCCCGCCGGGACCAACGGCGGCCGGCGCGTCCCGGCCGCGGACAAGCGAGCCGACACCGGTCCGCAGCGCGCTACGCGGGTTCCCGCGGAGTCCGGCCGTGCGGACGGCCCTCGCACCCGCCGTGGCGACACCGGACCGCAGCCTGTCCCCGCTGACGGCCGCCGCGGGGACACCGGACCCCAGCGCATCGCCGCGGACGACGGCCGCGTCCCTCGCCGCGGCGACACCGGGCCGCAGAGCCTCCCCGCCGAAGGCGACCGCGCCGCTCGGCGCGGAGACATCCAGACCCGGCGCAAACCCCCCGAAACCGGCCACGGTCATGGGCACGGCCACGGCCACGGCCCCGCCGCCCCGGCCTCCCGCCGCGTGCGGCTCCTCCTGATCTGGCTGCTCGCTCCGCTCGCCCTGGCCACCGTCGTCGGGATGGTCGTGCTCTACCCCTGGGGCAAGGCGTCGCCGACGAGCGTCGTCCCGCAGGGCACCCCCGTGCACGCCGACATCCGCACCACCACCAGCGGGCCCTGCCTGGCCCAGGGGCAGGTGCAGGTCGGCGACCAGTCCGACCCGAACGCGAAACCCTGCCTGACCGTCGAGCTCGCCATGACCGACGGCCCCGCCGCCGGGAAGCCGCTCAAGCTGACCGTGCCGATCGAGCCCAGCACCCCGCGGTTCGCCGCCGGGGACGCCGTCGTGCTCGCCTACAACGGCGGGAACGCCGGTGATCCGGCCAGTTTCCAGCTGGTCGACTTCCAGCGCGGGACCCCGCTGCTCGTGCTGGCCGCGCTCTTCGCCGTCGCGGTGCTGGTGCTCGGCCGGTGGCAGGGCATCGCCGCGCTCGTCGCGCTCGGGCTGTCCTTCGTCGTCATCGCGCTGTTCATCCTCCCGGCCATCCTCGCCGGCGAGAACCCCCTGGTCGTGGCCATCGCCGGGGCGGGGGCGATCATGTTCATCGCGCTGTACCTGACGCACGGCCTCTCGGCGAGGACGTCCGCCGCCGTGCTCGGGACGCTCGTCAGCCTCGCCCTCATCGGCGTCCTGTCCGCGATCTTCTCCGCCGCCGCCTCGCTGACCGGGCTCGACGACAGCACGTCGACGCTGATCGGCTCGCTGGGCCACGGCATCGACGCGCGCGGGCTGCTGCTCGCCGGCGTCGTGATCGGCGCGCTCGGTGTGCTCGACGACGTCACCGTCACCCAGACCAGCGCCGTCTGGGAGCTCCGCCGCGCCAACCCGGACCTGACGTGGCGCGAGCTCTACAGCTCGGGCCTGCGGATCGGCCGCGACCACGTCGGTTCGGCGGTCAACACGCTCGTGATGGCCTACGCCGGGGCCGCGCTGCCGGTGCTGCTGTACTCGTCGATCTCCGGCGTCGGCCTCGGCGCGCTGCTCGGCAGCGAGGAGATCGCCCAGGAGATCATCCGCACGCTCGCGGGCAGCGTCGGCATCGTCGCGGCCGTCCCGGTGACCACCGTCCTGGCCGCGCTGATCGCCTCCCGCGAGCCCGCGGGACACCTGAGCCACGCCACCGCGAAAGCCGTGGCGTGACTCAGCCCAGCGTCGCCACGAACCGGCTGACGGCCTCCATCGTGAAGCGCTGCACGTACTTGCCCGACGGCGCCACCGACGCCAGCCGGTAGAGCGGGCGCTCGGCCACGCCGGAACCGCGCGCTTCGGCCTTCAGCTCGGCCACCAGCAGCTCGCCGAACACGAGGCCGTTCGCCTCGGTGTTGTTCATCAGCGCGTTCGCGAGCTTCCGCAGCTGCAGGATGCCCAGCTCGCGCCCGCCGGTCCCGGAGAACACCGCGAGGTCGACCTTCGCGACCTTCCCCCGCTGGCCGGCGTTGACCAGCAGGCTCACCGTGCGGCTGCCCCGGACGTCGCCGACGACGAGGTCGAGCCGCGTCGCCGTGACCAGGTCGACCCGGCGCAGGCCCCACGTGCGCACGAGCAGCGTCGAGCCCTCCAGCCAGACGCGGCGGCGGATGCTGACCGCCATCACGTACAGCAGCGGCAGCGCGATCACCAGCGCGACGACCAGGCCGGTCACCGTGCCGCCGATCAGGCCGGCGATCCCGCCGAACGCCGCCGCGACGATCACCACGCCGATCAGGCCCGAGATCCCGCGGCGACGGCGGCCGCGCGGGTCCTCCTCGAACAGCGCGACGCGTTCGGTCGTCCCCTCCGCCATGCTCATGCCCCCGTCCCGGCGAGGAACGGGTTGCCCGCGCGTTCCCGGCCGATCGTCGTCGC
Organism: Amycolatopsis sp. NPDC051102; assembly: GCF_040682815.1. NCBI lineage: Bacteria > Bacillati > Actinomycetota > Actinomycetes > Pseudonocardiales > Pseudonocardiaceae > Amycolatopsis > Amycolatopsis sp. NPDC051102. The sequence continues at coordinate 448,488 of NZ_JBFBBT010000002.1, forward strand.
CGGGCCGTGGCCCGGCAGCACCACCGTGTCGTCCGGGAAACCGGCCAGCAGGCTCCGCAGCGCCTCCCCCACGTCCCCGCGGCCGACCGAGCCGGCGAACAGCGTGTCGCCGGTCAGGGCGAGCCGCCCGCCTTCGGCCGTCTCCAGCGCGATGACCACCGAGCCCGGGGTGTGGCCCGGCACGTGCCGGACGTCGACGTCCAGACCGGCGAACGCACCCGCCGCAAGGGGCACGCTGTCGCCGTCGTAGAGCGGGGCGTCGGCCGGGTGCAGGTGCAGCGGGACGCCGTGTTCGGCCGAGAGCGAGGCCGCCGAAGCGACGTGGTCCGGATGCCCGTGGGTGGCCAGCAGAGCGGCCGGGACCAGCCGGTGCTCGGCGAGCGCGGCGGCCAGCGGCGCAGCCACCTCCTGCCCCGGATCCACGACCACGCACGGCCCGCCGGCGGCCGCCGCCAGCAGGTAGCAGTTGGCCTGCAGCGGGCCGCTGCCGAACCCGACGACGAGCACCGAACGCCTCCCCGGACATCCGCGCCGGATGGCGCCGATCACGATCGGGTTGAGACTAGCGGGCCCTGTACATGGTCCTCACAGGCTGTGCCCATACACTGCCGCTACCTCAAACGTGTGAGACGAGCGGAAACCTGGAGGGTACGGGGTGGCGACCAACCAGCAGCGCCGCGAAGCTGCGAAGCGCAAACTCGAGCGGCAGCTCGAGCGCCGATTGGAGCAGCAGAAGCGACGCAGGATGATCGGGGCTGGTGTGGTCGGCGTGGCCGTCCTCGTCGTCGCCGGTGTCGTCGTGTGGATCGTAAGCGCGAACAGCGGTGACAGCCCCACCGCGGCGCCGTCGTCCTCGGCCGCCCCGCCGCCGACCGACCTCCAGATCCCGACGCAGCGCACCGCGCTGCCGAAGCGGTCGAAGGCGCTGCCGAACCCGACGACGTGCGACTTCAAGGCCGACACGACGGGCAAGGCGCCGAAGAAGGTGAACCTGCCCGACGGCAAGAACGTCCCGTCGACCGGCACGGTGAACGTGACGCTCAAGAGCACCGCGGGCGACATCCCGCTGACGCTCGACCGGGCGCTCGCCCCCTGCGCGGTGCAGAGCTTCGTCAGCCTCGCCAAGCAGAACTTCTACAACGACACCATGTGCCACCGGCTCGGCACCGAGGGCCTGCAGATGCTGCAGTGCGGTGACCCGTCGGCCACCGGCGACCCGACCCAGGACGGCCAGGGCGGCCCGGGCTACACGATGCCGGACGAGGCGTTCCCGGAGATCAAGTACGGCCGCGGCATCCTCGCGATGGCGAAGACGCAGGCCCCGAACTCCGGCGGCAGCCAGTTCTTCATGGTCTACGGCAACGCCGACGGCCTCCCGGCGGACTACTCGGTGTTCGGCAGCATCAGCGACGAGGGCCTGAAGGTGCTCGACGCGGTGGCGAAGGCGGGCATCGCGAACCCGAACCCGCAGGACGGCACCGGAGCGCCGACCAAGCAGGTCAAGTTCACCGGCGTCACCGTCTCCTAGTGCCGCCCCGCTTCGAGCTGAACGGGGATCCACTCGGCCCGGACGCCGCACTCGCGGGAATGGTCTCCTACGGCCACTTCACCGCGATGCAGGTCCGGGACGGGCGGGTCCGCGGGCTCGCCTTCCACCTCGAGCGGCTCGTGACGAGCACCCGGCTGCTGTTCGGCACCGAACTCGACGCCGAGCTCGTGCGGTCCTACGTCCGGCAGGCGATCGCGGGCGAATCCGCGCTTTCGGTCCGGGTCGTCGTGCTCACGCGGTCGCTCGACGACCCGATGACCCCGGACATCCTCGTCCGGACGGGGCCGCCGCACCCGGCCGACCCGGCGCCGCTGCGCCTGCGGACCGTGCGCTACGAGCGCGATCTGCCCCACGTCAAGCACCTCGGCACGTTCGGCCTGATCCACCAGAGCCGCCAAGCGCAGCTGGCGGGTTTCGACGACGCGCTGTTCGTCGACCACCGGGGCCGGATCAGCGAAGCGTCGATCTGGAACGCCGGCTTCCTCACCGGGGACGGCGTCGTGTGGCCGGAAGCCGCGGTGCTGCCCGGGATCACGATGCTGGTGCAGCAGGAAGCCTTGCGGCGGCTCGGCGTGCCGCAGGAGACGCGCGAAGTCCGGCCCGCCGACCTGCGCGCCTTCGACGCGATGTTCGTGACGAACTCCGAAACGCCGGTACGTCCGGTCGCCGCGGTCGACGACCTCGTGCTGCCGCCGGCGGACCGCGCCGTGGCCCTGCTCGCCGAGGCGTACGAGACCGTGCCGTGGGACAAGATCTGAACCGCGTCCGCACCGGCCCCGTGTAGAGGGGCAACACCGGCGACCCGCCGAGGGCCGCCGGGGAGAGGTGCCGACATGGTCGAGAACCCGGTTCCCGCGGTCCGCCGCGTCCTCGGACGGGCCGGCCAGGCCGGCTGCGCCGGCATCCTCTTCGCCGTGCTCGCCGGCGGTCCGGCGTTCGCGCAGGGTGACCCGCCGCCGCCGGTGAAGTACTTCATCGTGCCGCACGCCGACAACCCGGAAGACATCACGCTGTTCCGGATCGCCGAACGCGCGCTCGGCGACGGGCGGCGCTTCCCGGAGATCTTCCAGCTCAACCAGGGCCGGCTGCGGCCGGACGGCACGCCGTTCACCGACCCGACCGCGATCGAGCCCGGCCAGGTGCTCCAGCTGCCCGCCGACGCCGTCCAGGACCCGGGGGTGCAGTTCGGCCCGCTGCCGTCGTCTCCGCCGCCCGTCCCGGCGGCGAAACCCGCGCCGGCGGCGAAATCCGCGCCGGCCGCGGAACCGTCCGGTCTCGGCGCCGGGCTGGCTTCGGCCGTCAGCGGCACCGGGGGCCTGCTGACCGGTCTGCTCGCCGGGCTGTGGTGGCGGCGGCGCCCCCAGCTGCTCCCGCCGCCGCCGTTCGAGCCGCCCGCGGCCGAGGAGGACGAGGACGACTTCGGCGCCGGCTCGGTCAGTGGGACCCTGCCGCTGCCGATCGTGGTCCCCGAACCGCGTCCGGACGTCGTCGTGCGGCCCGAGCCCGTCACCACCGAGCTGGCGATCATCGTGCTCGACACGGCCGAGAACCAGGTGATCGCCGCGGTCCGGCCGGGCTCGCGGTTCCACTTCCGGATCGGCCCGGAACCGGACTTCGCGGACAGCTCCACCGTGCTCGTGATCGACGGCGAGCGCGACGCGCCCTGACCCCGGGGCGTGCGTGCCGGGTCACCCTGCGCTGAACGGATCAACCGGCGCCGGAACACTGGCCATCGAGCCGCCGGTCCCGCGATAGTCGTCTCATGACCTGGGATCCGTTCGGCACCCTCGGGAAGGCGCTGTGGATCGGCGGCGCACCGTGGACCGGAAAGTCCACCGTGGCCCGGCTGCTGGCCGAGCGGCACGGCCTGACGACCTACCACCACGACGACCGGGCCCGGCCCGGCACCCCGCTGCCGGACGACCTCCCGGTGGGCGACCAGCTGACCGCGATGATGGCGGAGTTCGGGAACCGCTTCCGCTGCGCCCTCGACGACCTGCGCGCGCTGACCTCACCGCGGCCGATCGTCGCCGAGGGCCGGGGCCTGCGCCCGGAGCTGGTCGCCCCGCTCGTGGACTCGCCCGGGCGCATGGTGGTGCTGGTGCCGACCGAGCTGTTCCGCCAGCACCAGCTGCGGCACCGGCCGGACGAACCGGCGATCCCGGTGCAGCGGACCCGGCTGACCCGCGACCGGATGCTCGCCGCCCACGCCGTGCGCGCGGCGCGGGACCTCGGCATCCGCGTCATCGAGATCGACGGGAAGCTCGACCCCGCCGGCGTCACCGACGTCGTCGCCGAGCACTTCCACGCGTACCTGGAGGGCTGAGGGGTCAGCGGAAGGTGAAGCGCGGCGGGCGCCGCTCGAGGAACGCGGCGACGCCCTCGGCGTAGTCCTCGCCGTGCAGGGCGTCCGAGCGGATCTCCTCGACCTCGGCGTCCGGGGCCTTCTGCCCGGCGACGATCTTCTCGATGATCCGGTTCATCCCGCGGATCGACGCCTGGGAGCGCGAGCACAGCGTCTCGGCGAAGGCCAGCGTCGAAGCTTCGAGGTCATCGGCCGCGAAGACGTCGTTGAGCAGGCCGATCTCGCGGGCGCGGCCGGCGCTGATCAGCTCGCCGGACAGCAGGAAGTACTTGGCGTGCGCCGGGCCGACCAGCGACACGAGCTGACGCGTCGAGTCGAAGTCGTAGACGATGCCGAGCTTCGCCGGGGTGATGCCGAACCGGGAACCCTCGGCGGCGAACCGGAAGTCGCAGGCGACCGAGACCTGGCAGCCACCGCCGATGCAGTTGCCCTGGATCATCGCGACCGACGGCTTCCGCATCGCCGTCAGCGCGGCGACCGCGCCCGCGACGGCCTTGTCGTAGCTCGCCGCGCCGTCGGCCGTGGTGCGCAGTTCCCCGAACTCGCTGATGTCGGCACCCGCGGAGAAGTGCTGCCCGGCGCCGGCGATCACCAGCACCTTCAGCGCGGGGTCGGCCTCGACCTCGGCCACGACGTCCGGGATCGCCGACCACATGCCGTAGGTGATGGCGTTCATCTTCTCCGGCCGGTTCAGCGTCAGGCGGGCGGTTTCGCCTTCGCGCGTCAGGTGGAATCCGTCGGTCATGAACCGCACCCTAGCCGCTCGCCCTCAGCGAAACCGGGGGTGTGTGACACGGTCGTATCGCTACCTTGGGGCCATGGCGACGATCGAGGCGAACGGGACGGCGTTCGGCTACGACGAAGCGGGCGAGGGGCCCGCCGTCGTGCTGCTGCACGCCGCCATCGGCGACCGCCGGATGTGGGACGCGCAGTTCGCCGAGCTCGCCGCCGCCCACCGGGTGATCCGCTACGACCGCCGCGGGTTCGGCGAAACCCGCGGCGAAACCGGCGAACACGCCCACTACGAGGACCTGCTGGCCCTGCTCGACGCCCGGGGGATCGAGCAGGCCGCGCTGGTCGGGGCGTCGATGGGCGGGGCGTGCGCGCTGGACGCCGCCCTGGCCGCGCCGGAGCGGATCACCCGGCTGGTGCTGCTCGGCTCGGGGCTCACCGGGCACACCTGGCCGGACCACATGCAGGCGGACATCGCGCGGCTGACCGCCGAAATCCTGCCCGCCGGCCGTCTCGACCGCTACCGCGCCCGCACGGGCGACGTCGACCCGGCGGACGTGCGGGCGATGGCGGAGGCCAACATCCGGTACATGGTCGCCGGGCCGGAGCGGGACGTTTCCGTGCTGCCGGGCGAAATGGTCGCGCTGGTCCGGGAAATGTGCGAGCAGGTGTACCGGCACGACTGGACCGCTCCACAGTGGACGGAACGGATCCCGGACACCCGGCACCGGCTCGCCGAGATCACCACGCCCGCCCTGGTGGTGATCGGGACGGCGGACGCGCGCGGGCTGGTCGAGCTGTCCATGCACCTGGCGGAATCCCTGCCGCACGCCGAACTCGTGGAACTGGCCGACACGGGTCACCTGCCGTCGATGGAACGGCCGGCCGAGGTGAACGCCCTGCTGCGGAAGGTTCTCTCCTAAGCCGGATCGACGCGCTCGACCAGCTCCTCGCTCCACGACCGGATGGCCGACGCCTGCTCGGGCGTCAGTGCGTCGAGGACCGACCGGCGGATGTTGGCCCCGTGCGCCCGGGTCGCGCTCTCGGCCAGGCGGCGGCCTTCGGCGGTCAGCTCGATCCCCGTGCGCCGGCCGCCGGCGCCGTCCTCGGACCGCGCGGTCAGGCCGCGCTTCTCCATGCGCGTCAGCAGGTGGGAGACGCGGCTCTTGTCCCAGCCGAGCGCGTCGGCGAGCTCGCCGACGCGCATCGGGCGCCGCAATGTCACCAGCACGCTGAACTCGGCCTTCGAGATGCCGCAGTCGCGTTGCAGGCCGCGGTCGAGCTCGCGCAGGAGCAGGCGCTGCGCGCGCATCCAGGTGTCCCAGAACGCCCAGTCCTCGGGGCTCATGTCGGCCATCCCGACAGTCTAAGCTAGAGTTGACGTATCAACTCTTGGGGAAAGGACATCCACGAACACGCTCGTTCGTGGCGGCATGGTGGTCAGCATGGATCCGGCGACCGGGAATCTCCCCCGCGGTGACGTGCTCGTCGAGGACGGCCGGATCGCCGCGGTCGGCCCGCACATCGAGGCGGACGGCGCCGAGGTCGTCGACGCCTCGGGCAAGCTCGTCCTGCCCGGGTTCGTCGACACCCACCGGCACACCTGGCAGACCGCCTTCCGCGGCCTCGGCGCCGACTGGACGTTCGGCCAGTACCGCGTCGCCGTGCACGGCACGCTCAAGCCGCACTACCGGCCGGAAGACGTCTACCTGGGCAACCTGCTCGGGCGGATCGAAGCGCTGAACTCCGGCGTCACGACCATGCTGGACTGGTTCCACTGCGCCGACCGTCCCGAGAACGCCGACGCCGCGATCCAGGCGCTGCGTGACGCACCCGGTCACTCGATCTTCTGCTACGGCGCCGCGGGCCCGGACATCGCGCCGGAGATCCGGCGGGTGCGTGCGACGCTGGCGGCCGAGGACATGGCGCTGGGCCTGCGCGGCCCGGTCATGTCCACAATGGACGAGACGGCCACGGATGTCACGCTGGCGCGGGAACTCGGGCTGCGGGTGAGCGTGCACGTCCACGGCACCGGCGGCTGGCCGCACGGCGACCGGCCGATCGCGGGGATGCACGAGCGCGGCCTGCTCGACGACCGCACGACCGTCGTGCACGGCAACGGCCTCTCCGACGACCAGCTCGCGATGCTGGCCGACGCGGGCGGCTCGGTGTCGATCAGCCCCGACGTCGAGCTGAAGATGGGCTTCGCGCCACCCATCACCGGCCGCGCGATGGCCGCCGGGATGCGCCCCTCGCTGTCGGTCGACGACTGCCCGTCGGCCGGGGGCGACCTGTTCGGCGCCATGCGCACGGCGTTCGCGATCGACCGCACGGTCCGGGCGCGGGACGTCCTCGGGTTCGCCACCATCGACGGCGCCCGGGCCTGCGGGCGCGCCGCCCGGACCGGCAGCCTCACCGTGGGCAAGGACGCCGACCTCGTCCTGCTCGACGCCGAGGACCCGGCGGTCTTCCCCGTCGGCGATCCGGCCGGGACTCTCGTCAGCGCGGGGCACCCCGGCCTGGTCGACAGCGTCTTCGTCGCCGGGAAGGCGGTCAAGCGCCACGGCCGGCTGCTCGGCGTGGCCCTGCCGGCGTTGCGCGCCCGGCTGCTCGAATCCCGCGACCGGATCGCCGCGGCCGCGGGCATCGCCGTCGACGGGTCGTGGGTTCCTCAGGAAGCCGACGTCACGCGGTAGACGTCGTAGACGCCTTCCACGCCGCGGACCACCTTGAGGACGTGGCCGAGGTGCTTCGGGTCGCCCATCTCGAACGAGAAGCGGCTGACCGCGACCCGGTCGCGGGACGTCGTCACCGAGGCCGACAGGATGTTGACCTTCTCGTCGGCCAGCACCTTGGTCACGTCCGAAAGCAGCCGGTGCCGGTCGAGCGCCTCGACCTGGATGGCCACCAGGAACACCGAAGACGCCGAGGGCGCCCACTCGACCTCGACCAGCCGCTCGGGCTGGGACTGCAGGTCACCGGCGTTCGTGCAGTCGGTGCGGTGCACCGAGACGCCGCCGCCGCGCGTGACGAAGCCGAGGATCTCGTCGCCCGGGACCGGGGTGCAGCAGCGGGCGAGCTTCGCCCAGACGTCGCTGGCGCCCTTGACCACCACGCCGACGTCGTTGGAGCCGCGGCGGCGGGTCACCGTGGACGGCGTCGCGCGCTCGGCGAGCTCCTCCTCCGCCGCGTCGACGCCGCCGATGAGCGCCACCAGCCGCTGCACGACGTGCTTCGCGCTGGTGTGCCCCTCCCCGACCGCCGCGTACAGCGACGAGATGTCGGAGTGGCGCAGCTCGGTGGCGACCGCGCCCATGGACTCCGCGGAGACCAGCCGCTGGATCGGCAGCCCGACCTTGCGGATCTCCTTGGTGATGGCTTCCTTGCCGCCTTCGATCGCCTCGTCGCGGCGTTCCTTGGCGAACCACTGCCGGATCTTGGCGCGTGCCTTCGGCGAGCCGGCGAACTGCAGCCAGTCGCGCGACGGCCCGGCGTTCTCCGCCTTCGAGGTGAAGATCTCGACGACTTCGCCGTTCTCCAGCTTGCGTTCGAGCGCGACCAGCCGGCCGTTGACGCGGGCACCGATGCAGCGGTGGCCGACCTCGGTGTGCACGGCGTAAGCGAAGTCGACCGGCGTCGACTCCACCGGCAGCGTGATCACGTCGCCCTTCGGCGTGAACACGAAGATCTCGCGGGAGGCCAGTTCGTAGCGCAGCGACTCGAGGAAGTCGCCCGGGTCCGCGGCCTCTCGCTGCCAGTCGAGGAGCTGGCGCATCCACGCCATCTCGTCGACGTCCATGGCGTTGCCGTTGTGCGTGCCCTTGGTTTCCTTGTAGCGCCAGTGCGCGGCGATGCCGTACTCGGCGGTGCGGTGCATCTCGTAGGTGCGGATCTGCACCTCGAGGGGCTTGCCGTCGGGGCCGATCACCGTCGTGTGCAGCGACTGGTAGACACCGAACCGCGGCTGCGCGATGTAGTCCTTGAACCGGCCGGGCACGGGCTGCCACAGCGCGTGGACGACACCCATCGCCGCGTAGCAGTCGCGGACGTCCTCGACCAGGATCCGCACCCCGACCAGGTCGTGGATGTCGTCCAGGTCGCGGCCGCGGACGATCATCTTCTGGTGGATCGAGTAGTAGTGCTTGGGCCGGCCCTCGACCTTCGCGGTGATCCGCGACGAGACGAGGTTGCTGGTCAGGTCGGTAATCACCGACCGCAGGTAGATGTCGCGCGACGGTGCGCGGTCGGCGACCAGGCGCACGATCTCGTCGTACTTCTTGGGCTGCAGGATGGCGAACGCGAGGTCCTCCAGCTCCCACTTGACCGTGGCCATGCCGAGCCGGTGGGCCAGCGGGGCGAGGACCTCGAGCGTCTCGCGGGCCTTGCGGGCCTGCTTCTCCGGCGGCAGGAAGCGCATGGTGCGCATGTTGTGCAGCCGGTCGGCGAGCTTGATGACCAGCACCCGCGGGTCCTTGGCCATCGCGATGACCATCTTGCGGATGGTCTCGGCCTCGGCGGACGAGCCGAGCTTCACCTTGTCCAGCTTCGTGACACCGTCGACCAGCTCGGCGACCTTGTCGCCGAAGTCGGCCTTCAGGCTCTCGACGGCGTAGCCGGTGTCCTCGACCGTGTCGTGCAGCAGCGCCGCGACGAGGGTGGTGGTGTCCATGCCCAGCTCGGCGAGGATGGTGGCGACGGCGAGCGGGTGGGTGATGTACGGGTCGCCGGACTTGCGCCGCTGGTTGCGGTGCAGTTCCTCGGCGACGTCGTAGGCGCGCTGGAGCAGCCCGAGATCGCCGTTCGGGTGCAGCTCGCGGTGGATGACGGCCAGGGGTTCGAGGACCTGCTTGACCGGGGCGGCGCGCTGGGCGGTGATGCGCCGGGCGAGGCGCGCCCGGACCCGCCGGGTCGCGGACGGATTCGGCGCCGCGCCGTTCGGTTTCGGCGGCGCGGGCTGTCCCGCCGCCTGCCCGTTCTGCTGGGCGCCCTGCTTCGCGGGCACCGCGGCGTCGAGCTCCTGGCTCACCCGCACCTCCTGCTGCTCGTGCGGCCTTCGGACCACCAGGGTAGCCGTTGCGCCTCGCAGCCCTGTCGGGTGCGCCCGTTCAGGGGGATGTGGGGCCCGTCACCAGGGCCTTCACGGTCGTGGGTGGCAAGGCGGGTTGTTAAACGCCAGGGCCCACACCACCAGCCGCGGC